>CARCZS010000005.1 GCA_948956705.1 uncultured Phocaeicola sp.
AGTTAGTTTGGATAATTTAGACAGCCTTCCTACTTATTTTAATAGAAATTTGCAGAGTTTTAAAAACTAACTTTAAATTAAAACTCTATGAGAAGGAATGTCAAACATTACTGCTCTCTACCAAAGAAAATGGTGTTGGGAGCGTCGTTAGCTTTAATTGCTAGCGGTTCTGTATGGGCTACAAACGGAAATTCTCCGTCGCCTCATGCTGATATGGTACAAAGTATCATGCAGCAAAAAACAATCAAAGGTACAGTTGTTGATGAAACAGGAGAGCCAATTATTGGTGCCAATGTAGTTGAAAAAGGAACAACAAATGGTGTCATCACAGACTTCAATGGCGAGTTCACATTAAACGTCCCTTTAAACAGTACTTTACAAATATCCTATATCGGATATAATATGCAAGAAGTGAAAATTACTTCTACTACCCAAACATTAAATATTAAAATGGTAGAAGATTCTGAGACCTTGGATGAAGTTGTTGTCGTAGGTTATGGTGTGCAGAAGAAAGTTAACTTAAGTGGTTCTGTATCATCGGTTAATTCTGAAAAAATAGCTAACCGTCCTGTAATGAACCTTGGACAGGCTTTGGTTGGAGCCGCTCCGGGTGTGCGCGTAACTCAGGGTAGTGGTAATCCTGGTGACGAGAGCATTGGTATACAGGTACGTGGTCAAGGCTCATTCAATAATAGTAGCCCCTTGATTCTAGTCGATGGAGTACAAGCTGATATGGGTCCGTTAAATACGGATGATGTGGAAAGTATCTCTATTTTGAAGGATGCCAGTGCAGCAGCTATTTATGGTTCGCGTGCAGCCAATGGTGTAATTTTGGTAACGACTAAAAAAGGAAAGAAAGACGAGAGCCCCAAAGTAACCCTTACTGCAATGTTTGCACAGGAAAAGCCGATTACTGACTTTAAGCTGATGTCAAGTACAGCTGATTTCATGGAGTTGCATAATATTGCTAAATTAAATGCCAATCCTACAGCTAACACTCCTGACTATAGCTGGGAGAGTATTGAGGAGTGGCGTGAAGCAGATAAAAACCCTAATGGAATTTATACCAATCCGGTGACAGGACAGCAGATACCTAATTGGTTGGCTTATCCCAATACAGACTGGGCACAAATTCTTTTCCAGCCTGCATTCTACCAAAAATATGGTGTAAATGTATCCGGTGGTAGTAAAAACACTACTTATCTGTTGTCGCTCGGTTATCAGAATAATCCGGGAACATTGGATAATACCAGTATGGAGCGTTTCAATATTCGTGCTAATATAGAAACAAAGATTGCCGATATTATCACTTTTGGTACACAAACTTATGGAACAAAAGAATTTAAGGATCCGGGAAGTACTTCAATGACCTATTTACTTCAGGCGTGGCCGGGAATGACACCTATTTATAATGGAAAATATGGCGCCAGTGAACATCCGGAAGTAACCCAAAAAGATAATATCCTACAACAGGTGGCTTATCAGGGTGGACAAAATACTTACACACGTCTTAATACTACATGGTATGCCAATATAGAATTGCTATTGAAAGGTCTTGTTGCAGAAGCTAAATTCAACTGGAGTCAATACTCTCGTCATGATGAACACCATTCACAGAATTTACCACGTTATAGTTTCCGTGAAAGCTTTGATACTCCGAAAGAAGGAATCGGGGTACTGGACCAAGCGACAACTTACCGTTATGCTTATGAGTCTACCAGTTATACAGCTGACCTGTTGTTACGTTATAACAATACTTTTGGCAAACATGATGTGGGCGCATTTTTCGGTTACGAACAATATCGCGGTGAAACCACAGGATTTAGCGCAGAAAAGAAAGGCTTGATAGATTGGAGTATTACAGATATTACCTCAGGAGCGGAAATGAATTCCATCGGTGGTAGTGCCAAGTCGGTTAATGCAATAATCTCTTATTTTGGCCGTATAAATTACGCTTATAATGGAAAATATCTGCTTGAAGCCAGCTTCCGTTCGGATGCTTCTTCAAAATTTGCTCCGGGACATCGTAGCAGTTTCTTCCCTTCCGGTTCTGCTGCATGGCGTATAAGTGAGGAAGCCTTTTTTGAACCATTGAAGAATACTGTCAATAGTTTGAAAATCCGTGCTTCATACGGTTCTTTGGGAAATACCGTTGGTGGCAACTATGACTGGCAGGCACTTTATAAGAAAGTAAATAATGTATTTGATGAAAGAGTACAAAACGGTCTGATACAATCGTCTATTCAAAATCTTGCACTTTCATGGGAAAAAGTGACCACCTATAACTTTGGTTTGGATGCCTCTTTCCTGAATCAACGCTTGACTCTTGAAGCAGACTTCTACTTGCGTAAAACATCGGACATTCTTACTAACTCTATTATTTATAAGACAATGGGAAGTATCAGTGCACCTATGTCTAATACAGCAAGCTTGACTAACCATGGTTTTGAATTTAATTTGGGATGGAATGATCAAATAAATGATTTCCGTTATGGTATTGGTGTCAATCTTGCCTTCAACAAGAATAAGGTAACTGACTTTAAAGGCGCACTGCAATATGAATTAGATGAAGATACTAAAGATATTTGGGGTAATCCGACATGGCGGTATACAAACTTGGCTGATGTATCTACCGGTGGAGATACGCGTCGCGTAGAAGGACATATGATAGACGAATATTTCTTACGTCGCCCTTATAAAGGAGATGGCTCATATAAATTAGCTGACGGCAGTGTAAATCCTAAAGGTGGTCCTCGTGATGGTATGATTCGCACTAAAGCTGACCTCGACTGGGTAGCTGCTATGATGGCTGCCGGATATACATTCAATAATAACTTGAAAAATATCGGTTCTGACGGTTCTAATCTATGGTATGGTGATTTGATTATGGATGATGTGAACGGTGATGGTAAATATGGTAACGATGATGACCGTGAATTTACCGGCAAGAGTAGTACTCCAAAAGTGACTTTGGGCTTGAATATCACTGCTGCATGGCGTGGATTCGATTTCAGTATGATATGGTCAGGACGTTTTGGCGGTTATCATTACCTCAATTCAAAAGGAGCCAACGGTTCACTGATTACCAACGTGGGTGATGCATTGCCCGGAGATGCATGGAGCAGATTTTACTCTTATGACTCTGAAGCGTCTCATGCCGGTATAATCAGAAATGAAAATGGAACTATTATCGGTTCTTCTTATGACCCTGCTGCCGATCCCAATGCCAGCATTTACAACGAATACCCACGTCTGTTAAGTTCTGGCGGTACGACTCCGTCAAATACATTCTATTTGTATAATACGTCATTCTTCAAGTTGAAATCGCTGCAAATTGGCTATACATTGCCTAAAAAATGGATTGCACCTGCCAAAATCAGTAATATGCGCGTATTTGTATCAGGTGAAAACCTGCTGACTATCAAATCAAGCAGATTCCCCGGTGTAGACCCTGAATTGGGCAGCTCACTTGCTGTATATCCGATTGCCAGAATGTTCTCCGGCGGTTTATCTGTAACCTTTTAATTAAATAGAAACGAACATGAAAAAGATATTCAATTTATTAGCATTAGCAGCTGTATTGGGAACTTCAACGGCTTGCACAGACATTTTGGACACTGCGCCATATGATAAACTTTCCAGTGGAACAATGTGGACCACAGAAGAAAGTGTAGACCAAGGGGTTATTGGCGTGTATTATTCATTACAGAGACCCTTCCATGGAGATAAGTTTATTGGTGCTAATGCCATGATCGGATACTACGGTTATGATGCATTAGGCATGGCAGGACAGGGAGAATATGGTATGCAAAACCTATTTACCAAATCGGTAAATCCTAGCAATGGTTTCTTTTTGAAAACATGGCAATGGATGTATGATGGAGTACACCGTGCGAATGCAGCTATTGCCGGTATTCAGAATGCTCCTATAAATGATGCTAAAAAAGCGCGTCTTGTAGCTGAATGTAAGGTGTTACGTGCCTTTTTTTATGACCGTCTGAATATTCTTTTCGGTAATGGTGGCCTAGGTGTACCTCTTTATACGGAGCCTGTCAATCCGTCTGAATGTAACAAAGGGCAAAGCTCTGAACAGGAAGTATGGGCACAAGTAATTCAAGACTTAAGTGATGCCATAGCTGAACCTAATCTGCCGGATAATCAGATTCAAGGTGAAGGACGCGTAAGTAAGGGTGCAGCTTATGCACTACGTGGTAAGGCCTACTTATTAACAAAAGAATATGATAAAGCTATTGCAGATTTTGCTAAAGTAGGAGATTGTGGTTATAAACTGTTTCCTAACTATAGACAGCTTTTTAAGGTTGCAAACGAACGTTGTGAAGAAATGATTCTTAGCGTACAGTATATTGAAGATCCTACTGGATATGGTACGGGTATACAAAAATATTGTGCAGCATTTACTCAAGGTGCAAAAGACTCTCGCGGATGCTGGGGAGACTTGCAGGTTACTCCTGCGGTCGTAAATCTCTATGAAGAAGTAGATGGACAGACAGTAAAGAAATTCGCTTGGGAAGATTATTTGTCCGACTGGAAGAAAGTAACAGATATGGAAGCTGCAGAAGGTCACACCAAATACCGCAAGGTTTTCTTTATTCGTGATAAATATGTAAATGGTCAGGAAATTCATTCGACTGTGACTAAAGCTATTGACACAGAATTGGCTAAGTTGCCCGAAGAAATTCAGGCAATTTATTTACCCGAAGGCAATGAGGCTCGTTTGAAAACAGCTTACGCTCATCGTGACCCTCGTTTGGCTTATAATGTGGTAACACCTTATGCTGATTATTTAGGTGTAAACAGTAACTCAACTGCAGAAGCATGGTATACTTTCCGCTGGCCGGTAGCTGGAAAATATTATGCTGACCAAGCATCTGCCGAACCTAATGCTAATCCTAACTTGCCAGATAGTTATTATGCTTCAGGCTTCATGAATGCACAGGCTGAATTTAAATATATCCACCGTAAGTTCATTGGCGAAGGCCTGGAATATCAACGTCGTGAACAGAATCCGGTGGACGAGCCTATCATCCGCTATGCCGATGTATTGCTGATGTGGGCTGAAGCTCTTGTTGAAAAAGGTGATTTGTCAGGTGCTATGAGTAAGGTAAAAGAAGTGCGCGACCGTGTTGGCATACCTACAATGGCTTCTAGCTTCTCCGACCAAACCACAGCCCGCAACTATGTACGCGATGAACGTCGCCGCGAATTTGTAAACGAGGGTGTTAACTTCTTCGACGAAATGCGTTGGCGCACATTGAAAGAGACTAAATTTGATGAAAAAGTTGCTCAACATGCATGGGGAGGTTCAGAAAGCACAGGTGGTACTGTTTATGATTGGATAGGCGATCAATGGTATACATGGCCTGTACCTAAGAGCGAAATAGAGCTTAATCCGAATTTGACACGCACACCGGGATGGGAATACTAATTGTTTAAAATCATAGGCTAAGACAGAATATGGCTGAGTTTATCTGGATGCAGATGGGCTCAGCCGTTTTTATATATTCTGATTCTTTTCGTATTGCACAGGCACGTACTGATTATATCTTGAAATAAAAGTTCAGAGGAAATTCCCGGCATTTGATTGCGGATAGTTCCACATTGATTGCTGAATCCACAAAAAACAACTGTGCTTATTCTCCCTACAACCGGAAATCCGCTTCTTCCTTCCTCCTTTCATAAACCGTTGAAACGCCCTGCTGATGGGGGCTCCGGTAGTGAATGGGCATCTCGTCACCACCCCTTCAGCCTCCCTTCATTCGCAAAAAAGGAAATTGCTGAAGGCAGATTATGAAGGGACTCGGAAGCGCGGCTGAAGGGAGGATGAGGGGATGTGCTTTCATCTTTAACCATCTGATAGCCAGTGTATAATAATTAAAATGTAAGGATGAATGGAGAAGAGGGAATGACCGACTTGGTGAGGGTGAGATACATCTGTCCCTACAAAAACACCCCGAGCTTTTTGAAAAAGATGCCGAGCTTTTTAAAAAACATACCGAGCTTTTTTAAAAACATCAAGGTCTTTTTGCATCATTCAGTGTAGGCTTTCTATTTTTTAATGTGCACGTAGGCGTCAGTCTTCACACATACGGTGGCATCAGTCCACGCATATATACGCGTAAGCCCACACGTACGTACGCATCGGGCTATACGTACGTACGCATAAGCCTGCACGTATATATGTCATTGTGTCAGGCTCCGTCTTTAAATTGAGCCGGATAGTCTTTGAGTTAATTTTCCGCTTTCTTTTCCTTGCGATAGTTTTGCGGAGTACATCCATATTGGTTCTTAAAGCAACGGCTGAAATATACCGGTGAGCTAAATCCGCAACGGTCACTGACCTCTGCGATAGGAATGTCGGGATATTGCTGTAATAAAGTAGCGGCATGTTTCAGTCTGTAATTCAAGATAAAGTTGTTAGGCGTCATGCCGGTCAATGCTTTAAATTTGGTATAAAGGAGTGAACGTCCGATACCTACTTCTTTGCAAAGCACCGGAATGTCATATTCCGTATCATCAATATGTTGTTCAATGCTTTCTGCCGTTCGTTTCAGAATATCCTTATCCAATGGATTGATGCAGGTTAAATCGATTTCGGATATCGGTTTCTTATCGAACTGATGCTGCATGAGCAAACGGCTTCTAATCAGGTTGTTGGCACGTGCTAACAATAATTGGGCATGGAAAGGCTTGGTGATATAGTCGTCCGCACCTCGGTTCAGTCCTTCAATATTCTGTTCAGTAGAATTAAGGGCAGTAAGTAAAATAAGAGGTATGTGGCAGTAGTCGATATTGTTCTTAATCTGCAGACACATCTCCGTACCACTCATTTTGGGCATCATAATATCACTGATAATTAAATCTATCTTATGCTCATATACTTGTTTTAAGCCTTCTTCTCCATTGGTGGCGCAAATCACTTCGTAAAATGGAGAGAATAGTTCCGTTAATAGTTGGAGCAGTTCTTCATTATCTTCCACTAATAATACGGTGTGCGCTTTCTCTCCCGTCCCTTCTGTATGGACCGGTTCCATTGGATATGCATCGGTTTCGGGCAAAACATCCAAAGAACCGGGTACAATGGCGCTTTCTTGTTGCGGGTCGGATAGCTGTATGTTCTTGTCTTCACGGAAAACATCTACGTTTCTGGGAAGCCGGACTGTGAATGTAGTGCCTTTGCCCAGTGTGCTGTCGACAGTTATCGTGCCATGGTGTTTTTCAATGATGCTTTTGGATAAAGCAAGGCCGATACCGGTACCGGGCGATGAATATTCACCCGGCTTCTGGTTGTTTGCCTGGAAGAAGCGTACGAATATTTGTGAAACATCATTTTTGGCGATACCCGCTCCTGTGTCGGATATACTGATTTCTACTTCGTTGTCTGTTGTGCGTCCGGCTATAACAATATTTCCATTATCCTGAGTATATTTGAAGGCATTGGACAATAAATTGAAGAATACCTTTTCAAGCAACTGGCTGTCAAACCAGCATTGTGTAGGAGTTTCCGATAACTGGAAAACATAATTGATATTACGCAAGTGGGCATAATCAACAAATGAAAAATAAATTTCTTTCAAGAATGAGGTGATGTCTTGCTGGGATATCTGCAATGTTTTATGGTTTTGTTCCAACTTTCGGAACTCAAGCAGCTCTGAAATCAGATTGCTCATTTGCTGTGCGTTCTTTCTGATTTTTAGTATCTGGTTATAGATAGAAGGACTCAGTGACGATTTTTGCAAGATGATATCTATATGGCTGATTATCAGTATTAGAGGGGTGCGGAATTCATGGCTGACATTGGTGAAGAATACCAGTTTCTCCTGATTGAGCTGCTCTATCTGCTGTTTCTCAAAGCGTTCTTTCTCTAATGAAAGTGCCAATGTGCGTTTGGCAACGCGGCTGGATATAAAATAGTAAAGGCAGCCTATGAAACTAATGATATAGAGCAATGATGCCCACCATGTGGCATACCAGGGAGCGGAGATGGTCAGTTGTATACTGATTTCTTTATCTGTGATATCTCCACTTTGATTACTGCTGTTATTAATGGCGGCCACTCGCAGTGTATAAGTGCCGGGATCAAGATTGGTGTAATGCACTTCTGTCTGGCTGGTCTTAATCCATTTTTTATCGAAACCGTCTAACTTATATTGGAACTGCTTTTGCGATAACTGCTGCTCATAATCGGGCAGGGCAAAGCTGAAAATCAGATTATTCTGGTTATGGTTTAACTTGAGTTTTTTGGTATATGGAAAAGCCTTGGTGAGTACTCCGGTTTCATCTCCTGCCACTACTTGTTGATTATTTATCCATAGTTCCGAGAAATAGAGGCTGGGGTTATGGTGAAATGTATTGGCTTTGTGAAACTCTTCTTCCGAAAAGGAGGTTACCCCTTTGGTATCACCTACATAAATGCGCTTCTGGTTGGAGGCAAAGATGCCACAACCGCTTATGATGTGTGCTGTTGGAAAGTTTTCCATCAAATTGATGGTGGTGAAACTGTTTTTTTCGGGAGAATAGCTTGTCACTCCTTTGTCGCTGGTTATCAGTATATTCCCGCTGGGAGATAAGCAAACATTATAGCAAAAGTTGCTGGGAAGCTGATGCTCTTCTGCCGTGTAATGGGTTGTTTTATGAGTTTTCTTGTCATAAAAGAACAGTCCGCCTCCTAATGTGCTGATATAGGCACCGTTATTAGTTGCCAGGATACGAGTTATTTTGGCATTATATCCTTTTTGTGTCAACGGAACATAAGAAGCCTTCAGTGAGTCTAAATGCATGAATACCAGATTAAATGTTCCATTCAGGTATAAATATCCTTCCGGGTCTATATCAAAGTTTTCATAATAGGCCGTCGGAATATGCAGTTTTTGGAACTGTTGTGTTTTGGTATCCAATGAGAATACACCGTTGCGTGCCGATAAATATAATTTGCCTTTCCACATTTTTACATGAAAGACAACTTCGTTCGGGGTATTGGGTTCTCCTTTTCTTCTTTCCAGGTAATTGTAGAATTGTCCGGTTTGCAAGTCATAACGTGACAATCCCCCTAAGTAAGTACCTATATATAAACATGCATTTTCTTCGTCGTAACATATACTTTTTATGTTGTTGTGGGGAATTGAGTTTTTTTCTCCGGCGGTAAATTGATGGATAATGTTCCAGTTTTTGTCGGTGCAACTGATTCCTCCTCCATCTGTACTGAGCCAAACGTGTTCATTCTTGTCGACTACGATATCGCCTATATATGAATAATATTGGTTTTTAGTGGCGTTTTGGTCATAGTCGTAGTGTACAAAACTGTCCTGCTTGGGAGTGAAATAGTTTACTCCTCCAAAATAACTTCCCACCCAGATAGTGCCTTGTAAATCTTTGCAAAGGGAAAAGATGGATGGGTGGTTTAATCCTCCTACATATTTGGGAATCTGGATAAGAGAATACTGCCCTGTTTTCGAACTGTATTTATGTAATCCGTCAAAGGTTCCAAACCATATATTATGTTCACCGTCTTCTACAAAATCACGAATTTGCCAACTGCTGATTCCCATAGGAGAGCCCGGACTGAAAGGTACTTGTCTGATTTCTCCTTTTTGGTTAATTCTGTATAATCCATACATTCTTGTTCCAATCCAAAGTTCTTTTTGTGAACTTTCAAAAATGCGGTAGATATCAATTCCTTTGAGTACATGTGTTTCCTTTCCGCTGGAGCGGTCATAGAAGAAAATTCCGTCGTGCGAGCCAATACAGATTTTATTGGGCAACATTGTCAGGCAGGTAATGGGAGAAGTAATTCCGGTTTTTAGCATGAAGGTTGATTCCGTGGTTCCTGCAGGGCATTTGAATAAGGAATCACGTCTCATGTACCACAAATCTCCTTCAAGTGATGTTAAAACGGGAATGCGGCTACCTTTGGTAATACGACTGAATTTCTCTGTTTGTATATCAAATTTTATAATATCATCGTCGACTAAGAAAAAAATATTCCCTTGCTTGTCTTCGACAATGGATGAGACTTCATTTCCTAACCAAATAGGCGATGAATCATCGGAAGCGTTGCACCAGCCTTTGAAAGAAGTAATCCGTTTGCCATCATACAAATTTATTCCCTCTCTTGTACCAAACCACATTCTTCCCAATTGATCTTGGTATATAGCCATTACCGATGGCTGCGTCAATCCTTCGGATAATCCAATATGCCTGAAATATTCAGCAAAAATGGGAGTATTTAATGCCAATAGTGCAAATAAGAGTAATAAATATTTATATCTCATGTTGTTTTTCCTCAGTTTATATTAGATGTTGTCCACAAAAATAAGAAAAATATGGCAAATAGAGTAGCCGCCAATGACATTATGAGAATCTTTTTTCTCTATAGTGATAAGTTGTCCTTGCAGGAAGGGTATTATTTTCCGGGTATTTCTCATTATACTTGAAATGCCCGGAAAATAGAAATTTATTTTTCTTCGTACTCGTGTTTTCGCTTGGGGTTCATCGGAAACCAGCCTTTCAGTACGCGTTCCCGTTGCTCGAAGATTTCTTTTATAGTCCAAAAGGAGGAAAACGAGAAAACGCCAGCGAGTGAAGAAATAAGTATGTCGCTAATCAAGATTGAGCAGATGATGCCGACTATTCCTAAAAGAAGGAAAATCCACCAGCAGCGTGTTCCCCAATAATATTCAGCCTTGACCACAATGGGGTGGAAAAGACCGATTATCAGAAATGTGCAAATGCCGATGGCAATGCCACTTAAATGGTATTCAGTCAGCCATTCCATTATTTTTCGGTTTGGATGGGAATTTCTTTCTTGATACTTTGTTCCAAAGATATCATTGTTTCGGTAGCTGTCACACCGGGAATCTCTTGGATTCTGGAGTTTAATATATCCATTAAATGTTCATTGTCACGAGAGTATACTTTAGTCAGCATAGTGTATGCACCGGTGGTGAAATGACATTCCACTATCTCGGGAATTTTTTTTAATTCATTTACTACAGCTTTATACATTGAACCTTTTTCAAGTTTGATTCCCACGTAAGTACAAGTTCTGTAACCCAGACTCTTAGGATTTACATGATATCCCGAACCGATAATAACCCCCAGATCAATTAATCTTTGTACGCGTTGGTGAATAGCGGCACGGGAAACGCCACATTCTGCCGCGACATCTTTAAACGGGATGCGGGCATTTTGAGATATAATTTCAAGAATCTGTCTGTCAAGACTGTCAATTTTCTCCATAATATTTTGATTTTAGTGTTGTCAATCTGTAAGCAAATATAGGAATAGTTTTTAATTTATCTACTATTTTGAAAGAAAAAACATAGATTCTTTGAAAAAAAGTGCATTTTTTTAGTCTATATCTCTAATAACTTCTTGATTTCACTTATTTTGTTTCTTCGCTCAAAAGAAAAGGTGTCACTATGGGTGTCCAGATACTCTTTTAGGTAGAGCGCTTTTGATAAAAAATATTTCTTTTCGTCCGGCTCTTTCAACAGGGCATCCTGGTAGAGTAACTCCGACAACATATCGATTCGGGTCAGAAACTCTTGCCCTTCATAGTCTTGAGACAGGTCGGTCAAGATATATTCTGCATCCTGCTCATAATAGAAGTGGTGGCTGTGGTTAAAATAGGCTCGATAGATACTTTGTATTTTTAGTTGAAACTCAGGGCCATCCTCTTTTTTCTTCTCTTCCACCAATTTCTCCAGTGCTTCTATAAATTGGCGAACCAAACGCATGATATAATCTCTTTGTAGCATACCTTTATTTATCTTCTTTGTTTTTGTCTGACAGGGTGACCAATATCTTATCGATGCGTGCCCCATCCATATCTACAATTTCAAAAAGGAAATCGTTCCATTGGAGAAGCTCTTCGGTTTTGGGAATATGTCCCAACTGCTGTAAAATAAGTCCACTCAATGTATTGTAGTTATATTCAGGATATAAATCTTCCATTTCGAAATGACTTAGGAAGTCATAGAAAGAGCATTGTCCGTCTATCAGCCAACTGCCGTCTTTGCGGAGAATGATATCCGGCTCTTCAGAGTCGCCGGGCAGTGCCCCTACCAATGCTTCCAATATATCTTTCATTGTAATAACTCCCTGAAGGCTACCGAATTCGTCGCAGATTAGTCCGTATTTAATATGGTGTTGGCGTATTTGTTCCAATACTTTATAAACATCCATGTTTTCATGGAAGTATTGTGCCGGACGAATAACGTCACGCAGGTTAAAGTTCGTCCCTTGTAATTTACCGAAAAGGTCTTTCAGATAAACCACACCTATGATATTGTCCAAGGTATTGTCTTGTGTTACCGGATAAACCTGATATAAATGCTGGCATACGATATCATAAATCTGTTTGTTTCCCATATCTATATCGATAGACACTATATCATTACGATAGGTCATAATGGTATTGATGCTGCGGTCGCCCAACGAGAAAACACGGTCTACGATATCTTGTTCTACTTCTTGTACCTCGCCATTTTCGGCTCCTTCTTCAATCATAGACTTGATTTCTTCTTCCGTAACCTTTTCTTCGGCAGTGTTGATATGCAGCAAGTTGAAAATCAGTGAAGTACTTTTTGCCAGAATCCACACGAAAGGAGAAGCTATGACAGACAGCCAATACATGGGACGTGCCAATAGCTTGGCTGCACGTGCAGATGCGCTCATACCGATTCGTTTCGGAACAAGTTCTCCAAAGATGATGGTGAGATAGGTCACTAAAATGACAATCAGAATTTGTGCTATTATATGTGCATAAGCGATTGGAACGCCTGCTGAAACCAGCACTTTGCTGAAATCAGATGCTAATACATCGCCGGAATAGATACCGGTTAGGATACCAATCAGCGTAATTCCGATTTGTATGGTCGATAAAAACTTATCCGGATCATTGGCTAATTTAAGAGCGATACGTGCGGAGGAACTGCCGTGACGGACATCATTGTTCAAACTGCTTTTACGCGCAGAAATCAAGGCTATTTCGGACATGGCGAATACCCCGTTTAGTAAAATAAGTGCGATAATTATGACAATCTCCATGTGAGTGATTTACATTTGTATTTGCTAACAAATGTACTAAGAATTGTGTTTTCTCTTTCTTCTTTTAGATTTAATTAATGAATTATCTGTCATTTAAGCTATCTTTGCGGTGTCTATAAAAGAAAAGGAGTAATTATGCATCCACTAGAGCTATTCAAGTATTGTCCCAAATGTGGTTCTTCACATTTTGTGGTAAATAATGAGAAGTCCAAACGCTGTGCGGATTGTGGCTTTGTCTATTACTTTAATTCAAGTGCCGCTACAGTGGCATTTATCTTGAATGAGAGAAATGAATTATTGGTTTGCCGGCGGGGTAAAGAACCCGCGAAAGGAACATTAGACCTTTCGGGAGGGTTTATAGATATGTATGAAACCGGTGAAGAGGGTGTAGCACGTGAAGTGTTGGAAGAAACGGGTCTTGAAGTGAAAAAAGCGGTCTATCTATTTTCGTTGCCCAATACATATCTTTATTCCGGCTTTTTGGTACATACGTTAGATCTGTTTTTCCTTTGTACGGTGAAAGATACGACTCGGATTGAAGCGATGGATGATGTGGCGGATTCTTTTTGGATGCCGCTTGACAAGGTAAATCCGGAGGAATTTGGTCTTGATTCTGTGCGTGAGGGAGTAAAACGTTTTTTGAAAGAATATAAATATTAGATATAGAATATGAAGAAAAGGACTTTATTAATAGCTGCGTTGATGGGTGGGTGTGCTTTGCAAGGCATGGCCCAACAAATCCTTCCCGATGATGTGGCGGGTGATAAGGAATACCGAAGGGTATGCAGAGAGTATGACTTGAAGTCAAAAAACAGCGTGGAACTGTTGCAGGCTTATCTGGATAAATACCCTGATTCACGATATACAGACAGGGTACGTTCTTTGATTGCTTCGGTGTATTTTGAAGAAGGTAAATATAAGGAGGCGATAGCTATGTTTAGGGCGTGTGATATTGAGACCTTGCCCGATGCAGAGCGCGATGATTGTGCCATGCGCCTTGCCACTTCTTATTTAAAGGAAGGAAACTTGCGTGATGCTTCCGTATGGTTCCTTTTACTGAAAGAGGTGAGCCCGCGTTATCAATCGGATGCTATTTATAATTTGGCTTATATTGATTATGTAGAGAAACGGTATGACAAGGCATTAAATGCTTTTTTATCCTTGAAAGATGATGCCGTATATTCATCTTTGGTGCCCTATTATATAGGAGAAATTTATTTATTGAAAGGTAATTATGAACAGGCACGTTCGGTGGCCGCTCATTATTTGCAGGTTTATTCCGGCCATAAAGATGAGGCTCAGATGGAACGTGTTTTGGGGGAGGCTTATTTCGGCCTGAATAATTATCAGGAGGCTATTGCACCATTGGAACGTTATCAGGTCGCAGTGCCTCGTCCGCAGCGTAAAGCGCTGTATGAGTTGGGTATGAGTTATTATTATACCGGTGTCTATTCAAAAGCGGCTGCTATATTGGGCGAAACTACTTCGGTGAACGATGCCTTATCTCAGAATGCATATTTGCACATGGGCTTGGCCTATTTAAACTTGAAGGAACGCAACCAGGCAAGAATGGCTTTTGAACAGGCTTCTGCATCAGGATTTGATCCGCAGGTGAAAGAACAAGCTCTTTATAATTATGCTTTGTGTATACATGAGACTTCGTATTCTCCTTTTGCTGAATCTGTAACGGTGTTCGAACGTTTCCTTAATGAATTTCCCAACTCGCCGTATGCCGAACGGGTAAATGATTACTTGATAGAGGTATATATGAATACCCGTAGTTACGAAGCTGCGCTGAAGTCTATTGCAAAGATTGAGCATCCGGGTGCACGAATCATGGAAGCGAAACAAAAGATTCTGTTCCGTCTCGGTACTCAGGCGTTTGCTAATGCCGATTTTCATGAGGCGATAGAATATTTTAATCGTTCCTTGGCAATCGGACAATATAATATGGCTACTAAGGCTGATGCATATTATTGGCGTGGTGAGGCAAACTACAGGTTGGAGCATTATGCTCAGGCTGGAAATGATTTACGCCGGTACTTGGAGTTTGCTCCCGATAAGACGAACCGGGAGTACGGATTGGCACTTTATAATCTTGGCTATACTGACTTTAAGCAAAAGAATTATAATGGTGCATTGAATTGGTTTACCCGTTTTGTTGATCGTGGAACTGTCAATGACCGTGCTGTACAGGCAGATGCTTACAATCGCATCGGTGACTGTAACTTTTATGCCCGCCGTTTTGATTCGGCCCGTCAGGATTATGCCCGTGCTGTGGAGATAGATTCTTCTTTGGGTGATTATTCTTTATATCAAGAGGCTTTTGTCCGTGGCTTGCAGAAGGATTATAATGGAAAGATACAAATTTTAAATCGTTTGATAGCAGATTATCCCGAGTCTCAATATTTGGATGATGCTTTATATGAACAAGGACGTGCTTTTGTTCAAATGGAGGATCATACGAATGCTATTAACCGTTTCAATATTTTGCTGAAGAAATTCCCGGAAAGCAATATGGCTCGTCGGGCGGCTAATGAAATCGGTTTACTTTATTATCAGGGCGATAAGTATCCGGAAGCTATTCAGGCTTACAAGCAGGTAATCACTAATTATCCGGGTAGTGAGGAGGCTCGTCTTGCCCAAAGGGATTTGAAATCTATTTATATTGATTTGAACAAGGTGGATGAGTATGCCAACTTTGCTTCTACTATTCCCGGTGGAGCCAATTTTGATGTGAACGAACGTGATTCGTTGACTTATGTTGCTGCCGAAAGAGTGTATATGCGCGGTGAAATAGACGAAGCACGCAATAGCTTTACTCACTATCTGCAAACTTTCCCGGAAGGTGCATTTAGCTTGAATGCCAATTACTATGTCGGATTGATAGATTATAACCGTAAGGCTTATAATAGTGCGGCAGAACATTTGGACAAAGTTTTGGCTTATCCCAATAATAAATATTCGGAAGATGCCATGATGATGAGTGCTGAAATGGCTTATTCGGCAAAGGATTATGAAAAAGCATTGGCTGTTTATAAGCAACTGAAAGATAAGGCTGTTTCATCGGAACGCCGGCAATTGGCAAAGACGGGTGTGCTTCGTAGTGCATATATGTCGGGCAATGGAGAAGAGGTCATTCTGGCGGCAACGGATTTGCTGGCAGAGACGAAAATTGCTCCCGAATTATCCAATGAGGCTCATTATTATCGTGCAAAGGCTTATCTGGATGCAGGAAAAGCAGAAGGGGCTATGGAGGATTTGAAAATCTTGGCAAAAGATACTCGCAATGTATATGGTGCGGAAGCGAAATATAAAGTAGCACAGATTTATTTTGATGCCGGACAGACAGGGCAGGCCGAGAAAGAAGTCTTGAATTATATTGAGGTCAGCACTCCGCATACTTATTGGCTGGCGCGTAGCTTTGTGTTGTTATCTGATGTTTATATGAAATTAGGACGCAACCTGGATGCCAAACAATATTTGCTTTCATTAAGGCAGAATTATCAGGCGGATGATGATATTGCAGGAATGATAGAGAGCAGACTGAATAAGTTAAATGCTGAAAATTAAAGATTATGAAGAAAATAGCAATTATAGCATTTGTGGGCTTGTTGCCTCTGTCGGCTGTATATGCACAGCAAGACAGTACACTGAACCGCACTGTGGTAGTGGAAAATGAGTATAACCCTACTGTCATGGATGCTTCCAAAATAAATGTATTGCCCAAGGTGGAGGAACCGGCAGTAATGAAGAAGGGAATTGAGTATGCCACGGCTTTGCGCCCTGTGGCTGCTTGGAATTATGAGGAGATGTTTCCCATTGTTCGTGAATGGGAATGGGAGAAGGCGAAACGAGGATATGTGCGTGCCGGCGCCGGTAATTATGGTAATGTGGATTTTAAGGCCGGGTATGTATGGGACATCACGAAAGATGACCGGCTGAATGTCGCTGCTTCTTTGGACGGTATGAATGGTACCCTGAAAGATGCGATTGATAATGATTGGAAATCGCGTTTCTATTCTTCCTCTTTTAATGTAGGATACCGACATAGCTTCAAGAATATGGATCTGCATCTTGGAGGAGGACTTCATTCTCGTGTGTTTAATTATATGTTGAGTCCGATTTCTTCTATTTCCGGTGAGAATGATAAGCAGCATCACACTTTGGGAGATTTCCATGTCGCCCTGTCTTCTACGGATGAAATGATGCCACTGCAATTTACAGTACAAACGGGCTTTCAGTATTTCAAGCAGAAATACCCGGCAATTTCCGATGAGAGCAGCACGGAAAAAATGATTCATACAGTAGGTGATGTATGGGGAAAACTGAGTGATATTCAGCGTGTGGGTATTAAGTTTGAAATGGATAACTTATTCTATTCGGATGACTTCATGAAGAATTATACTTCGTTAGGCCTGAATCCTTATTATGCCATTGACGAAGACAGTTGGCGACTGCATCTCGGTGCGCATGTCGACTGGGTGACAGGTAATAATAGCGGCATAGATGTAGCTCCGGATATTCGTGCAGAGTATATTTTCTCGGATAGTTATATTCTTTATTTGAATGCACAGGGAGGCAGACAGGTAAACGATTATCGTATGTTAAGCCGCATCTCTCCCTATTGGGGAATAGGGCAGCAACTCGATGCGACGTATGTTCCTCTTGATGCAACTTTGGGTTTTAAGGCGTCTCCTACAAGCGGATTATGGTTTAATGTATTTGGTGGTTATCAGATACGTAAACATGAGTTGTTTTGTACGTTAGTGCCCGCAGGACAATTTGTATATACGGGTTTTGTGCAGGATAAAGGAAAAATCGGTTATGGAGGTGCGGAAGTGAAGTATGGTTATAAAGACTATTTTGATGCATCGGTAAAAGGTGTGTATTACGGTTGGACGACCAAGCATGACGATGATGCGATAGCTGCCATGAAGCCTGAAATGGAGTTGAACTTTAAAGTTGATGCCAAGGTAATGGAGGGCTTGAAACTTCGGTTGGGTTATGATTACGTAAAGCGTAAGGGAGAGGATGTGGATCCTGTCAGCAATCTGAGCGTGGGTGCTACCTATGCATTATTAAAAGACATCTCTATCTTTGTGGATGTGAATAATCTATTAAACAAACAATACTATTATGAAGGAGGTTATCCTGCTGAGAAACTGAATGTTTTAGGTGGCCTTACTTTCCGATTTTAGTTAAAAAGGCTCTGTAAAAGAGCCTTTTTAAGAAAAAAAAGCAGAAACATACCTTATTATATAGGTGTAGTTCTGCTTTTTTTCTACTTTTGCCCTTAATTAAAATGGAATACATTATATCATGCAAAAAAATCTTGTAATTGTAGAGTCACCCGCAAAAGCCAAGACCATAGAAAAATTCTTAGGAGAAGACTATAAAGTCCTTTCCAGTTACGGGCATATCCGTGATTTAAAGAAGAAGGACTTCAGTATCAATGTAGAGAAGGGATTTGAACCGACTTATGAGATACCTCCTGATAAGACAAAACTGGTAAGTGAGTTGAAAGCTGCGGCGAAAAAAGCCGATATGGTGTGGCTCGCATCCGATGAGGACCGTGAGGGAGAAGCCATTTCGTGGCATTTATATGAAGTGTTGAAATTGGATCCGAAGAGGACAAAGCGTATTGTATTCCACGAGATAACCAAAACTGCGATATTAAAAGCCATTGAAACCCCGCGTGACATAGATGAGAATCTTGTAAATGCTCAGCAGGCGCGTCGTATCTTGGACAGAATTGTGGGCTTTGAGCTTTCTCCTATTTTATGGAAGAAGGTAAAACCTGCTCTTTCTGCCGGTCGTGTGCAGTCTGTTGCCGTTCGGTTGATTGTGGAACGTGAGCGTGAGGTGCATGCTTTTGTCAGCGAACCTTCTTATCGTGTAACTGCTATATTTGAAGCTCCTGATGCCGATGGCAATAAAACGGAAGTAAGGGCTGAATTGAGCAAACGTTTCAAGACAAAAGAAGAGGCTCAAGCATTCCTTGAATTGTGTAAGGATGCGGATTTCTCGATTGAAGATATTACAACCCGTCCGGTTAAAAAGTCGCCGGCAGCTCCATTTACTACTTCTACTTTGCAGCAGGAGGCTGCCCGGAAGTTAGGATTTACGGTTGCGCAGACCATGATGGTGGCGCAACGTTTATATGAAAGCGGACAAATTACTTATATGCGTACCGACTCTGTGAATCTTTCGGATTTGGCATTGGCTGCCAGCAAGTCGACGGTCATGTCGCTGATGGGGGAAAAATATGTAAAGACACGTCAGTTTGCAACGAAGACAAAAGGTGCACAAGAGGCTCATGAGGCAATCCGTCCAACGGATATGGCGAATGAGACCATCGAAGGAACAGCACAAGAGCAGAAACTGTATGAACTGATTTGGAAACGTACTGTTGCATCACAGATGGCGGAGGCTGAACTCGAAAAGACCACTGCTACCATCTCTATCAGTAATAGTGAAGAAACTTTCGTTGCTATTGGCGAGGTTGTGATTTTTGATGGTTACTTGCGTGTATATAAAGAGTCTTATGATGACGATAACGAGCAGGAGGATGAAAGCCGCTTATTGCCTCCTTTGAGCAAGGGACAGTCATTGGAAAATAAAGAAATTTCTGCTACTCAGCGTTTCAGTATGTGTCCTCCGCGCTATACCGAAGCCAGTCTGGTGCGTAAGCTGGAGGAACTGGGAATCGGTCGTCCGTCTACATATGCTCCTACTATATCGACAGTCCAACAACGTGGCTACGTGGTAAAAGGAAACAGTGAAGGCGTAAAACGTCCTTATGAAATATTGAAACTGAAAGGAAATAAGATAACCGAAACCATCAAGACGGAAACGACCGGGAATGAGAAGTCTAAGTTGCTGCCTACTGATGTAGGTATTGTGGTTAATGACTTTCTGATGTCATTCTTTCCTGAAATTATGGATTATAATTTCACCGCAAATGTTGAAAAAGAGTTTGATGAAGTAGCGGAAGGTGAGAAAGAATGGACCAGTGTGATGAAGAACTTCTATGACGGTTTTCATCCGTTGGTGGACAAGACCATGAATGCGAAGAGCGAGCATAAGGTGGGTGAAAGAATGCTTGGAAATGACCCGGTGACTGGAAAACCTGTGTCGGTAAAAATCGGTCGATTTGGTCCGATGATACAGATAGGGGTAGCCGATGATGAGGAAAAACCCAAGTTTGCGCATTTGCCGAAAGGTCTTTCGATAGAAACAATTACGTTGGAAGAAGCGCTTGATTCGTTCAAACTCCCCAAAACTTTGGGTGAATATGAAGGCAAGACAGTGACGGTAGGAGTGGGGCGGTTTGGTCCTTATGTCCGTCATAATAATGTGTTCGTATCTATCCCCAAGGGTGAAGACCCGATGGAAGTAACCTTGGAAGGAGCGATTGAAATGATTAATGCCAAGCGCGAAGCTGCCGAAAAGAAGGTTATTAAAACATTTCATGAAGAACCGGATTTGCAGATTCTGAATGGTCGGTACGGACCTTATATCGCTTATCAGAAAAAGAACTATAAGATTCCTGAAAGTGTAGAGCCGAAAGATTTAAACCTGGAGACCTGCTTTAAGGTGATAGAATTGCAGAAAGAAAAAAGTGAAACTCGTAAACGGGTGGCTGCTAAGAAAAAGAAATGACACGTATATTTTTAATAGGATATATGGGTGCGGGAAAAACGACTTTAGGTAAAGCGTTTTCCCGCGAACTGGGTCTTACTTTCATAGACTTGGATTGGTATATTGAGGAGCGTTTTCACAAAACTGTCCAGCAGTTGTTTTCAGAACGCGGAGAACAGGGTTTCCGCGAACTGGAGCAAAAGATGCTGCATGAGGTGGCTGAGTTTGAAGATGTTGTAATTTCGGCCGGTGGAGGCACTCCTTGTTTTTTTGACAATATGGACTATATGAATGCTTGCGGGGATACTGTGTTTCTTCAGGTGGAGCCCGAGGTATTGTTTCGCCGGCTGAAAGTGGCGAAGCAGCAGCGTCCGTTATTGGCAAACAAGAGCGATGAAGAATTGATGAACTTTATTTGTGAAGCGTTGCAGAAGCGTCATCCTTTTTATTCGCAGGCGAAGTTATTGTTTCGGGCTGATGAGTTGGAAGACAAGTCGCAGATACAGACTTCGGTAGATAGCTTGAGAAAGCTGCTGAATAAATAAACAGATTAAAAAGTTATAATCTATTTAGTAAAAGTATACACTCTTTGCACAGAACAAGAAATGAGAAAATGGCGTATTGAAGATTCGGAAGAACTCTACAACATTACAGGTTGGGGAACTTCGTACTTTAGTATCAATGACAAAGGTCATGTAGTGGTAACTCCCCGTAAGAACGGTGTCGCAGTCGATTTGAAAGAATTGGTGGACGAGCTTCAGTTACGGGATGTCGCAGCACCTATGCTGGTCCGTTTCCCGGATATTCTTGATAATCGTATCGAAAAAATCTCGAAATGTTTCAAGCAAGCATCCGAAGAGTATGGTTATAAAGCTGAAAACTTTATCATCTATCCTATTAAAGTGAACCAGATGCGTCCGGTGGTAGAAGAAATCATAAGTCATGGCAAGAAGTTTAATTTAGGACTGGAAGCCGGTTCCAAGCCCGAACTGCATGCAGTGATTGCCATCAACACGGATTCGGACTCACTGATTATCTGCAACGGATATAAAGACGAGAGCTATATTGAGTTGGCTCTACTGGCACAGAAGATGGGAAAGCGTATCTTTCTGGTCGTAGAGAAGATGAATGAGCTACGCTTGATTGCAAAGATGGCGAAGCAGCTCAATGTACGTCCTAATATCGGTATCCGTATTAAACTGGCTTCTTCGGGCAGTGGAAAATGGGAGGATAGCGGCGGCGATGCCAGTAAATTCGGACTGACTTCCAGTGAGTTGCTGGAAGCACTTGACTTTTTGGAAAAGAAAGATATGAAAGACTGTTTGAAACTGATTCATTTCCATATCGGCAGTCAAGTAACCAAGATACGTCGTATAAAAACTGCTTTACGCGAAGCTTCACAGTTTTATGTGCAATTGCATGCGATGGGCTTTAGTATTGAGTTTGTTGATATTGGAGGAGGTTTGGGGGTAGACTATGATGGTACCCGCTCTTCCAATAGTGAGAGCAGTGTGAATTATTCCATTCAGGAGTATGTAAACGACTCTATCTCTACACTGGTAGATGCAAGTGATAAAAATAACATTCCGCATCCCAATATCATTACAGAGAGTGGACGTTCATTGACGGCACACCATTCGGTACTCATCTTTGAAGTGCTCGAAACAGCCACTTTACCCGAAATGGATGAAGAGTTTGAGGTCAGTGAAAAAGATCATGAGCTGGTGCATGAGTTGTATGAAATATGGGATAATCTGAATCAGAGCCGTATGCTGGAAGCATGGCACGATGCACAACAGATTCGAGAAGAGGCGCTTGACTTGTTTAGCCATGGTATTGTCGATTTAAAAACCCGTGCACAGATAGAACGTCTCTATTGGTCTGTGACTCGTGAGATTAATCAGATTGCTTCGGGATTAAAACATGCTCCCGATGAATTCCGTAAATTGGATAAACTGTTGGCTGATAAATATTTCTGCAACTTTTCGCTTTTCCAATCTTTGCCGGACTCTTGGGCGATAGACCAGATATTCCCTATTATGCCTATCCAAAGACTGGACGAGAAGCCCGACCGGAATGCTACTTTGCAAGATATTACTTGTGACTCTGACGGAAAGATAGCCAACTTTATATCTACTCGTTATGTATCGCACGACTTGCCTGTACACTCATTGAAGCAAAAAGACTCTTATTATATAGGTGTCTTTTTGGTAGGAGCTTATCAGGAAATTTTGGGAGATATGCACAATTTGTTCGGCGATACGAATGCAGTGCATGTATCGGTGGATGATAAAGGATATTCTATTGACCAGGTGATTGATGGCGAGACCGTGGCCGAAGTGCTGGATTATGTTCAGTATAATCCGAAGAAACTGGTGCGCACATTGGAAACTTGGGTGACTAAATCTGTAAAAGAAGGCAAAATCTCGGTAGAAGAAGGAAAGGAATTCTTGTCCAACTATCGTTCCGGCCTTTATGGATATACTTATTTGGAATAACATAAAACGATGAAAGAAAAACTGACTATAATAAAGGTAGGCGGAAAGATTGTAGAGGAAGAAGCTACGCTAAACCGGCTTTTGGCTGACTTTTCCGCTATCGAAGGATATAAACTGTTGGTGCATGGTGGGGGACGTTCTGCCACCAAACTGGCAGCCCGACTGGGTATTGAAAGTAAAATGGTGAACGGTCGTCGTATTACGGATGCCGAGACTCTGAAAGTGGTAACCATGGTTTACGGTGGACTGGTCAATAAGAATATCGTTGCCGGTCTGCAAGCTAGAGGAGTGAATGCTATCGGGCTGACCGGAGCGGATATGAACGTAATCCGTTCAGTGAAACGCCCGGTGAAGGATGTGGATTACGGCTATGTGGGTGATGTGGAAAAGGTGAATGCCGATTTTCTAGCCACATTGATTCGCCAAGGTATCGTTCCTGTCATGGCTCCTCTGACACATGACGGACAGGGAAGCATGCTGAATACGAATGCCGATACTATTGCCGGAGAAACAGCAAAAGCGTTGGCGTCACTCTTTGATGTGACACTTGTCTATTGTTTTGAGAAGAAAGGCGTATTGCGTGACGAAAATGACGATGATAGCGTCATTCCCATTATTACTCCCGAAGAGTTTAAAGAATATGTAGCCCGGGGTATCATTCAGGGAGGGATGATACCTAAACTGGAAAACTCCTTTTCTGCCATTGATGCAGGAGTGAGCCAGGTGGTAATTACCTTAGCTTCAGCCATTAAAGGAGAAGGTGGAACAATAATCAAAAAATAATTCAAAAAAATAAGCGGGTGAGTGTAACTTTTGTACATCTCACCCGTCATTATTACAGAGCAATGCAAGAAATCAGTTTCCGAAACGACATTTTGCCCCTGAAAGACAAACTCTACAGGTTGGCTTTTCGTATTACGCTGAACAGTGCTGAAGCGGAGGATGTGGTGCAGGATACGATGATTAGGGTATGGAATAAACGTGATGAGTGGCCGAATTTTGAATCCATCGAAGCCTACTGCCTGACGGTAGCAAGAAATCTGGCAATAGACCGGAGTGAAAAGATAGATTCACAGCACATGGAATTGACACCCGAAACACAGGAACTGCCCGATGCATTGAACCCTTACGAACAGTTGGCACAGAGTGAGCAATTAGGTTTGATTCACCGCCTGCTGAACGAACTTCCCGAAAAGCAACGAAGTATTATGCAGTTGCGGGATATTGAAGGAAAGAGCTATAAAGAAATTGCAGATATTTTGCAGATACCGGAAGAGCAGGTGAAAATAAATCTTTTTCGGGGTCGGCAAAAGATAAAACAAAGATATACTGAAATAGAAAATTATGGATTATAAGTACATTGAACAGTTATTGGAGCGCTACTGGAACTGTGAGACTTCTTTGGAAGAGGAACAGATTTTGCGTTCTTTCTTTCGTCAGAAAGAGATTCCTGCTCATTTACTCCGTTACAAGGCAATGTTTGCTTATCAGGAGATTGAGAAGGAGAGAGGGCTGGGCAGTGACTTTGATGCCAAGGTTCTGGCCCGGGTGGAAAAACCGGTTGTGAAAGCGCAACGCCTCACTTTGAGAACGCGCTTTATGCCGTTGTTCAAGGCTGCTGCTATGATAGCTGTCTTGTTTGTGATGGGAACGGTGGTGCAACGTTCCATGCAGGATGATGGTAGTGATGTGGTGTATATGCATGACGACTACCGTGATACGGCAAATGACCCGCAAGTGGCTTATGAACCGGTGTTGCCAATAGATACGGTTACAAAGATAGCCGCAGATGAGGCAGCGACAGGAGTAAAGAAGTAGATAACATTTTCATTTGCTTTTATATATAAATAGATAGTTAGTGCTTATTAAAACAACTTTTTAATTCGAGGCTGTGAAGTTTCAATTCTCTCAAATTTTAAATTAACTAACTAAATAATGTAAAAAGGATTACCGCGTGAGCAGTAATCCTTTTTTTGGTAGATAATCTAATGTAAAGAGAGAGTTATGAAATGAGCTTTATCTTCTTTTTACGTTGCCGATACCTGATTTATTGATATCAGTAGTTGGAGGATTCCCAAAGTAATCGACATTTCCTATTCCGTTTGTACTTACGGTTATCTTCCCTGATGCATAACAAGAAACATTTCCAATGCCCTTTTGTTCAATGACAACATCCGAAACAATCATATTTTTGGCGTTTAGGTTTCCAATGCCTTTGATGTGATAGCTGGCCTTCTCTGCCTTTCCTTTCAGCATTACATTGCCTATTCCGTCAGACCGTACACTTATATTGTCGGCTATCAATTTGTCGGCTTTAAAATTTCCTGTTCCGTTGGAAATGATTTTTATATCATCCACTTTGATGGAATCTTTCAAGGTCATATTGCCTGTACCCTGTTGGCTGATGCTGCTTAGCTCGGGAGCAGTAATGGTGATTGTGACATTGTTGTCCTTCAAACCGCGGAACTTCACACCTTTCTTCATGGAGATGTTCAGTGTACTGTCTTCCGAAGTAACAATAAGATTAGAAATGACATTGTCAGGACCATAGGCCTCTACAGTTGTGGCATTACTTTGCTTGAATACAATATTGACGGTACCCTGGCTGGCAATATTATCGAATGCTTCCACACTGTATTTCTTGGTTATTTTGTTTTTACTGGGAGCAATGCCGTTTACACAGCTTGTCAGAGTCATAACCAGACCGAATAAGTAAAAGTATGTACGTTTCATATTTCTGTGTTTTTTTATTGGTTTCTATCTATTAGACGAAGAGGATAACAGTAAAGTTGCAATTTCCTCTTTTTTTTCTTGTGAATAATATATCTTTGTGGCTGATATGGCAACAAAGAGAGTATTAGCTGACAAAGACTTCAACCGTATTATTGTGCGTACCCATCGTTTGGCACGTAACATTACCATGCGTGTAAAGCCGGATGGACTGCATGTTACGGTACCGCCTTACAGCCTAAGCAGTAAGGTGATGGAAGTTGTAGAGCAATATCGTGAACGTTTGTTGCAGGACTGGCAGAGGGTATGTAAGAAACCTATAGACTTGGACTTCCGTATTCAGGCTCCTTGTTTCAGGCTATGGCTGGAAAAAGGCAATTTTACCTGTTTTTCTGTGCGGAATACGGAGGAAGGAATAAAAATCATTTGTCCCCGTGATGTTGACTTTACAAAGGAGGAGGTGCAGCGATTGGTGCGTAATGCCATTATCAGAGCGATGAAGAAAGCGGCCGCCGAATATTTGCCACCTTTGCTTGATGCATTGGCAGAACACTATGGCCTGTCATACAAACGAGTGAAGATAACCGGAAGTAAAGGACGCTGGGGCAGTTGCTCGGCAGTCGGAAGTATAAACCTTTCTTGTTATTTGATGCTGTTGCCTTCGCATCTGATGGATTATGTGTTGTTACATGAGTTGTCGCATACCAAAGAAATGAATCATGGTCCTCGTTTTTGGGAACTGCTGGATAGTATGACCGAGGGAAGGGCGCATCTGCTGCGGGCGGAGTTACGACAATTCAATACTGATTTTTAGAAAGAATTTTGATATAAATATGCCGGATGTGAAAAGACATTTATGAAACGGTATTTTATAGGGAAAGACGGTCAAGTCAAAGAAAAAAATACTTCGTGCGGGAGAAATGGAAACATTTAAGCTGTAATAAAGTGTTTTTCCGATAATATTTCTTATATTTGTTTCGATACCATAACCTTTAAATACGAACAAGCATGACCGATCTTACTATTCTTATTGCTGTTATAGCATTGGCATTATGGCCGTTAACCTTTTTGCTCCTTCGCGTCCGTCACGAACGGAAAAAGCGCAGAGATCACCTTGACCGCATGACGAAAGAAGATTTGGAAGAAATCGGGACGGAAGAGTTGGTCATTGCTGTGTTGAAGAAGATAGGTTGTCAACCCGAGACGAATGAGGAAGGGCATATCGTGTTTAAGTATCAGGGAGATGATTTTTATATTGCTGTAGAGGATGAGGCTCGCTTTATCATGATTTGGAATCCATGGTGGGCTTCTATCAGCATCGAAAATCCGGCATTGCCTTACCTGAAAGAAATAGTAAACCTGGTGAATGTGGAATCGTTGGTTACTACTATCTATACTGCCGATGAAGACGAGAAGAATGTAGGACTTCATTCGAAATGCCACACGTTGTTTACTCCGAAAGAGGGGCCGTTGGATGAATATCTGAAAGCGATGCTTGACCATTTCTTTATTACTCATGACAGTATCAAAGAGAATCTGCAACAGTTGAGCAATGCTGCATCGGAAAGTGACAAGCAGGAGCGTGTGAAGATTAAAGGTTTTGCCGCCTATAAAGACAACTCCACTCCGCTTCCGGTAGATGATAAGCAATAATTATTATAGAATCGGAAAAACTCTATAGGTATGGATTTGGGTGGTGTCCTGAAAGCTTTGTTATATCAGTGGGTGCACGGACAGGAAAGTTATAGTATTTTCTCCTTTCACACAAAGCAGGTGTTTCTTTCACGGTATATAGTTTTAAATCAGCACTTTATGATAGGAGTTGTGTGAAAGCAAGATAATTGATTCTTGTTTCCTGCTGAGTAAAACTGAATAACGCTTTTATTGTTGGCTGAGAAGATGGAAGTCTTTAAAAGACCAAGGCCTTTAAAAAAAACAATTAGGTGTTTTTCAAAAAGACTAAAGTCTTTTCGGAAAACACTTTAGTCTTTTTGGAGTGCATCGGAATCTTTTAAGAAAATCTATATTTAATAAGCGGAAATTTATCTAACTTTGCTCCATCGAATGTTGCCTTAACCTTTAATTGAAACTATTCCGTGATGAATCAATTTATAGATTTTGATGAAAAGTTATATGCCAGACTCCGCCGGGGAGACGAGGCCGCCTTTACCATTGTCTTTGAACGGTACAATCGGCTGTTGTATGCATTGGCTTATCGGTATTTTAAGTCCGGTGAAGAAGCTGAAGATGCTGTTCAGTATACTTTTATGAAATTATGGGGACAGCGCGATTCTTTTGAATTCCAGTCCGGTATCAGGAGCCTGCTGTTTACTATTCTCAAAAATTATATTTTAAATGAATTGCGGCACAGGCAGATTGTGTTTGAAAAGCACTATGAGATAGCCCAGCAAGGTGAAGAAGTGGATGAAGGTTTCCTGAAAGAACTTGAGAGCAAAGAGTTGAAGGGGCATTTGTGGTCGGCAATAAACGAGCTTCCTCCTCAAAAAAGAAAGATATGTCAGCTGAAGATTGGAAAAGGACTTTCTAATCAAGAGATAGCAGACATGATGCAGATAACCGTTCCTACTGTAAAATCACATTATACACAGGCGATTAAATTGTTGCGTAATGCCATTGAACCGCTGATAATGTTGCTTCATGTAGTATGGTTTTATTTTTTTTATTAAAGACAGACTCATACCTTTATCGGGGTGAAGTGTTTTATTAATTAGCGAAAAACAGGCAAAAAGATGAAAATAGATGATGCTGTAATAGATAAAGTTCTGAATAATAAGGCATCTGCAGAAGATGCGAGACAGGTTTCGGAGTGGTTTGCCACCGAAGAGGGACATGATTATTTATCGAAACGAATGGATGGGGAAATGTTGTCCTTGACGGAGGGTGAGGTAGAGAATTGGGTACCTCATGCCATACCGGAGGAAAAGATGAAGCAGCGTTTCCTGCAACAAATAAAACCCCGGCGTCGGGTTAATTCCTATCGTCGTTGGTGGGCTGCCGCTGTATTGATTCCCTTTATATTTCTTTGCGGTTCAGTTTGGTTTTTGGCAGATAAGGTTGGCCTTTTTTCTGAGACCGAATATGCAGAATTGGTCGTACCCTGTGGTGAGCAGATGCGTGTCGTGTTGCAAGACGGAACGATTGTTCAATTAAACTCGGATACCCGGCTGAAGTATCCCAAAAAGTTTGGTATATTCACCCGCACAGTGGAGTTGTGGGGAGAAGGATATTTTGAGGTGGCCAAAGAGAAGGATCGTCCGTTTGTAGTCGATTTGGGAGATATTAATGTAAAGGTGACCGGCACAAAATTTAATGTTAAGGCTTATACGGCAGAATCGAATCTGTGGGTGACACTGGATGAAGGGGGCGTGCTGCTGAAAGATACCAAAGGTAAGGAGTATCCATTGCATCCGGGGGAAAGTGCCGAGTATAACCGTCGGTCGGGTGTTTGTCAAATTTCTCGTCCTGAGAATATGGAACAGATAACCTCATGGCGCTCCAAAGGTTTGAACTTCTATTTGACCCCTTTGAAAGAGATAGTCAAGGTATTGGAACGACAGTACGATGTACACTTTATTGTACCTGATTCGTCATTGCTGGATCATAGGTTTACTTTATCCACTAATAAAGTAAATGTAGTGGATGTCTTAAATGACTTGGAAGCGGTGTCGCATATCTCTTTCAACGAAACTGGAAAAGGCATATTTGAGATAACCGAAAAGGAATAAAGTTGTTATTATAAAATCAGTCGGTGATATTTTTGTTCTATACTTATTATAATGAATAAGGTAAAACAGAGGTATCACCGATTGTCGTTTTTACTATGAACGGGCTTTTTGCGATTTTAAAGAAAAAAAGAGAATTTTGACTCATACCTATTTTTTGATGATGTGTTAGCCTATGCAGAAAGGCCTTTTATAATAATGAAATAATAATTTAATACTGTGTATGAAATGAACTCAAAAAACAAAATGAAAAAGTTACTGCTGTTGGGTATTCTCTTATTTGGCTTTACAGCCTCTGGGTGGTCACAAAAAGTTTCTTTAAATTTCAAGAATGAGAAAATAGAGAAAGTCTTGTCTTCTATAAAGAGTCAGACTGGAATGGCATTGGTATTTAGTGATCAAGTAGTGGATGTAAACCGATTGGTTTCTATTCAGGTAAAAGATGGTAATCTGGAGGAAGCTTTGGACAAGTTGCTGGCTGGTACAAAAGTAGCTTATGAAATAAAGAACAATAAAATTTATCTTATAGAGAAGAAATCAGAGATAACTACTTCTTCGAAAAGGAAAAAGGTAATCGGAGTTGTAACAGATGCTGCCGGTGAACCTATCGTTGGAGCAAATGTAGTTGAAAAGAATGTAAAAACGAATGGTGTAATTACAGATATTGACGGACAGTTTAGTCTTGAGATAGACACCAATGGAGAATTGCTAGTTACGTATATTGGCTATTTGACGCAAAATGTTGCTACAAAAGGGAAAGACTCCTTTAGAATAGTCTTGAAAGAAGATACACAGACATTGGAAGAAGTGGTAGTGGTAGGTTATGGCTCTCAGAAAAAATTGAATTTGACAGGATCTGTGGCTACTGTTGGCAGTGAAGCATTGACAGAACGACCTGTTACAAATGTGACGGCGGCTATTCAAGGGGCAGTTCCGGGAATGACTATTACTTCAGGACAAGGACGTCCGGGACAAGATGCTGGTACAATTAGGGTGAGAGGTACAGGAACCCTGAATAATTCAGACCCCTATATTTTGGTAGATGGTATCGAAACTGGTACGATGAATTCTATAGATCCCAATGATATTGAATCTATTTCTGTATTAAAAGATGCTGCATCTGCAGCTATTTATGGGTCAAAAGCAGCTAATGGTGTAATTTTGATAACAACAAAAAGAGGTAAAAGTGGAAAGCCGACAATTGCTTATAGTGGAAGTTTTGGTTGGCAAAAGGCTACAGGTATGATTGATCGGGTAAGTTCGGCAGATGCAGCTACCTTATATAATAAAGCCTTAGAATCGGATGGAAAATCTCCGCGATTTACAGAGGAAGATATTCAATTGTTTCGTAATGGGACAGATCCTTATGGACATCCTGATACGGATTGGCAGGATTTGGCTTTTCAAGGAAATGGATTTATGCATAAGCATAATGTAAATCTTTCTGGCGGAGCTGACAATGTAAAATACATGACTTCTATTGGGTATCAGCATCAGAATGGTATTATGGTTAATAGTAACAGGGAACAGTTTAATTTCCGTATGAATTTGGATGTGAAAATGAGCGATAAGTTGGACCTGAAAGCGAATATGGCATATATACATAATGACTATGATGATCCAACCAACTCTTATGTAGGAGGGGGGTCAGATCAGATAATTCGTCAGTCTAATCGTATTGCTCCTTGGATTCCGTATAAAAATGCAGATGGAACATATGGAACTATTGGAGATGGTAATCCAATTGCGTGGTTAGATTTAGATCAGGTTGTTACTCGTAAGAATCAGAATTTCACAGGAACTTTGGCTTTGGATTATGATATTCTTCCAGATTTAAAATTGACAGCACAAGGCTCTTATGTTTCTAATATTCAGGATTATAAAGATTATGTGAAAGACATTCAGTATAATGCTAATAAATATCATGGACCTAACTCTGTTGATAAACGAATTTATCAATGGAATCGTTATAACTTCGATTTATTGGCTAATTATGATCATACATTTGGAAAGCATAGCATAAAAGGGTTATTAGGATATCATATAGAGAAATATAACAAAGATGAGGTAAGGGCTTCTCGTGAAAGTTTTCCTACTAACGACTTGACGGATATTGATGCAGGTGCTGTTGCTACTCAGAAAAATTCTGGATTTACTCGGGAGTTGGCTATGATGTCTTATTTTGGCAGGATAAATTATGATTATGCTGGAAAATATTTGTTCGAAGCTAATTTCCGTGCGGATGCCTCTTCTCGTTTTAGCAAAAGTAACCGTTGGGGATATTTCCCATCAGTTTCTGCTGCTTGGAGGATTTCAGAAGAGTCTTTTATGGAAGGCACACAAGATTGGTTGCAGTCGTTAAAAATACGTGGCTCTTGGGGAAAGTTAGGAAATCAAGATGCTTTGGATGACTTTTATCCTTGGATGGTGACTTATAGTATAGGATCTAAGTATCCATTTGGTGGCATAACCAATACAGGAGTAACTCAAACGAGTCAAAAGATTGAGTCTATTTCTTGGGAGACTACAACTAACTGGGGAATTGCTGTTGAAACTAGTATATTTTCCTGCTTGGATTTCTCGATTGAATATTATAGCCGTGTGACTGATGGTATTATAATGGATGTACTTGTTCCTGCTACCTTTGGATTAGGGGCTTATAAAGATAACGTAGGGAAAATGGAAAATCGAGGAGTTGAAGTTACAGCATCGTTTCATAAACAATGGGGAGATTGGCGTTTTAATGCATCTGGAAATGTAGCATTTAATCATAATGAAGTTTTAGATCTGGGAGTTGGAGGAGATAAGATTTCAAGCTACTATATCAATCGGGTAGGAGAAGCGTATAATTCTTTTTATGGATATGTGGCAGACGGTATTTTTCAAAGTCAGGAAGAAGCTGATCAGTTTACAAAAACTTATGGGAATCCCTTTGGAAAGGCTTTTAAAGCTGGAGATATTCGCTATAAAGATACAGATGGTAATGGAAAACTAACGGCAGATGACCGTCGTGTTGGAGGAGCAGAACAGCCTAAGGTTACATTTGGATTGAATTTGAATACTTCTTGGAAGAATTTCGATTTGTCTGTATTATTACAAGGGGCTACTGGAGTAGAACGTTACTTTACTAGCGAAGTGTTTGGCGAATTTTATGGTGATGATTCTCATCCTTCTACTATATGGTTAGATGCTTGGTCACCGGAAAACCCTGATGGTTCCTTCCCACGTGTGGCATTAGGTGGAAAATCTGCTAGTGACCCTTCTAATTATTCCAGCTTTTGGATGCAGTCTGCTAATTATTTACGTATAAAGAATGTGCAGTTTGGATATACACTTCCTAAAAATTGGTTAAAAGGGTTAGGCATTTCTAATGCAAAAGTATACTATTCAGGTGAAAACCTGTTTTGTTTTGACAGTCTCCCTGTTGATGTTGATCCTGAAGCTCCATCAGGAAGAGGCTCTCATTATCCACAGATTGCAACTCATTCAGTGGGTGTTAATTTGACTTTCTAATCTAAAAATGAATTATATTATGAAAACGATAAAGTATTTGATTGTATCTGTTTGTTTATGTGGAGGATTATCTGCATGTAATGATTTCTTTGATACGATTCCCAATGATCAATTATCTCCGGCAACATTTTGGAAAACAGAAGCTGATGTAATAAATGCAGTTACGGCTTGCTACGAAAATTGGAATAATCCGGCAACAGGTTCCAGTGACATTTTTTTTGCTGATTGTATGTCGGACATATCCTATAGTTTTACTGGGTCTAGTTCTTATAAGAATGTGTCAAACGGCTCTTCATCATCGACTTCTACTGTAGGATATTATAGCTATACAACCATTCGCCGTTGTAATCTTGTTTTGGAGAATGCAGGACAAGTGCTTTTTGCAGATGAAGCTAAAAAGAAAGATTTGGTAGCGCAGGTTCGTACGATTAGAGCCTGGCGTTATTTTCAGATGAATTTTTGGTATGGAGGTATTCCATTAATAACTGGTCTTCCTGAACTTGCGGAAGACGCACAGTTACCTAGAAGTTCGGAAGATGATGTTAAGAAGTTTGTCTATGATGAACTTGATGTGGCCATAGCCGATTTGAATAAAAGGCCAGAAGAACGAGGTCGGATAGCTAAAGGTACTGCTTTAGCTATTAAAATGCGGGCTTCTTTGTATTGGGGAGATCTAGATCAGGCTATGGAGGCTGCTCGTGATATACAGAACTTAGATTTATATAAGTTGGACCCTGATTTCTTGACAATGTTCAGCGAAGCTGGTGTTGATTCTGATGAAATTATATGTGCAATGCAACATGTAAAGGATACTTATGCTTTCGATAATGCAGTGCGTATGTTTAATAATCAAGATGGAGGATGGGCCTCTTGGGTGCCTACCCAGAACTTTGTAGATATGTATGAAATGAACAATGGACAAACTATTGATGAAGAAGGTTCGGGGTATGATCCTGTTCATCCATTTTATAACCGTGATCCACGTTTGTATAAGACCGTGATTTATCCGGGTATGGATTTTACATCGCCTGCAGGGGTGAAGCGCATTTTTAATACATTAGATAAAAAAATAGGTGAAAGTGCAAATGCTGATTTTATGGATGCGGCTACTAATGCTTCACATACAGGATTACTTTGGGCCAAATATATTCTTCCAACAACTCAGTTTTCTCCTTCATTAAGTAATGCTGCTATTTGCCCTATTTTATTTCGTTATGCCGAGGTTTTGTTGACCATAGCGGAAATTAATGTAGAAAAGAATGAGAATACAGAAGAAGTTTTTGATATATTAGATGAATTGAGAACAACGAGAGGGCATATCGTAGTGGATCGAAACAAGTATAATACTCAAGATAAATTGCGGGAGTTGGTACGTAGGGAGCGTTGTATCGAGTTGGCAGGAGAAGGTTTACGTAGGGCAGACTTGCTTCGCTGGAAGGATACAACAGGAAAGCCTTTGGCCGAAACAATTATGAATCAGACATTGTATCGTATTTCAGGTACAGTGGATATGAAAGAAACAGATCCTACTCGTAGGGCAGTAGTAGAATTACCGACAGCGGAGAATGAGAAGTTCCGTAAACTGGAACAACTTAAGTATGAGCCATATAACCGATACTTACCTTTTACACAAACGGAATTAGATCGGAATCCCAACCTAAAACAGAATGAAGGCTATTAAAACCGAGATGAAGATTTAGATATTAAATATGAATGAAATGGAAAAAATCAAGCGCTTTTTGATAAGCATTCTTTTGATATGCTTTGGAGCGGTGGTAGTATTTGCTCAAGAACGTGTAGAGATTAAATATGGTCCGTATTTGCAGAATCTGAAAGAAACGGAAACTACGATTGTTTGGGTGTCTAATAAACCTTCAATAGGTTGGGTAGAACTGGCTCCAGATGATGGATCTAATTTTTATCAAAAGGAGAGAAGTAGGTATTTTGATTCTAAGAATGGAGTGAAAAATACAAGTCTGATTCATAGCGTAAAAATCTCAGACTTAAAGCCTGGCACAACTTATCGTTATAGGGTTTATTCTCAGGAAATATTAGATCACCAAGGAGTAGAAGTTATCTATGGAAGAATAGCTGCAACAGATGTTTGGAGTAAGAAACCGTTATGCTTTACTACGAATAACCGTAATAAGAAAGAGATATCTTTTACTGTTCTAAATGATATTCATGGTCGGACAAATGATATTTCTGAATTATTGAATGCTGCAAATTATACAGAGAGTGATATGGTTATTTATAATGGGGATATGGTTTCTCAATCCAAGAGTGAAGAACAAGTATTTGATAGCTTTATGAATAAGTCAATAGAATTATTTGCTCAAGAAAAGCCAATGTATTATGCTCGTGGTAACCATGAAACGAGAGGGGTTTTTGCAACTTCTTTCCAAAATTATTTTTCAGTAAAAGAACCGCATTTATATTTTACTCTGCGTCAGGGGCCTGCTTTTTTTATCTTTCTTGATACAGGTGAAGATAAACCGGACTCTGATATTGAATATAGTGGGATAACTGATTATGATAATTATCGGACAGAACAAGCTAAATGGTTGGAACAAGTTATAGAATCTGATGACTTTAAACAAGCTCCTTATAAAATTGTAATCGGTCATATGCCTCCGGTAGATTGGCAGGGTGATATATGGCATGGTCCAACTGAAGTATTAGAGAAGTTTATACCTATTTTGAATAGAGGTAAAATAGATGTAATGATATCAGGGCATTATCATATTAACAAGCCGGGGTATTATTATTATGAACCATCGGAAAAAGTTCATTTTCCAGTTTTGGTAAATGAGAGTGTAACAGCTTTAAAAGGTAAGATTGCTAAGGATGGCTTAAAATTACAAGTAGTTGATAAACAGGGAAATATCTTGTTTGAAAAAACTTGCTTGGCTAAATGATAGAATGTGAGAGTGTAGTGTTTGATAGGGCACTATGCTCTCTCTGTTTATAAATCAATCTGTTTTGTTTATTGAAAGACTATTCACTAGTAAATCTCCACTTACCATTTTTTTAATGAATCTACATCTAATAAGCGGAAAACTATTTAACTTTGTTCAATTGAATATTGCTTTAATTTTTGGGAAGGCATCTTAATATAAATATATATGAACAAAAAGAATATTGCATCTTTCGCATTCGTTTTATTGTTTGCTTTACCGCTTGGCGCACAAAGCATAAAAATCAATGCTGATTGGGAGTTCCAACGTTTGAAGAAGGAACAACAATTGACTGAAATAAAGAATCAAGGTTCTGATTGGAGTTCACAATTCAATATCCAACATGTAGAGGCACAAAATCAGGCTTTGGCAGTACATCCGGACACTTTGGAACTGGAACTCAATCAGCTTTCGATGGGAAAATGGGAGCAGGTCAATTTGCCACATACTCCTTTTGTGGAACCGCTTGTTGTACTTCATCAGTGGCAAGGGATATGCTATTATCGTAAGCAGTTAAATATCAGTAGAAAAGAAATAGATAAGCAACTTTGGCTGGAATTTGAAGGAGCGATGCATCTGGCAGACGTATGGGTGAACGGACAACACTTGACACAGCATTCCGGTGGTTATACTCCGTTTGTGGCGGATGTTACCGGAATGCTTCATGCCGACCGCGCCAATGAAATATTGGTACGTTTGGATAATCGGAACAATCCGCTCATACCTCCCGGCAAACCTTTGGAGACGCTTGATTTCTGTTACTACGGAGGATTGTATCGCGATGTGAATCTCATCGTAAAACAGCCTGTGCATATTACTCATCCTATTATGGCGGACGAAGTGGCCGGAGGAGGAGTCTTTGTCACTTATCCCCGGGTATCGGAGCTGGAAGCTGAGGTAAAGGTGAAAACACAGGTAAGTAATAAAACCGGAATACAAAAACATCTGACTATACGGCATACTCTTTATGAATGGAGCAAGAAGAAAGGAGGATGTGGCAAGAAAGTGGCTTCGGTGGAAAGTCCGCTTGTCTTGGCTGCCGGCACTACGCTGCATCATACGCAGCAGTTTGCAGTGAACAATCCTAAATTATGGTATCCCGATTCGCCTGCTCTCTATGTATTGCGTACCGAGGTGATGGACGGTCGGGAAGTTACCGATTGTGAGAATACGCGTATCGGAATACGCCGTATTGAAATGACGCGCGAGAAAGGGTTTGTCATTAATGGCAAGCCTCTGATACTGGAAGGAAGCAACCGGCATCAAGAGTATCCTTATGTGGGGAATGCCATTTCCGACCAAGCGCAGTACCGCGATATGTATCAGATACGTAACAATGGTTTTAATACGGTGCGTTTGGGGCATTATCCGCAAGACCCATCTGTGCTGGAGGCTTGTGATGAGTTGGGTTTGCTGGTTATTGAACCGATTCCCGGATGGCAATTCTTCAATAAGGCACAGGGGTTCATTAATCATACATACAAGGATATTCGTGATTTGATACGCCGTGACCGTAACCATCCCTCTATCATTATGTGGGAAACAACCCTTAATGAATCATGGCCTCCCAAAAATTGGAAAAATCAAGCGGTGCAGACTGCTCATGAGGAATTTCCCGGTGACCAATGTTATACATCGGGCGATACTTATGGATATGATGGTTTCGATGTATGCTATAATGATTGGGAGGAAGGATATAATCGTCCCAATACAACCCGAAAACCGGGCTTTATCCGTGAATATTATGATTATGAATTTGGTGGACATTATAGCACGACTCGAGTGACTCGTGGAGACGGTGACCATGCAATGACGCAAAACGCTTGGAATGCCCAGTGGAGTCATAACCGTTATCGTGCTTATTATCCTTGGACGATTGGTGGCGCAGTGTGGAGTATGTATGACTATAATCGGGGATGTTGCGACAATATCTGTTACAGTGGTTTGGCTGATGTGTTCCGTTTGCCTAAATTCGGTCTGCTTTATTTCCGTACGCAGGTAAAAAAAGGAAGTTTTACACCTGCCGGACCTATGGCATACGAAGTTTTTATCAACAGCCATTGGCTGGAAGATTCTTCGGATACATTGCAAGTATATGGTAATGTAGATGAAGTGCAACTGTTGTTAAACGGGCGAGTAGTGGCACGTCAGCGTCCTGACAACAAACCGTCTACTGCAAAGTATGTATCGCGTCCTGATGGCGGAAATGCTGTGAATATCGACTTTCCTCCCTTTACGTTCTTCAATGTCAAGTGGGAGCAGGGTGAATTAAAAGCGATAGGATATAAGGATGGAAAAGCTGTGGCCGAACATGTTGTCCGCACACCGGGTGCAGTTGAGGCGATGGATATCACTTATTTTGAAAGCGGTGTGCCTGCCTCGTGTTATGACTTACTGATTGTTTATGTCAACTTGAAGGATTTGCATGGTACCGATTGTTTTGGAGAGAACAATCGTGAAGTAAGGCTGGAAGTATTACAAGGCGGCGAGGTGCGCGGCCCGGCTACAATAAAAGCTGAAGCTGGTGTTGCTTCGTTTCTTGTTGCGACGGCCGATTCTCAGACGCTTGTGTTAAAGGCTGTTTCGGGGAATTTGGAGGCTTCGCGTAAGTTGAAACTGCAGAAGTGATAAAAACAGAGTGAAGAGACAAGTACTGAAAAGAAATTTGATAAATAAATGATTATTCAATGTTAAAAGTACATTGTATCAAGAAATCGAATAGGTACTTTTCTTGTTAGGGGTAAATATAGCAGCCTTGAAGAGTATCATTAGTAATGAAGGAGATGTGTCACAGTTCCAATCATAAACATAACTGTTGACACATCTCCTTCTTTGTCATTCCGGCTCTTTATTGGGCTGTATCCGCTTCTTTTTCAAGTATATAAATCACGTCTTCATTCTTTTTGACAATCACTTTGCTTCCCTTTGGATTAAGATTGAAAGGGGTGGTTTTATCCGTTTTGTTGTCCACCACCATTAGGACATTTCCTTCTGCAAACCGATTGATTTCCAGTTTTAGGCTGGCATCGGGCATGGTGCGGTCCATCAGTAGGCTGTCATTTACATATATTGCAATGCTGTCACCGGCAAAGTCTTTACTTACCTCGATGTTGTACACGCCCTCATAAGTGACGACCTTATTTGCATCCCGCTTGAAACGGAAAGACATATAAAGGAAGATAATGACTACAGCCAAGACTCCGAAGGCAAGTATGCCATTGCCTATCATGAATTGTTTGTTGGTATTTAAACTGTTTTTACCCATAGTGTTATAAGTTTCTGCAAAACTACAATTTTTTAATAGAATATTTTGTGGCACTGATAGATAATTTGTATCTTTGCAGCGAAATGGATGAATGGTGGGGCTTGATTAAGCCCTTTTTTTGTTCTTAATAACTAATAAATGATAGATAAGAATGTAGTAACCCGGATTGTTGATGAATGGTTGGAAGGTAAAGATTACTTTTTAGTAGACGTCACAGTGAACCCGGATGACAAAATTGTAGTAGAAATTGACCATGCCGAAGGGGTATGGATTGATGATTGTGTGGAACTCAGCCGCTACATTGAGTCTAAGCTAGACCGTGAGGAGGAAGACTATGAATTGGAAGTAGGCTCGGCTGGTATCGGACAACCTTTTAAGGTGTTACAACAATACCTGATACACATTGGTAAGGACGTTGAAGTGCTGACTAAGACCGGCAAGAAGCTGGAAGGTGTGTTGAAGGAGGCTAACGAAGATAACTTTACTGTAACTATTGAGAGAAAAGTGAAACCGGAAGGAGCAAAGCGTCCCAAACTGGTGGAAGAAGATGTTACTTTTTCGTATGATGAGATAAAATACACTAAATACTTAATTAGTTTTAAATAATTATGGCCAAAAAAGAAGAAACAATCAGCTTGATTGATACATTTTCGGAATTTAAGGAATTAAAGAATATTGATAGAACAACTATGGTAAGTGTACTTGAAGAGTCTTTCCGTAGTGTAATCGCGAAAATGTTTGGCACTGATGAAAATTACGACGTTATCGTGAACCCGGATAAGGGCGATTTCGAAATATGGCGTAACCGTGAAGTTGTTGCAGATGAGGACTTGACTAATCCGAATATGCAAATCTCACTGACGGAAGCTCAGAAGATAGATGCTTCGTATGAGGTGGGTGAGGAAGTGACTGATGAAGTAATCTTTGCCAAGTTTGGCCGACGCGCCATCCTGAATCTGCGTCAGACATTGGCGTCGAAGATTCTGGAACTGGAAAAAGATAGTTTATACAACAAATATATTGATAGGGTAGGTACTGTAATCAGTGCGGAAGTTTATCAGATTTGGAAGAAAGAAATCTTGTTGCTTGATGATGAAGGCAATGAGCTGTTACTCCCCAAAACTGAACAAATCCCGAGCGATTTCTACCGTAAGGGCGAAACAGCCCGCGCTGTAGTGGCTCGTGTGGACAATAAAAACAATAATCCGAAAATTATCCTGAGCCGTACCTCACCTGTGTTCTTGCAGCGCCTGTTCGAAATGGAAGTCCCCGAAATTAATGACGGATTGATTACCATTAAGAAAATCGCGCGCATTCCGGGCGAACGTGCAAAAATTGCAGTTGAGTCTTACGATGACCGTATTGACCCGGTAGGTGCTTGTGTTGGTGTGAAGGGTTCACGTATTCATGGAATCGTGCGCGAGTTGCGTAACGAGAACATTGACGTGATTAACTATACTTCTAACATTCAGTTGTTCATTCAGCGTGCCTTGAGTCCGGCCAAAATTTCTTCAATCGTGTTGCACGAAGAAGACAAAAAAGCTGAAGTCTATCTGAAACCGGAAGAAGTATCTTTGGCAATCGGTAAGGGCGGTATGAATATTAAGCTCGCCAGTATGCTTACCGAATATACGATTGATGTGTACCGCGAACTGGATGAAAACGCGATGGACGAAGATATCTACTTGGATGAGTTCAAGGATGAAATTGATGAATGGGTTATCAATGCCATTAAAGGTATCGGATTGGATACGGCTAAAGCTGTAATCAATGCTCCGCGTGAAATGTTGATTGAAAAAGCGGACCTCGAAGAAGACACGGTAGATGACGTGTTGAGAATTTTAAGAGCTGAATTTGAAGAGTAATCTTCGGCACCGGCTCGTAGTTAATAATTAAAAAACGAGTATGACGATTAGACTGAACAAAGTAACAAGAGATTTAAATGTAGGAATAACGACGGTAGTTGAATTCTTGCAAAAGAAGGGCTATACCATTGAGGCTAGCCCTAATGCGAAAATTACCGAAGAACAATATGCTGTACTTGTGAAAGAGTTCAGCACAGATAAGAATTTGAAAATAGAGTCTGAAAAATTTATTCAGGAAAGACAGAATAAGGATCGTAACAAGGCTTCAATCTCTATTGACGGTTTTGAAAAACCTAAAAAAGAAGAAGTCGTGAAAACTGTTATCCCTGAAGATGTACGCCCGAAATTCAAGCAAGTGGGCAAAATAGATTTGGACAGCTTGAACAAACGCCCTGCTCCTAAGGCAGCCGAACAACCGGTCTCTGTGAAGACTGAGCAGCCGGCACCCAAGAAGGAAGAGCCTGTGAAGGTTGAAGAACAGAAAGTTGAAGCTCCTCAAGAACCGGTAGTGGTAGAAGAGAAGATACAAGAGCCTGCTCCGCAACCGAAGCCTGCCCCTGTCCAACAAGAAGAAAAGAAAGAACCCGAAGTTCAACAAAAAGCGGAAGAACAGAAGAAACCCCAGGTGATAGAAATGGAAAAAGAAGCACCCGCAGCACCCGTTCAGGAAAAAGAAGAAGACGATGTATTTAAAATTCGTCCTACTGAATTTAAATCAAAGATTAATGTAGTAGGTCAGATTGACCTGGATGCATTGAACCAGTCTACTCGTCCGAAGAAGAAATCGAAAGAGGAAAGGCGGAAAGAGAGAGAAGAGAAGGATAAACAGCGTCAGGAACAGCGTAAGCAGATGAAAGATGCTATTATCAAGGAGATAAGAAAGAGTGACGATAAAATTGCTAAACCGGGAGCAGGAAGTGCAACCGATGATGGCAAGAAGAAGAAACGTAATCGTATTAACAAAGAACGGGTAGATATTAATGCTGCCGGTAGTACGAATAACAATAATAGTAATAATAATCAGCGCAGGGATAATAACAATTCCGGTAAAGGTGGTGGAAATAACAGACCGAACAATAACCAGAGTGGAGGCGGAAAATTTAATAAAGACCGCTTTAAGAAGCCGGTTGTCAAAACGGAAGTCAGCGATGAGGATGTAGCTAAGCAGGTAAAAGAGACTTTGGCTCGCCTGACTAACAAGACGAAGAGCAAGGCCTCTAAGTATCGTAAGGAGAAACGTGAAAACGTGATGAACCGCCAGTTGGAACTGGAAGAAATGGAACAGGAAGAAAGCAAGGTATTGAAGATTACCGAGTTTGTTACAGCCAACGAATTGGCAAGTATGATGGATGTTCCTGTCACTAAGGTTATCGCTACTTGTATGAGCATCGGTATTATGGTTTCCATCAATCAGCGTTTGGATGCTGAAACGATTAATCTTGTTGCTGAAGAGTTTGGATATAAAACTGAATATGTCAGTGCAGAAGTGGCACAGGCCATTACCGAAGAGGAAGATGCAGAAGAAGATTTGCAACCGCGCGCTCCGATTGTTACTGTGATGGGTCACGTAGACCATGGTAAGACTTCATTGCTGGACTATGTTCGTAAGGCAAATGTAATTGCAGGTGAAGCGGGTGGTATTACCCAGCATATCGGTGCGTACAATGTGAAGTTGGAAGACGGACGCCGTATTACTTTCCTTGATACGCCGGGTCACGAAGCATTTACTGCGATGCGTGCCCGTGGTGCGAAAGTAACGGATATCGCTATTATTATTGTAGCTGCTGATGATAATGTGATGCCACAAACCAAAGAAGCGATTAATCATGCTATGGCTGCCGGTGTACCTATCGTGTTTGCTATTAATAAGGTAGATAAGCCGCATGCCAACCCTGATAAGATTAAGGAAGAATTGGCTGCTATGAACTTTCTTGTAGAAGAATGGGGAGGTAAATATCAGTCACAAGATATCTCGGCAAAGAAAGGTACAGGTGTACACGAGTTGCTGGAAAAGGTATTGTTGGAAGCCGAAATGCTTGACTTGAAGGCTAACCCCGACCGTAAGGCTACCGGTTCTATTATTGAGTCAACATTGGATAAGGGGCGTGGTTATGTAGCTACCATCCTTGTGTCGAACGGTACACTCCGTATGGGAGATATCGTGTTGGCAGGTACTTCATACGGTAAGGTGAAAGCAATGTTCAACGAACGCAACCAGCGTATCAAGGAGGCAGGTCCTTCTGAACCGGTGTTGATTCTGGGTCTGAATGGTGCTCCTGCTGCCGGTGATACTTTCCATGTGATTGATACCGAACAGGAAGCTCGTGAAATAGCCAATAAGCGTGAGCAGTTACAACGTGAACAGGGCTTGCGTACTCAGAAGATGTTGACACTGGATGAAGTCGGACGCCGTCTGGCGTTGGGTGATTTCCATGAATTGAACATCATCGTTAAGGGTGACGTGGACGGTTCTGTGGAAGCATTGAGCGACTCCTTGATTAAATTGTCTACCGAGCAGGTGCAGGTTAACGTAATCCACAAAGGTGTGGGTCAGATTTCTGAGTCTGATGTTACTTTGGCTGCTGCTTCGAATGCAATTATTGTTGGCTTCCAGGTGCGTCCTTCAAGTGCTGCCGCTAAGATGGCAGAACAGGATGGTGTCGATATCCGTAAATATTCTGTTATCTATGACGCTATCGAGGAAGTGAAGGCTGCGATGGAAGGTATGTTGGCTCCTACATTGAAGGAACAGGTAACTGCTACTATCGAAGTGCGTGAAGTGTTCAACATCAGCAAGGTCGGTATTGTTGCCGGTGCGATGGTGAAGACCGGTAAAGTGAAACGTTCGGATAAGGCTCGTTTGATTCGTGATGGTATTGTGGTATTTACAGGTACTATCAACGCACTGAAGCGTTTCAAGGATGATGTGAAGGAAGTCGGTACTAACTTTGAGTGTGGTATCAGTTTGACAAACTGCAATGATATTAAGGTTGAAGATATCATTGAAACTTACGAAGAAGTAGAAGTTAAACAGACTCTATAATAGTTTTATCAGGCACGGATTACACGGATTTCACGGATGGTATTTATAAAACCGTGTATCTCCGTGTAATCCGTGCCTTTTTTATATCATAAAGATGACGACAATAGATATTATTATATTGGTGGTGATAGGTGTCGGAGTGCTACAGGGCCTGATGAAAGGGTTTGTGAAGCAGTTGGCCTCTATTGTCGGGTTGATAGCAGGGCTTCTGGTGGCGCGGGCTCTATTTGCTACCGTTGCCGAAAAGCTTGCCCCTGTCTTGGGAACATCAACTACTATTGCCCAGATATTGGCATTTGTTCTTATTTGGGTGGCAGTGCCGTTGGGGTTTGCATTGGTTGCCTCTCTTCTGACGAAGGCTTTGGACGCTGTCCGTTTGGGATGGTTGAATCGTTGGTTGGGAAGTGGATTGGGGGCTTTGAAATATATGATACTGATAGGGTTAGCCATCCATGTATTGGAATATATTGACCCGAAAGATGAGATGATAGATGCAACAAAGAAGCAGGAGTCGGTGTTATATTATTCAATGAGAGACTTGTCCGGCATCTTTTTCCCGGTATTCAAAAATGTAACAGAACAATTAATAGAAATATAAGATATGCAAGAAGAACCCAATAAATATGTGAAAGAGCTGACGCAGGAGAAGTATAAATATGGCTTCACTACGGATGTTCACACAGACATTATAGAGAAGGGGTTGAATGAGGATGTCATTCGGTTGATTTCTGCCAAGAAAGAGGAACCGGAATGGCTGTTGGAATTCCGATTGAAAGCATACCGCCATTGGCTTACAATGGAGATGCCTACATGGGCGCACCTCACGATTCCCGAAATAGATTATCAGGCTATTTCTTATTATGCCGACCCGACCAAGAAGAAGGAAGGTCCCAAGAGCTTGGATGAAGTAGACCCGGAACTGATTAAGACCTTTAATAAATTAGGTATTCCTCTGCACGAACAGCGTCAACTGAGTGGTATGGCGGTAGATGCGGTCATGGACTCTGTATCGGTAAAGACTACTTTTCGCGAAACGTTGTTGGAGAAAGGCATTATTTTCTGCTCATTCAGTGAGGCAGTGAAGGAACATCCTGATTTGGTACAGAAATATATGGGCTCGGTGGTGGGCTATCGTGATAACTTCTTTGCCGCACTAAATTCGGCTGTATTTAGCGATGGCTCTTTTGTGTATATTCCGAAAGGAGTGCGCTGCCCTATGGAGCTTTCTACTTATTTCCGTATCAATGCGGCAAATACCGGACAGTTTGAACGTACATTGATTGTGGCGGATGATGATAGTTATGTGTCATATCTGGAAGGATGTACGGCTCCTCAGCGTGATGAAAACCAGTTGCATGCCGCTATTGTGGAGATTGTGGTGCACGATCGTGCCGAAGTGAAATATTCTACTGTCCAAAACTGGTATCCGGGGGATGCCGAAGGTAAAGGAGGTATTTATAACTTCGTGACTAAGCGCGGACATTGTAAAGGGGTGGACAGCAAATTGAGTTGGACACAGGTGGAAACGGGTTCGGCCATTACGTGGAAGTATCCGAGTTGTATCCTGAGTGGAGATAATTCTACGGCGGAATTCTATTCTGTTGCTGTCACCAATAACTACCAGCAGGCCGATACCGGTACCAAGATGATTCATCTGGGTAAAAATACACGTTCTACGATTGTGAGTAAAGGCATCAGTGCAGGCAAAAGCCAGAATTCGTATCGTGGATTGGTGCGTGTGGCCGAGAAAGCCGAGAATGCACGTAATTACAGTCAGTGCGACTCTCTGCTGCTGGGCAGCCATTGCGGTGCACATACTTTCCCTTACATGGATATTCACAATGAAACGGCTGTGGTGGAGCACGAAGCAACGACCAGCAAAATCAGTGAAGACCAATTGTTCTATTGTAATCAGCGCGGCATTCCGACAGAAGATGCCATCGGGCTGATTGTGAACGGTTATGCTAAAGAAGTTATCAATAAACTTCCGATGGAGTTTGCTGTGGAGGCTCAAAAGCTGTTGGCTATTTCATTGGAAGGAAGCGTAGGATAAATAAAAAGATAAAGGATTATGTTAGAGATAAAAGATTTGCATGCCAGTGTCAATGGCAAAGAGATATTGAAAGGTATTGATTTGAATATAAAGAAGGGTGAGGTTCATGCTATCATGGGGCCGAATGGTTCCGGCAAGAGTACCCTTTCGTCTGTATTGGTAGGTAATCCGGCTTTCGAGGTGACGAAAGGTTCGGTTACATTTGAAGGAAAAGACTTGTTGGCGTTGAGTCCTGAAGACCGTAGCCATGAAGGTTTGTTCCTTTCGTTCCAATATCCGGTAGAAATCCCCGGTGTGAGCATGGTGAACTTCATGCGTGCTGCGGTGAACGAAAAACGGAAGTATGAAGGTTTGACGCCTTTGACTGCCAGCGAGTTCTTAAAGTTGATGCGCGAGAAGCGTGCAGTTGTCGAGTTGGACAATAAGCTGGCCAATCGTTCGGTGAATGAGGGCTTCTCGGGTGGAGAGAAAAAGCGTAACGAGATATTCCAGATGGCAATGCTTGAACCGAAGTTAAGTATTTTGGACGAGACAGATTCAGGGCTGGATATTGATGCTTTGCGTATCGTAGCGGAAGGTGTGAACAAGTTGAAAACTCCCGAAACCAGTTGTATCGTGATTACTCATTACCAACGTCTGCTGGACTATATCAAACCGGATATCGTTCATGTGCTTTATAAAGGCCGTATTGTGAAAACTGCCGGTCCGGAACTGGCATTGGAATTGGAAAAGCGTGGTTACGATTGGATTAAAGCTGAATTAGGAAAATAATTATGAGAGCAGAACAACAATATATTGACCTCTTTTCCCAATGCGAAGCAATGATATGCAAGCATAGTGCCGAGGTGTTGAATGCTCCCCGTGCACAGGCATTTGCTGATTTTGAACGATTGGGATTCCCTACTCGCAAGCAGGAGAAGTATAAATACATCGATGCAAGTAAGTTGTTTGAGCCTGATTATGGCTTGAACCTGAACCGACTTGATATACCGGTGAATCCATACGAAGTGTTTAAGTGTGATGTGCCTAATATGAGCACTTCTCTTTACTTTGTAGTGAATGATGCTTTCTATAATAAATCATTGACCAAATCACAATTGCCGGAAGGCGTACTGTTGGGTAGCCTGAAAGAATTGTCCGAACAACATCCTGAGTTGGTAAAGAAGTATTATGGTAAACTGGCCGATACAGCCAAGGACGGTATTACTGCCTTTAATACAACCTTTGCGCAGGATGGTTTTATGTTGTATGTTCCCAAGGGAGTAGTCATAGACAAGCCGATTCAGTTGGTGAATATTCTTCGTGCAGATGTCAATTTTATGGTGAACCGCCGTATTCTGATTGTGCTGGAAGATGGGGCACAAGCCCGCCTGCTTGTCTGCGACCATGCAATGGATAATGTGAACTTCCTTTCTACGCAGGTGATTGAAGCTCATATCGGCGAGAATGCGGTCTTCGATTTATACGAACTTGAAGAAACCCATACCAGCAGTGTGCGTTTCAGTAACCTTTATGTGAATCAGGAAGCCAACAGTAATGTCTTACTGAACGGCATGACTTTGCACAACGGTACTACCCGCAATACAACGGAAGTGACATTGTCGGGCCGGGGGGCCGAAATCAATCTTTGCGGCATGGCCATTGCTGATAAGAACGAGCAGGTGGATAACCATACTTTTATTGACCATAAAGTGAGTGACTGCACCAGCAACGAACTGTTTAAGTATGTATTGGATGACCAGGCAGTCGGTGCTTTTGCAGGAAAGGTATTGGTACGTCCGGGAGCACAACATACCAATTCCCAACAGACCAACCGCAATCTTTGCGCTACGCGTGATGCACACATGTACACTCAGCCTCAACTGGAGATTTATGCAGATGATGTGAAATGTTCACATGGAGCCACTGTAGGACAGTTGGATGAAAATGCATTATTCTATATGCAGCAGCGCGGTATCAGTCTTCATGAGGCCCGGCTGTTGTTGATGTTTGCATTCGTGAATGAAGTGATTGACACCATCCGTCTGGAGGCATTGAAAGACCGCCTGCACCTGTTGGTGGAAAAACGCTTCCGTGGCGAACTGAACAAGTGCCAGGGTTGCGCTATGTGTAAATAGAAAGGATAACTATGTACGATATACAGAAAATAAGGGAAGACTTTCCGATATTGAGCAGGGAAGTATATGGTAAGCCGCTTATCTATTTGGACAATGGGGCAACCACACAGAAACCGCGTTGTGTTGTAGAAGCCATTACCGACGAATATTATTCGGTCAATGCCAATGTTCATCGCGGTGTGCACTTTCTTTCCCAGCAGGCGACCGAGTTGCACGAAGCCTCACGCGAAACTGTTCGTAAGTTTATCAATGCACGCAGTTCGAATGAAATCGTGTTTACACGGGGGACTACTGAAAGTATCAATCTGTTGGCCTCTTCCTTTGCCGAAAGTCAGATGAAGGAAGGTGACGAGGTGATTGTTTCTACCATGGAACACCATAGCAATATCGTTCCTTGGCAATTGCAGGCCGAGAAAAGAGGTATTGTGCTGAAGGTTATTCCGATGAATGATAAGGGTGAACTGCTTATAGATGAGTATGAGAAACTCTTTTCTGAACGTACAAAATTAGTGAGCCTAGTGCATGTCAGCAATGTACTCGGAACTGTAAATCCGGTGAAGGAGATGATTGCAACGGCTCACGGTCACGGTGTCCCTGTCCTGATAGACGGTGCACAGAGCGTACCTCACATGAAAGTGGACGTGCAGGACTTGGATGCAGACTTTTTTGCATTTAGCGGGCATAAGATATATGGACCTACGGGGGTAGGTGTACTTTATGGAAAAGAGGAATGGTTGGATAAAATTCCGCCTTATCAGGGGGGAGGGGAAATGATACAGAGTGTCAGTTTCGAGAAAACCACTTTCAATGAACTTCCTTTTAAGTTTGAAGCCGGAACACCCGATTATATCGGCACCACGGCATTGGCAAAAGCGCTTGATTATGTATCGGCTGTCGGAATGGACAACATTGCTGCCTATGAGCACGAATTGACTGTGTATGCCATGAAACGTTTGAAAGAGATAGAAGGGATGCGTATCTTTGGTGAGGCGGAACACAAAAGTGGTGTCGTTTCTTTTCTGGTAGGGAATATTCATCATTTGGATATGGGAACCTTGCTCGACCGATTGGGCATTGCTGTCCGTACCGGACATCATTGTGCGCAACCGTTGATGATTCGTTTGGGTATAGAAGGGACAGTGCGTGCTTCTTTTGGACTTTATAATACGAAAGAGGAGATAGAAGCTTTGGCTGCCGGCATCGAACGTGTCAGCAAAATGTTTTGACCCTCTGCTTCTTCGATTCTTCAGGCACGGATTTCACGGATTTACACGGATGAATTTATTTCTTTTCCGTGTTTCCGTGTAATCCGTGCCTGAATTATGTTGATTGATAACTCCGATTGGGTTTGTTTATCCGGCGAATGATAAAACTTACGGAAACGAACAAAATAAAGTGACTAGAAACGGTACGCTAAAATCTACCACAAACCCATGGAAAATAGAAACGACCACAAAACTTTCCCCCGCTGTCCTTGTGATAATAGGCAGGGTTGTATCCATAGTAGTTGCTCCACCGGATGATATGGGGGCAAGATTTCCAAACCATCTTACAAGCAAAGGTGCAAACAGCAGTGTAATAATCTCACGCGATATATTGGACAGTAAGGCAATAGTTCCTAATTCCGCTCCTTTATATTCGGTTATGAAGATGCTTGACAATGAATAGTAACCGAAGCCGGAGCCGACAGCCAGACAATCCGACAAAGAACGGTGGGAGAGGAATAAACTGATAACCGCGCATCCTGCTAATGTGCCTAAAATGGTCATGACGGGCAGAAATATAAGGCGTGGATTGAGTGAACGGAAATTGCGGAGTGTCTGCGGGTCATTTCCCACGCTGATGCCCACGCTGAACATTAATGCGCATAGGGCATAATAACTTAAATTGCTTTGCGTAAAGTCGTATGGAATCAGATGATAAGCCCCGCATAGCGTGCCGATAACAAAAAAAGAGATGATAATCAGACTTCCTTTCATGCTTCGGTCCTCCCGTTTCTTTTATATACCATATACCATAATGCCCAGGCAGCAGTGACGCTACCCAGTACGGCTGCCAAGGTGAGGGTGATAGCTTCCAAACCGATAGTATGTAATCCGTTGATAATCTCTTGATTACCTCCCACATCTATTCCCAGCAGGAAAAGCAGTAGCCAAATAAAAACAGTAATGACTTTGTGTATCCACGATAGTCGTTGTTTGCGTAGCAGAAAGCCGAGTAACATCCCGGCAAACATAATTCCTATAATAGTAAACATATCTTTTATCGTTTTGCTGCAAAGATACGTCCTTTTCTGTAAAAGAAGAGCCTATCTTGCTTGCAAAATAGGCTCTTGTCTGTCTTTGGAGAAGACATATTTTATAGCCGGGCTTTATTGTATATAGTCCAGTTTCACCACAATGACCCTGATATCTTGCGAACCGCTGTCTGTCGCAATTTTTGCAATGTGCCAGTCACAAGGGAAAAACAAGAAGAAACGTCCGGGTGTGGAGTCTATAAAAGTTGTTTTATCCACATCGAAGTCATAGCTTATAAAGTCAGGTGTATAAGCACGGTTAGGGTAAGAGCTGGCATGGTCCAGCAATCCGAAGCGTTCCGTGCCCTTCACCACATATTGGAAATCTATATGATGGTAATGTGATTCTGAGCCTCGTTTCTCCAGTGGGTCATTTTTGCTGTCTTCAACGGATACAACCAGCGAGGTTCCTTCTATCGGATGTCTTCCGGCAGGTATGGTTTGCAAATCATGGCTTGCCAGCCATTTGAACATGGCATCCCATTGTGCCTGATTTTTGTTGTACTGTGCTTGGAATTCCTTCAGATTGGTACAGACATCGGGCAATGCTTTGAAGCCATTGCTCCAGGTGCGTGATAAAGTCCATTTCAAGGGATTGTCGCATTGTGCATAAACCTTTGTCAGCGGAGCCACTGCCAATAGGATAGTGAATAGAATGAATTTGAGTGTTTTCATAATAGCTTATTTAATTTTTTGAACAATAATAATCTTATAGCTCATATTTTAAAATACTATAACCTGTTTCCGGAGACTCGCTTACAGCAAAGAGATATTGATTGTCAGGCGAGATAGCTATCTGCAATACCTCACAATCTAACTTCATTTTTTCCAATAGATTCCCATCCCAGTCATAACATCTCACCTCATTACCACGCATCAATCCTCGAGCACAGTCTCTTTCTTTTTTTCCACTATATAAAGCATAAACCTTTTTATCAGATGCAGTAACCCAAGCGTAGTGCCGCAAAGATTCTTTTGTGAAAGCAGCCTGTACATTCTCCGAATCAAAATGTTCCACATAAATATCATTAGGGTATTGAGCTTTGACAAATTTAGTCTTCAAACCATTCCCATCCAATCGCGCAAATCCTATCACATCGGCACCATAACAAGCCACCGCCAATTTTTCAGCATCTGGAGATACTGCGCTACACGAAGCATACAACTGAATATTAGCTCTGTCTGTAAGTTCACTGTTTACTTTTTCTTTATCAGGATAAGCCTCATAATAAGAAAACTCTGTCATTTGCTGATTAAAATAGGCTAACATTCCTTCTGGAGCAGCACCGGATGCCAGCATTTTCCCATTTGACAAAAATTTCTGCCAGCCACCAATCATTGCATTTTTGGGTAGCTTCTCAGGTTGAAAACGAAAGATTTCTTTTATATTGGGGTGTGCTTTTTCAATATCCGATTCCGACACTTCATAAATTAGATTCTTTAAGACATCAGACAAGTAAAAGCAGCGACCGGCTTTAGAGTATTGTATACTGGATAAAAGCAACATTTCTCCGGGACCTTCTCCGTGAAGTAAAAACTGATTTATTTTTTTCCTTTCGTTTAGTGTATATACTTCTAAAATCGTATCACTCTTCATATTTCCCAAAATTAAATATTTGTCTGTCACACAAATATGATAGGGAGTACCTAAACTTTCATCGGACAAAAGCTTCACCGACGACAGGGTACGTATAGCGGGCTGAGATGCCTTATCCGAACAAGAAGTCAGTAAAAAATTGGAAACAGCAATGGTTATAATGGCCATGCCTATAAAAAAAATCTTTTTCATATATAATTCTTATTTTAACTTACAAGCGCAAGTAAGCGAAAAAAAACATGAAACACAAGCAATATCTATTTTAATATCGGTTGAGGCTATTGAAATTTGAATGGTCGAAGTAAAGCTTAGCTCCTATATAAAAATAACTGTTTATTTTGAGACTGTCTACTGATTTTTTCTTTTAAACAAGTATCTTTGCAGACGACAATTTGAAATGCAATAGTATGCTGTTACCTTACTTAAACAAAGAATTGGTGGAAGCCGGATGCGATGAGGCCGGCCGTGGATGTTTGGCCGGTTCGGTTTATGCCGCTGCCGTTATCTTGCCAAAAGATTTTAAAAATGAGCTGTTGAATGACTCCAAGCAATTGACAGAACACCAGCGGTATGCTCTTCGTGAAGTGATAGAAAAGGAGGCTTTGGCATGGGCTGTGGGAGTGGTGACACCTGCAGAGATTGATGAGATAAATATTCTGAATGCTTCATTTCTGGCTATGCATCGTGCTGTGGATGGGTTGAAACTGAAGCCCCAACATTTGTTGATAGATGGAAATCGCTTTAAAAAGTATCAGGATATACCGCATACCACAGTGGTGAAAGGAGATGGCAAATATCTTTCTATTGCAGCAGCTTCTATTCTGGCAAAGACGTATCGTGATGACTATATGAATACTTTGCATGAAGAGTATCCTTATTATGACTGGAGTTCTAATAAGGGATATCCTACCAAGAAACATCGTGCGGCCATCAGGGAATATGGCACGACTCCTTACCATCGGATGACATTTAACCTTTTAGGGGAAGACCCGCAATTGTCATTACAGTTTTGATTATATATGTAGGTTTATGCGTACGTACGTGCAGGCTTATGCGTATATACGTGTAGCCCGATGCGTACGTACGTGTAGCCCGATGCGTATGTACGTGTGAACTGATGCCTACGTCCACATTGAAAAATAGGAAGCTCACACACTGAATGATGCAAAAAGACCTTGGTGTTTTTCAAAAAGCTCGGGATGTTTTTTAAAAAGCTCGGCATCTTTTTCAAAAAGCTCGGGATGTTTTTGTAGGGGCAGATTGTATCTTACTCTCACCAAGTCGGTCATTTCCTTTTCTCCGTTCATCCTTACATTTTGATTCATATACGCTGGCTATCAACCTGTTAAAGATGACAGCACATCCCCTCATCCTCCCTTCAGCCACGCTTTCCAAGTCCCTTCATAATCTGCCTTCAGCGATTGTATGTGTACTCCTCTTTTTAGCCCACCGTTTTCTGTAGGGGCAGACCAGTGTGTCTGCCTGAGAACGGTTTACTTGAAGCTATCGGGAGTGTGTCAAAACTAAACCGACCTATTCCATCGTCAGCTGTAGGGGCAGGGTTTGCCTGCCCGAAGACACAAAGCAAACTGTTTTCGGGCGAGCGAACCTCGCCCCTACGAACGAAACGACAGCATTATCCACGTTTTGACACCCACCTACCGTAAATGAAAGCGTTATAGAAAAAGTTAAGGCGGAAGAAATTTGACGAATGAAAGGAGGCTGAAAGGACGGTGACAAGAGGTCCATTCACTATCGGAACCCCCATCAACAGGGCGTTTTAGCGGTTAATGAAGGGAGGAAGGAAGAGACCGAATTTCCGTTTGTAGGGCGAAAAATACAGTTGGTTTTTGTGGATTCAGTCATTGTATGATAAGCCATTCAGGGGAAAAGTCGAGAGCCGGCATTACACCCTATTATTTGCCACGGACTTTAGAGCATGCTCCCCCCAAAAAAAGAAATAGGTTTGCTAATATGAAATATTGATGAGCAAACCTATTTTCTGAGTGACAGGATTAATATTTTCCTCGTTTGTAAGAACGGTGCCCGTAAATGACAATCACTACAAAGCAGATGAACGGCAAGATAAATGAGAGGTTTACTGCCGGCATATTCCAAAGAGTTTGCATATCGATAATGCTAGCCTGTAACGGCGGAAGCACCGAGCCTCCCAGGATAGCCATAATCAAACCGGCGGCGCCGAACTTGGCATCATCTCCCAAGCCGGTCAAAGCGATACCGTAGATGGTGGGGAACATCAATGACATGCAGGCAGAAACTGCTACCAGACAATACATACCCCAGATATTTTGGAAGAAAATAACACCCGCCGTGAAGAAACATCCTGCCACTGCAAGTATAGCCAGAAGTTTTCCGGGGTTGAGATAACGTAAGATGAAAGTACATACAAAACGGCTGATACAGAAAATAATCATTGCAATGATGTTATATTCCTGAGAAAGGACTTCTGCCGCCTTTTCTTCCATACCTTGTGACATAAATAAATGAGTGCCGTATTGGATGATGAAAGTCCAGCACATGATTTGGGCACCGACATAGAAGAATTGTGCCACAACTCCTTCCCGATAGTGGGGGATGGAGAAAATACGTTTGAGGGTGGGGCCGAAATTAATACTGTGTGACTGGTCGCCGTTCTTTGGCATTTTAGTAAAGCGAATCACCAAAAGCATGACGAATATGACGATTCCAATGGTGAGATAGGGAGCTATCAATACCGAAAGGTCGGAATCACGCACAGCGGCAAACTCGGTCGGGGGGAGCTGTGCACGTTCTGCCGTATCCATCGGATTAAGTTTCGCCTGAATAAAGTTCATGGCTACATACATACCCAGCAAAGACCCCATCGGATTGAAAGACTGGGCCAAATTGAGTCGCCGGGTGGCAGTTTCTTCTGTTCCCATCGACAGGATATATGGATTGGAGCTGGTTTCCAAAAATGAGAGTCCGCAGGTAAGAATAAAATAAGCCAATAAGAAAGGATAATAACTGCCGGTCATTTTTGCGGGGAAAAATAGGAAAGCTCCTATGGCATAAAGGCTCAGTCCTAAAAGAATGCCGGCCTTATAGGAATATTTACGAATGAACATTGCTGCCGGAAATGCCATAGCAAAATAGCCCCCATAGAAGGCGACTTGTACCAAGGCACCGTCAGTGACGCTCATTCGGAAAATTTTAGAGAAAGCCTTTACCATCGGATTGGTGATGTCATTGGCAAATCCCCACAAGGCAAAGCAACAGGTGACTAGTATAAAAGGCAATATATAACTGATTCCGTCTTTATGCAAAATAGGTTGGTCTGTATCTTTCATGGTTTGTTTTCTTCAAAGTATATATAAGGTATTCATTGACGGAGTGTGTCAAAACTAAACCGACCTATCCCATCGTCAGTTGTAGGGGCAGGATTTGCCTGCCCGAAGGCACAAAGCAAACTGTTTTCGGGCGAGCTAACCTCGCCCCTACGAACGAAACGACAGCATTATCGACGTTTTGACACACCCACGTGTAATTGTTATTTGTAGATAGGCCCGTAAGTAGTGCAAGCTCTATAGTCCGAACCTTCTTTGTCCATACCGAAAGCGTTCCATGCAGCCGGACGGAAAATCTTATCGTCTTCTATATTATGCATGCATACCGGGATGCGGAGCATAGAAGCCAGTGTGATAAGGTCTTGTCCGATGTGACCGTAACTGATGGCACCGTGGTTTGCGCCCCAGTTGTTCATTACTGAATATACATCTTTGAATGCCGGTTTGTCGCACAGGCGCGGAACGAACCAAGTGGTGGGCCAAGTGGGGTCGGTACGCATATTCAATATATTGTGGATTTCCGGGTCGATATCCACTGTCCATCCTTCAGCCAACTGTAATACGGGGCCGAGGCCTTTGACCAGGTTGAGACGCATCATGGTTACAGGCATACCGCCTTTTGACAGGAAGTTGGAAGAGAAACCGCCGCCACGGAAATAGTCGCGGTCTGCCGGATACCAAGTTGTCGCTTTCAGACAGGCTTCCATGTCCGCTTCGGTCATTTCCCAATTGGGCTTCATGCAGGGCTCTCCGGCAGCATTACGGCTTTCACCGGTGGCATCCAATGTAGTAGCACCTGAATTGATGAGGTGGATAATACCATTCTGGGCCATTCCGGTCAGTTCCTTGCCGGTGACACGTTTTACAGCTTCGGGGCTCCAGTAAGTACGGATGTCCGAGAACATCTGGCCGCAACCGCTCAGTAAATGACCGAATAGCATAGCAACACCGTTGCAGGCATCATTTTCGGTAGCCAAGACAAAGGCTTCGCGGATACCGTTCCAGTCGAAAGTGGTATTTAATAATGCTTCGGTAAAGTCACCGTTGGGTTTCCAGTCAGTCCATTGGCGTTGTCCTTGGAAGCCGGCAGCAATGGCATTGTGTCCGATGGCTTCTTCTTTGTATCCCATTTCACGCAGTTTAGGATTACCGGTCATCAGGTCACGCATGATGAGTGTCATTTTCACAATGAATTCCCAATCCTGATCTTTCTGTTCACGTGTTTTGCGCTTTTCTGGGCGGTTCTTAAAGTCTTCGCCTTCATTGGGCTTACAATATTTTTCAGTCCATGCCATCGCTTTGGCATATTCTTCGTGATCATAGATGCCCTCTTCCATGCGGCGCAGGATTTCTGTTTCATCCACGCTCTCATTGCGGATGCCCAAATATTCTTGGAAGAAGTTCGGGTCTACGATAGAACCGGCGATACCCATGCAGACACTGCCGAAAGAAAGATAGCTCTTTCCACGCATATTGGCAACAGCCATGGCAGCGCGGGCAAAACGCAACAGTTTTTCGGCTACATCTGCCGGAATGGTATTGTCGTCCAAATCTTGTACATCATGTCCATAGATGCCAAATGCAGGAAGACCTTTCTGTGCATGTCCCGCCAATACTGCTGCCAGATATACGGCTCCCGGACGTTCCGTTCCGTTGAAGCCCCATACGGCTTTGGGCCAGTGCGGATTCATATCCATTGTTTCCGAACCATAACACCAGCAACTGGTCACAGTAATGGTGGCTCCTACACCTTCGCGTTCAAATTTCTCGGCACAGGCAGCGCTTTCGCCTACACGTCCGATGGTACTGTCGGCAATAACACATTCCACAGGACTGCCGTCACCATTCTTCAAATTAGTGGAGATTAGTTCGGCAACAGCTTTTGCCAAATTCATAGTCTTTTCTTCAAGACTTTCACGAACACCACCCTGGCGGCCGTCGATAGTGGGACGAATCCCGATTTTCGGATACTTTTTCATGATATTATTGATAATAAGTTTTTAATTATATGTTTTTTGACTTCTATTTTCTCGTTATAAAGAATGCCTGATGTGCACTTCGGTCGGCAGATATTCTTTTATTTCTTTGCCTGACAGGACAAAATCTGCTGCCAGCTTTCCCATTTGCTCCCAGTCAATGCTTATAGAAGTAATGCCTTGGTCAATCACTTCATAAGAGGGAGTGTCATTGTAGGCCAATAGCCCGAAATCGCTTCCGCATTTTAGCCCTTCGCTGCGGCTTCTCTTAATGATATTCACCACATCTATCTGGCGTATGACTATATATGCTTCTCCTTTCTTTATGTTTATTTCGTCGGTATTGTCGATTATTTCTCCTTTCAGTTGTCTCTCACGGCAGAATTTTATAAAATATCTGCTACTGCTGCCGGGATGCTTGCTTTCGCGGGGAAGCAATAGGATGAGTTTCTCATATTTACCCAATTGCTTTTCCAAACGGTTCAATGCCTGATAAAATCCATCATCAAAATCTTGGCATACATACGAATATCCTTTTTTGTCGAACTTCCCGAAGTCCAGTAGCAATAGTTTGGATGGCTCTATCTTATAAAGATTGCTGGAGAACTTCTCATTGTCAAAGTTCATCACGATATATTTGTTATACCTTCCCGATGATTCGCGGATAATGGTGTTGAAGAGTCTTTCGTTATATTGGTGAAAGAGCAGGTCCACTTTGTAATTAATTGATAGCCTCTTGATGAAACTGTTGTAAAGTGAATATTTGAACTGAGAGTATTCATCCAGCAGTAATAGAATGTTCTTTAATTTATTGGTGACATAATACCCTTTGCCGGGAGTGGAATCAATCATGCCGCGGTCTTTCAAGTCGATAAAAGCCTTGAAGACCGTATCTCTCGAAACATGGTAGTTACGGCTCAATTGATTGATGGAGGGCAATGCACAGTCCGATTCGTAGGTGCCCATGGAAATCTCTTGACTGATTAAATCAGCCAATTGCTTCACTTTCGTTGTCTGTTGTCCAAAGGTTATCTTCATGTGTTATTCAAGAATTAAATTCAGACGCCAACTGTGCTGAACTGTCCCGATGCAAAGAAATGTAATTTATTTATAAACAGCAAGATGAATTGGTATGTTTTGCAACACGGTTTTGCAGAGATTAATCATTCTGTTTATTTTCTGCAGAAATAATATCATAGATTATGTTGGATGATATGTGACAATTGGTTATTTTTGTCACTTGGGTCGACATTAAAATTAACCAAACACTTTAAAGGTGATGAGAAACCTCTATTTATTAATCCTGTTCTTGGGATGGTCCTTTGGAATTCTTCAAGTACAAGCGCTGAACGACGGGCAGTACGGGCAAAGGTCTGACCGTGTTATTGCCAAAGAGAATAATCTGGAAGTTTTGACGAACTCTATGGATGCTACCCGTGGGGCAGAGCATTTGCAATGGGCAAAGAAACTTTATCAGGTCGCACTGGAGAAGAAAGACGAATATCATAAAGAAGAGGCCTTGCGTGAGATTATGGCCTATTATGTGAATAAAGATATCAAAGACACTGCGAGGTATTATATAGCTGAGGCGGAACGTAGCTTGCAGGACAGTCCATATAAAGAACACCTGCTTGCATTTATGAAAACCATAATGGATGTTCGTGTGGTTTATTACACGGATGGGGCGGAAGCGGATAGCCTGACGACGGAGGTATTGGTGAGGTTGAAAACAAAAAAGGATGCTTCCACACTGGAGAAGATATCCGATTACTATTTGTTGGGAGTCATAGCCGGACGGCGTGCGGATACAGGAGATGTGGAGAAGTCTAAAGAGGTGGTGGCTTATTTGGATGAAGTCTTGATGTTGACGGAAGATTTGCCTGTGCGGATAGGTATGTTGTTCCGCCCCAACTCTTTTTATATGATTTGTGGAAACTGTCTTCAGGAAGCAGATAGAGTGAATTATGCACTTCGTTATTTGGATATGTTGAACAAATATAAGGCAAGCCTGAAAGAAAAGAAACGTTATCTGATGAACCAGCGTCATTTCCTGAATGCTTATGGGATGCTGGCATGTTCATCGAACATCTTGGGAAAGGAAAAGGCGGCCGAATATTACAGAGAGTTTGTCAAATTGAACCATGACTACCCCGAAGATGCAAGTTTTACACCTACTTATGAATATCTTTTCACCTCCTATAATTACTATTTAACGCTCGGAAATTATGATAAAGTGGTGAATATATGTGATTCTCTTATCGTTCATTTCGCAGAGTTGAAGAAGGATGAATATGCTCTTCCTTTTGCTTTGGAAAAAGTGAACTATTGCGATAGCCTGCATCGCTATAAAGAAGCGTATCTGGCATATAAGGCGTATGATGAATTAAAAGAGAAGGTAAAGAGTTATACGGAAGCAAATGACGCCCGAGAGACTGCCATTAATCAGAAAGTAGATGAACTGATTATTGAAAAGCAGGCACTGGAAGCGCAAAAGAGCCGGATGCAAGTCTTTTTATTGCTGACTCTTTTTGTATTGGCTGTCTGCACTATTTTCTATATTATTTTCTTTTTGCGTAAGACGAAAGGACTCAACCGGAGATTGTTGGATGCGAATAACCAATTGATTGCTGCCGGAGAACGGTTGAAAGAGAGCGAAAAAATGAAATATGCTTTTCTGCGTAATCTTTGCAATGAAATATTAGCTCCTTTGAATGCCATAAAAGGCTTTTCTGATTTTCTGATAGATAATAAGGTGGAAGAAAAGGAATCGGTTGCTTTCCTGAAGATTATCAGTGACAATTCGGGACAGATAAACCGGACATTGGATGATATACAGGAGATAGCGCGACTGGATACGTGTGACGGTTCCTTGCCATTGGACTGGACCAATATACATACGTTGTGTATGCGTGAAGTGGATGATGTGAGAAGAAATGCTCCTCACGAGAAGGTAGAGTATGTGTTGGAAGGAGATCCTGAGAATGATACAGTACGCACTAACCAGACTTATTTCAGTTATGTATTGGGGCATTTGCTGAACCGTATCAACCAAATAATGGAGGAGGGGCGTATTGTTGTTTCTTATCGTTTGGAACCGGAGAAGAATGTGGCTTCGGTCTTGATAGCCGGAACAGGAAATGTATCTGCCGCCGGCGCAGCCTCTGCCGGTGCCAATGATGATGTGACCTGGCTGGTGTGCAAGATGATTGCCGAACGCATGAATGCTCATTTATGGAAAGATGAAGAATTCAAAGAGGGGCTGCGTTTTATCTTCGAACTTCCACAATAAAAAATAAGTGAAACATGATTCATTGACAGGGCTTTTTTGTACCTTTGCACCCGTAAAAGCGAGGATAAACTTTAAACAAAAATAAGATTATGAGCAAAAAAGCCCTTTTAATGATTCTTGATGGCTGGGGTATCGGCGACCAAGGTAAAGACGATGTAATCTTTAATACTCCTACTCCTTATTGGGATAGTCTGTTGGCTAATTATCCGCACTCTGAATTGCAGGCCAGCGGTGAAAATGTTGGTTTGCCTGATGGACAAATGGGTAACTCTGAAGTAGGACACTTGAATATCGGTGCCGGACGTATCGTTTACCAGGATTTGGTAAAGATTAACCGTGCCTGTGCTGACAATAGTATCATGAAGAATCCTGAGATTGTCTCTGCTTTTTCTTATGCTAAAGAAAACGGCAAGAACATTCACTTCATGGGATTGACTTCTAACGGTGGTGTACACAGTTCATTCGATCACTTGTTCAAACTTTGCGATATCGCTAAAGAATATGGTCTTGAGAATACATTTATTCACTGTTTTATGGATGGCCGTGACACCGACCCGAAGAGCGGTAAAGGTTTTATCGAACAACTGACTGCGCACTGCGAACAGTCAGCCGGAAAGATTGCCTCTATCGTAGGCCGTTTCTATGCTATGGACCGTGACAAACGTTGGGAACGTGTGAAAGAAGCATACGACTTGTTGGTTGAGGGTAAAGGAAAACAGGCTGCCGACATGGTTCAGGCTATGCAGGAGTCTTATGATGAAGGTGTTACCGATGAATTTATCAAACCGATTAACAACTCTACAGTAGACGGCACCATTAAAGAAGGTGATGTGGTTATCTTCTTCAATTACCGTAATGACCGTGCTAAAGAATTGACTGTTGTTTTGACTCAGCAGGATATGCCCGAACAGGGTATGCATACTATTCCGGGCTTGCAGTTCTATTGCATGACTCCGTATGATGCATCTTTCAAGGGAGTACATATCTTGTTCGATAAAGAAAATGTGCAGAACACGCTGGGCGAATATCTGGCAGCTAACGGCAAAACTCAGTTGCATATCGCTGAAACAGAAAAATATGCTCACGTGACTTTCTTCTTCAACGGTGGCCGTGAGACTCCGTATGATGCTGAAGAACGTATTCTGGTTCCATCGCCGAAGGTGGCTACCTACGACCTGAAGCCGGAAATGAGCGCTTACGAAGTGAAAGACAAACTGGTGGAAGCTATCAATACTCAAAAGTTCGATTTTATTGTTGTGAACTATGCCAACGGCGACATGGTAGGTCACACCGGTATTTATGGTGCAATAGAGAAAGCTGTCAAGGCGATTGACGAATGTGTGAAAGATACAGTGGAAGCAGCCAAAGCCAATGATTATGAAATTATTATCATAGCCGACCACGGTAATGCCGACCATGCATTGAATGAAGACGGCACTCCTAACACGGCTCACTCATTGAACCCTGTTCCGTTTGTATACGTTACTTCCAATAAGGATGCAAAAGTGGAAAATGGTGTGTTGGCAGACGTTGCTCCTTCTATCCTGCATATTCTGGGTATGTCACAGCCGGCAGAAATGACAGGAAAAGATTTGATTAAGTAATCATTTTCAATATTTCTGAACCGAAGTGGTGTTTTGAGAACATATAGTTTCTTGAAACACCTCTTTTTTTATGATGTACATATTGATTCTTTCTTTTAAAAGGTTACCTTTGTCATTGTTACACAAATTAGTAAAATGAAACGGTTGATATCTTTGGCATTTGTTTTGTTTGGGTTGTCGTTCTTGCCACTTGATGCAGAAGAGGTAGGTGGAGATAGTCTGTACTGGCTTGATGCGGAGCAAAAGATGGAAAGAGGCGATTATGAAGAAGCTGCCAAGGGATATAGTAAACTGATAGAAAGAAGTGACTCGCTCTTCCGGACCTGTACTGTGGACCGGGTGGAGGATATGCGGAAAAAATATTCTATTGATGAACTGGAGTGGCAGGCCAATCGGCAGCAGACTCGCTTGTGGGAACTGATTTTCGGAGTTCTATTGTTCCTTTTGTCACTGCTTTTGGGCGGTTTGATTTATTTGGGAAGGGAGAGGAGGAAATTGATAAAGTCTAGGAATCAATATCAAGAAGCGAAAACACTGGCAGAGGAGTCTATCCGTAACAAAAGCCTGTTCCTTTCTAATATGAGCCATGAAATCAGGACTCCTCTGAATGCGGTGGCCGGTTTCTCCGAGCTACTCACTACTCAGGAATTGGACGAGGCGACGCGGGCCCAATGCAATGATGTCATTCATTTAAATTCCAATCTGCTGATTAACTTGATAGGTGATGTGGTGGATATCTCATGTCTGGACATTACGAATATGAAGTTTGATGTGGGCTCTCATGAAGTTGTGGCTCTCTGCCGCAACGTGGTGAGGATGCTGGGCAATATCAAGCAGACTTCTGCCGTGATTGATTTTAAAACGGAAGTCCCTATGTTGACAATCGAAACCGATTTGTGCCGTCTGCAACAAATTCTGATCAATCTGTTGGTGAATGCGACAAAGTTCACTAAAGAGGGCAGCATCACATTGGCATTAAAGGTGAATGAATGTGGCTGGGCCGAGTTCTCGGTTATGGATACGGGATGCGGCATTCCTGTGGAGAAGCAGAAAGCCATATTCGGTCGTTTTGAAAAATTGCATGAAGGCGTGCAGGGCACAGGGTTGGGGTTGTCTATCTGTAAATTGATTATCAACCGGCTGGGTGGAGATATTTGGGTGGATCAGGCATATACGGGTGGGGCACGTCTGGTGTTTACCCATCCATTAACACAGGAAGGAAGGGTGGTGCAATGAAAAGAGTCTTATTTGTATATATCTGCACCATAATGGCGTGTGTTTCTGTACATGCTTTAGACGATAACGCTTTGCGTGACAGCCTTTTCCGTATTTATCATTCCATGCCCGCAGATACGACACGTACGTTGTTTCTCCACAAAGTGTTTACGCAGAATATAGATAAAGATTGGTCGGCGGAATTACTTGATACGGCATTGGTGCTGGCAGCGGAGGTGAAAGATGTAAAAAGCGAATCGGAGCTCCGTTATGAATATTTCCGTTATTATACGTTCCGGATGAATGGGGAAATGATGGAAAAGACGTTTGACTTGTTGAAGGATGCCTGTTACCGTTGCGGAGAGTACGAAGTCTATTTTCAGGCATGGCATTATCTTCTTCAGTTTAAAGCTTCGGAGGGAAATACGGAGTATGCCATTCAAGAATCGCAGAATATGCGCCGGGAAGCCGTCCGTCTGGAGGCAGACCATGGAATATTCTTGTCGTATGTGACGGAAGGAAAGGTAAATGCCTTTGCCCGGAATACCGAGAAAGCGATTGAACGTTATAAAAAGGCGTTGCAGACTTCGCCTTTGACGATACAGGATGAGTTGATGGTACGGCAATATTTGTCAAGTTCTTATTATCTGATGGGTAAATATCCTGAGATGAAGGAAGAATTGAAAACCCAACGCAACATAATCAATCGGGCGATAAAGAAGAACCATTCTTTGAGGAAACGCTATAGAAAGGTTTTGCTTGAGATAGAACTGTTGTATTGCAAAGTCTATTTGGCGGAAGAGAGTGCAGAAGAGTTAAAGGAGCATTTGGAGGAAGCTGCTAAATTTTATAGTGAGGATTTATTCTCCTCGGCTATTATTAATTATCATTTTTCATGGGCGGGATATTACAGTTTGAAAAAAGAATGGGAGAAATGTTTCGCTGAATATAAGTTGGTGCTGGCTGCTTTCAAAGGTACCCAACCTATGTATGAGAGTGAGATGCGAAGGTTGTTGGGAGACGCTTATATGCAGGCGGGACGATATCAAGAGGCGGCAGAGACTTACAAAGTTGCGGCTTTGATGCGTGACTCTCTCAATCAGGTGGCCTTGAAGATGAATGAGGAAACTGTTCAGGCTAACTATCGGATTCAGAGGGCACTGTTTGAGAAGGAGGCGGGGGTCAGACGTTTCTGGCAGGTTGCGGTAGGCGGCGGGTCTTTGTTCCTTCTGTTTTTGGTGGCAGGCATTGTACAGTTGCTGCATATCCGCCGTGAACTGATGAAATCGGAAAAGGGAATGCGCGAAGCGTATGCTATGGCTCAGGCTGCCGACAAGATGAAAGATATTTTTCTGCATAACATAACAAATGAGATACGTGTTCCGCTTAATCTGGTGGTGAGCCTGTCTGACCGTCTGTGTAGCGAGACCGGTTTGACGGAGGTACAGCGGCAGGATTTCTCGGAAGCTATCAAGCGGAATGCCGAAAAGCTGACCAATCTGATATTTAATATTCTTGACCTTGCGCGTTTGGAATCGGGAATGATGAAATTCAATGTGCAGGTGTATGATTTGGTGCAGTTGTGCAAGGATGTGAAGTTGATGGTGGAAATGGAAAGCAACCATACGGTGGAGGTGGTCTTTCACAAGGAAACGAATACTTTACCGGTCTCGATGGATGTATCTCGCTTTACTCAGCTGCTGTCTTCCGTGCTGATGCCGCCGAAAGAAAATAAAGCCTATCAAGTGGTGAGCTATACCTTAAGGCGTGAAACGGATGACGCCCTGAAACTGATAGTGGTTAACAGTCCGCTTCTTTGGGAAAGCGAGGACCGGCAGGAGGCGGGGATTCGCCATGCCATCAACCGGCTTTATCTGAAAGCCTTTGGGGGAAGTTATCAGTTGTGCGGAGGAGATGAAGAACGATTAATTATAATAACATATCCTATAAAATAAAGAAGAGTAGAATAAACAATGGTACAAATAGATGATGTAGTAATCTCACTGGATGTATTTCGTGAAAAGTTTCTTTGCAATTTGGATGTTTGCAAAGGTGAATGTTGTATAGAAGGCGATGCCGGTGCTCCGGTAGAGTTGGATGAAGTGGAGAAGTTGGAAGAGGTGCTTCCGGTTATTTGGGAGGAACTGTCTCCCGAGGCGCGCGCTGTGATAGATAAGCAGGGTGTGGTTTATACCGATGAAGAGGGCGACTTGGTGACTTCTATTGTCAATCACAAGGATTGTGTCTTTACTTGTTATGATGAAAAAGGGTATTGCTATTGTGCTATTGAGAAAGCCTATCGAGCCGGGAAGACTGATTTCTATAAACCTGTCTCCTGCCATCTTTATCCCATACGTATTGGTGATTATGGCCCTTACAAGGCCGTAAACTATCATCGTTGGGATGTTTGCAAGGCTGCTGTCCTGCTGGGGCAGAAAGAGAATTTGCCTGTTTATAAGTTCTTGAAAGAGCCATTGATTCGTAAATTTGGCGAAGAGTGGTATAAAGAAATGGAAATAGCTGCCGAAGAGCTTGAGAAGAGGGGACTGATTTGATTCAGTCCGCCTGATGATTTGCCGGATGGAGGCCGGCACTCGCCTTTTTTGTTAAATCTAATACTAAAAAATACATTATGAAAAGAACATTCTTATCATGCTGTATCCTGTTGTGCACTGTATGTTCTGTTTGCGCACAAGAGCAGCCTTTAATCAGCCCGGATGATTCCATCCGCAGTTTATTGGGGCGTATATTCCCTAATAGTAATCCCAACTTATCGGCACACATGAATCTGGAGTTTTATACTTCGGGAGCTGCTTACTTTACAGACGGCAGTCTGGATGAGGCAGCTTTTAAGTTGAATCGTGTGCGTCTGGAGATATTAGGTTCTTTCACGAAGGACTTCTCTTATCATTTCCGTCAGTCTTTTAATAAATACAGTAATCCGCATTCACTGGATAACCTTTCCTCTTCCATCGAGTATGCCTATATGAATTGGAAAATGTCCGATAAGTTCAACCTGACAGTGGGTAAGCAATTTCTCTCTCTGGGCGGTTATGAATATTATGTAAACGCTATCAAGGTAAGGGAGTTCAGTGAATTTAATGATAATGTGGCCGCTTATCAGGCAGGAGTTACGGGCACTTTCAATTTCTCGCCGACTCAAGAGCTGGTGTTGCAGGTGCTTAATAATCGTAGCGGTGAAGATGCTGATACTTATGTTTATGGGCTTCCTGCCGGAGTCAACAAGACAAAGATTCCTATTATAACCACCCTGAATTGGAACGGTCTCTTTATAGATAAAGCACTCCAACTGAGATATGCCGCCGCATGGGGACAACTAGCTGAGGGTAAGAATATTTATTACCTGACTGCGGGAAACGTGTATGAAAAAGGCCCGATTGTTGCCTATGTTGATTTGATGTACTCCCGCGAAGGGCTGGATAGCAAAGGTATTATCAGCGATTTGCAAGGGCCGGCAGTGTTGACGCCTACTACAGCCGAGAATGCGGAGTACTTCAGTACCATTGCCAATTTTGACTATCGCATTCATCCCAATTGGAATGTGTATGTGAAGGGGGCTTATGAAACGGCAAGTGTTTACAAGGCAAATGGAATCTTCGAGAAAGGACTTTATCGTACTACTTGGAATGCTCAGGCTTGTGTGGAGTATTTCCCGATGCGTAACCGTGAATTGCTGATATTTGCCCATATGCTTTATAAAGGCCATCATTTGACGGAACGTGCCAAAGCCTTGGGAGCAGTGAGTCCCGACACTCAGCGTTTCTCCATCGGATTGGTTTATACGATTCCGGTCTTTTAGCTATAAACAGAACGTGCGGAGATACTTTTCAGCATCTCCGCACGTCTGATATATGAAGTGGGATTCTACAGATTAATATCTGTTTCTGCCGCCACCGTAATTGTTGTCTCTATTGCCACCGCCGTAGTTGTTGTCTCTGTTGCCATAACCGCCACCACGGTTTCCGCCACGGTATCCACCGCCGCCGTTGTTGTTATAGCTGCGACGCGGACCTTCTGTCTTGGGGCGTGCTACTGATACCGATAATGTCTTTCCGTCAACTTCTGCACCATTCAGTGTTTCGATTGCTTTGTTTCCGGCTTCATCTTCAGTCATTTCAACAAATCCGTATCCTTTAGAACGGCCTGTTTCTCTGTCCATGATAACTCTGGCTGAAACTACTTCTCCATACTCTGCAAATAATTCTTCTAGTTCGGCTTCGCCCAAATTATAGCTCAGTCCTGCGATAAAAATGTTCATTTTAAAATAAATGTTTTAATAATAAAATAGGGAAATTCTGCGATAAGGAATCTTATGAAGATAAACATTTCTACGTTAGTCACCATGCGAATAAAGTTGGAAAAGTAATATTGTTCTTCTATGAGAATACTTAATGCTCGGCAAATGTACATAATAAGATTTGAATGAGAAACAATTCAGACATTTATTTTGATAATAAATGGTTTTTCTTCACTTATATTTTATTCTGTACCCGAATCGGTTAGAAACGGGTATACAGAATGAAATGATTGGCGGGGACAGTGACTTTCTCCGTTACAGTCTCGTTTTGTCCGGTGAAATAGTTTCTCCATTCGCCTGTGGGACCTGGGAAGGTAACGTCCGTATCGGCATTGCTGAAGTTGCCGACGACAACAATAGCTTCTCCGGTAAGTCCGCTGAGGTAGAGGGAACGCCCTTGGTCCCAATCGGACGCACCAGCTCTCCATGTCAGGGTGGCGTTCCCTTCAAACAAGGATGGCTTCTCGTTGCGCAAGGCAATTAGTTGGCTATATATTTCATAAAGTTTTTTGCGCGTGGCGTTTTCATAATAATCCCAACGGATGGGTTTGCGCGATGTACGGTATTCTTCGTTAACGGTTGTTCCTGTTTCGTTACTGTTGATGCTGAAGTCGTATCCCAGCTCACCGAACTGCCATATCATTTTGGGGCCCGGAACGGTAAAGAAGAAAGCGGCGTTGGCAGCTAGTTGGCTGATGCGGGCGGAGAGGTCTGTTCGAATCACTCCATTTCCCCATTGGGTTTGTTTGTAGCCCATGCGCTCTTCGTCGTGGCTCTCCATAAAGCCTACCCATGAGGGGGTGGTTTCATATAGTCCGGTGAAACCGCTATCTTCTTTCCAGCCCATGGCAGACTGGCAATAGGCATTGTTCATGTTGCGCCATAGGTATACTCCGTCGGCTGCCAATTCCTGCTCTTCTTTGTTGTCACAAAAGTGCTCGAATATGACGAATGCATCACTTTTGACTGCCTTGACTGCCGAGTTATAGTCTTTTAGAATGGCTATGCGGCTTGCATCATAGTTGGAGGCGGTGGCTTCGGTAGATGCGGTTTGGGTGAAACCTTTAGTGAGGTCGAAGCGGAAACCGTCTATTTTATATTCGTCCAGCAGGAACTTCAGGTTCCGTTTGACGAACTTGCGCACCAATGGGCTTTCGTGGTTAAAGTCTTGGAAAACACTGTAAGGATGCGGGGCGTCTGTGTTAAAGTAAGGATTGTTTCGGGCAGTCTTGTTCTTTGCATTGTCCCAATACAATCGGGCAAAAGGCATATTTCCGGTCGCATGATTGTATACGACGTCAAGAATGACGGCTATGCCTTTCCGATGGCAGGCATCGATGAAGTCTTTATACATTTTAGGGGTACCGTATGTCTTGTCGAGGGCAAAATAGAAGGAAGGGTTATAGCCCCAACTGTCATTGCCGTCAAATTCCTGGACAGGCATCAGCTCGATGGCATTGATGCCCATGGCTTTCAGATAATCCAGTTTCTGCAAAGCGCCATTGATGGTATGATCGGTTGTGAAATCGCGCAGATGCATTTCATAGATAACCAGTTGTTTGGGGTGTTGTATCTTGAAATCGGGTATACTCCAGGCATAGTTGTCTCTTTGTGTCTTGAATACCGAGACAATTCCTTTTCCGTCTTTGGGATAAGTCTTGTTGTCGGGATAGACAGATGCCGGGATATCATTGTCGTGCTCCGGGTCAAGAATTTTTTCGCAATAGGCATCTCCCAAGCGGATTACTTCACCTTCTTGGGTTCCTGTATAGTATTGAAATGCATATTCTTTGGATGGGTTGAGGTTGTTCAGTGTAATCCACCAGCAACCGGCAGCATCATCGCGATACATCCGGCAGTTATCGTTATTTGTCAGCTCCCAGTTGTTGAAGTCGCCGAGGACGTGTGCAAAGTCTTTGTGGTTACCTTCGGTGTCTTTATCATAGAGCACAAGGGTTACGGTATTGGCATTGATGATGTTGATGCCTTCTTCTACATTTTCCGGAAGGGAGGCATATCTGATTTCGGCGGGTGCAAACTCCTGGTATTTGTTGTCTGTTACTTTTACAAAGGAGTCGTTGCCGATTCCTTTTAGACTGCCGTCGGAGCTACGGATGACGATACCCAGTTTTTCTATCGGTGTCTTGTCCGAATGGAACCAATCGCGTATGCTGGGTTCCAGAGTGATGCTCCATACATTGTCTTCTCGCTTTACCATCTTGCATTTGTCTGTATTCTGGTTCCATTCGGCCGGGACATACTGCCAGTCGCCTTCGCTCACTATGCCGGTATGGATATATACATCACCTTTGTATCCGAACAGGGCGGACGACGTTGGTGCTTTGAAAGTAATGGTCAGCGCTTGGTCGGCATCCGGCGTTTGGGGAGAGTAATTCAGCCCCTCCACTTCTTCTATCGTAAAATCGTCTTTGTCGTTATCCGAGCAGGCAGCGAATAAACAGGAAAACAATAACCCTAATAGAAGGGAATAATTATATTTTTTCATAATGGGTGTCTATTAAAAAAGCCGTCCTTTTGGACGAAGGACGGCTTTCAAGGTTTTTAATCTGTATACTGGTTATTCTATTTTTCCGGTGTTGTCTGAGAAGTTCAGATATGCTTTCTGACCGGTTTTCCCTTGTACTCGGTCTTGGTCTCCACCGTTGCCGCGATACTCGATTTTACCGTTCAGGATGATAAATTCTGTTCTCCACCAGTCAGCGGCGGCAGCTTCGGGATGTACGCATATACGGACTTCTCCGTCCTTGGCGAATGCCGGTGAGACGAATGAACCGTCTGCTTCTGTGGGGATGATAAACAAGTCTTGTTCTACTAACTGAGCATTCCAGCCGTCATAAGAAGTATCTCCCATCAGATATACATTAGGTGTTTCAAACTCTACCACCCGGTTATTACCGATGACCGATACATAGACCAGATACCAGCCTTCCTTGCCTACCTTGATATTTCCATCGGAATCTGACAATTCGGCACGGTCGACAGACGCTTGCGAGATAGTGGCGGTAAAACCGAAGTCATTACCCCAATCAGCTTGCGGAGCAAATTTCACTTGGTCGTTAGCTGCGAAATAGTAAATGCCCCAGAATGCCCCTTTTGTGTCGTTGACAGGAACAAGCTGTTTCCATATCTTGCCCCAATTATATGCACTTCCGGTCATATAGAGTTCTGTGGGGGCGCTATTGTCTTTTACTGAATAGCGGAAATCGGTTACATTGATTGAAATCTTGATTTTACCGGCTTCTTCCACCATGATGGCTCCTGCTTCTTTATCACCCACTTTCCAGGTCAGGAAGTTTTCGGCAGCCGTGTCACCGTCTTTTTTCGCTCCTAACGCCTGTGACCAGTCGATTTCCTGACCGTTGATGGCGGCAGCCGGGAAAATCTTAAAGTTCTGATTAGCCTCTGTTGTTTCGGTTTCCAATGTATAGACATTCTCATTGTTGGGATCGGGTGTCATGGGCAAAGCACCGACTGCATTCCAACCGGTGAATGCGCCTACTACATAGTAACCTTTCGGGTCTACCTCGGGAGTGGATCCCGGTTTCAGTAGGATATTCACTTCATTGCCCGAAAGCTGGATACCGTCTCCTGCCGGGGTTGTGGCTGCTGCCTTGACAATGGCGCGCAGGCTGCGTTCTACACTGGCACGGCTTTTATATATTTCTTGGGTAATGCTGTCCAGTTGGGCCAAGGCAACTTTTACAGTACCGTCTTTGGCTGTGAAGGGTAAAGAGTAATCATCGTTGAATGATAAAGAGCTGAGAGTAATGGTACTACCTTCCACGGCTGTTGTTGAAGTTAATTTCACGATTTCCACAGAGTCGGCAGTAGCTTCGTCCATGATAATATGAGCATCTTTACCTGTTGCGAAAGTAGCAGTCATTTGTTCTGCATTATCCTCTTGGGGATTGGACTGGGGGTCAGCCCAGTCCTTAAAATCTTCGTTACATGCAGAGAATCCTATGGTTAATAGAAACATTCCTGCGTATATAAATTGTTTTTTCATGATGAATCTTTCGTTTTAAGGTTATTATTTTAGTTCTCCTGTTCCGGCTGTGAAGTTGAGTTGGACGGTTTTGCCCGCTGCTCCCTGAATAGAATACTTAGGACCTACATCTTTACCCCAACTGTCATTGACCGGATTGTTTTCGCGATAGAAGATTTCACCGTTACAGAGTGTAAATTCGGTTCTCCACCAATCGACATCCGTCTTAACGCAGATACGGGCTTCACCGCTTGCTGTCATGGCAGGAGAGACGAATGAACCGTCTTTACTGTCAGGGGTAGTGAATTTCCAAGTGTCGCTATAGTCCCATGTTCCGCCATTGGTTGCTCCGAACAGGTATATTTCGCCCGGATAGAATGTCATGCTAAATGCATAATCACTGCCTTTTACTGCTGCTTTGATAAAGACTACATACCAACCGGCATTCTTGACAGTTATGTTGCCGCTGTTGGTGCCGGTAACACCGGATTCGGCCTTGTCTGTAATTGTTAAACGGGTATCGTCCGAACCGATATATTCTTTCTCTTTGGTTCCGAACTTGAATTCATCACCGGCTGCGAAATAAATCAGTCTCCAGAATTGTCCGTCCAAACCGCTGACTTGTACCATTGGTTTCCAGATAGTCCATTCTGTATCAAGCATAGAACCAACGAGGAACATGGTTTGGGGTGTTTCTAATTTGTCGTTGGATGCGTTGCCCAGTACTTTCGGCAATACTATTACATTAGAAATGCACACCCCTCTGTCACTGCCTGTAATGGTAGCCTTCAGACGGATAAAGACGCTAATTGGCGTCGTCGGGAAATCGACTCCTTCATTTTGGGCAGCCCATAACTCTATGATAGCCGTATTCAGTTCAGATGCCACTACATCCATTTTGGCTGTAGAATAAGTTGTAGCCAATTCGGTATAGTTCGCTTCACTTTCTTCTGTCTTTTCTGTAAATTCAGAATCAAGCGCCACCTGGACACTGTATGTTGTGGCAGCCGGGAAACCATAATCAGGCTGTGAACAAGTCAGTTCTACTGTCTTCGAATTTTTTAAATCGTACACATTCCTAGCTGCGTATGGCGGCAGGTTGAGTGAAAAGGTGGTCGGCTCGTTTAGAACGGGATTGCTGTCATCGTCCTTTTCGCATGCTGTAAACACGGATAGGGTGACTACAGCAAGAAGCAATATGTTGAATATCTTTTTCATAATGTACATACTTTAATTGTTAAACGGAAACTACTGATTAATATCCTGTGTTTTGTGACATGTTCGGATTGTTATTCATATCCGATGCCGGAATAGGATAAACATTGTAGAAAGAAGAAACAGAAGTTCCGGTTGCTGATCCGCCTTTCCAATCCCACAAGTATTTATTGCTGGTGAACATATCGAAACGAATCAAGTCCGAACGACGACGTCCTTCCAGATAAAACTCACGTGCCCATTCATCAATAATTTCTTTTTCAGTCACCGTCTGAACAAGTCTGGTGCAGTTGGCGCGTTTGCGAAGAGTATTGATATCTTCGGTTGCATCTTCTCCCAAGCGGAATTTTGCCTCGGCACGGGTCAGATAGGCTTCAGATAAACGCATCAAAGGAATGTCGGTATCAGGATATTCTGTATGATGTGTCGGCTGTCCGTCTGAACGGATATTTTGCCATTTTACGATAGATAACCCGTCTTTAAAACCGGAAATGACATCAGTCTCGACTTTGCGGATGCCGCCACCGATTCCTGAATAGAACATGGCACGGTCATCGCCTGCCGCTTTAATCATATCTACCGTTCTTGTACCATATTGAGCATCGAAAGCATCGATTTTCTCATCTGTGTTGATATTCTCTGCGGCGGGCACTTCAATGTCACCGGGCAACATCGGCACTTGAGAAAGATCAGGGAAGAATTTCTTAACCAATGCTGCGCGTGAGAAGATACAAGACCATCCATTGGTAGTACCCATACGCGGCATACCGGCAGTGCGGGTACCATTGACCAAATAAGTGGAACCTCCATAATAACGTGTCTTGATACCATCCTGACGGATAGGCAGGATAATTTCTTGCATTGCCTGTGCATTTTCATCGTTATCTGCCATGAACAGCAAACGATATTCAGGGCATAACTTATAAGATGAGTTGATTACTTTGTCTGCATAATCCCTTGCGTTGGCATAATCTGCTTTGCCGGTATATACTTCAGCATTCAGATACAGACGTGCACGCAGTAGCCAGTTTGCTGCTTTGTCTGCACGGCCGAATGGGGCTTGGCGTGGTTCATACATGGCACTTTCGCACTCGCTTAACTCATTCTGAATGTAGGCATATAAATCGCTGCCTTTCTTTTCAACCGGAAGTTCATTGTTAAAGTGCTCTTTAAATGGAGCTTTACCAAATAAATCGAGGTAGTAGAAATAATGTAATGCACGCAGGAAGCGGACTTCAGAGCGTTGGCGCATTGTTTCTTCATCGTCTTTTCCTTCTGTCTGGTCGAGGAAGAAGTTGAGCTGTGTGATGTTGTATCCCAAGCGGACATATACCCATTCGGTACGGATACTGGAAGAGTTCCAACCGATGTTTGTCAACTGGGGAATATCTACGTCGGTCTGCCAAGCCCAGATACATTCGTCACTTGGCAATTCGTTGCAGTTAAAGATGGTACGGTAAAAGCCTGATTCACCTTCATCTTGTCCGTCGAGGTCGGCTGATCCGGCCGGACCCTTTTGTCCTGTCAAACCTAATAATGCATATTCTTTTACGAATACATCATTCTGGTCGAAGCTGGGAGCATATTGAGGATCAATCGGACTAATATCCAAATCATTAATGCACGAACTGGTGCCTAGAATGGCAGCGACCACTAGTGCTGAGGCGAATATCTTTTTAAAATATCTTGTTTTCATGATTATTTCGTTTTAAAGTTAAGTTAAAATTGAAGGCTGACACCTAATAAGAATGTCGTTGCTCTAGGGTATGGGCTGCTGTCTATACCACTTTTGATTTCCGGGTCGAGTCCTTTGTATTTAGAAATGACAAACGGATTCTGTACGGTAGCAAATACACGGCCGCCCACTCCCTGATAGGCTTGTGACCGGAGTAAGTTTTTGAAAGAATACCCCAACGTGATATTGTCACAACGGATGAATGAAGCGTTGCGAACGAAATAGTCACTCATATAGTATTCGCCTTTTCCTGTGAAACCAAGAGCGATGGCTTCTTTGGTTGTATTGACGTATGCATTGTTTGTGTACAGGCCGGAAGCACTGACATTTGCCTTATTGCTCAAAAAGTCATAATAGACATAGTTGTTGAGGCTTGCACGTAAAGAGAAGCTGAAGTCCCAGTCTTTATACAGCATTTTGGAAGTCAGACCCATCAATACGTCGGCAGCCGGTTTCTTATAGATATATTTGTCGGCACTGTTAATCTTGCCATCGCCGTTGCGGTCTACAAACATATTTTCGATAGGCTTTCCGTTCTCATCGTAGACTTGTTGGTAAACATAGAAAGCGTTGGCTGCATGGCCTACTTTATTTGCTTGAACCTTGGTATTGTTACCCTTAGATATCTTGTCACCGGTCTCAACGTAGTAGTCACTATCGTCGCCGCCATTTAACTTGGTAATCTCGTTGTGGTTCCAAGTAACGTTGTAAGTCAAATCCCATGTAAAGTCTTTGGATACAATTGGCTTGGCATTGATGGAGAATTCCACACCGTAATTCTTTAAAGAACCGATATTCTTCATCATCTGTGCATTGAAATTAGTTCCTACAGGAATCTTGACACTGTTCAGCAAGTCTTCTGTTTCACGATAGTATCCGTCAATAGCGCCTGATATTCTTCCATTCAGGAAGCCAAAATCCAAACCGCCGTTCCAGGTGGTTGTCTTTTCCCACTTCAAATCTGTGTTGAAAGCCTTGGGGCGTGAAGTACTGTAGTAGGTATCGCCAAAAGGATATTGTGCATAGTCATCACTCGTCACATACAGAGGAAGAAATGCAAAGTCATCACCTATATCCTGTTGTCCTGTGATACCCCAGCCAAGACGAAGTTTCAAATCAGAAAGGAAGTTCACATTTTTAAGGAAGCTTTCTTCTTTTATCTTCCAGCCTAAAGCCAATGAAGGGAATGTACCCCAACGGTTGTCGCTGCTGAAACGTGAAGAACCATCCCAACGCATAGTGAACGTGAATAAATAGCGGCTCAGTAAAGAGTAGTTTAAACGTCCGAAGAAAGAAACCAGTGTATTGCGTGTAGCATAAGCTTTTTGACTGCGCAATGCCTGATCTACCGGTTCGTTCTTATAAGCATCCCATCCTTGACCTACGCCGTCAGCACCATTACGGTGGAAGTGTTGTTCCTCACCGCCGACCATGATGTCGAAATCGTGTGCGCCAAGAGACTTGATGTATTGTGCATAAGCATTGTAGGATATATTATACTTATACTGGGTAGACAACCCATTCCATCCGTAATAGTTATTGGTGTATGAATATGGAGAAACAATTTCACGTTCATCACCGTCTGCATATTCACCGCCGATGCTGGCATGAAGACGCAAGTCCGGTAAGAAATGAACTTTATAGTCTACTTCTACATTTCCTACAAAGTCGTTGCTGTTTGCTTTCTTATTACGTTGTTCCAGCGCAGCCAACGGGTTTTGAGGAGTATTTTTATCTGTCGTATAAGTCCAGTCTTTATCACTGAAACCGTCTGTTGCCTGCATATCCTGCCAGTAGCCGCCTGAGAATTTAAATGCATCTCCTGTTCCATAAACAGGGTGAGTAGGAGCAATAGACAATGCGCCGCCTACAGCTGCACCAGAATCGGCGTAACGGTTCTTGCCATACATGTATTTGGCGTTGATGTTGAATTTTAAATGGTCATCAAAGAATGACGGAGCAAGATTGACAGATGCAGTCAAACGCTGGAAGTTGGAAGTTTTGATAATACCATTTTCATTGGTGTAACCTACAGATACGCGATACGGAACATTCTTGAATCCACCGGTGATAGATACATGATGGTCAGTACTTACAGCGGTACGGAAAATCTGGTCTTGCCAGTCTGTGTTGGCTGTATCCATTTCTGCGGGATATTTATCTCCCCATAACTGCTGGGCGTAAGCACGGTATTCATTTCCATCCAGTACGTCATAACGCTTTTGAGTGGTGGCCAAAGAAATAGAACCGTTATAGTTCACTTTCGGTGCTTGTCCGCTCTTTCCTTTTTTGGTAGTGATGATAATTACACCGTTGGATGCACGTGAACCGTAGATAGCTGTTGCAGAAGCATCTTTTAATACAGTGAAAGTTTCGATATCTTCAGGGTTGACCATTGACAGACCGTTTGACATACCTTTGATACCTTGATTGTCAATAGCCAATCCGTCGATAACCAATAACGGGTCGTTGCTGGCATTCAAAGAGGAACCGCCGCGGATACGAATCTGGGCACCGCTGCCGGGAGCACCGTCGTTGGAAATAACGCTGACACCGGCAACTTTACCGGACAACATGTCTTGTGCATTGGTCGTAATACCTTTGCTCAATTGGTCTGGCTTAATGGCTGTTACAGAACCGGTTGCATCATTCTTTTTAACGGTACCATAACCAATGACCACTACATCCTGCAATAATTGTGTATCATCTTTCAGAATAATGTTCAGGTTAGCAGCGGCAGGTACTTCCTGTGCTTGATAACCGATAAATGAAATCACAATAATATCGCCTTTGTTGGCGTTGAATTGGAAGTTGCCTTCGAAGTCGGTAATTGTACCGTTGCTACTTCCTTTCACTACAACATTGGCACCGATAATCGGCTCGCCGGTTGTATCTTTGACAATTCCTTTAACCGTCATTTGCTGGGCAAATGCGTCTAGGGACAAGAACAATCCCACTACTATCATGAGTAGGATTTTAAACATCACGTTTCTTTTCATGTCTTTAAATTTAAAGTTAAGTTATTTATTCATGTTTTTTACTTTAATAAATACCTATTGAAAACGGTCTTTTCGATAATTACAATTAATTTATAACCTCTTTATTCCTTTTACCTCTGATTTATCTTTCACCTCTTTAATGCTGATTGCATAACCGCCGCCACTGGCTGCACGCAAGTTTAATTTGCTCTTGCTGGTCAAAATGCCTCTGCGAATAGTGTATGCCTGCGGATTGTTTTTCCAATCGGCGTCCTTTGCATCAGCATATATGGTAGCGATGTATTGTTTTCCCGGTTCGAGGAAATCAAATGTCAGTTTGGATGTATGGCCGTTTTCGTCTGCTGTACAACCAATGTACCAGTCATTTGTTCCCTTGGCTTTGCGGGCGATAGTGATATAGTCTCCCGGTTCGGCTTCCAGATATTTACTTTCATCCCAGTCTATTGCCACATCTTTGATAAACTGGAACGCATCCATGAAGCGTTCGTAGTTTTCGGGAATGTCAGCAGCCATTTGCAATGGACTGTACATGGTGACGTATAATGCCAGCTGACGTGCCAGCGTAGAGCGTACTTGTGAATTATTCGTCGGACTCATCTTGTTACAATGTGTCTCAAAGATGCCCGGAGTGTAATCCATCGGTCCTCCAATCAGTCTGGTAAACGGAAGTATAGTAGTATGATTAACATTATTTCCGCCAAACGATTCATATTCTGTTCCGCGAGCCGATTCGTTGCCTATCAGGTTAGGATAAGTGCGACAAATACCGGTAGGGCGTACTGCTTCATGTGCATTTACCATGATTTTATAATCGGCTGCTTTCTTTACCGCATAGAGATAATGGTTGTCCATCCATTGTCCGTAATGGTGTTCTCCACGAGGGATGATGTTGCCCACATAACCACTCTTCACCGAGTTATAACCATTGTCGGCCATAAATTGGTAAGCTTTGTCCATGTGACGCTCGTAGTTACGTACAGAAGCCGAAGTTTCATGATGCATCATTAGTTTAACACCTTTACTTGCCGCATAGTTCTGAAGTTCTTTCACATTAAAGTCGGGATAAGGAGTCACAAAGTCGAAAACATAATCTTTACTCTTGCCAAACCAGTCTTCCCAACCTTCGTTCCATCCCTCTACCAATACTTGGTCAAAACCGTGCTGAGCCGCGAAATCAATGTATCGTTTCACATTAGCTGTGTTTGCAGAATGCTTTCCGTTTGGTTTGGTTTTAGAATAATCGGTTTCTCCCAATTTCACGCTGGAAAGTTCGTCTGTGTAAGCCCAAGAACCTTTACCGGTAATCATATCCCACCAAACACCGATATATTTCACCGGTTTAATCCATGATGTATCTTCAATTTTGCAAGGCTCATTCAGATTTAAAGTAATACGTGAAGCAAGGATATTGCGTGCGTCATCACTCACGATGACGGTGCGCCACGGTGAAGAACAAGGTGTCTGCATATATCCTTTATCACCTTGTGCGTCGGGAGTCAGCCATGATTCGAATACCATGTTCTTATCATCCAGATTCAGATGCATACAGGCATAATCGATTAATGCTGCCTCGTGAAGATTGATATACAGTCCGTCGTCTGTCTTCATCATCAAGGCCGTTTGAACACCTGTGGGCGAGAATGGGGTTTGTGAAGAGTTGGGGGTAATGGCTGTCTTCATCAAACCTCTGATTTCAGACAGACGGGAAACGGTATAGTCGTATTCCTGCGTGTCATAATCTCCGGGAATCCAATAAGCAGTATGGTCTCCTGCCATACCGAATTGTGAACGTTCTTCTTTGATAACAAAATAATTCAGGTTCTTCTGCAGGGGGAATTCGTAGCGGAAGCCCAGCCCGTCATTGAAAAGACGGAAGCGTATGATGATATACCTATCGTTTGCCGGCTGGTTCAGGGTTACTGCCAGCTCATTGTAATGATTGCGAATTTCTTTTTCTTCTCCCCATACCGGTTGCCAAGTTTCGTCAAAAGTAGAAGTTTGGGCATCCTTCAGCTCAAATCCATTATATAGGTTTGTTTTAGAATCAAGTTTGTCGGCATCTTTACGGTCTGTCCATTCAAAGTCTGTCTTAGCATCGGCATCTTCTTTTTTCAATTCCAGCCCCAGTTTGCTGGGTTTGATGACAGGTTTTTGTTTATAGGTCAGTTCATAAATGGGGGCGCCTTCTCCATTTAGGTGGAAAGTCATTTCCAGATTGCCATCCGGTGATGTAAGTTTTTGCTGTGCATTTGCTATGAATGAAATGCAAATGAATGCAATGAGTGAAAGTTTCTTTTTAATTTTCATATAACTATGGTATTAAATTATAAGCTAACAAGTTTCCTAACTCTGTTTTGTTTCGGATGTTGCAAATGTAAGGCTCTTGTATATTCAAAAATCTCACAAGAATAAAAATATAAATGAATTTATTCTTTGCTTAATGTTATCTGATTGAATATTAATGTATTGTCTGATTTGCAACATCCGATAAATATAAATCAAAGTGAACTATATCAGAACTCTAAAATCAATATCTCACGACCGGATAGCGTTAATTCTTTTCTTAAATCAACTTTAGTACCCGTCAAAACATCAGCGGCAGATGTCTGTGGCAATATTTCTTTATAAGGAGTTAAATCAATGCATTGTTCCTTATCGTTGCCGTTCATAAATACAGTAACCGATTTGTTTCCATATTTTCTTTCGTATACATATACTCCTTTATTGGGTGCAAAATGTTTTAGTGTTCCTTTGGCGATAGCTTCATTTCCTTTTCTCCATTGCAACAATTTCTGCATATAGTCAAATGCTTCTCTTTGTTGAGCGGTGCGATTGGCGTTTTGGAAACAATTGCGTGGATCTCCCTGCCATCCGCCGGGATAGTCACAACGGAGGAGGCCGTCGCCATTCGCTTTGTCTGCCGCCATTAATATTTCTGTACCATAATAAATCTGAGGAATACCGCGGGTAGTAAGCAAGAAAGTAAGTGCTTGTTTGTAGCGGTTCAGGTTCTTGGTGTCTTCATCGTTGTGGTAGAAGCGTGAAGTGTCGTGGTTGTCGAGGAATATCAGCAGATTCATGGGGTCTGCATAGACAAGGTCTTGTGTCAGATAATCATAAAGGCGGAATAATCCTCCGTTCCAGTCGGTTGTCTCTTCATCGAAAGCCCGGTTCATGTGCTCCATCAGGGGGAAGTCCATCACTGTGCGGAGATTTGAGTTTCTGGGTGCGGCAAGTTTGCTGTCTTTTTGCCAAAAAGAAACAAGTACATTGCTGTTCAGCCAAGTTTCACCCACGATGTTGAAGTCGGGATATTCCTCATTGACGGCTTTACACCAATTTGACATCATATCAAAGTCTGCGTATGGATGTGTGTCTTGGCGAATTCCGTTGATACCTGCATATTCAATCCACCAAATACTGCTTTGAATCAGATAGTTTGCTACATGGCGGTTGCGTTGGTTGAAGTCGGGCATTGATTCGGTGAACCAACCGTCGACTGCCAATTTGCGCTCATAGTCAGCGGCATGTATATCTTGTACACTGGCGGTCTTATAAGAAGTCTGTACATAGTTTCCTCTGAAATTGAACCAGTCTTTTGAAGGCATATCTTTGAAGAGATAGTTCTCACTGCCGCAATGGTTGAATATCATGTCCATTACTACTTTCATTCCTTTGGCGTGAGCGGCATCTACCAGTTTGCGGAACTCTTCGTTGTTACCGAAGCGGCGGTCTACCTGGTAGTAGTCGGTGATGGCGTAACCATGGTATGAACCTTCTTTCATATCATTTTCTTGGATAGGGTTGAGCCAAATGGCAGTGACACCCAGTTTGTCCAAGTAATCCAAATGATTTTCGATACCTTTCAAGTCACCGCCATGGCGTGCAAACGGTTCATTACGGTCTACTTTTGCTTCAAGCATTCCCGGGATAATATCGTTCGAAGGATCACCATTAGAAAAACGGTCCGGCATAATCAGATAAAGTACGTCACCGGCATTGAATCCTTTTACATCGGAAGCACCGTTTCTACGTTGTTTGATTTCGTAAGGGACAACAGTTTCTTTTTTACCTTGTTTCAACGTTATATTGAAAGATTGGGGAGCCGCTTCCGACAAATCCATATATAAGAGAAGATAGTTCGGGTTTTCTTGTTTGATTACTTCCTTTAACAGAATGTCTTTGGAGGAAATACTCACATCGCTTGACGAGATATTATCGCCATACAATAATACTTGCAATTCGGGATTTTTCATACCTGCCCACCAGAAGGTTGGGGCAACTTTCTTGATAATGGCTGCAGACGTGGTGTGCTGTAAGCCGAAGAGTGCGAGCAGTGTCATAAGTATAAAGCTTCTTTTCATAATATATAGTATTTAATGTTATTCGGTTTGCTTGGTGTTGCAAATGTAGGAGAGTAATGAATCCCTTTTTAGGAGTAGAATAAAAATATAAATGTATTTTGCCCTTATGTGATTGATTATTAGTGGATTTATGCCGTTCGGCCTAATGGAAAATATAAATGGATATGAAAATATATTTCTTGTTTTTCTTTATTTTAATTACTTATCTTTATATATTTGTGTAATACTTAATTAATACGGAATGAGAAAAATCACATATTGTCTTATATTGCTCCTTTTTATCTGTCCGATGACTTTGATGGCAGGGAAAGGACCTAATGAATCTGTGCTGAAAGAGCTGGATAGAGTCATAGAGGAAAAGCATTCTTTCCATGTGGAGAAAGAAAAAGAAATTGATGAAATAAAGGCTCGGCTTCACCGGTCCAAGGACCATGGGGAGAAGTATGAACTCTGCGGGTCGCTTTTTTATCTTTATCTGCATTATCAGGCAGACTCCTCTTTATATTATATAAATGAGAAAATGCATTTGCTTCCGTTGCTTGACAAACCTGAGTTGAAAAACGAAATCATCATCAATCGTGCTGAGGTTATGGGAGTGATGGGGATGTATAATGAGTCATTGGAACAGTTGAGGCAGATTAATCCCCAAGTGCTGAAGCAGGGACCGTTGAATTATTATTATCGTACTTTCCGGGCTTATTACGGTTGGGTGGCCGACTATACGACCAATACGGAGGAAAAGCAAAAGTATCTGGAGAGGACTGATGCTTATCGTGATTCCATATTGGCAACGGCATATCCGGGAGTGGACAGGGATATCGTGTTGGCGGAGAAGTACATGGTGATAGGTAAACCGGACAGCTCACTGGTTATTCTGAATGGCCTGTTGGAGCAGAACCCTGATAAGCGACAGAAGGCATATATCTATTATACGTTGTCCGAGGTGTATGATGTGACTGAGGATGTGGATAAACAGATTTATTATTTGGCCTTGACCGCTGTGGTTGATTTGGAGTCTGCCACAAAAGAGTATGCATCTCTGCAGAAACTAGCCCAACTGATGTATGAAAAAGGAGATATAGACCGTGCATATAAATATCTGAATTGCTCGATGGAGGATGCCGTTTCGTGCAATGCCCGGCTACGCTTTATCGAAGTGGCTCAGTTCTTTCCCATCATTGACAAGGCTTATAAATTGAAGGAACAAAGGGAGCGTCAGATTTCTCGTACCCTGTTGATTAGTGTCAGCCTTTTGTCTCTTTTTCTCATTGCTGCAATTTTCTATCTGTATAGATGGATGAAGAAACTGTCGGCCATGCGTAGAGATTTAAGTTTGGCTAACAAGCGGTTGACCGATGTCAATGACGAACTGGAGCAGACCGGTAAGATAAAAGAAGTGTATATTGCCCGTTATCTGGACAGATGTGTGATTTATCTTGATAAGTTGGAGCTCTACCGCCGCTCATTGGCAAAAATGGCGATGGCATCCCGCATAGATGATTTGTTTAAAGCCATTAAGTCGGAACAGTTTATCCGTGACGAGCGGAAAGACTTTTATAATGAATTTGATAAATCCTTCTTGGAGTTATTCCCTCATTTTATCCCTTCTTTTAATAAATTGTTGATAGAAGAAGGAAGAATATATCCTAAATCGGGCGAACTGTTGACTACTGAACTTCGCATCTTCGCATTGATTCGCTTGGGAGTGACAGACAGTAATAAGATTGCCCATTTCTTGGGGTATTCTTTGGCTACGATATACAACTATCGCAGTAAGATAAGGAATAAGGCCATAGGAGATAAAGAACGATTCGAGCACGATGTGATGAATTTATGACGCGGCCTGACGCGTCACTTTACACGTCCGTATGTGTGGGGCTCTGCCTCTGTATGTGTGGGCTTACACGTTAGTACGTATGAGGCGATGCGTACTAACGTGTTTTATGATGCCTTTATCCGTTACTGTTTCTCCTTAATAATACCCACACAGCCGGCACCGATAATGAGGAATATCCCTGCCAATACCAGCATATTAACTTCCGGGGCAACGTTGCCTGTTGTGGTAAACATCTTTAGTATCATTCCTCCCAGCGAAGCGGCTACGATTTGCGGGACACAGATGGTTCCATTGAACAGTCCCAGGTAAGTACCCATGTGTCCTCCTGTCAGTGCATTGGTCAGAATAGTAAAAGGCAAAGCCAACATTGCTGCCCATGCACAACCAATCAATACGAATGATACAAATAATGCATATTGATTATGGATGAACAAAATAGAGATGAAACCGATGCCTCCAAGTACCAGACTGAGTACATAGGCAAACTTTTTGTTTTTAATTGTCGGAATCACTGCAGCCCAAATGACAGAGCCGATTGCCTGTACCGCAAACAGGATACCTACCCAGTCGGCAGCATTCTGATATTGCATGGATTGAGTGTCGAGAACTACTTTCGCTACACCTCCTGCCATTGTTTCTACCGTAGGAGTATCAAAGACATTCAATGCCACAGTTCCATTGGTGTAAGTCCACATAAACATGAAAGCTGCCCAACAAAAGAATTGCACCAAGCCTACCGTCCAGAAAGCTTTCGGGGCTTTGACCAATAGCTTGAACATATTTGTCTTTTCCTTTTTCTCCTCATTGGTAATGCCGTGATATTCTGCATATTCTTCAGGTGGAAATTCCTTCACTTTGGCCGATGTATAAAGGACGCAAAGTATCAGGATGAACGCCCCGATGTAGAAAGAGTAGATGACAGAATCAGGCACGACACCCTTGGGGGCGATATTGCTAATACCGATTGCCGCAAAGATAAACGGAAACAGGTATCCAGCCAAACTTCCTGCATTACAAAGAAAACTTTGAATGGAATAGGCAAGCCCTTTTTGTTTTTCGTTGACCATATCGCCTACCATCATTTTAAAAGGTTGCATAGCCATATTGATGGAAGTGTCGAGGAACATCAAAGAAACCAAGCCAAAAATCATGGCAGCACCGACGCTCATGCCGAAACTTCCTGCATTCGGCAACAGGCACATGACACACACCGCAACGAGCGCCCCCACAAACAGGTAAGGAATACGTCGTCCGAAACGTGTCCAGGTGCGGTCGCTCAAGGCACCGATGATAGGTTGCACAATGATTCCTGCCAGTGGAGGAAGAATCCAAAAGTAACTTAAGTCGTGAGGGTCTGCCCCCAGTGTGGAAAAGATACGGCTTATATTAGCACTTTGCAGAGCGTAGGCTATTTGTACGCCAAAGAATCCGAAACTAATATTCCACAGTTTCCAAAATCCTAAATCCGGTATTTTCTTCATGATATTGATATAAGTTAGAATCTGCCTGTGGCATCAATCATTTCTTTCATCTTTTCATTAAACTTGTCGCTCTTCATCAGCTCTTCCAGAGTGAGATGCATTCTGTATCTCCAATAATGGCGCGGGTTGGCCGGCACATTAATTCGTTCGGCGTTTACATCCGGATAACGGATTTCCTCGTCCATCGATAACCAGTCTTGGAATGACAGGATACAGAGCAAAGACGGACATTCCAAGTGGCTGCGCACAATCTCTTCGCAAACCCATCCCGGTGCGGTGGCAGGTACTTCGCCCCAGTGTCCCATCACCTGATTGTAGTAACGGCAGGTCTGTTCGTAATCTTCTTCCCACCAGCCCCGCAATGTAGACATGTCATGGGTAGAAATGGTGCAAACCGAACGATAAGGATATTCCCATACATGGCCGAACTCGTGTTGGGGATTTTTGGGCATACGCTGAATCTCAAGGCTGAGTATCTGCAACTGTTCCATTACCCAGGGCACACAGTCGGGCACCATGCCCAAGTCTTCACCACATACCAGCATCGATGTAGACTGTGTCAGGATAGGGAGTTTCTTCATTGCTTCCTGATACCAGAACTGGTTATGACGTTGATAATAATAGTGGTTATAAAGGCGGTTGAATGCTTCTTTATCTCCCCAGCTCAGCACCTCAAAAATGAAGTCGTTCTGCACAGCGATACGCGGATGATACATGGAAGGGTGTTTACGGTCGGGCACGAAAAGTACATTGCTGATTAGTGCGTACAGTCCTTCACATATATTTCTGCTTTCTTCGTCTTTCCGGTCGGCAAAATAGGATTCTACCTTACGCTGCGTATCAAATTCAGAACGCATTTCATAAATGTCATCATGGCAGTGCCGCACGAATGTCTCTTTCACCATACCAGCTTTCTCGCCGAAAATGCGGTTCAGGATATTCTCATTAATGAATGGCTTCGTCATGAAGTCTTTTTGGAAGGTCAACCCATAGCTTTGTATTTCGTCTACACTCATCGGCAGGGCAGGTACAAACTGTCCCAGTAAGCCATGAACCGAATGGAATGGAATCTCCCAAATGCGGAAGAAGCCCAAGATGTGGTCAATGCGGTAGGCGGTAAAGTATTCTGCCATTTTGCGGAAACGCTTTTGCCACCATTGGTAGTTGTCCTTCTCCATTACATCCCAATTGTATGTGGGTAAACCCCAGTTCTGTCCGTTGGTAGAGAATGCATCGGGCGGTGCACCGGCTTGTCCGTTCATATTGAAATAGTAGGGCTCAATCCAGGCTTCCACACTATTGCGGCTGATGCCTATGGGAATATCTCCTTTAAAGATAATACCTTTTTCGCGTGCATAATTGCCGGCATCCAATAATTGGATGTGCAGGTTGTATTGTACATAATAATAGAAAGCAATTTCTTCGTAACAGTTGCTTTCGGGTGCACACATGACCGCTATCTCATCAGCATGGTATTCATTATGTTCAGGCCATTGGCTGAAATTGGGGGTACCATACTGGTCTCTTAAATAAGAGAAAGCAGCGTAGGGGAGTAACCAATGTTCATTTTCTTTGAAGAACTTCTTGAATTCGGCAGAAGCCAGCACTTTCTTTCCCGTTTGTTGGAACATCGATTTCAGATAGGCTCGTTTGGCGTTGTTCACCGCTTCATAATCGATTTGGGGAAGAGCATTCAGTTCTTTTCGTTTCTCTTCATAGACAGCTAGTGCCTCTTTGTCTTTTAGTTTGCCCAACTGACGCAAATCAATGTACATGGGATGGAATGCATAAATTGAAATGCTGTTGTAGGGATAAGAATCCATCCAGGTATTGGTAATGGTAGTATCATTGATGGGAAGAATCTGTACAGCTTGCTGGTGGGTGCTCACTGCCCAGTCTATCAGTTTCTTTAAGTCACCGAAGTCGCCTACGCCAAAACTGCCTTCGCTACGAAGTGAGAAGACCGGAATGGCAGTACCTGCCACCTTGCGTGCAGAAGAAGTGAAATGGACTTCAGTTTCGGGAGTGAGATAGATTTCTCCCTTTTTCATTCCGTCGATGTAGAGCAGGCGGTTATTGTGGGCTTCCCATTCTTCCACTTCTTTAGTATCGGCATTGCAAGCCACAAATTTGTATTCTAGTGGGAACTCCATGCTGGCGGCATTCAGAGTTACTGTCCATTCGTTGGGTTGGATTTCTTCCATCAGTACAGCTCGTTTGCCATCCCAGTCTCCCAATGCTGCACCGCGTCCGCAAATTCCCAATTGCTGATGTTTGTGATGTAAACAGGGGCAAAGGGCACGGAAGGTAATACTGCAATCGGCAGGAGCAATTGTTTTTATACTGTTGGCAGATTGGTAGTCGCCGCTGAATGCAGAACTATATAAATAGGATTCTTGTGGAAGGTCTTTCCAAAAGTCATCTAATATATAGTGGCAATTTCTCTTTTTGCCGGGACAGAAGATATGGGGCATTGTTCCGCTTTCCCGACGGATACATTGTCCGTCGCGGTACACTCCATAACGGTAGGAGATAGGGATACCTGCGGGGGCGTCCGTCATTTCGGCACTGCCTTCCCAACGGATTCCGTCCCCGGTGCTGAGCATGATTGGTTGGTTATCGTTGCCGCATAATGTTGCGCCGAGTGCTTCTCCCCAGGCGGTGCGGTATTCGATTCGGAATGTGAGTTTCATATTATTATCTTATTAATGGTTTATATTCCAAATGGTTTGATGTTCCAAAATTAAGACTTTCCCGCATATAATCTTCATCAAGTGATTAAAATTATAAGAAAAAGAACGTTTATCTGAAGCTCTCTTATCGTTTGTGTTTGTCTGTTTTCTCCCATTTCATCGATGAAAATGGCACAAGGAAGTATTATGGCACCCTTCGGGAAAAGGAAATGAAATATAAATGAAAAGGGGAGCCCTATTGTGTGCGGAAGGGGGAGGATGTATGTAAAAAGTCCCGGCTCGGTGAAGAGTCGGGACTACCTCAAATTGTAAGATGTGAGGATTGGTTTTTTTTAATTTTTAAATATTTAGTTGAATACAACTATTACGCGTCGATATTCGCATACGTCGCGTTTTTCTCTATGAACTCGCGGCGCGGACCTACATCATCCCCCATCAGCATGGAGAAGATATAATCCACGTTTGCGGCATTTTCTATTGTCACTTGTTTCAGGATACGGGTCTCAGGATTCATTGTTGTTTCCCAAAGCTGTTCGGGATTCATTTCACCCAAACCTTTGTATCGCTGTGTATGAATGCCGTTTTCCTGACCGTCGCCATATTTTTGGATAAACTCCTGACGGGCTTCTTCAGTATAGCAATATTCGCTGATTTTGCCTTTACTACATTTATAGAGAGGCGGATTAGCAATATATAAGTGGCCGTTTTCGATGATTTCCGGCATATAGCGGTAGAACAATGTCATGATAAGAGTGTCGATATGTGAACCATCGACATCGGCATCGGTCATGATTACCACCTTATGATAACGCAGTTTGTCAATGTTTGCTTTCTTGCTGTCGTCGTCACCGTCCACACCGAAACGAATACCCAGTGCAGTGATGATATTGTTTACTTCATCACTTTCAAATGCTTTGTGCCACATCGCTTTTTCCACGTTCAGAATCTTACCTCTCAGCGGCAGGATAGCTTGCGTGGCACGGCTGCGTCCTTGTTTGGCAGAACCACCTGCCGAGTCACCCTCGACAAGGAATAATTCACATTCCTCAGGATTACGGCTGGAACAGTCGGCAAGTTTGCCCGGCAGTCCGCCACCCCCCATCGGGCTTTTGCGCTGAACAGATTCGCGGGCCTTGCGTGCGGCAATACGGGCAGTAGCAGCCAAAATCACTTTGTCTACAATCTGCTTTGCTTCTTTCGGATGCTCTTCCAGATAGTAGGTAAGTGCTTCACCCACGGCTTGATTCACGGCTCCGCTGACTTCGCTGTTACCCAGCTTGGTTTTGGTTTGTCCTTCAAATTGCGGTTCGGCTACTTTTACAGAGATAACAGCTATCAAGCCTTCGCGGAAGTCTTCTCCCGAGATTTCGACTTTTGCTTTCTCCAATGCCTTGATATCTTCGGCATATTTTTTAAGTACACGTGTCAGTGCGCTGCGGAATCCCGCTTCGTGTGTACCACCTTCTATAGTGTTGATATTGTTGACATAAGAATGCAGACTTTCACGATAACCGGTGTTGTACATGATAGCACATTCAATTGGGGTACCGTTTTTCTCTGTGTTCAGATAAATCACATCGTCAATCAGTGAATCATTGTTTCGGTTCAGAAAGCGTACAAACTCTTTCACACCTTCGTCCGAGTGGAACACTTCTTTCTTAAAGTTGCCTTCCTCGTCTTTCTGGCGACGGTCAGTGAGCGAGATGGTAATACCCTTGTTCAGGTAAGCCAATTCGCGCATACGTGCTTCGAGGATATCATATTTATATTCGGTAACAGTGAAGATAGAATCATCCGGCCAAAAGGTTTGTTTGGTACCGCTGATTTCTGCATTGCCTACTTCTTTAACCGAGTACAGGGGATGTCCGCATGAATATTCTTGCTGGAAAATCTTACCGTTGCGGAATACTTGTGTAGTCATGTGCTTGGACAGTGCATTCACACACGATACACCTACACCGTGAAGACCACCAGATACTTTATAGGAACCTTTATCGAATTTACCTCCTGCATGGAGCACCGTCATAACGACTTCCAATGCGGATTTCTTTTCTTTTTCGTGGAAATCCACCGGGATACCACGGCCGTTGTCCTGCACTGTGATGGAGTTGTCTTCGTTAATTGTTACTTCTATGTGGTCACAGAATCCTGCCAGCGCTTCGTCGATAGAGTTGTCAACAACTTCATAAACCAAGTGGTGCAAACCCTTTTCGCTGATATCTCCGATATACATGGCGGGACGTTTACGAACGGCCTCCAGTCCTTCAAGAACCTGGATATTGCTGGCCGAATAATTGTTCTCGCCGTTTATCTTTTCTTCTTCAGTCATGTTTAATTCGATTTCTTTATTTAGCTCTCAAAGATACGAAAAAATGCTGAGATAGAAGGAGTCTTGGAGGATAAAAAAAGTAAATTTATGGCTTGGTTATGATAATGGAGGCGTTGTCCGCCTGGTATTCAGTCTTCCTGAAACGACAAAAGGCTGAATCATACGATTCGGCCTATTTTATCTTTTAGTTTAAGACTTTGCTTAAGCGAGCTTGCTAATATGAGCAGCCAATTTAGACTTCAGGTTAGAAGCTTTATTCTTATGAATAATGTTGCGCTTAGCTAACTTGTCCAACATTTTTTGGATGCCTGGATACATTGCAACAGCTTCTGCTTTGTCAGAAGTCTCACGAAGTTTTTTAACAGCGTTACGCATTGTTTTTGCATAATATCTGTTATGAAGTCTTCTCTTCTCTTCCTGTCTGATTCTCTTTACTGATGATTTGTGATTTGCCATCTCGACTAATCTTTAGTTTTGTTCTTTTATTATTTTTATTTGTAGCCCCTGGGGGAATCGAACCCCCCTTTCAAGAATGAAAATCTTGCGTCCTAACCGATAGACGAAGGGGCCAGGCCTTTAACTTGCCAGCCTTAGCTTGGCTTTTGCATCAGAGAGTGTTTTTCTCTTTTGCGGTTGCAAAGGTAGGAACTATTTTTAAATCTCCAAAACATTCGAGTGATTTTTTTTAGTTTTCTGCTCATTTTCCTCGAAATTGACTACTTTTGTACGTGGTAGAGGCTTAATAATGGAAGAATATGTTGCAAAAAACAGTCGGAATCGTACTTCATAGTCTAAAGTATAATGATACTTCGAATATTGTCGATATCTATACGCAGCACACGGGACGGGCTTCGTTTCTGGTGAAAATTCCCCGCTCGCGCAAGTCGGCGGTGAAGTCGGTGCTTTTTCAACCCCTTGCTATGGTGGAGTTTGAGGCGGACTATCGTCCGAATGGCAGCCTCTATCCTGTTAAGGAGGCTAAATCATGGTATCCGTTTCGTACCTTGCCTTATGATCCTTATAAGTCGGCCATAGCTATGTTTCTTGCAGAGTTTCTTTATCGGTCATTGCGTGAGGAGGCAGAGAACAGACCGCTTTTTGCTTATTTGGAGCATTCCATTCGTTGGTTGGATGAGTGTGAGCGTGGGTTTGCCAATTTTCATTTGGTGTTTTTGATGCGCTTTTCCCGCTTTCTAGGTCTTTATCCTAATACGGAAGATTATGATGAGGGATGTTTTTTTGATTTGCTCAATGCTTGTTTCACTCCCATACAGCCTTCGCATGGGGCGTTTCTGAAGCCGGATGAGGCTTCTCATATTAATATTCTGATGCGGATGAATTATGAGACGATGCACCTTTTTGCCATGAGTCGTGCGGAGCGCAACCGTTGTCTTACCATTATCAATGATTATTATCGCCTGCATTTGCCTGATTTCCCTTTGCTTAAATCATTGGATGTATTGAAAGAGCTCTTTGCCTGAAAACCGATATTTTTCTGCGGATTCAAATACGAAGTAAAGGAAAGCGGGGCAGTCAGTATTCTTAGTGATTTATATGTCATGTCATCGACAAAGGAAGAGTAAGCTGTTTCTTAGGGTCAGCTAAAGCTTTTTGAACGGAAGATTACTACAGTCTACAGCAATGGACTGTACGGTCCACCGTAACGGACTGTACAGTCTGCCGTAATGGACTGTACAGTCCACTGCCGAAGACTGTAGTAATCCGACTGACAGAAAGGCTTAATCGAAAGGACGCAAACGCTTATTCCGGCTAATGAAACGATGTAGGGAGTTCTAAGCGTCTGCGGGGGGGTGAAAACCGGAGGAAAGGATGTGTCAAAACGTAATTTGATGAAAGGACAATTTTTAATCTGAAACTTGACTCCCTAAATCAATGATGAAAAGAGCCATATCATTACTTAAAAACAGAGTTTGATATGGCTCCTTTATAATTGTTAGTTACAATCTGTAACTTTGTAGAGTGGTCATGTTGGTTTTGACACACCTTCTTGATTTGTTAAATCCCCAAGAATAATGACTGCCTCGGGAAACTGCGTTTCATATATCAGGGGGTAACCATTAGTGCTACAATAGCTTGGTGTGGAAGCCGGATGATGAATTAAACTTATTGTAAAGAGTTGTTGCAATAAAAAAGACAGAAGAGCGTTTCTTACACAAGACCAAGGTCTTTTCAGAAAAACTCTCCTGCCTTTTTCAAAAACTTCAGCAGCTTTTTGGCAAACGCTTCCGTCTTTTTTAAATGGTGTTTAAAGGCTTTATGCTAACAGTTCTTTTACCTTAGCTGAAATGGCACGACCTTCTGCTTTGCCTGCCAGTTGCTTGGTAGCCACGCCCATTACTTTGCCCATATCCTGTGGACCGGTTGCGCCTACTTCTGCAATGATTGTTTTCAAAGCAGCTTCCAATTCTTCAGCCCCCATCTGTTTCGGCAGATAGGCTTCGATGACGGCTACCTGAGCCAATTCGGTTTCTGCCAAATCAGAACGGCCTTGTTCGGTGTAAATAGCAGCTGAGTCCTTGCCTTGTTTTACCAATTTCTGCATAATTTTTAGAGCAGCGTCATCGGTCAGTGTATCATTGGCTCCCGGAGCGGTCTTTGCTTCGAGGAAGAATTTTTTTACATTGCGCAAAGTTTCTAATTTCACTTTGTCCTTGGCCTTCATAGCCTCTTTGATATCGTTGCTGATTACGTCAAATAAATCCATATTCTCTATATTTTAGTTGTTAAAATGTTATTGTTATGCCACCGTTTTCGGTATCGTTGTTGCTGAATGTTTCCTCTTCCTCGGCCACGGCTTTGGATTGGATACTTTCGAGCACAGTCTTGGTTCGTTGATAAGTGGGGGTTGTTTCTACCATACTGATGATGTCGTCATTGTCAAGGTCTTCCAGACTGAAGATATAGATGTTGTGTCGTTTTTTCTTGTTGCTATTCTTGAAAGTGTCGCGACCGTAGTAGTCTCCGCGGCGTTCATCTTTGCGCTGTTCTTCTTCTTCCTGTTCTTCCAGCTTCTTTTGTTCTTCGATGGTACGTTTGTTGAGCATATTGTCCATACCCGGTACATCTTTGATGCCGAAGCCGGTTGCCAGTACAGTGAATTTCACTTTGCTTTCCAACGATTCGTCGATGTAAAGTCCCCATTTGGTTTCCACATCTTTGCCAAACTTACTCATGAAGTCGTGCACTTCGTTCATTTCTTCCATCATTAACTCGCTCTTAGTGCTGAAAGAGATGTTGAACAGAATCTTCTTTGAGTTGAAAATATCATTGTTGTTCAGCAGCGGAGAGTGAAGCGCATCATTGATAGCCTGGCTCACACGATTTTCTCCTTCACCGTATCCGGTACTCATTATGGCCACACCACCGTCTTTCAATACTGTTTTCACGTCATTGAAGTCGAGGTTGATAGTACCGCGGATAGTGATAATCTCGGCAATACTTTTTGCTGCTACAGAAAGGGTGTCATCTGCTTTTCCGAAAGCATTCATGACACTGAAGTCGGAGTAGATGTCGCGCAGGCGTTCATTATTGATAACCAACAAAGCGTCTACGTGCTGGCTCATTTGCTCTACACCGTCCAGCGCCTGATCTATTTTGCGATTGCCTTCGAACAAGAAGGGTATAGTGACGATACCTACAGTAAGGATATCCATATCTTTGGCTGTCTTGGCAATGATAGGTGCCGCACCGGTTCCGGTTCCTCCCCCCATTCCGGCAGTGATAAATACCATTTTACAGCCGTCGTTCAGCATATTTTTTACGTCTTCAATGCTTTCTTCAGCGGCTTCGCGTGCACGTGCAGGACGATTTCCGGCTCCCAGTCCTTCTTTGCCCAGTTGCAGTTTGACGGGCACAGGCGATTCGGCCAATGCCTGATTGTCTGTGTTGCACACTACAAATGTTACATCGTGAATACCTTCTTTGTACATGTGATTTACGGCATTGCCGCCGCCACCACCCACACCGATTACTTTAATGATGGTCGGGTTGTCTTGTGGGAAATCGAATGGCATTATAGTTTCATCAGACATAATCTTACTATATTATATAAGGTGATGTAATTTACTAGTTTCTTTTAATCTTCTTTTAACAGGTCGTCAGAGAGCGTGGTGATTTTCTTGCCCAGCTTTGACCAAAGGCTGCTGCCTTTTTTCAATTGCTTGATGTCTTTCTCCAGTTCGCGTATCTGAGCATTCTTGGTTTCTACACCGAGCATTTCAGCTTTGCTCAAAGCAGCTAATGCTTCTTTATATTTTTCAGAATTCTTCAGTTCGATGGCTTTCTTTATGAAGCTTTCACAGTCGGCAATGCGTTGCTTTTCAGCTTCTTCCTTTCTGCGTTTCTCTTCGGCTTCCTGTGCCAGTCTTCTTCTTTTTTCTTCTGCACTTTCTCCTTCTTCAGTAAAGAGCCCGGTTTGAATGGGTTGTACCGGTTCTTTCGGGTGTTCAGGGCGGTAACAGTTCTCTTTTCCGGCAGCCAACAGTGCGATGATGGTGTTGGCCGTTCCGTCTTTCTTTAATTCAATACCTCCTTTAAGACTCAGTTGGCAGTCTTTGGCCATTCTCACTTTCTCCAGTTTGGTGCGTTTGCTGAAAGCTTCTTCCATATTTTTCAAGTTGGCTGCACCACCGGTGACAATGGCACCTGCCAACAACTTGTCATCGTAGCCGGAGAGTACAATCTGATTCCATACATTAGCCAATATTTCGTTGACACGTGCTTCAACAATATCTTCCAGCAAATGAGCTTCGATACTGCACTTTCCGTCAATGGCATAGTTGGGTGTTTCTTCTTCGTCTTGTGACGGATCAATATAGGCATTGCCGTATTTGACTTTCAACTCTTCGGCATCCTCTTCTTCTATTTGCTGGCTGCAAATATCTTTGGTAATATTGCTGCCGCCTAAAGGAATAACTGCCAGATGGCGGAGGATATTGTTTTTATAAACCGAAACAGTAGTTGTATCTGCACCAAAGTCGATGAGCATACACCCGGAGCGTCTTTCGCTGTTCGTCAGCACCGCATTGGCAAGTGCCAACGGTGAGATGACATAATCTGCAATCTCTATTCCCGCTTGACGGAAACACTTGTCGATATTCTGTTTTACACTGCTGCGGGCAATGATGTTGAGGAAACGGCCTTCAATATGGTCACTGGGAACGCCGACAGGATCAGCCAATAAGTTAATGCCTACCTTATATTCTTGTGGGGCTACCTCCAATATATCTTGGTCGATGATGGGCACTTCGCGGTTGCTGTCCATCAGCGAGTCAATTAACTCTTGTGATATTTTAGTCTCTTCTTCCAAATGGCGTACTTCCGTGTTGCGGATAGTGCGGAGCGACTGTCCGCCAACGCCTACATATACCTTTCCGATAGAAGCCTTTAATGTCGATTCCAGTTTCTTGATAATCGAAGTAAGGCTTTGTGCGGTCTTGTCCAGATTATAAATAACTCCTTTCCTGATGAAATCAGACGAAGGTTCGCTGGCAAGGGCCAGTACTTGTATACTTCCGTCCGGATGCTTCTTTCCTGCAATGCCTGTGATCTTTGAAGACCCCAGCTCTATTGCTACAATAAAATCTGTTGCTGCCATATCTTACTTCTCTTTTTTGGTACAAATAATCTGATTGCTAAACTCCAAACTGATGCGGCTGTATTTGTTCCAGCCCACCTGGTTCAGACCTTTTTTATAAAAAATCTTCAGTCTTTCAAACTTTTCCTCATAATCGCCGGGTTTCCCAAGGAAGATGATATGCTCTCCAACACGCGGAACCAGTTCCAGTTCTTTGGCAGGAGTGACGTTTATCTGTTCAATCTGGGCTTCCCATAGAGGATGATTCTGTAGAAAGATGCCTAACTTATATAATTCTTTCGTGGCAAAGTCACGGCTTACACTACCAGTAACAACAGCTACATGGGCCGAACTGTTGGGTATCGGCATCACTTTTCCTTTGCTGTCAATGTAATAATTATCTCCGTTGGCAGCCATTACCCTTAATAAGGGCAGGCGCTGGGTAACTTCGATACCGATTTTACAACCGGGAGTACGGTAACATTCCACGTTCTCAATCAATGGGTGCTTGCTGAGTTCATCTTCTAAAAGCCGGGTGTTGATTGTTCCCATCTTCTTTCCCACGGGAGACAACTTCTTGCTGTTGAGTAGGCGGAGTACTTCTTTTTTAGTGATGAAGCCATGGTCGATACTGTCATTGATAATCAATTCCATACCCTTGCAAGTCTGGTCTGCAGGCTTGGTATTGAAGACTGTAACCGCTACTACAAGGTAAGCTGTTATCAGTAACAAGAACAGGAGTATGAAAATTCGTTTAATCATTGTTTGTTCAGTATTTCGCAGATTTGGGAAACATAGTTTTCAATGTCTCCCGCACCTAAAGTGATTAATACTTCTATATTTTTATTTCCCAGTACCTCTGGAATCTCTTCTTTCCGGCACATAGATTTCTCGATGCCGGGGCGCAGATTGTCATAAATCAATTTGCTGGTCACTCCGGGGATTGGTTTCTCTCGTGCCGGATAGATATCTACCAAAATTACTTCATCCAGCAATGACAGGCTGTCTGCAAAGTCTTGGTAGAAATCACGTGTACGGGTATAGAGATGCGGCTGAAATACTGCAGTCAACTTCTTGTCCTGATACAAGGCGCGCATGGAAAGAATGCTTTGACGGATTTCAGACGGATGGTGGGCATAGTCACTCAGGAATACCACTTTGTCATTCTTTATTTTAAAGTCAAAACGACGGTCTACTCCATGGAAGGTTCTCATTCCTTCTTTTATTTCTTCATTGGTGACACCGCTCATCTGGGCCAATGCCATAGCTGCCACTCCGTTTTCAATGTTAATGGCGATGGGTACTCCCAATTGGATATCGTCAATATTACCCAGTGGCGAAATGTAGTCAAAGAATATTTCACCGTTTCCGATACGGATATTCTCTGCATGGAAATCACCTTCTTCTTTAGAATAGGTATATAGTTTTACACCTTCCTGCAAATCCGGTTGCAGTTCGATGCCTTTGCGCATAATCAGCGCCCCACCCGGACGAATCAAGGAAGTATAGTGCCGGAAACTCTCCAAATAGGCTTCTTTGGTGCCGTAAATGTCCAAATGGTCGGCATCAGTAGCAGTGACTACTGATATATAAGGTGAAAGCCAATGAAAAGAACGGTCAAACTCATCGGCTTCGATAACTATATATTCACTGGTATCGGACAACAGTAGATTAGTTCCGTAATTTTTTGAAATACCTCCCAGGAATGCGTTGCAACCGACATGGGATTGATGCAGCAAGTGGGCTGTCATGGTCGAAGTGGTCGTCTTGCCATGTGTGCCGGCTACACAAAGACCTTTTCCGGCATGGGTCAACATGCCGAGCACTTGCGAGCGTTTCTGTATCTCGAATCCGTTTTCACGGAAATAGGTAAACTCTTTATGTGTTTCGGGGATAGCGGGAGTATATACAACCAAAGTGCTTGACGCATCACGGAATGAGGCGGGTATTTGGTCTGTGCTATCTTCGTAGTGAATAGCTGCTCCTTCTTCTATCAACTTTTCCGTCAGTTCACTTGGAGTACGGTCATAGCCACCTACATTCTTGCCTTTTGACAAGAAGTAACGTACCAATGCACTCATACCGATGCCCCCGGCGCCGATAAAGTAAACTGATTTTAGTGTATTAACATTCATTTCTCTTTCTATAATCATCAGCCAATTCATAGACTTCGCGTGCAATGACATTTGCAGAGTCCGTAAAGGCCAGTTTTGCAATATTTGTACTTAAACTCTTTAGCAATTCAGGATGTTGGACGGTTTCAATCGCTTTATCCAACAAAGCTTCTTTGGCAGCGGCATCTTTTATATAGAGCGCCGCGTTTTTATTGACTAATGCCAATGCGTTTTTGGTTTGATGGTCTTCCGCTACGTTGGGAGAGGGTACCAGAATGACCGGTTTCTGCAATAGACAGAATTCAGAGATGGAACCGGCTCCGGCACGGCTGATAACCAAGTCCGCAGCACTGTATGCCGATGCCATATCACTAATGAAATCGGTAACATGAAGCATGGGCAGTTCTCCCGCTTTAGCTACGGCAGCGCGGGCTTCATCAATGTAAATCTTACCGGTTTGCCAGATGAATTGCACGCCCGATGTGCGTATCTTTTCAAGTCCTTCCATCACACAATGGTTGATGGTACGTGCACCGAGGCTTCCCCCTAGAATGAGAATGACCTTTTTTTCCGGGGAAAGTCCGAAAGAATGAATGGCTTCTTCGCGAGTGATAGCATGATTGAGCAACCCTTGGCGTACAGGATTACCGGTCAGTATGATTTTGTCTTTTTCAAAGAAACGCTCCATACCGTCATAGGCTACACATATCTTACAGGCTTTTTTTGCCAACAGCTTATTCGTAACTCCTGCATAAGAATTCTGTTCTTGCAACAGGGTGGGGATTCCCATCATTCCGGCTACCTTCAGTGTTGGGCCACTGGCATATCCACCGACTCCGACTGCTGCATGGGGACGGAACTCTTTAATAATTTTGCGCGCTTTCCACTGGCTCTTTGCCAGTTTGTAAAGGACGGATATATTTTTTAGCAAGTTCTTGCGGTCGAATCCGGCAACGGGTAAACCTTTGATTGGATAACCGGCAGCTGGAACACGATGCATCTCCATTCTGCCTTCGGCGCCTACGAACAGGATTTCCGCTTCGGGATGTTGTTCTTTTATGGCATTGGCAATGGATATGGCAGGGAAAATATGTCCGCCGGTTCCCCCTCCGCTGATGATAATTCTTAAATTCTCTTCCATTTCTTGCTCTATTTTGATGCAAAGTTATGAATAAACTCCTAATATGTTCAGTCTTAGACTGATTTATTGTCTTCGGAAGTTTCTGTTACTACTGTTTCGTCTGCCGAAATTGGTTCTGACACCTCCGAAAGTATATCTTCGTTCTCAAGTTTACCGGCAGCTTCGGTTGTTACCAGACCTCGTGCATGTTCCAGCAAAATCTGGGTAGCTGCTTGTAGCCTCACTTCGGCAGCAGTCTCTTCTTCCTGTTTCTTTTGTTCTTCTTTCTCTACTACATATCGGCTGACACTGAGAATCATGCCGATGTAGGCGCAGTTGATTAAAGTGGATGTACCTCCTTTGCTGATAAGAGGCAATGGCTGTCCCGTGACAGGGAAAAGACCTACTGCCACCATCATATTCAACATAGCCTGGGAGACTAGCAAAATGGCAATGCCCATGACAAGGAATGCAGGAAAAGCTTTTTCACTCTTTCGGGCTATCTTCCCGGCACGCATCAGTAACCAAATGTAGAGAATGACAACAAAGCCGCCTCCCAACAACCCAAGTTCTTCAATAACAATAGCAAAAATAAAATCGGAGAACGCCTGCGAAAGAAAATCTCGCTGGACACTGTTGCCCGGCATTTTTCCAATGATATTGCTGGAGGCAATGGCGATATTGGCATGGGCGATTTGAGCATCCTTGTCAATATCATATTTAGCAGCCGGAACAGCTTCTTTATCTTCGAAGAATCCTTTAATACGGTTCTGCCATGTCTCTACACGGTGCATCATCGGTACGTCACGGTATTGCTTTGCGGGTGTTACCATAATCATTCCCACAAATATGACGGCAATGACTCCTACAATGGAAGTCAGCTTGAGGAGTTGTTTCCATGGTACGCGTCCGATAATCATCATCAGAAAAACAACTCCAAAAAGTAACATGGCTGTTGAACCGTTCTCGGGAGCAATCAATATGAATACGATACCGGTAATCCACATAATATATTTGAATGCCTTCGGATTGGCACTGTCTTCTTCTTGAAACTTGGAAAGAATGAAAGCTGTGACGATGATAACAGCCATTTTAGCAAGCTCAGACGGTTGGAACTGGATGCCGAAAAAAGTCATCCATCGGGCTGCTCCGTTCACGCGGTCACCTGTAATAATACCCATTCCCATTACGAATACCAATAAAACTGCAGATATAGGCAATAAGAAGAAGGGAAGAACTCTAAACCACTTGCAGGGAATGTTATGCACCAATACCACAATGCAAGCACCCACCATTAGGATAACACTATGTTGAGTGATGGGACCCCAATGGTCTCCACTTTTGTAAGTAAGCGTACTGGCGGCGCTGAATACCTCTACAATGGAAATCAAACAAAGAAACAGGAAGATAATCCAGATTACTTTGTCGCCCTTGAATAAGTCTTTTATCAGGTCCATGCTATTTTATTTTCAGTTTATACGTTGGCTAAATTAATCAGGTTGCCTCTTTTACAATGCTCTTACGCATTCTTTAAACTGCTCCCCACGGTCTTCGTAACTCTTGAAGAGGTCGAAACTGGCACAACAAGGGCTCAACAATACAGTTTCACCTTTCTTTGCCATGCGATAGGCTGCATCCACAGCATCTTTCATACTCTGAACATCAGCTGTGGGAAGTCCGAATGAGTCGAAGAACTCATGCAGCTTTTCATTGTGTAACCCCATATAAATGAGCCCTACACATTTCTCTTTTACCAAATCGGCGATTTCATTGTAATCATTGCCTTTATCTTTTCCACCTAAAATCAGGACTGTTTTTGTCTTCATGCTTTGCAATGCATACCAGCAAGAGTTTACATTGGTGGCTTTTGAGTCATTGATATAGTCCACTCCTTTTACGCGGCATACTGTTTCCAGTCGGTGTTCCACTCCTTTGAAGTCTCCCAAGGCTTCGCGGATACATTCTTTGCGGATGCCGGCCAAGTTAGCGGAAATACCGGCAGCCATGGAGTTGAATAAATTATGAGTGCCGGTCAGGGCCAACTCTTCTTGCTCCATGTTGAAGGCAATCGGTCTGGTGAAGCATACCTTGTCTTTCTCAACATAGGCAGCTGCTCCGTCTTCTTTTTGCTCGGCAAAAGGATAGTAATGTCCGTGAATTCCATATTTATGGAGTTCACGCTGAATAATCGGATCGTCATTCCAGAAGATAAAGGCATCTTCGTCTGTCTGATTTTGTATGATGCGGAATTTTGCATCCACATAATTCTGCATTTCATGGTCATAACGGTCCAGATGGTCCGGGGTGATATTCATCAGCACCGCAATGTTGGCATGAAATTTATACATATTATCCAATTGGAAGCTGCTTAGCTCAATTACATAATAATCATAATTGTATTCAGCCACTTGAAAAGCAAGACTTTGCCCTATATTTCCAGCCAGACCGACATTCAGTCCTGCTTTTTTGAAGATATGATAAATAAGGGAAGTAGTGGTGGTCTTGCCATTACTGCCTGTAATACAAATCATTTTAGCGTTCGTATAACGTCCTGCAAACTCTATCTCAGAGATAACAGGTGTTCCTTGTGCTTTCAATTTCAAAATCATTGGGGCATCATTAGGGATACCGGGGCTTTTTATCACTTCATCAGCGTTTAGTATCAGCTCTTCGGTATGCTTTCCTTCTTCCCATGCAATGCCTCGTTCGTTTAGCATATCTTTGTATTTGTCCTTAATCATAGACATGTCTGAAACAAATGTCTCAAAACCTTGTTTCTTTGCCAGAACTGCTGCTCCCGCACCGCTTTCTCCGGCTCCTAATATGACAATTCTCTTAGCCATAATCAATCTTCGTTTATCTTATCTTTAATGTAATAATCGTAATTGCAGCCAGCACGATAGTAACAATCCAGAAACGTACTGTGATTTTAGATTCATGAAATACACTGCCGGGTTTTGTAAAGACATAGCTGCAATTAGGGTCTAGTTGTGCTAATGTAGTGCGGAAATGGTCATGGATAGGTGTACGCTTGAAAATACGTTGCACATGTCCTTTCTTTTTTCCACTCTTGAAATATCTCACTTGAAGAATAACCGATAAGTTTTCTATCAAGAAGATTCCGCAGAGGATAGGTATAAGCAATTCTTTGTGAATAATGATTGCAAATACCGCTATGATACCACCGATGGTCAAACTTCCCGTATCGCCCATGAATACTTGTGCCGGGAATGCATTATACCAAAGGAAACCAATGAGTGCACCAATAAATGCACATATAAATATAACCAGTTCTTCACTACCGGGAATATACATTATATTAAGGTATCCGGCATATTCGATGTGGCTGGATACATAGGCCAGAATGCCGAGCGTCAAACCTATGATAGCAGAGTTACCGGCTGCCATTCCATCCATGCCGTCATTTAGGTTGGCACCATTCGAGACGGCAGTTACAACAAAAATGGTTACTAAAACGAATAATATCCATCCGGCAGTTTGAGCATGCTCGCCTAGAAAGCCTACAAAATCAGCATAATCCAAGTTGTTGTTCTTAAAGAACGGTATGGTTGTTTTGGTGGATTTCTCATCATGGGTCTTATGAATCACTTCTACTATTTCTCCTTCTTTCTGTATTTCTACATTCTCACGGATAACCACATTGGGGCTTAGGTAGAGAGTTAACCCTACGATTAATCCTAACCCAACCTGGCCGATAATTTTAAATTTGCCATGCAAGCCTTCTTTATCTTTCCGGAAAACTTTGATATAGTCATCCAAGAATCCTAATGTGCCTAGCCAAACAGTAGTAATCAGCATCAATATCATATAAATGTTATCCAGTTTTCCCAATAAAAGACATGGAATGAGGATAGCCACAATAATAATAATCCCCCCCATCGTAGGAACGCCTACCTTCTTTACGTTAAAAGGGTCGATAGAGGCGTCGCGCTGGGTTTCTGTAATCTGTTTCCGTTTCAGCAAGTTGATGAAATATTCTCCGAAGATAGCGGATATCAACAACGAAAGTATGACAGCCATTAATGAACGGAATGATACATAGCCGAACATTCTGGCTCCGGGAAAATCACACTGCTCTAAAAATTTAAATAAATAATATAGCATCTCTTGTGGGTTTATTCATTAGCAAATATATCTTTCAATACCTCCTTATCATCAAAATGGTGCTTTACACCTTTTATTTCCTGATAGTTTTCATGCCCTTTTCCGGCAACCAGCACGACGTCTTTCGCTTGGACAAGCATACATGCCGTGCGAATGGCTTCTTTTCGGTCTGCTATGCTGATAACTTTACGCATATCGTCTTTGTCCAGTCCTGCAAGCATATCATTAATGATATCCTGCGGTTCTTCAAAACGGGGATTATCTGAAGTAATGATGACCCTGTCACTTTGCTTTGCTGCTTCTTGGGCCATTAAAGGACGCTTTCCCTTATCACGGTTACCGCCTGCGCCTACCACTGTAATCACTTTTCCTTTTCCGTTCAATACTTCGTGGATGGCATTCAACACATTTTCCAGTGCATCGGGAGTATGTGCATAATCAACGATGGCTGTATAGCCTTTGGGAGAACGCAAGGAATCAAAACGCCCGGCGACGGGGTGTAGTGTACTTAAAGCAAGAAGAACATCTTCTGGTTTCTTTCCCAGCAGACAGGCGGCACCATAAACGGCTAATAAATTGGAGGCGTTGAAACGTCCGATGAATTGTACGTTGACCTCTACATTATTAATGTCCAGCAACATTCCTTCAAATCCATCTTCAAGCACTTTGCCCTTAAAGTCACTGAGGCTGCGAAGAGAATAGGTGCTGACTTTCGCTTTGGTGTTCTGTGTCATAACCAAGCCGTTTTTATCGTCTAGATTGGTTAGGGCAAAAGCACTTTTCGACAAGCCGTCAAAGAATGCTTTCTTGGCTTTTAGATAATTCTCGACCGTTTTGTGATAATCCAGATGATCGCGCGTCAAATTGGTGAAAATAGCCCCGGCAAACTTTAAACCTCCAATCCGCTTTTGGGCAACAGAATGTGAACTGACTTCCATGAAGACATACTTGCAACCTTCGTCTGCCATACGGCCTAATAATTGGTTTAATGTAATGGGATCGGGAGTGGTATGGTCTGTAGGAATCGCCTCATTATCAATATAATTACAAACTGTGGATATTAAGCCAACCTTATAACCGAATTTACGGAACATATTATATAATAAGGTGGCAATGGTGGTTTTACCATTTGTTCCGGTCACACCTACCAATTCCAGTTGTGATGTCGGGTCACCATAAAAGGCAGTGGCCAGTTTCCCGACAATATCTTCTGTATCGCTTACCTTAATATAAGTGATGTTTTCGTTCAATGTTTCGGGAAGAGTCTCGCATACCACTGCAACAGCACCTTTTTCTATTGCTTTTGTGATATAAGCATGTCCGTCTGTCTGCGTACCTTTTACAGCTACAAACGCATGTCCCGGTTCAATAAGACGTGAGTCCATATTGATTCCTGAAATATCTTTGGCGGTATTGCCACTGATTTCGCTTACGGTTATACCTTTTATAATCTCTTCCAGTTTCATTTTTTTCTTCTATATTAATTTAATCGTAATTGTATGGTTTGTCCCTTGCGTATAGTATTGCCGGCCGGAATACTCTGCGACTTGACTTTACCCATTCCGTTTAGACGGGCTTTCAAGCCGACACTCTCCAATAGATAAACAGCATCTTTAGCGCCCATGCCGATTACGCTCGGTACTAGTTTATTATTTATTTCTTTTTTACTGAACATTACATTCTCTGGATTCGTCGTGACGTTTCCCCAGACCGGCTTGTCAATTGAATAGCTGTTTGATAGACCGGTGGTTCTTACATCAATCTGATTTAATACATAGTTTGCTGCTCCTATGTCTCCGTGTTTCACGTCAGGAACTAAGATGGAAGTTGAATCTTTCGCACCTTGTAAGTCCTGGGCAAGATGTTTGGCAAACACGCGTTCGGCTATATTGCGGAATACAGGACCGGCCATACCGCCTCCCGATGCCGGATAACCATTCTTTTGAATGGCCACGATACAACTGTATCGGGGAGCTTCGGAAGGGAAATAACCGCAGAAACTGACCAAATACTGGCGCATTCCGTTAGTGTATCCCGACCTTCCTTGAGATACTTGAGCGGTACCTGTTTTCCCGGATACATGGAACTGTTTGGAACCTGCTTGTCGGCCTAATCCCTCGCTAACTACCTTTTCAAGAATAACTTGTATCTCTTGAATTGTTTTGGGAGAAGCGATAGCTGGGTTAAGAACTTCGGTCGGAATTTCTTCTACTACTTGTCCGTCTTTCACGATTGCCTTGACAAATTTAGGTTTGACCAATACACCGTTGTTTGCTATAGCGTTATAAAACGTTACCGTACTGATGGGAGGAATCTGTGTCTCATATCCGATAGACATCCATGCCAATGCCGTCCGTGACCAGTTATTCTTGTTAGGCATGCGGATAAATGGGTCGCCTGCTCCCGGAATATCCAAATGGAGTGGAGACGCTATACCTAATTTATATAAACCTTGTACATACTTCTCAGGATGGTCGTGATAGTTTTGGTCTATTAACCGTGACACACCGATGTTGGAAGAGTACATTAACGTTTGCGTAGTGGTGATTACGCCATATCCTCCCCGATGCCAGTTATGGTCTTTCATGCGGGCACCATGCATGTTATAAACGCCGTTTCCGGTATCAATAGTTTGGTCGGGTGTTATTTTCCCATCTTCAAGAGCTACCATGATAGAGGCTGTTTTAAAAGTAGACCCGGGTTCCATCATATCCGAGACCGCATTATTGCGGATTTCCCTGTATACTCCATCCGCACATTTGGTCATATTCACAATCGCCTTGATTTCTCCGGTCTGTACTTCCATTAAAATGGCAACACCTACGGTTGCATTAATTTCTTTCAATTTATCGACCAATGCTTTTTCTGCGATATCTTGCATACCGACATCGATTGTCGTAATGATATCACATCCGTCGACAGGCGGTATGTCTACTATGTTCAGGTATTTGTTCATCACCTTTTGGCGGTGGGTAATACCTTCGCGTCCCTTCAATATAGAATCGTAAGAAAGCTCCAAACCATTCTTGGCACCTTGTTCAATGTCGGGATACATATCGCCTAATGTACGCATGGCTAATGAACCGAATGGTTTTTTGCGCTGGTTGAATGCCTGTTCGTGAAAGCCGCCCTTGTATTTGTTTAAGTTGAAGACCGGCAGACGTTTAGCCTCCTTATACTGTATGTAAGACACCCGTTTGGGATAAAGCAGATAATTGCGGCTTCCTTTCTTCCTACCTTTTAATATGTGAGATTTGAATTCCGCCTTGCTCTTATCCGGAAAAATCTGATGCAGGCCATCACAGATGGAGTCCATATAGAGCATAAGTAAGGAGTCCTTCAGGTGACCGCCGGCTTTGAAGTCCATATAGATTTTGTATTCCGGAAGACTGCTTGCCATTAACTGTCCATCAGAAGATATGATATTTCCTCGGGTTGGACGGACGGTTACGTTCTCTTTCACAAAACGGTCGGCTACATCTTTCCAATATTGCCGTTCGGCAAACATGATGACGCCGGCTTTGCAAATAATTGCAATACCTATCAATACCATCACCAGAATGATGAAGGAATAGCGGGTCATTATGCTTTTTTGATTCGGCATCATAATTTTAGTCTTTTTTTATCAGGTAAGGACGGTTGGTAGCCGTTTGTAAATGGCTCTCTTCCGTCGAAATATACTCTTCGATACGTGACTGACGGCTCTTTTCCATTAATTCGGATGAACGGGTAAGGGCGTCATATTTAATATCTACTAAATCTTTCTTTAACTTATCTATTTCAATCAGCTCCTGTTGGCTGCTGTAGCGGTTGTCGATGTACAACACCGTTAATATCATAATAAGGATAAGCAAACGGGTTTGTCTCTTAAAGAAATCGTTAGCTAGAATATCTCCTCCTAATATGCTGCGAATAGACATGTGTTTAGGAGAAGGAGCGGCATGCTCTTCCTTGGCCTGTTGTGTATTTTGCTTTTGTTCTTCTTCCATCTCGTTTATCTTTTTTCTGCGATTCTCAATTTGGCACTGCGTGAGCGGGGGTTGCGTTCCACTTCTTCGCTGTCGGCAACGATTACTTTGCTGTTTATCAGCTTGAATGGTGTTTGCACATTTCCGAAGAAATCTTGTTCCGTCTTCCCCTCTACATTGCCTGTCTTCATGATGTTCTTTACCATTCGGTCTTCCAGAGAATGATAGGTAATAACGACTAAACGTCCGCCCGGCTTCAGAGCTTCGGTAGCAGCATAAAGCATTTCCTTCAGGGCTTCCATCTCTTGATTGACCTCAATGCGTAGAGCTTGAAATACTTTAGCCAGTTCTTTCTTTTCGCGCTCACGGCCGAATAAAGGTTTAATGATTTCCAAAAAATCTCCGATGGTGACAATCTGTTTGACTGCACGCGCTTTTACGAGGACGGATGCCAGCTTGCGGCTGTTCTTCAATTCTCCATAAAGATAGAAAATGTCGGCAAGGCGTTCTTCGTCGTAGGTGTTTACCACATCGGCTGCTGTCATGCCGGCACGTTTGTTCATACGCATATCCAACTTTCCCTCAAAACGGAAGGAGAAACCGCGTTCCGAATCATCAAAATGGTGAGAAGAAACACCTAAGTCTGCTAAAATGGCATCTACACCTTCTACGCCATAATAACGAAGGAAATTATGTAAATAGCGGAAGTTGCTGCGCACAAATGTGAAACGCCGGTCGTTTACGATATTCTTCTCCGCATCTTCGTCCTGGTCAAAACTGAGCAAGCGTCCTGTATGGTCCAAACGATTCAGTATCTCTTTGGAATGGCCGCCACCACCGAATGTTACATCTACATAGATGCCTCCGGGCTGGATATTCATTCCGCTTACACTCTCGTCCAGCAGTACCGGTATGTGATATGTCTGTTCTGTTTCGCTCATTCTAATCCTTCATTATTGTTGTTTCCCATTATTTCTTCTAGCTCCTTGCCGAAATCTTCAGGCATCATGAACGGCTTGTCTGCAATTTCCTTTGCCCATATCTCGATTGTGTCATCCATCCCGATGAATCTGACTTCTTGCTGAATGCCTGCCAGTTTTAAATATCTTTTCGGGATGAGAAAACGTCCGTTGCCGTCCAGTGTGATGATTTCTACGTCCGACACGAATTGCCGGAATACCATTTGATGTTTGGAGTTCCAGCGGTTGAGCTTGCTGCGCAATTCGTTCATTTGCTCGTTCCATACACTTTCCGGGTATAAAACCAGGCAATCCTGATAGGTGTCTTTACGTAGAATCAGGCATTCTTCGGCCGCAGTTTGCAACTGCTTCCTGAATACAGCCGGAAAGAAAACCCTTCCTTTTGCATCTGTTTTTGCTTCCGAATTGCCAAGAAATCTCATCTTTACACCTTATTATATTATTCAGGTTGTAAAATTACACAATTCCCCACAATTCCCCACAATAAAACCAAGAAAATATTTCGAGAAGTTTTCAACAGGTTGTTAAAGGGGCTATGCGCTTGGTAAACAGGAACTTTAATTTTAATAATTTTCTTATAAAAAGGGCTGGAATCAGGTTGGTGCGGGAAGTGGAGAAAGCAACCGGATAATTGCACATTCGTTTTTAAACTGCGCAAAAACAGTGTGCTTTGTATTGTCTCAGACACAAAAACTCTTAATTTTTTTAGAGAAGGGCTCATTTTTCTGTCATAAATTGCCAATATAAAAAAAGATAAGTTACTTTTGCAATGAAAAGACGTTTGTAAAATGGCTGACGACTCTATATTTTTAATTGACATAGATAAGATTTTAAAGACGAAAGCTGGGAAGAAATCCAAATACATTCCTCGCTTTGTTACTTCATACTTGAAGCGTATTGTGCATCAAGATGAGTTGAACGTCTTTCTGCATGACTCCAAAGATAAAGTCGGAGTTGAATTTCTGGAAGCGTGTATGGAGTTCCTGGATGCTAAAGTGGAAATTAAAGGTCTGGAAAACTTGCCTAAAGAGGGTAAGTGTACCTTTGTGAGTAATCATCCGTTGGGAGGACAAGACGGTGTCGCTTTAGGATATATTCTTGGGAAGCACTATGACGGTAATGTTCGTTACTTGGTAAATGATTTGTTGATGAACCTGCACGGCTTGGCACCGTTGTGTATTCCTATCAATAAAACCGGTTCCCAATCCAGAGATTTCCCTAAAATGGTAGAAGCCGGTTTCGCTTCTGATAATCATATCATTATGTTTCCCGCCGGGCTATGTTCGCGTCGTCAGAATGGTGTGATAAGAGACTTGGAATGGAAAAAGACGTTCGTAACCAAGAGCGTGGAGACGCAACGCGATGTAGTACCTCTGCATTTTGAAGGACGAAACTCGGATTTTTTCTATAATCTGGCCAACTTATGTAAATTCGTAGGTATCAAGTTTAACATTGCTATGCTTTATCTGGCTGATGAAATGCTGAAGAACCGGCATAAAACTTTTACCTTGACCATTGGTAAACCCATCCCCTGGCAAACTTTTGATAAGTCTAAAACTCCTGCACAATGGGCGCAGTTTGTAAAGGACGTTGTCTATAAACTATAACAGACAAAGGAGAGAGAAATATATATGGAAGAGATTATTGCACCAATTAACAAAGAAATTCTAAAGGCGGAATTAACAGAGGATAAGCGCCTTAGATTTACTAATAAGAGTCATAATGAGATTTATGTCATAACCCATCAGGATTCCCCCAATGTAATGAAGGAAATCGGGCGTTTGCGCGAGATTGCTTTCCGTGCTGCGGGAGGAGGTACCGGGAAATCAATGGATATTGATGAATATGACATTATGGAGAATCCCTATAAGCAGTTGGTGGTATGGAATCCGGAAGCTGAAGAAATATTGGGCGGTTATCGTTATCTGTTAGGCGATGAGGCTCAATTTGACGAACATGGCAAGCCGCTCTTGGCAACAGCTCATATGTTTAATTTCTCCGAAACATTCTTGAAAGAATACTTGCCTTATACTGTCGAACTCGGACGTTCGTTTGTGACGCTGGAGTATCAGTCGACACGTGCCGGCTCAAAGGGCTTGTTTGCTCTCGATAATTTATGGGATGGCTTGGGAGCCTTGACGGTTATCAAGCCGAATGTGAAATACTTCTTTGGCAAGATGACAATGTATCCCAGTTATCACCGTCAGGGACGTGATATGATTCTTTACTTCCTCAACAAGCATTTTGGCGATAAGGATAAACTTATTACTCCGATGAAATCGTTGGAAATTGAAACAGACCCGGAACTGCTGAAGAACTTGTTCTGTTATGAATCTTTCAAGGAAGATTATAAGGTGCTTAATACTGAGGTGCGTAAGTTGGGGTATAACATTCCTCCATTGGTAAATGCATATATGAGTTTGTCTCCGACAATGCGCATGTTTGGTACAGCTATCAATTATGGATTTGGTGATGTGGAAGAGACAGGTATCTTGATTGCTGTCAATGAAATATTGGAAGACAAACGTGTGCGCCATATTGAGTCTTTTGTGAAGCAGCATCCTGAGTCATTGAAGATAACTTCCGGAGCACATCCTATTTTAGCTAAATAATTGTATATACATAGAAAGAGGCCGTGAGGCTGGACAAGCAATTGCCGGAAGGCGGTTGAAATATTCGGGCAGGTATAAACTTGCCCGAATGTTTTTTAGGGATAGCCGATGTCATTCTTCTCCGATACATTAAAATCACTTAGAAACAGCATGATGATATAGTAAGTTGTACCTGCTTATGCCTTCACGCTCTCATTCTTTCCTTCTTTTATTGATGAGCGTAAAATATTCATTAACCACGGCCGTGGTTAACTTTAACCACAGTCGTGACTAAGTCTAACCACGCTCGTGAGCAGGCTTAACCACCACCGTGGTTAAGCAAATACAATAGGAGCTTATACAGCAGGCAGACTGTTGCCTTTTATTTTGCGATAAAGGTCGAGCGCGTACACGTCGGTCATTCCGGATATATAATCGAGTACAGCCTGTATCTTTTCGTACAGAGTTGGGGCATTCACATTGTATTGGCTTGACATACGGTTGATTAGCAGTTGTGAATAAGCCTTTTCGGGCGTACGGACTGCATTAATCATCAAATCGATTAGCGTACTGATTACCCTGAAACCGGCAAGTTCTATATCCAGTACGTCGCTGGAACGATAGATTTTATGAAAAGCAATCTCCGAACAATGCTGGTATGCCTCCTTTAAAGGAGAATCGATATGCTTGATGAGTGCCCCCTCAAACTCTCCCGCGAGGATGTCTTCTTCATGCTCGATGAAGACTCGGGTGCATTCTTTTATCAATGCTCCGATAACTGAAGAACGAAGATATGCAATCTGTTCATTAACGTCTGTTACGATTTGGCAAACCTCTTCTATTCGCTGCTTCCTTTTGTCATCAAAGAACAAACTATATAATTCCTTCGTCTCGGCATGAGTCAGTAGCTTTAGTTTGTGAGCGTCTTCTATATCCATCATTTGATAGCAGATGTCATCTGCAGCTTCTACCAGATAAACCAGCGGATGGCGGGCGTATTTCAATGGTTCTCCTTCTTTGCTTACTTGGATGATGCCCAATTCGGTTGCTATTTTCTGAAAGTCGGCCTCTTCGCTCAGGAAGAAACCGAACTTTGATTTCTTTCCTGCCAAACGCGAAGAAAAAGGATATTTTACGATGGAAGCAAGGGTTGAATAGGTCATCACAAAGCCGCCTTTCCGCCTTCCTTCAAATTGATGGGTTAATAACCGGAAAGCGTTCGCGTTTCCTTCAAAATGTATTAGGTCATCCCATTCCATCGATGAAAGCTCTTCTTTTAATGCTATTCCTTTCCCTTCTGAAAAATAGGTCGAGATAGCTTTTTCTCCCGAATGTCCGAAAGGCGGATTGCCTAAGTCGTGTGCCAGACAAGCGGCCGATACAATGGAACCTATTTCTGATAGATGTGAATCTGCCAGTTCGGGATGTTTCTTCAATAACCGGCTGGCTACATCATTCCCCAAAGAGCGTCCTACGCACGACACTTCCAGACTGTGTGTCAGTCGGTTGTGCACGAATATGCTTCCGGGTAATGGAAATACCTGCGTCTTGTTTTGCAAACGACGGAAAGGAGCGGAGAAAATCAGTCGGTCGTAGTCACGTTGAAACTCGGAGCGGTCGTCTTTCCGTGCTTCGTGCAGCTCTTCCAGTCCGAAGCGTTTATTTGATATTAATTGTTTCCAGTTCATAATTCGGGGTTTATATGTTTGCAAAAGTATAAAATCTCCGTTTAAAAAACTGTAAACGCTTAGATAAATCCATTGAATTGTGTAGATTTGCATCTTATTAGATAAGTTAATTTTGAAAATGAAAGTACAGGTAATCAATAAATCAAAGCATCAGCTTCCCCAATATGCTACCGGGCAATCGGCGGGAATGGATATCCGCGCTAATTTGGACGAACCGATTGTATTAAAACCTTTGCAGCGTTGTCTTGTTCCGACAGGATTGTATATTGCCCTTCCCAAAGGGTTTGAGGCGCAAATCCGTCCACGCAGTGGCTTGGCTATCAAGAAAGGTATTGGCGTATTAAATTCTCCCGGCACTATCGATGCCGATTATCGGGGAGAGATTTGTATTATCCTGATAAACCTTTCGGCGGAAGATTTTACGATAGAAGACGGAGAGCGGATTGCACAGATGGTCATTGCCCGTCATGAACAGGCCGAATGGCAGGAAGTGGAAGTCTTGGATGAAACAGAACGTGGTGCCGGAGGCTTTGGACATACCGGTAAAAACTAGAATAAAGTAATGAATAATAAACAAACAACTAAAAGATATCTGCCGTTATTATTATGGCTTTGCCTTGTGGCTCTGCTCATGTCGTGCGGAACCATGCGGAAAGAGACTGCTTCTTCCAAAAAGAAATTGCTGGCGGAAGAGCAGAGGGATCCGTTGACACCTGAGCAACGCCGTAAATACGATTATTTTTTCTTGGAAGCACTCCGCATGAAGGAAAAAGGAGACCTTGACGCTGCTTTTGAAATGTATAGCCATTGCCTGGATATCTATCCTCAGGGAGCGGCAACTCTATACGAGATTGCCAAATTCTATATGTTCCTCAATCAGCCCGATAAAGGCGAAAAGGCGTTGAAGGATGCGGTGGCATCCGATCCCAATAACTATTGGTATAATCAGACACTCGCTGCGTATTATCAGAATAAGGGGGAGGCGGCAAAAGCAATTTATGTATACGAAGATATGGTCAGCCATTTTCCCAAACGACTGGAACCATTGATGTCGTTGGTGGACCTTTATACCCGCACTAAAGATTATCAGCAAGTAATCAATACATTGAACCGTTTGGAGGAACGCGACGGAAAATCCGAGGCCATCAGTATGGAGAAATTCCGTATGTATCTGGCGATGGATAATGACGAACAGGCGTTTACCGAAATAGAGAACCTGGCGAAAGAATATCCTTATGATATGCGTTACCTCACTATCTTGGGGGATGTCTATATGAATAACGGAAAGGAGGAAGAGGCACATTCTATTTTTCAAAAAGTACTGAAAGAAGAACCGGGCTATGCTCCTGCCATGCTGTCTATGGCTACTTATTACGAGAAGAAGGGACAAGATAGTTTGTATCAAGCTCAGTTGGACTCTATTCTGTTGAATGACAGGGTGGAAAGCAATACCAAGATGAATATCATGCGCCAGCTCATCCTCCGTTCGGAACAGACTGACAAGGACAGCACCAAGATAGCCGGTTTGTTTAATTCCATACTCGAAAGAAAGCAGGAAAATGCGGATATTGCTATGTTGGCAGCTCAATATTTCCTGACTAAGAAGATGGATAAGGAATCTGTTCCCGTTCTTCATAAAGTGCTTGAGGCAGATCCCGAAAATATTCCTGCCCGCTTGCAGCTCTTGAGCTTTGCCATTCGCGAGCAAGATATGGATGAAGTGATAGCACTCTGTACTCCGGCATTGGAGTATACTCCCGAAACATTGGAGTTTTATTATTATCTGGGACTGGCTTATCACCAGAAAGACCAGCCCGACGAGGCGCTTGAAGTCTTTAAGAAAGGGGTGAATCAGGTAAATGAGAAGAGTGATAAGAATATTGTATCAGACTTCTATGCCATCATGGGAGATTTATATCATATCAAGAAAATGAATGTCGAGGCTTATGCTGCTTATGATTCCGCTTTGGTATATAAGGAAGATAATATCGGCGCCCTCAACAATTACGCTTATTATCTGTCGGTAGAGCGCAAGCATTTGGATAAAGCGGAAGAAATGAGTTATCGTACTGTCAAGGCTGAGCCGACAAACGGAACTTATCTCGATACATACGCTTGGATACTTTTTGAGAAAGGAAAGTATGCCGAGGCTCGCATTTACATTGACCAGGCCATGCAAAACGATGGAGACAAGAGCTCGGTAGTGGTGGAACATTGCGGAGACATCTATTATATGGGCGGTGAAAAGAAAAAGGCGTTGGAGTATTGGCGACAAGCCGAGAAACTTGCCAACGAGCCACCCCGAGAAGGCAGTGAGCCGCGCGATGAGAAAGAATTGAAACTATTGAAGAAGAAGATTGCACAAAAGAAATATTTTGCAGAATGATGAAGCGTATCTATATTTATTTGTTCGGAGCCGTATTGTTGACACTCGTTTCTTCCTGTTCTTCTACCAAGAGCATGAAAAAGAGTGTGTCTATCGGTAATCTTTCGGAAACGGAGTATATGACTGAGGTTCTCAACCGTGCGCCGGCATGGGATGCTTTGACGGCAAAGATGTCAATGGCTGTCGACTTGAACGGAAAGGGAGCTACCAAGGTAAACGGCACTATCCGCATGAAACGCGACGAAGTGATACAGTTGTCTCTCACGGCTCCGCTCATCGGTTTCGAAGTGGTACGTGCCGAAATCTCTCCCGATGGGATATTGGTGATGGACCGCATGAACAAGCGTTATGTGCAAGTTTCGTTTGCAGAACTTAAAGGATTGGCAAAGGCGGACTTGGACTTTCACTCCCTGCAGGCATTGTTTCTGAACGAAATCTTCCTTCCCGGCAAGAAAACATTGTCGGCTCGCGATATTTCGGCGTTCACTGTTCATCCCGAAAATGAGAATGCCGTGCTGCTGGAAGTGAAAAATGGAAAGAAGTTTGCTTATCGTTTTCGTACCACAGCCAATGAAGGGCTGTTGAAAGAAAGTCATATCAGACTGGCCGGCACTTCTTATGGATTGCGTTGGAAGTATGATGAGTTCCGTTCGTTGGAGAAAAAGCAGTTCCCGAGTCGCATGCTTGTCTCTTTTGAAGGAGGAAAGAAGCCTGTCACGGCCACTTTCGACCTTTCCCGCCTGTCCACCAACAGTGACTGGGACACTCATACCGACGTGCCCAAGAAATATGATAAAGTTGAATTGCAGGATTTGCTCAAACAGCTCATTAAAAAATGAAACGTATCTTCTTACTATGTATCGCCTGTTGTTTTCTGAGTGCACTGTCGGCGCAGAGTACCCGGAAGATTAGGGAGCTGGAAAACAAACGGAAAGAATTACATCAGCAGATTGCCGAGTCAGAGACTTTACTGCAGTCTACCAAGAAAGATGTGAAAAGCCAATTGGAGAATCTGGCTCTGCTCACCGGACAGATAGAAGAACGTAGAAGATATATCCATACCATCGAAGCGGATGTAAATACATTGGCAAAGGAAATTACAACTTTGCAACGCCAGTTGACTGCTTTGCAGCGCGACTTGAAGGAGAAAAAGAAGAAATACGAGGCGTCTGTGCAATATATGTACCGCAACAAGTCTGTGCAAGAGAAATTGATGTTTATCTTTTCGGCCGAAAACCTGAGTCAAACGTACCGTCGTATGCGTTATGTACAGGAGTATGCTGACTATCAGCGTCTTCAAGGACTTGAAATAGAACGTAAACAGCGCCAGGTGATATCAAAGAAAAAAGAACTGGAACAAACCCGCAAAGCAAAAGAAAACCTTTTAAAGCAAGGGGAGGCAGAGAAAGCTAAGCTTGAAATTCAGGAAAAAGACCGTCAGACACTTTTGGCTAACCTTAAGAAGAAGCAGAAAGGAATACAGAATGAAATATCCAAGAAGAAACGCTCTGCACAACAATTGAATGCACAGATAGACCGATTGATAGAGATTGAAATAGAAAAGGCTCGTAAACGTGCTGAAGAAGAGGCTCGCCGTAAGGCTGCCGCTGAAGCTGCTGCACAGAAGGCTGCCGCGGCAAAAGTTGCCGAAGCGAATAAAAAGAGTGGTGAAGGAACCGCCTCTACTTCAAAATCGGATGCCAAAGCTCCCGAAAGAAAGGCTGCACCGGTGGAGAAATTTAATTTGAATAATGAGGACCGCCAGTTGTCGGGCAGTTTTGAACGCAATCGCGGAATATTGCCGATACCGGTTACTGGGCCGTATGTCATCGTGAGTCATTACGGACAATATGCCGTAGACGGACTCCGTAATGTGAAGTTGGATAATAAAGGAATTGATATTAAAGGTAAGCCGGGAGCAAAAGCACGTGCAATCTTTGATGGAGAAGTTTCTGCCATATTCCAGTACAACGGATTGAATAATATTTTGGTGCGGCATGGCAATTATATATCGGTTTATTGTAATCTGTCTTCCGTGGCTGTATCTAAAGGAAGTAAAGTAAGTACGAGAACTATCCTTGGAACGATTCATACCGATAGCTCAGGCAATGCGGTGCTTCATTTCCAGCTGCGTAAAGAGACGGCGAAGTTGAACCCCGAACTTTGGTTGGGAAGGTAGCTTTCTTCTGTTGTCGTTTTCATACAAAGTTCCCATGAATAGGGGCTTTTAGCTTCGTTGTTGAGAGGTGATTATATCAACTATTCTGACAGATGAAAGTGTTGGCTCTCATCCTCTTTCCAAAAGGGGGGTGTGTCAAAACGTGGATAATGCTGTCGTTTCGTTCGTAGGGGCGAGGTTCGCTCG
>CARCZS010000006.1 GCA_948956705.1 uncultured Phocaeicola sp.
AGGACGCTACAATTAAGGTTTGAAAAATACGATCTGGTCATCTGTGATGAGTTCGGATATGTCAGTTGTGACAAGGAAGGAGGAGAACTGCTTTTTAACCACCTGTCGTTAAGAGCCGGAAAAAAGGCTACAATCATTACTACTAATTTGGCTTTTAACAGATGGAATGAAATCATAAAGGACAAGGTGCTTGTGGCGGCAATGGTTGACAGGCTTACACATAAAGCTTATCTGGTTAATATGACCGGACTGTCTTATAGGCTTAAGGAAACACAAAAAATGAGACAAGATAAATGAATATTTTAAACTTATAGTAATTTTGTAACAAGTTATGGATGGAGCTCTTTTCAATTAGAATACAGCGCACTTTTCAATTAGTATCTACATCTGTTAAAGAAGCTGGAGTCGGGAGACCGCAATATTTACAAGGAATATGTCTCTTTCAGGTGCTATAAAGGAAAAGTGGTTCCGAGCATCGAACGGAGAAGGAAGGTGGAATTCATGCTGCTTTTTGAAGAGTAAATGAAAAAGGGAGAATCTTTCAGTTGTTATCACTGTCAGGTTCTCCCTTATTTCTTTGGCTTGAGAAGCTTGCATGTCAGTTTATCGGAACGGCATACTGTACTTCCACCTCTTCAGAGAGACGGGAAAGCAGCAGTTCCGCCATGGCTCCGTTCTGCGGAATGAGAGCCGGAAAATCTGTTTTCCCGGGCTTATATATTTCAGTGGCTACATTGTACAGGTCCCATGCGGTAATCTGTCCTTTGCTCATGGCCAGTTTCAGCACCTCTTCCGTGAAGACAGAAATCTGGCTCTGGTTCAACGGGTAGGTTTCCACAGTGGATGACAGGTTTCTGTCCGAACTGTCATGGGAAACGCGCAAGGCTGTCAGCAGGCCGATGTACAGGTAGATTTCCTCCATCGGGACAATCCTGCGTTTCAACCGCTGTATCCGTTCGATGTCCTCGTTCATGTTCACCTCGAAATTGGCCAGCCAGCCGTCCACGGTTTCGAAGAGCTCATCGGTTGTCACCTTCTTTTTCCCGTAATTGCAGATGCTCCGCTGCGGTGAGAGGATGCACTGGTTATGGCATATCTTCACGCAGGGGCCTATGGCTGCCTGTATGCCGTCCTGGTGGTAGGCGACGACCAGTGTGGTTGTCAGCTCGTCTGTCTCCCAATCTCTGATCCGGATAGTAGCGAAAATACGGCGCAGGATATGGGCTTCCACGGCTTTTTCGCCATGTGTCTGTTCTACCTGCGGGAGGATGCTCACTCCCGGCTGTGTCTTGTTTCTGTTCTGGGCAGCGAAGATTTCTTCCACCTCATAATCGAGATTGTATTTCTCGCAGATGTCCATCATGCGCCGGATGACCTGATAATGGTAGATGCCCTGCACCGGATTGTTGTAGATGTCATTTTCTTTATAGGTGCGTTGAAGTGTCTCGAAGTTCATCACTTCAATTCCGTTTTTCTGGAAGTCAAACTGCTGTTGTCTTTCCATTACTGCCAATGTCGTTTCCATATTGAATTGAATTTTATAAAGTTAATATTGTCGTTTGCCTCTCATCAGGTGTGTATCTGCCATCCATGGAACGGCTGTAGTGTCACGGCGAAAGAACGGTCCGGTATTCCGTGATAGAGCAGGCCGCCCACGATGCCCGTCCTTCCATCGGGATAGCATTGGGTGAAGCCGAACGAGTACGGGGCATGGTCATAGTAGAGTGAGATTTCGCTGGGACAGTCAGGATTTTCTTCCCAGCTCTTCAACCGTTCCAGGCATTTCTGGAGTGAGGTGTCACCGATGGATTCGGCATAACGCTTAACATTCTCGAAATGTTCTTGATTCAGGATTTTCATGATTCATTGTATTTTATCTGTTAAACATGTCCGGCTCCGGGAGCCGGTATTTTTATTTCTCACCTGCCTGACTGTCCCGTGGCAGTACCCGCAAGGTTTGGCGAAAGAAAATACCGCAGCCGTCAGGCGAGGATGATTTTCTTTCAGCCAACCCCGCAAGGGGCCTGACATTGACAGGGTACACCGGACACGGGACTACCTTTGCAGGGTGGGAAATAAAATACACGGTAGTGTGCTTTGCATGGTCTGTGGCGATTCTCTTCCTGATTTGTTCGCCATTGCCGGACAAAAGATGTATTTTTGCAATTCTAATTTCAGTTTTATGGAAAACTATATAAAGAAAGCGGCGGATGCTTTCCTTGTGGAGCGTCCGTACGGTATGCGTGTGGATTACAGGAAGAAAGGATTCGTGCTGTTTAACCGTAACCTCAATGTGTTGGGAAATGCGGAACAGACCCGTCTGGAAGAACTGCCTCTGGAGCGGTTCAATGTGGAGGAGATTCCGTTGGAGGGTGAAGTCGTGGAGGAACACGCAGGATTTACCGATGTATTCTTCTATACCGATCTGACCAATCCCTATGCCGGATATGTGCTGAATTTGCAAAAGCTTAAAGCCTATAACCGGTTGATGTTTCCGCTGGCAATGGCGCTGAACCGTGAATTGTGAGGCCGGAAGCCGGTAGCGGTAACAGCTGCATGGAGCAGACCGTTACCGCTCCGGATTTAATTATTTGCCCTCTTTTTCTGTAATGAACGCCAGATAGGCGGACACGGCCTTATGGCATCCGGTAAAGTCCGGAGTCCGGCAGCCCTTGATTTTCCGGAAACTGACGGTGCCGTTCCTGTCAATGCCCCTCACATGCCTATTGAATGTCCCTTTGGTTCTGATATGGATGTCAAAACCGTCCCTTCCGGTGATTTCAAGGAACATTTCTCCCGTGATCCGTTCCCCGTCCAGGAATTTCCGTTTCTGTTCATTGAGCAGCCACTGATGTTGCTCTTCCTGCACTCTGCGCTCTTTCGCCTCTTTCTCCTTCTGCTCCCTGCGTTTCTGCTCCTGTATTCTTTTATACTCCTCACGGGCTTGCACCAGGGAAGTGGTATCAAGTCCGAGAGCCTCGAACACGCGGACGGAGATCAAATTGACGAAGGCTCCTCTTTCCGCACTTTGAAGCGTATCCGCAATCCAGTTCCTGCAATAGGTGGCGGCTTCCTCTCTGCAACCTTCTCCCTTGAGAAACCGGCGTGAATACTGCCCGCTGGAAAAATAAACGTTTTCAATCCGGCAGACCACATGGAAACAGTCATCGTCTTCATTCCCGTATTCGTTCTTTCTCGACAGGGAGAGATATACATTCTTCGCATACGGCTCCAGTTCCATATAAGAAGCCACGACGGTATTCCCGTCAGACTTGTACTTGAACACTTTTGCTTTCATTGTTACATTTTTTTTGATTGTCCGTTCATATAATCCGTAATTCTCATTTCCAGTTCATCGTATATCCGGTTGAACAGTTCCTGGTACTCTTCCAGAAAAGCCCCGTCCGTATCGCACATGTCTTCGAGTGTCTTTCCATTTGCACGGCACAGCTCCGTATCGGCCAGCTCACAGACAATTTCGTTGAGCATCGAGCGGTCCTTGTCTTCGGGAAGCAGCCCTCCTTTTTTCAGGAGGCAGTAATTACGGATATTGATTCGCAAATACAGGTCCGCCTCTTTCCACCGTCCATCGGGAAAAAGAGAGAATGCCTGTTTCAGTCCGTCGGGCTGTCCGCCCCACCATTCGTTCAAATTGTTCGGTTCCATATTGATAAGTTTAATTGATTACTGTCTGTTTGGTTTGCCATTGCCGATGGGCGGTGATGTATTCCTGTCGTTCCTTCTCCAGTAACGCTTCTGCTTCGGGAGTGTAGCCGATAAAACGAATGTAACCGCCGTTATATCCGGTAAGCTTGCACCGAATACCGGCTTTCTCCAATTTGTCGATCCGTTTCTGAGCCAGTTTCGCGCTTGAATAATCCTTCGGCCAGAAATAATGCTCTCCGTGTGAGCCGTAATGGTCTTCTCCGAGTATCATTTCGCCGGAATGCCTCCTGTGTTCGATGAAATCGAAACGGGCTGTGCCCAACGCCTGCCTGATGGCCTTGTGTGCCGGACCTTCGGGATGCTTGAACACTTCCGGCTTGTCCTTTCCCTTGCAGTCAAGTTTCGGCAGTTCCACCTTGTAAGGCTTCCGGTAACTCCCTATAGCCAATGTCAGGTAGAAATTGGTATGGAAATAATCCGTCATCGCATCGCTGTCATCGAAGTTGTATGACATGACAAAGTCACAGACATTCAGCATCACCTCCTTGGCACGGTCTGTAAGATCGGGGTTCCGCTCTATGTTGTAGTGGTTGATATGATCCTGCACTTTGCCGGATTCCCTGGTGAACGCCTCAAAGTCCGCACTCATTAGTTTGATGTAAATGGAATTGTAGTTCTCCCGTCTGACGGAGAACTTATATCTCGGATAGGTTTCCTTTAGCCAGGTTCTCACAAGTTCTACGATTTCAGGGGCATGTTGCCCTTTGTAGTTGTGACCTTTCCAACGGTATTCATTATACACGTACTCGGTATATTCCTTTGCCGTGGCACCCGAATAGTCATGTTCATACCCGGTTGATGCGGCAGAGACATCCGGTTTGTCTTTCCAGACTTTAAAGAGCCTTTCAAACTCGGTGTTCACCTGTTGCATGATGGCAGTGTCACCACCCTTGTCCGGGTGGTGCTGCAATGCCAGACGGCGGTATTCCTTCTTCAGGTCCGCCAATGAATGTATGTTATGAAAATAAGCCATAGCTATAGGTATTTATGCCCCTGCGAGGCGGTTGATAAAATATTCCTGGTTGTCAAGGTCAAGCCCGAGGTTGCTGCACGCCATTTCGATGTCATCTTCCCTCAGGTCGTCCGCCTCTTGCAACTCGCGCAGGTACCGGATTTCAGAATCCAAGTATTCCTGCGCTTCCATATGGCTGCAACTGCATGAGTTGCTAATCTGTTCAATGATGTTAATCTGCATATTATTCGTTTTTAGAATTATACCTGTTGTAAATTTCCCGTTTATGTTCGTAGTCCCGGCTGTTCCACCATTGGTCTGCCGCATCAATGAATGTCTGCGTATTTTCTGAAGGCGGAGAGTCACAGACTTTCAACCCTGTGATTTGTTCCTTTGTTTCAAAACCGCACGACTTCCACCAACCCTGCATCTTTTGTGTGAACTCCGCCTTAGTACAGAAAAAGACCTGAACGCCACATTCTTCGCACCATTTCCCATCGCACCACAGCCCGTTATTGTCATCATGCACATATCTGATACGTTCATCCGTATTGGCGTTTATCCATGCTTGGATTTCCAACTGCCGTGAACCGCATTCTTTACAGACAAGGATGTCGGAATCGTCCGGCTCTTTTCTGAAAGCCCTGCCGTCATAGAGTGCAACGGCACGTTCCACGAGTAGTTTCTGGTTGTTTTCCGATAACTCGGCAAAGAACCGTTCCGCCGCACCGAATATGGACTTGTCCGCCAATGCGGACCATTTATCCCAGAAGTGCCGGTACATATCTCCAAATACGGCCTTGCATTCTTCCTTGCTCCAGGCGTTCCACATATAGTAGAAGAAGCTGGAGACTGCATTTTCCGCTTGATATTTCATTGTTCTTCAGTTTGTGGTTCTACTTTGCTCTCTTCCAGTTGCTGCCATACAGCCTCATACATTCCGGAAAGCCAGTCGATGTTACTGGCTCCGAGTTCGAACGGGCTGTAACATTCCACTTCATCACCGCTTTCTTTCTCTTCGGCAAGGACGGTCAGGCTGCAGTCCGTTACCCGGAGTCCTGTCACCCTGCATTCGTAGGGGGCTCCGTTCTTGCCAAACCATATCACCCAGACCGGATCATAATCCTCTTCCGGAAACCGTATCGCATTCATGGCATGGTCATGGAGCAACTGCCGTATCGCTTCGATGATGTCTTTTCGCAGTTCTTCGATCCTGTCTCCGAATACCGACATGGGGGATTTCCCGCCTCGCTGCCTTACGGAGAGAACCTGGAAGTCCGGATGACAACCGAACTTCCAGTCCGTCACTTCATCGTCATCCCGCGTTGTGTGGATGTTGCCGCCCAATACCAGGCCGCAGTCTTCCGCCACCATGCTTTCCGCTTCTTCACGGTCTTCCGCCACCACTGTATAAGTACCCTCGAAGATGTACCTTACTTTTACATCGTATTTTTCCATAATCTTCTATGATTTGATTGTTGATTAGTTGATTTTATCAGGATACAATGCGAACCGCATCTCCGAAAAAGGAGTCGTCCACCCCATATACATGCCGAACCGAACAGTCATATTTGGAACGTTCGTCATCCAGCCGGAAGCGGAAACCATGATAGTCCTTGACTTCCAATTTCAGCTTTACGTCCCGTTTCAGTTCCATTTCAAGCAGGCTTCCACCACCATACGTCGAACTGAAAAGTCCGCAACAGTTGCCTTTGGGGATAATGACCTCTTTCAATGAAAAGTCGGCTTCATACAGCTCTTTCAGGCTTACCCTGCCGATGTAAGTCAGCAGGTTCGCCCCGCAGCAGGAATTGATAAGTTCCTCGTAGAATTGTTCGTAGGAAACCTGCTCCTTGCCGTTCCGGTTCTTACGGTTCGGGAAACGCCCGTAAGCCCTGTAGCCGTGCTCTGTCAGGATTTTCTTTACTCTCGCCGGATTGAGGTTCAGGCTGTCCACCATGTCCCCGAAGTAGGATTCCTCGTACCTGTAACCGCCTTGCGATTCAAACCAGTTGGAGTTGATGCAGTCATAGTTGGAAAGCATCTCCACACGGATAGGAATGTCGTCCGTGTGCCTTACCAATTCCTTCACCACGTCCGAATCGTTGCGGCTGTAAATCTCGTCACGGATTTCATCTTCGTATTCATCGAAGAAGTCATCGACCGCTTCCCCGTCAAAGTCATGGAATACGGTACATTCCTCTTTCAGTTTCGCAATAATCTCACGGACAGCTTCCCATTCGGCATCGCTGTACCACTCGTCTGCCTTTTCCCACAAATGTTCGCGGCTCTTGCTGTCAAGGCATTTTTGAATCAGTCCGCAATGGTTGTCAAGATTGTCATTGTAGTCCGTCCATATTAGTGTATAGGCCGGTTCCATCAGGGATTTGATGAAATCCAATGTCAATGTTTTCTGTTCATCCATTTCTGTTACCTGTGTACGGCAGGATTCCTTTTCCCGTACATACCGTTATAAATGACGGAAGCGGCCTTCAAGCCGCCTCCGTGTTGTTTCCTAACCATACAGTTCCTTCACGATCTTGTCATATATTTCCTTTGCCATTTCCGTATTCCGGTTGAAGTGGAAATAAGCCGTGTATCTGTATCCTGTTCTTGGCACTCCTCCGCACTGCTGTATTGCCCTGTCTATCTCCCAGTCGATATCACCTATGCCAAGAGATATGCTTGTGCCATGCAGCATACACCGTGCGAGTTTCAATGCGGAATCTGTCTTGTCTTCCTTGCGCAACCGGTCGAAAGCCATCAGCGCGATTTGTCTGTTTGAAATCTTTATCTCTTCCATATATTTTGCATCTGTTTGGGTCAGACAATCCCGGTAAGTTGCCTGAATCGCGCAACTATTTCATTGCATTTGCTTTGGGCAAGTTCCTCATATTTTTTGCAAATGGCACAGTATGCCTTCCAAGGTTGGCCTCTAAGCTCGTGCTCGTATGAGGACCTGACCAATTCCGGATATTCTTCAAAAAGTGTCTTGAATGCTTTACGCCATTTGCGCCCTTGCCACAATCCGTTTGCTATCAATGTTATGAATTCAAACATCTGTTCGTCTGTTTTCACATCCAATGCATAAAAATGGTCTGTTGTCGGCCACACGTTGTTGGAATGCTGCCAAGTTTCTATCTGCTTGGTTTTGGCATTGTATGCCATTCTTGTAATTACCTGGTGACTCATATTGATATGTTTTTAGTTCATTACCGTATTGTCTCTTTTCCTGTCACGGCTTGCCAGCATCCCGAAATGGATGCTGAATATGCGCCGGCTGAAGCAGAGCGGCGAGTTGTATTCCACCCGTTGCCACAGGGTAAAGTGGTTGTCGGAGAATGACCATCTGAAATATCCTGACAACGAGCCGAATCGCGGGTTTGCATTCCTGTTTATCAGGAACCTGTTCACATCCACGATGTGCCCTGCCGTCAGGAGAATGTTCAGTATCTCCACAAACGCCATTTGCGAATAGGGGTCAACCGGCATTACCGGTCCTTTGAAGTTGATTTCCATCTTGTATATGTTTATATGCTTTAATCGTAATTGTCATCGAATACCTCGAAGCGGGGAATACCCGTGTCGAAATAGTTGCTTGATATGCCCGGACAGTACAGCAGGCTGTCATCCCCGCTGTCCGGGCAAGGCTCATCGTCGATATAGGCCGCATTTCCATAAAGTTCGATATAGTGCGCCACCAGCAGGTGCGGGTCTTCCGTACTGATGTCATGCCCGTAACGGTCACACCAGTCGAAGAAGCAATCCTTGTCGGGTTCCTCCAGCTGTTCCATCGCCTCCCTTATCTCGAAGAAGTTGGGACACAGCCATTCCCGGTTGATGAGCAGGTCCGGGATTTCCTCCCATTTCGTGTACCTGTATTCCGGAGTTTCCTCTTCGGGGAACAGTTCGGAGCAGGTGCACAGGAATTCCCCCATGTCGCCGAAGTCGGACATTTGCAGCAGGTTGTCTTTTTCCTGCCCCATGTCTATGAGATGCTGCGTGGTCACTGCCACTTCTGCCTGATTCAAGTCCATGATATTCTTCATTATAGTTTATGATTCGGAACCGGGGATTTCATTCCACAGGCTCCAAAAGGTCCGCACCCCGGCAGTGCAGGGTTTTTCGGGAAAATACCGGAGCCTCCGGCGAGGATGATTTTCCCGAAAACCGCTTGCGGCATGACCTTGCCCTGCCGGTAAGGGGGCGGGCTACCTTTGCCTGTGGAATGGAATCTGCGGTTTCTCATTTGTTTTTCCATTTTTCAGTTCATGATGCGCTGGCTTCCCCAGCTGATGTGTATCTTGCCTTCGCTGTCCCGTTCCCTGACCAGCAGGCTCTCGATGACGGACATGGTGACGTCGAACTCCTCGAAGATTTCCGACTGTTCCTTTACTTCGCCCGTCTTGATGAACTCGTTCAGCCGCTCTTTGGTAAGCACCAGCGCCATCAGGTTCTGCTCCACGGAGTCCTTGTAGGTGACATAATGCACGTCCTTCAGCTCTTTGGAGTCGAGACGGATGAAACGGAAGTAGAACTGCTCCATCTTCGGGATGTTCCATTGCAGGGATTCAAGTATCACGTCGTTGCAAGTGGGTATGTTCACCGAACTGCTCAGGCTCTGCTGCGTGCATACCAGTATGCCGTTGATGGTGGAATCGAACTCCGTCACGATGCTTTGCCGTTTCTTGAACGCCACGTCTCCCTTGACCACAAATACGGGACGGTCAGGAAAACATTCGCGAAGACGGCTCTCGTAAAGGTCGAATGCGGCTATGGACGTGCAGCCGACAGCCACCTTGCCGGGTATCTTCCGTACCAGCCTTTCGATGTACCTTGTCTTGTTCGGAATCCCGTCTCCGGAATAGCCCTCTATCAGGTGTGGGACGGAGCAGGCCTTGATGAGCAGCTTGATCTGGCGCATAAGCCGGAGTCCGGCATCCTTCTTTGCATCCCCCGTGCTGTTGTAATACAGTTCGCAGATGCGGCAGAACTCCTCGATGATGACACGGTAAACCTCACGCTCGCCGTCGGACGGGCTGACGGTATGTGTCCGTATCTTGTATTTCTCTCCTGCAAAGTCCCTGAACTTGCGTGTAATGACGGTCTTCCCGATAAGGCCGGCCAGCTCCTCCTTGTTATAGACATCCTGGTTCTGTTTCTCAATGCCGAACACGGTGGATTTCCCCGGACAGTGGCAGGCACGGAAAAGCACATGCCCCCTGAAAGCGGGGAACGGCTCACCATAGTGCGGATTGTTATCTTCCTCTATCTCCTTGTCCCTGCTCTCGTGGTACACTCGACTGCTCCAACAGACCATGTTTATGGAATTGTTATACAACAATTCAAACTGGCTGTACAGTTCGGCGATGTTGTTGCGTGTGGTCGTACCGGTGTCGAGTATCTTGTATTTGAGGCGGCGGAAGAGACCGAGGATATGCCTTGTACGTTGTGACGACGGGTTGGTTATCTCGTCCGACTCGTCGAAAACAAGGCACAGTTTTCTTGAACTGCGTTTGACAAACCTTGCCATGCCCCGTTTCAGCTTGCCGAGCATGGAGGTGGATAGGACGAGGAACACGCCTTCCGGCACAGTTTCCAGGTCGGCATTCTTCCTTGCCACCCGGAACTGTTCCCTGTTTATCGAGAGGAAGGGTATCCATGTCATATTGGTGGCGATGGCAGGAGCCAGTATGATGACATTCCGTACTTTGCGGAATTTGAGCAGGTATTTGGCACGATGGTACACGGCGGCTGTCTTGCCCGAGCCTTGCTGCCAGTTCAGCAACGCGTGGCGTTTCTGCAAGACGAGGTTCAGGTCGTGTTTCTGGAGCGTGGTAAACTCGCAGGTCTCGCCGTCCTTGTTGATGAATGCACACCGGTCCAGGTATTCTTTCAGCCTGTCATCTTCCTCCATTTCCGGGAACTGCCGGTTCTGCATTTCATATTCTCTCCGTTTGCGTCGTATCAGTTTCTCCGCCGCACGGATTTGATGCATGTTCTTTTCTGTCGGCACTTCCGGTATGGGCAGTTCGGCACGCTCCAGCACGAGGTCGTTGATACTCGCCGCCTTGTGCGGAACTTTGTCAAGGAGTCGCGGAGCATATTGTTTCAGTTTGAAGCCGTATGAGGTCTTCACCAATGCCACTTCCTTGCGAGGTACGGTATTTTGCGAGGTGATGTACCTGCGGATGACGGCAAGCACTTTCTTCGGGGTCAGCTTGTTCTTCTCCCATTGCTCCACCTGCTCCCGCGTGGCGTTCTCAGGCGGTTTCTGGTTACGGAACTTCGTGACCAACGCTTCCGCCTTGTCTATATGTCTGTTCAACTTGGCGTGCGCCTTCAGCTCGTACAGGTACTTGGCAAGTTTGTACTCGAACAGCTCAAGTTCTTCCTTGTCGATCCGGTTGGTTTCGCGCATCAGGTCGAAACGCAACCGGTGTTTCATCGCCCTTGCCTCGCCGATGCGCTTTTTCAGCTCGTCCGCCGTTATGAATTCCTCCGCGTTGTAAGCCTGCATCTTGATGTGGCCCGATTTACGGAGAAATACCATGATTTTCGTATTGAAGTCATGGACTCCGACTGCGGCAAAGGCTGACGGGGCCAACTTCGTCTGACCGACAAATGAGAAATTGCCGTTTATACCGGTTATCCGTGTCTTCTCCCAGAACTCGCTCTGCATGAAAGAGCATGGCACGATGACCATCAGGATTCCTGCCGGATTAAGCACATCGTAAGCCTTGTCCATATAGTATTCCTGCGACAGTTTGTAGTCGAACTTCAAGTTAAAAGGAGGATTGCCGATGATAACATCGAAACGTTGTTCCGGATAGTATTGCCGGATGTCGCATTTCTCGATATGGGCTTCCGGGTAGAGGTATCGTGCGACAGACACGGCCTTGCCGTCTATGTCGAAGCCGTAGGCATTATGCGGGTTGGGCAGATGGTTGAAGAAATTGCCCATACCGCAACACATGTCAAGAACCATTTCGGATGAGACAGGACACAGCATATCCACCATGTCCCGGCATATTTCATGCGGGGTGAAGAACTGTCCCATCTCGAACTCCTTCTTCGCCTGGGCATACTCATGGTAGTTGGCAAAGTCGGACTGTTTGAGGTTGTGCAGCCCTCCGATACCGGTATAGCAGTTGTAGATGCTCTCCGCCGGAATGAGGTCCTTGCCGGAGTCTATGGCGAAAAGTATCTTCTCGTTGACTTCGGCACGCATACCTTGCGGTATCTGTTGGGGGATGATGGCATACATGACTTTATCTGTTTATCGTTAAAAATGAAAACACCCCGCAAGGATTGCCTTACGGGGTGCTGTGTAAATCTTATCATGGTCAGTTTTCTCTTAGGGTGATTTCATCCAGATGCAGACGCTTGAAACAACTTTCGGCTGCCGCACTGTCCTTGAACCGGACATCGATACGTCCGTTCTTGTAGAATCGGATTTGCTCGGCATTGGTGGTCGTAAGGTCGTACCAGTCTGTGACAGAAATGTCGTTGTCATCAAAACGGATAATCATCTTTGAATTTCCATTCAGTATGTCATCCGCACCGTAGGCAATGCCGGCACACAGGGTTTCCAGTTCTCCGCCGTAGTTGTAGGAGATTCTGTTCCTTTGGTTGTATTGCATGGAAAAATCGTCGAAACGGATGATTTCGGGAAAGATTATCTTGTCCTTCTTCAACTCCGTCTTGACTTTGCTCCAGTATGCCGGTCTGACAACTTTGTTCAGGCGTGCGAGCAGTTCTTCCACGGCCGTTTCCCGGAAACTCTTGCCGCCCAAGTGTTCGATGACTACATCTACATATGTGTCATAAACAGGACGGAAGCCCATCGGAAGGGTTTTTTCGTCTATTTTATACTCAGGAACCGACACTTTGTAAGTCCTGTTGAAATAAGAAATGATGCGGTTCGCAAAATTCGCGTTGGCGTTTCGGTTCTTATCTACCAGATCGTTAATCAGATCAAACGGTTTGAACTCGTTGTGTGAATAGTCTTCCCTGTCGTTATGGTAAGTGTAGAAATCACGCATGGAAACCTTGCCGTTTTCTTCGTAATGGGACTTACGTTCGGCTTGGTATTGTTCGGCTTCTTCCTTGAAGACGGCGTACCAGCGGTCAATCTGGTCGAGTGTCTTGTAAAGCAGGTTTTGCTGCGTCTGGCAATAGACACGGTCCTGTTCCGTAATCTTGTCCTCGTTTCTCACTTGTACGCTCAGAATGCCTTGAAGCAGGTCGGGAGCGTTGCCGGCCTTGGGTGCTGTTGTCGTTTGCATATCTGTTAGGGTTAAATGTTAAAAATTATCCGGTTTAATCCGGTAGAAATAAGTGATGTGCTTTTCCATGTCCTTGACTATCTTGACCTGCTCGGGATGGAAGTTGAGCCTCCGTTCTTCGGCAGGGGCATCAACCTTCTCCCATTCGGCGGATGGCAGGAACACATATTCCCGACGGAAACACCATAACACGATTTGATTATCCCAATTTCCCTTGAACACCGTTCCTTCGTAGTCCTTCAGGAACTGCCGGAACTCGGCTTCGTCCCGGAAAGCGATGTCAAAGCCTTGATAGAGATTGCCGTTTTCCGATTCCTCCCTTTTGTGTAGGTAGAACTTCCGGTAGGTCTCGGTCGTGAAATCTCCATACCTGGGATTGGGTTCGGCATAAAACCATAACGGTACCTTAGCCAGAAATGACACCGAACCGTTGGCGCAAGCACCGCAATGCCCCCATTCCTTGAATACCCCTTCCGTCCATTTCAGGAATTTCAGTTCCTCCGGATTCACGGAATGGAATGCGCCTCCGCTGACACTCAGACGAATATTGCCGTCCTCTTCCCACACGAAAGGCACATACGGCTGTTCGCATACGGAAAGATATCCTTCTTTTGCACTCCTGCTGTCAATAAGGGCGTTTCCGTAATAATCCCCGTGTTCGGTTACATATACCAGCCTGTCTCCAATTTGAGGTGTAATTTCGGAGCGTGTCCGCTCAATGAGTTCAACATAACTGTTGGCCATATCCACATCTTTCTGTGTCAGCCAATGCTGGTGGTCGTATGAAACATTCCGCTCTCTGAGTGTTTCGATACTGTACTTTTCTTTTGTTACCTGCTGTGACATAACAATTTATTTTTAGTGATCCGGCTTTTCGGGGCCGGAGTTCCCGTAACTACAGGCCATAAAAGGTCGTGTCCCGTACATGCAAGGTTGGCGGGAAAAATACCGCAAGCCCTCCGGGCGAGGATGATTTTTCCACGACACCCGGAGGGCTTGACCTTGCTTGTACGAACAGGACACGGGTTACCTTTGCCTGTGAGTTACGGGGATTCGGCTACGGTATGGCTGTCATGTCCGCTGTATATGTTTCTTGAAATGACCGTGATATTTTATGCCCGAAAATTACCGGCAATCACGAAAAAATGCTACCTTTGCATCAAGAAAAAAGAGTTATTTGAAAGCATGAGGAATATAGTGATTCTAAACAGCTTGGAATTTTCTTATCCGTTGCCCGTTCTTATGCGAGTTTTCTACAAAGCGTTGATAATCAAATAAGATACTTCAGATTACAACAAATATAGTGAATATAAAAGAAACAAAAACCTTTTCCTACGAATTTCAATGCTTCCTACAACATATTATTTCACCTCTCCCGGCAGATAGCGTAACTGCAAATACTGTTCCCCCGGTTTCAGATATCCCCCTTCGAATATTTCTTTCCTGATCCGGTAAACTTCCACTCTTTTCAATAAGTAATTTTCTACCTTCATCGGCTGCTTTTTACACCAGGAAAGCACTTTCAGACTTCCATCGGCATGAACATCCGCATAAACCTTTACCGTTCTTATCGGAGTCCCGTCCGTTATCTTACGTCCTCTTTTATAATCCACCCACAAAATAGCTTTCGCTTTTTCCCCCTCACATGTTCCGGCATACTCATCCGTTTCGGACGCGGTGGAAGGTGAAGAAGTTCCCTTACAACCTACAACCACACATAAAATCAAAAGATATAAAATATAGCTTCCTCGTGTTTTCATATCAATCGGATTAGTCTTTTATCTCTTCTATAGGAGTAATATCCTCTATTTCAGGCATCCCCGGTTCTTTCTTCTGACGGAAGCGGATGATGTTTATCAAATCGGACAGTCCGTATACAATGCTGCTCACTCCCAGAATGATGAATGGAACAGCAGCAGCCGTAAATGGATTAAATAATACCACAATACCTGCAATCAGCACCAACACAGGTATCACAAAGAAACCTCCCGGTACCACCGTCCAACTACGCGCAGCAGATAAATTCACAATCTGACTGATTCCCGCCAGTACCAAAACAGCACCCAGCACATACATCAGGATACCGACAAAAAATGCCGGCATAATCATCAGCCATAATCCGAACAAAAGGCTGCCAAGCCCGGCAATAGGAAAACGACTGCCATCCTGCTTGCCACGAATCAAATACCCGGATAAAGAAAAGAGTCCCGGTACTAGAAACAACACACCGATTGTAATAACCAGATAAAGAATGGCAGCCTCAGGCCATGCCACCAGCAACACACCGATGACCAATGCACAGATACATCTGATTATAGAATAATTCATTGTTTTCATATTCAATCATGTCTAATTGGTTAATGAAGCGAATATACTGATTATTTCTGAGAAGACAGATGCAAAATGGATATTAATTTTCAGACAGAAGAACAAAAGAACAAAAAAAGAAAGCCAAAACAAATTTTCCTGCCATAAACTTAGAACTAATTCTATTGTTCTATAGACTTTAGCAAACAGAATGTTATACCGACTATTCCAATCTATTCTTTCGTACCCATGCCTGAAGATCATCCTTTTGTCTTATGACAAATCACTCTATCTGTTCTGTTTCAGGCAGACTTTGTTCATTCTCGTCCTCATCGATCAAAATAGCCCAAAAGAGCCACCATAACAGCAATCCTGCCAACAACACGGCACCTATTCTTATCCAAAGTTTACGTTTCATACACTTCATTTTAATGATTTATTAACTGATGTATTAAAACCATTCCGCCACCCGAAATGTTCATTTATAAAACCAATTTAAAGTAATAAGATTATGAATAATGGAAAATTCTTTGCCGGACTGGCACTAGGAGCGCTGGTCGGCAGTGCATTAAGTTGTTTTGCGCACAGCAACAGAGGTCGCAAATTGAGAAGAGACGTGTATGATGCCATTCAGGACTTACAAGAAGATGCAAAAGACCTGGCTCATCATGCAAAACATAAAGCAGAAGAAGTAAGCAGTGAAGTAGCCGGAAAAGTAGGTGAGAAAGTGGAAGAAGTGAAAGGGAAAATACACGAAGCTGCAAATAAATAAAAAAAAAGTAAGTTTTTCTTTGGAGTTTAAAACAAAACGCTTACATTTGCCCCAAAATAAAAACAGATTTTATGAATAGAATCATGGTAAATACATATTGGTGGCGTTTCTTACAACTAAACAAGTCGTAAGGGAACCAGACCATGTATATATACCTGACATTCTAAAAGGATATTCAAACTGAAGGCCTGTCGTACTTACGACAGGCCTTTTTTCGTTAGTGCAATTAACATTAAAATATAGAACGACAATGAAAACTTATCAGGTAAACAAAGAAGGTTATTATGGCGAATTTGGAGGGGCGTATATTCCCGAAATCCTTCACCGCTGTGTGGAAGAATTGCAGAATGCCTATTCCAAAGTATTGGAAAGTGAAGGATTCAAACAAGAATTCCACCAGTTACTACGCGACTATGTAGGACGCCCTTCACCTCTTTACCTGGCAAACCGGCTAAGCAAGAAATATGGCTGTAAGATCTACCTGAAACGTGAAGATTTAAACCACACCGGAGCACATAAAATCAATAATGCCATCGGACAGGTGTTACTGGCAAAACGTATGGGGAAAAAACGTATCATTGCAGAAACCGGAGCTGGACAGCATGGGGTGGCCACCGCTACGGTATGCGCTTTGATGAACATGCAATGCATTGTTTACATGGGCAAGACCGATGTAGAACGCCAGCATATCAATGTAGAAAAAATGAAAATGCTGGGAGCCGAAGTCCGCCCGGTCACTTCCGGCAACATGACACTGAAAGATGCTACAAACGAAGCCATCCGCGACTGGTGTTGCCACCCTGCCGATACTTACTATGTCATCGGCTCTACCGTAGGCCCTCATCCCTACCCTGATATGGTGGCACGTCTGCAATCCGTTATCAGCGAAGAAATCAAAAAGCAGCTGAAAGAACAGGAAGGAAGGGAATATCCCGATTACTTGATGGCTTGTGTAGGAGGAGGAAGCAATGCGGCAGGAACCATTTATCACTATATAGATGATGAACGTGTGCAGATTGTCCTGGCCGAGGCAGGAGGCAAAGGTATAGACACCGGTTTCTCGGCCGCTACCATCCAACTGGGGAAAATGGGAATTATCCACGGAGCAAAGACCTTGGTTATCCAAAACGAGGACGGACAAATAGAGGAACCTTACTCCATTTCTGCCGGTCTGGATTATCCGGGCATAGGACCCATGCATGCCAATCTGGCCAAACAGCAACGCGCTTTGGTACTCGCCATAAACGATGATGAAGCCATCCGTGCCGCATTTGAGCTGATCCGGCTGGAAGGTATCATTCCTGCATTGGAATCGGCTCATGCATTGGGAGCATTGGACAAAATGAGATTCAAGCCAACGGATATAGTGGTTCTCACCGTATCAGGACGCGGAGATAAGGATATTGAAACCTACTTGAAAGAATCCGGCACAAGGACCTCCTTGCAATAACACATAGAAACCCATGAGAGCAAAAACCCTATACGGACAACTATAAACAGAAAAGAAACAATGAAAACTTTTACCTATACCACCCGATGCAAAACCATACTGGGTGACCTGCATACACCGGTCAGTACCTATCTGAAAGTGCGCGACATTTTCCCACAGAGTGCACTGATGGAAAGTTCCGACTATCATGGAAGTGAGAACAACCGTTCTTTCATCGGACTGAATCCTGTAGCCAGCATCGGAATCAATCATGGCACAGCCACTGCCACCTACCCTGACGGCAGCATAGAAGAACATCCCATCAGCGAACATTTCCGGGCAGACCATGCGATCTCCGATTTTCTGAATCGTTTCAAGGTAAGCGGAGAATACAACAACTACTGCGGACTGTATGGCTATACCACTTTCAATGCCGTACGCTATTTCGAACATATCAATGTAAAAGACAGCCGTGATCCTAAGAACGATGCTCCGGATATGTTGTATATCTTATATAAATACCTGATTGTCTTCAATGACTTCCGCAACGAAATGTTATTACTGGAAATGTTGCAGGACGGTGAGGACAGCCATCTGGATTATGTGGAAAAAGCGATCCACAACCGTAACTATACTACTTACGACTTCCGTGCCGTGGGCGAAACCACCAGTACCCTGACCGATGAAGAACATAAGGCGAACATCCGCAAAGGCATTGCCCACTGTATGCGCGGCGATGTTTTCCAAATCGTCCTTTCACGCCGTTTTATCCAACGTTACGAAGGAGATGATTTCAAACTTTACCGTGCTTTACGCAGCATCAACCCGTCCCCCTACTTATTTTACTTCGATTTCGGAGGCTTCCGTATTTTTGGTTCCTCTCCCGAAACCCATTGTAAAATAGAAAACGGGCGTGCCACCATTGACCCTATCGCCGGAACCACCCGCCGCAACGGAGACAAGAAAATAGATGCTGAACTCACCGCCAACCTATTGGCTGATCCCAAAGAAAATGCGGAACATGTAATGCTGGTAGATCTGGCACGCAATGACTTGAGCCGCAACTGTCACGATGTACAAGTAGAATTTTACAAAGAAGCTCAATATTACAGCCACGTCATTCATCTGGTAAGCCGGGTCAGCGGCGAACTGAACCCCAAAGCCAATCCCATCAAAGCATTTATTGATACTTTCCCGGCCGGAACCCTGAGTGGCGCTCCGAAGGTAAAAGCCATGCAGCTGATCAGCGAATACGAACCTCACAGCCGTGGAGCCTATGGAGGTTGCATCGGATTTATCGGGCTGAACGGCACATTGAACCAAGCTATCACCATTCGTACATTCGTCAGCCGCAACAACGAACTATGGTTTCAAGCCGGTGGCGGCATCGTAGCTAAGAGCAATGAAGAGTACGAATTACAAGAAGTAAACAACAAACTGGGAGCACTTAAAAAAGCAATCATCCTGGCAGAACAAATGTAAAAACGAATCATCATGAAAACAGTAATTATAGACAACTATGACTCATTTACCTACAATTTGAGTCATTTGGTAAAAGAACTGGGAGCCGAAGTTACCGTATTACGTAACGATGCTTTCCAACTGGAAGAATTGGAAAAATTCGATAAAATCATTCTTTCACCCGGTCCCGGTATTCCATCAGAAGCAGGCCTGCTGCTCGAAGTAATTAAAAGATATGCCGGCAAGAAACCGATTCTGGGTGTATGCTTGGGAGAACAGGCCATAGGAGAAGCTTTTGGCGGCAAACTGACCAATCTGAGCGAAGTATTTCATGGCGTACAGACCCCCATCTCAATTAAAAAGAACCAATCAAAAGACAAAGGAAAGAAAACCGATTACATTTTCAACGGACTGCCGGATGAAGTGCCGGTAGGACGTTATCACTCATGGGTGGTAGATACGGACGGTTTCCCTGAGTGCCTTGAAATAACCGCAGTAAGCCAGGAAGGTCTCGTCATGGCATTGAAACATAAAGAATACGATATCCACGGCATCCAGTTTCATCCCGAATCCGTACTAACCCCCGATGGTAAAGCCATGATAGCCAACTTTCTAAACGCATAACCCCAACCGTACATAATAAATATGAAAGCTATATTATCCCGCCTCTTCAATCACGAGGAACTGACCCGAAAAGAAGCAAAGAATTTGCTGCTCAACATAACCCGGGGAATGTATAACGACGCACAGATAGCCGCCCTGCTGACCGTTTTCCAAATGCGCGGCATCAAAGTAGAAGAATTGATAGGTTTCCGTGAAGCATTGCTCACCACCCGCATACCTATAGACTTTTCCGCTTACACCCCTATTGACATTGTGGGCACAGGCGGTGATGGAAAAAATACCTTCAATATCTCTACTTGCGCCTGCTTCATTGTAGCAGGAGCCGGATATCATGTTGCCAAACACGGCAACTATGGCGCGACTTCCGTCAGCGGAGCCAGCAATGTCATCGAACAACACGGTGTAAAATTCACGAACAATCCGGATAAGCTGACCCGTTCTATGGAAGAATGTGGAATGGTCTATATGCATGCCCAGTTGTTCAATCCTGCCATGAAAAGTGTAGGCCCTGTCCGCAAAGCACTGCAAGTACGTACCATATTCAACCTGCTAGGTCCGCTGGTTAATCCATGTCTTCCGGCTTACCAACTTCTAGGAGTCGCCGATCTGCCGCAAATGCGCCTTTATACCAACGTGTTCCAAAAACTGGGCATTGGCTTTGCCGTAGTAAACAACCTGGACGGTTACGACGAAATCTCACTGACCGATGAATTCAAAGTGATGACCAATCGCTACGAAACCATCTACAAGCCATCCGAACTAGGCTTCTCTCTCGCCAGACAAGAAGAGCTTTATGGTGGGAACACTCCCGAAGAAACGTCGAAAATCTTCAATAACGTACTGGAGAACAAAGCCACCAAAGCCCAGACAGACTGTGTACTGATTAACGCTTCTTTTGCCATACAAGCCATGGAACCGGCCAAACCGATAGAAGAATGCGTGGCCATCGCCCGTGAATCATTGGAAAGCGGAAAAGCATTGAATACATTGAAAAAATTTGTGGAACTGAACAGTTGACTACACACCCGGTATTCCACTACCAAACGCCTCATACAATGACAGATATATTAACAGAAATCATCGCCTGCAAGCAAATCGAGATCGAACTGCAAAAGGCTGCCATCAGCAAAGAAATGCTGATAAACAATTGTAACGAACCCATGCCACGTATCAGTATGCGTGCCAGTCTTGCCTCTTCTCCTTACGGCATCATCTCCGAGTTCAAGCGTCGCTCTCCCTCCAAAGGATGGATAAAAGAAGACGCACAGGCAGATACCATTCCTCCCGCTTACGAAGCGGCCGGAGCCTCCGCACTTTCCATCCTCACCGATGAAAAATACTTCGGCGGCAGCCTGAAAGATATCCGTTCGGCACGCCCCCACGTGCAACTTCCCATTCTAAGGAAAGATTTCATTATAGATGAATACCAACTTTATCAGGCACGCATCGTAGGAGCGGACGCTATCCTTCTTATAGCCGCCGCTTTGAAGAAAGAGCAATGCAAAGCCCTAGCCCTCAAAGCCCATGAACTGGAACTGGAAGTCCTGCTGGAAATCCACAACGAGCAAGAACTGGAATATATAGACGAGAACATTGACATGGTGGGAGTCAACAACCGTAATCTGGGAAGCTTCCACACAGAGGTGGAAAACTCTTTCCGTCTGGCGGAAAAACTACCCGAAGAAATGCTCCGGATCTCTGAAAGCGGCATCTCCAGCCCCGAAACAGTCAAACAACTCCGGGCTGCCGGCTTCCGAGGCTTCCTGATAGGGGAAAACTTCATGAAAACACCCGCACCGGGAGAAGCCTTAAAAGAATTTATAACCCAACTAGAGAAATGTTAGGATGAAGCAACAATGATTATCAAGGTATGCGGTATGCGCGAGCCCGAAAACATACGCGCCATAGAGCAAGCCGGAGCAGACTGGATGGGCTTCATCTTCTTCCCCCAATCTGCCCGCTACGTATCACATCGTCCGGAATACCTACCGGAACAATGCCACCGGATCGGGGTCTTCGTCAACGAAAGCAGCGAAAACATCCTGCTGAAAGCACAGGAATTCGGTCTGCACCATATCCAATTGCATGGCAGGGAGACACCGGAACAATGCCGCAAATTAAAAGCCGCCGGACTGGGAGTCATTAAAGTTTTTTCCATAGCACAGGAAAGTGACCTGCAATCCGCCGGTTGTTATGAGGGCGTTTGCGATTACTTTCTTTTCGACACTGCCTGCTCCGGATATGGCGGCTCCGGCAAAACCTTCAACTGGAATATCCTGCAAGCCTATCGGGGAAAGACGCCTTTCCTGCTGAGTGGCGGTCTCCGTCCCGGCAGTCTTTCCCTTTTGTTGCAATTCAAGCATGAACAATGGGCAGGTATCGACCTGAACAGCGGATTCGAGACCGCTCCGGCTCTGAAAGACGACGCCGCCGTCCACACATTTATAAACCAATTAAAACAAAAAATACAATGAACAGAATCAACCAGTTATTCAGTACCAAGCAAAAAGACATCCTATCTATTTATTTTTGTGCAGGCTTTCCTACCTTAGAAGGTACGGCAAGCACCATCAAAGTCCTGGAAAAAAAAGGGATTAACATGATTGAAATCGGCATTCCTTTCAGTGACCCGATGGCTGACGGTCCCGTTATCCAGCACGCCGCCACCCGCGCCTTGAAAAATGGCATGACACTGAAGCTCCTTTTCGACCAACTGAAAGATATCCGTAAAGAAGTACAGATTCCGCTGGTGCTGATGGGATATCTCAATCCCATCATGCAATATGGATTCAAGGATTTCTGCCGCACTTGCCGGGAGACGGGAATCGACGGAGTGATTATCCCCGACTTGCCTTTCAAAGATTATATGGAGGAATATCGTTCCATAGCCGAGGAACAAGATGTGAGAATCATCATGCTCATCACTCCGGAAACCAGTGAAGAACGTATCCGCCTGATTGATGAACATACCGACGGTTTTATCTATATGGTATCTTCCGCCGCTATCACCGGTGCTCAAAAAGATTTCAACGCACAGAAACAAGCCTATTTCCAACGCATCGCCGACATGAATTTACGCAATCCCCGCATGATAGGTTTCGGAATTTCCAATAAGCAAACCTTCGAAACCGCATCCGCTCATGCCGCAGGAGCCATCATCGGCAGTAAATTCGTGACCTTGCTGGATGAAGAAGACGGAGATACGGAAAAAGCAGCGGACAAGCTGCTGGAAGCCTTGAAAAACTAACCTTTCACAACTCGTAACATCCTCTTCTTCAAAAATCCACCTGAAAGATCATGGCGATACAAGTGAAAAATATAATATCTTACAGGTATAAGATTATATATCTTGCAGCAGTAAGATCTATAATCTTATACCTGATCTTTCTACTTCTTCCATCCACAGCATCCGGCAGAAGCAGTTATCACCTATAAAGAAAAACATTTTGTTATTTCCCTCTCTTATTTTTGTCATACTTATACATAATTACTATCTTTGTGCCAAAATTAAACAAGAGAAGCGCATGATACAGAGTGAATATCCTTCCGTTTTGCTAATATACACAGGCGGTACGATCGGCATGATTGAAAATCCTGAGACAGGTGCACTAGAAGCCTTTAATTTCGACCAGTTACAAGACAATGTCCCCGAATTGAAGCGGTTCAACTATCGCATCTCCTCTTACCAATTCAATCCCCCCATTGACTCTTCGGATATGGAACCTGCCTTGTGGGCCAAGTTAGTCAAGATCATCAAATACAATTATGATAATTTTGACGGGTTCGTCATTCTGCACGGTACAGACACCATGGCATACACCGCTTCAGCGCTCAGCTTCATGCTGGAAAACCTGAGCAAGCCGGTTATCCTGACTGGCAGCCAGCTGCCCATCGGCATGTTGCGCACCGATGGAAAGGAAAATCTGATCACTTCCATAGAAATAGCCGCTGCCAAACATCCGAACGGCACTGCTATTGTACCCGAAGTATGCATCTTCTTCGAAAACCATCTGTTGCGCGGAAACCGTACCACAAAAATAAATGCGGAGAATTTCAATGCGTTCCGTTCATACAATTTCCCTTCGCTGGCAACAGCAGGCATCCACATAAAATATGAATATGACCGTATTCACAAAGCCGATCCCAATCTGCCATTAAAACCACACTATCTTTATGATACCAATGTAATTATACTGACCCTTTTTCCGGGCATCCAGGAAAACATGATCAGCAATATTCTGCATACACCGGGATTACGCGCAGTGGTATTAAAGACCTACGGTTCGGGCAACGCTCCGCAAAAGCCGTGGTTCATCGAACTTCTAAGGGATGCCACCTCACGGGGAATCATCATTGTCAACATCTCCCAATGCTCTACCGGAACAGTGGAAATGGGAAGGTATGAAACCGGACTCCATCTGCTGGACGCAGGGGTCATCAGCGGCTATGACAGTACGGTGGAATCCGTTCTAACCAAACTGATGTTCCTTTTGGGACACGGAAAAAGTGAAAGAGAAATACGTTACCAAATGAGTATTCCAGTAGCCGGAGAGTTTACGAAATCATAATTTATTGCGTTCCAATTATCATCCGGCGGGATGATTGCAGAATCATTAAAATGGTGTAATCTGCGATGAGAACTTAACGATTTTATAGCATGTAATCTTTTTGTAATATTTGTTTCATCAAATAGTAATAAAAATGCTCCATTTTTGCAATGCTGATCAAAAAAGATTAGTTTTGTAGTATTAAAAAGATGGATATATGAATGATTACCGCATTTTAGTAGTTGACGATGAAGAAGATCTATGCGAGATTCTTAAATTCAATTTAGAAAACGAAGGGTATTTTGTGGACACGGCAAACTCTGCCGAAGAAGCCCTGAAGATGGAACTGACCCAATACAACTTGCTGTTGCTGGATGTGATGATGGGAGAAATATCAGGATTCAAAATGGCGAACATGCTGAAAAAGAATAAAGCTACTGCTTCTATTCCCATTATATTCATTACTGCTAAAGATACTGAAAACGATACCGTAACAGGGTTCAACTTGGGAGCCGACGACTATATCTCGAAGCCATTTTCACTGCGCGAAGTTATAGCACGCGTTAAGGCTGTCCTTCGACGCACCAGTCCTACACAGGGAAAAGAAGCGCAAGAACAATTACAGTACAAAGGGCTTTTAGTCGACATAACCAAGAAGAAAGTCAGCATAGACGGTATAGAAATTTCCCTGACAAAAAAAGAATTCGAAATCCTGTTGCTGTTGTTACAAAACAAAGGCCGCGTATTCTCACGCGAAGATATTCTGGCTAAAGTATGGCAGGAGGAAGTCTATGTGCTGGACCGTACCATTGACGTCAACATTACCCGCTTGCGTAAAAAAATAGGCGAATATGGAAAATGCATCGTCACCCGCCTGGGATACGGATACTGTTTTGAATGCGAATAACCTAACCTGTACCTTTCCATGACTATTAAATTATCCAGCCACGTCCTGTCATTCAACAAGAAACTATTCTTGTCGGTAATTTCCTTATTCATAGCATTCGCCATCTGTTTCATGGCATTCCAATATCGCAGGGAGAAGGAATACAAAATAGAATTGCTGAACACACAACTCCAGAATTACAACGACCGCCTGAATGATTTTCTCCGTGGCAGGGATACACTGAATATTCAACAATTGAACGACTATGTTTGCGAACACACCTTTGAAGATCTACGCGTGACACTGATCAACAAGAATGGTACTGTAATTTATGACAATCTGGAAAAAGATCCCAGCCACTTCGAGAACCACCATAACCGTCAGGAAATAAAAGAAGCCATCATTTATGGCAGCGGCTACTCCATTAACAGACAATCGGAAAGCCTGGGCGGTGAATTTTTCTATTCGGCAAAGTATTATCCTAATCTGGACTATATCATTCGTTCAGCCCTTCCCTATAATGTCAGTCTGATGAGACACCTGAAAGCAGACTCTCATTATGTATGGTTCACACTGATAATCAGCCTGATATTAATAATTGTGTTCTACCGATTCACACATAAATTGGGAATGTCTATCACCAAATTGCAACAATTCGCCATGAAAGCCGACCGCAATGAACCGATAGACACTGATATGCAGGATACCTTTCCCAAAAACGAACTGGGCGAAATATCCCAACATATCATCCAGATTTACAAACGTCTGCATCAGGCAAAAGAAGATTTATATATCGAACGCGAGAAACTGATCACCCATCTCCAGATCTCGCACGAAGGCTTAGGCGTATTCAACCACCGCAAAGAAGAGATTCTGGTAAATAATCTGTTCACACAATACGCCAACCTTATCTCGGACAAAAATCTGAGTTCTACGGAAGAGATCTTCTCCATCCCCGAATTGCAGCCCATCACCCGTTTCATTACAAAAAACAAGGAACGCAGTATCGGCAAAGAAGAGAAACGGATGTCATTGAACATAGACAAAAACGGACGTATCTTTGCCGTGGAATGCATTATCTTTCAAGATGACAGCTTTGAAATCTCCATCAATGACATCACTCAGGAAAAGGAACAGGCACTTCTGAAAAAACAGCTGACACAGAATATCGCCCACGAATTGAAAACCCCTGTAAGCAGCATACAGGGATATCTGGAAACCATAGTAAACAATCCTACCCTGCCCCGTGAGAAAATCAATGCTTTCCTGGAGAGAAGCTATGCACAAAGTAACCGGCTGGCACATCTGTTACGGGATATCTCCGTACTTACCCGCATGGAAGAAGCTCCGAACATGATCGAAACAGAACCGGTAAACCTCACCACCATGATGCGGAATATCCTGAACGAAGTAACTTTGGAACTGGAAGAAAAGCAGATCACAGCCCACAATATGCTGCCTGAAGGACTGACCATACAAGGCAATTCTTCCCTGCTATACTCCATCTTCCGGAATCTGACAGACAACGCCATTGCATACGCAGGAACTCATATTTCCATAACCATCCGCTGTTTCCGTGAAGACGAACGTTTTTATTATTTCAGTTTCTCGGACACAGGCGTAGGAGTAGGACCCGAACATCTAAGCCGTTTGTTCGAGCGTTTCTATCGGGTGGACAAAGGACGTTCACGCAAATTGGGCGGTACCGGACTGGGACTAGCTATTGTAAAAAACGCAGTCATTCTGCATGGCGGAACAATCTTCGCTAAAAATACCCCCGGTGGAGGTCTGGAATTCATATTTACATTGAGTAAAGAATAAGAGGATACAAGAGCCTGTTTCTAAATTTTCTTCAAAATTTAAACAGGCTCCAAAAAATAAAGAAAGATAATTGTTTTCTTAAATATAAACTGTATCTTTGCAGTGCATCGGTTCATTTATCTCCCCTCCGAGGTGAATGATTAAAAGGGAATCAAGGTGAGAATCCTGAACAGTCCCGCTGCTGTATGTTTCACTAAACGCATAAGCAAAATGCCAATAACCACTGGGATAATTTCCGGGAAGGTGCTTATAGCGGAAACGAGTCAGAAGACCTGCCTGTGCATTTATCAAATCTGAAGCTTTCGAGGAAAGAGCTTGGAACACTGAACGTAAGGGATGCCTTTAAACACATCCGCTATTTTCTCCGTTTCACTGTCCGGAAAAGAATATCAGGTAAAAAGAAAATTTATTTTAAAGTAAACTCTGCCAAGTTTATTTGGAGTGCTCAGCCGAAGTGATTCGCCTGAGCATTATTTTATAATCCAAGTCAATACAAAATCGGGATGAGTGACATAACGGACCCGATAACGTTCCTGCCGGCCTGTACGATATTCGCATGCCTCGAACTCCCCCTCTTCCGACAAGCTGAAAGGAAAAATACGAAGATGACGAATGAAATCCACCTCCTCTACTCCCATCAGTTTGAACAGTGCCTCCTTGGCCGACCAATGGAGCAATAAAGCATAAACTTCATCTCCTTCCATCATTGCGGGTTCTTCATCGGAACGAATAAAACGGGAAGCTACTTTCCGCACTCTGGTTCCATACTGCTCTATATCCATTCCCACCTCACAGGAAGAATGAAGCGCCACCGCCACATAACCGCGAGTATGCGAGATGCTGATATACCGGCTTCCATCCTTTAGATAAGGCCTTCCCGAAGAGTAATAAGCTATCTCCTTTTCTTCTCCACACAAAGCCTTCAGCAGCACACGTACCGACAACCATTCATGCTTCCGTTTTTCGGAAAGAACAGCCAATTTCTCCCTATACCAGTCTTTATGCTCCAATGATGCCAGCAGTTGTTCCGTTGTTTCATCAGACTTCCATATTCCAAGCAGAAACTCCCCTTCGATATAAGTACGGTATAAAGGCATAATAAAATCTATTTCTTTTCTTCTTCCACGGAGCTGGAAGAGTCAACGATAACTTTTACTTTCAAAATGCGGCGCGTATTCATTTCAAGTACCTCAAAATGATAATTCCCATAATCTAACCGCTCGTGCAATACAGGAAACTCCCCTTTTATTTCCAGCAACAAACCGGCCAAAGTGTCCGCATCTCCTTCCACTTTCTCGAAAAGAGCGGGATCAGCTTTCATAATCTTATAAAAATCGGACAGCAAGGTTTTTGCCTCGAATATATAGGTACGGTCATTCAGTTTCACATACGTACGCTCTTCATCATCGTATTCATCATTAATCTCTCCTACAATCTCCTCGATGATATCCTCCATTGTAACAATGCCCGAAGTACCTCCAAACTCATCGACAACGATGGCAATATGGATCTTGTTCGCCTGAAAATCACGCAAAAGGTCATCAATCATCTTCGTTTCAGGTACAAAGTAAGCAGGACGGACCAATGTCTGCCAACGAAAGTTGTCGCCCTTGCCCAAATGAGGAAGCAAATCCTTTATATAAAGAATCCCCTTTATATTATCCCGCGATTCGGCATATACCGGAATACGGGAATAGGCATTTTCCACAATACATTTCAACACATCGGAATAAGGAGTATTGATTTCCAAGTCCACCATATCCAGCCGGGAAGTCATCACTTCCTTAGCCGTTTCCTCACCAAAACGGATAATACCTTCCAAAATATTGCTTTCCTCTGAAATCTCACTCTTGTCCGTCAGTTCCAAAGCCTGTGAAAGTTCGTCGACAGAAATATTATAATTCTTTTTTGCCACACATCTGTTCACCAAAAAGGAAGAACGGACCAGCAATGCCGACAAAGGTGAAAAGAATTTCTTTAAAAAAGAAATGGCAGGAGCTGCCTTACGGCAAAACTTCAACGTGTTCTGTGCCGAATAAATTTTAGGCATGATTTCACCGAAAAGCAACAGCAGAAAAGTAAGGACAACCGTTATTAGCAGGAATTCCAGAATCACGGAATTTCCAAAGTGTATGGTGCTGGCAAAAAAGTAATTGCACAGCATGATAATGGTTACATTGACAAAATTATTAGAGATAAGAATAGTCGCTAACAAGCGTTCGGAATCATTCAGCAGGGCGCTGATACGCCTGTCCGAAGTATGTTTTCCTTCCTCTATCTCACTTAAATCAACAGGTGAAAGGGAAAAGAAAGCTATTTCCGAAGCAGACACAAAGCCTGAGGCATACAACAATAAAACAGCTAACAAGATAGCTATGATAGCTCCCATGGTAGGAGCTGTTACGGTTACACCGTCAAATAAATCCGCCAAGCGGCATAAATACGAGTCAGGGTCCAAGGAATCTGGTTTTAGTTAAACATCAAGTTCTCTTAATTAAAAAGGTAAATCGTCCGTCAGACTATTATCCGAGGCTTGCTGTTGTTGCAGAGCCGCTTGTGCAGACACCTGCTGCCGGGATACCGCTTGTGCCTGCGGTACATATCCTGTACCCGGTTGCTGCGAGGTGTTACGCGGGGTCAGCATCTCCATATTATCAGCAAAAATCTCGACAATGGTACGTTTTATGCCATTCTGGTCATCGTATGAACGGCTGCGGATTTTCCCTTCTATGTAGAGTTTGTCGCCCTTACGGACATATTTTTCCGCAGTTTGGGCCAGTCCTCTCCATAACACGATATTATGCCATTCCGTACGTTCGGGAACCTGTGTTCCATTCTGCAACGTATAGGCACGATCGGTGGTGGCCAACGAGAAAGTGGCAACGGCAATGCCGGTATCCAAATATCTCACATCAGGGTCCTTTCCTACATTTCCAATCAAAATGACTTTATTTACTGACATTCTATTATTCCTTTTTAATTATTAGGCTCCAAAATTAGCGAAAAAAACTGATTCACCAAACGCGATACGGCAAATTTATGCAAATCTTCCACGCTTATTCTCTGATACTTCGCAAAAGAAGCCGAATTCTCAGGGAGAATCACTTCATAAAAATTTGCGTAAATCACCCGGTGGGATAACACGTGCTTCACCCCTTTCCGCACCAGCCGCACTATGGGCTCCTCTCCTCCGGCCAGCATCTCGCGAAACTGTGGCGATGCATACAGTTCCTCTTCCGTCCACTCACGATCCGTTTCTATCAAAGGCGGTTCATACAAATTTTTCCATATATCATTTCCGCTGCGCTTATGTATAAAGGTATACGCGCCCATGCGTACATATATATAATTAAAATAACGATTAGTCACCTTGTTTTTATGTTGCTTCACAGGCAAAGAGCCGGCAATCCCCTTCAGACGCGCCACACAAGAATCGTTTAGCGGACAAAACAGGCAGTCGGGCGCTACCGGAGTACACTGCAAAGCTCCAAAATCCATGATAGCCTGGTTGTAGAGACCAGGGCGCTCACGGTCCAGCAACTCATCGGCAACCCGGACAAACAGTTTCTTTCCTTCCGCCGAATCAATGGGGGTATCAATGCCTAACCAACGGGACAGCACCCGATACACATTACCGTCCACCACTGCGTATGGCATACCGTAAGCAAATGAACAAATAGCCGCTGCTGTATATTCTCCCACTCCTTTCAAAGCACGCACCCCAGTGTATGTTACAGGAAATCCTCCTGCCTCTGCCATCCTTCTGGCCGCAGCATGCAAATTTCTCGCACGGGAATAATACCCCAGCCCCTGCCAATATTTCATCACCTCATCCTCATCGGCTGCCGCCAGTGCGAACACATCAGGAAAACGGGCCACAAAACGTTGATAGTAATCATATCCCTGAACCACACGAGTTTGTTGTAGAATAATCTCCGAGATCCATATCAAATAAGGATTTTTTGTCCTTCTCCACGGCAAATCACGCCCGTTTTCCCTATACCAATCTATCAATTTTCTGCTAAAATTCTCCATATCAGTATTATATAAAAGTGCATTCTATGCAATATTTCCGCAAAAGTAAACCAAGAAAATGGAAGAAGATGCTTTTTTTAGGAAATTTATTCTGAATATATTTCTTAAAGAGGGAGAAAAGCTATATATTTGCAGTCCAAAAAATTAAGATATAAGTATAACAATAATTATTTAGCGAAATGACTAAAGCAGATATCGTAAACGAAATTACGAAAAATACCGGTATTGACAAGGTGACAGTGTTAACCACACTTGAGGCTTTCATGGATACAGTAAAGGATTCATTATCTAAAGAAGAAAATGTGTACCTGCGTGGTTTTGGAAGTTTTGTAGTGAAGAAAAGAGCTCAGAAGACTGCTCGCAACATTTCAAAGAACACTACAATCATTATTCCGGAGCACAATATTCCGGCATTTAAACCAGCTAAGACATTTACATTATCAGTAAAGAAATAATAAACAAGAGTATTAACCCATAAAATTTGAAGCTATGCCAAGCGGAAAGAAGAAAAAAAGACACAAAATGTCTACTCACAAGCGTAAAAAAAGACTAAGAAAGAACAGACATAAAAGCAAAAAATAATTTGTAGTCTGTCTGTGACGACAAATAAAGAACAAACCTTGCAAAGCAACAAAAGTCTTTCAGGTTTGTTCTTTGTTTAATGAGAAAAGTGAACAATTTAAAAATACAAAAGTGACAAGCGAACTAGTAGTAGACGTACAACCCAAAGAGATTTCCATCGCACTCCTTGAAGATAAAGCGTTGGTGGAATTTCAGAAAGAAGGGAGAAGTGCTTCCTTCAATGTGGGAAATATGTATTTGGGACGGGTAAAGAAACTAATGCCCGGCCTTAATGCCTGTTTCGTGGATGTCGGCTTTGAAAAAGATGCTTTTCTTCATTATCTAGACCTAGGTCCTCAATTTCATTCTTATCAGAAGTATCTGAAGCAAGTTTTAAGCGACCGTAAAAAACTTTTTCCCATCACAAAAGCTACTATGCTGCCTGATATTGAAAAGGAAGGGACGGTTTCAACCACCCTCCAACAAGGTCAGGAAGTTATTGTGCAGATTGTAAAGGAACCTATCTCGACCAAGGGCCCCAGACTAACCTGCGAATTGTCATTCGCCGGACGTTATTTGGTATTAATCCCTTTCAACGATAAGGTTTCGGTATCACAAAAAATTAAATCGAGCGAAGAACGCGCCCGTCTGAAACAGTTATTGCAAAGCATCAAACCGAAAAACTTCGGAGTGATTGTACGCACCGTAGCGGAAGGCAAAAGGGTGGCCGAGCTTGATGCAGAGCTTAAAGTCTTGCTGAAACATTGGGAAGAAACAATCACTAAAGTACAGAAGGCTCCCAAACTGCCGGCATTGGTATACGAAGAGACCAGCCGCACAGTGGCCATGTTGCGCGATCTTTTCAATCCGTCTTATGAGAACATCTATGTGAACGATGAAACAGTGTTCCATGAGATTAAGGATTATGTATCACTTATCGCCCCTGAACGAGCCGAAATCGTAAAACTGTACAAGGGTCAGCTTCCCATATTCGACAATTTCGGTATTACCAAACAAATCAAATCCTCTTTCGGGAAAACCATTTCGTATAAAAGTGGAGCTTACCTGATTATTGAACACACAGAAGCACTTCATGTAGTGGATGTCAATAGTGGAAACCGCTCCAAATCTGCCAACGGGCAGGAGGCTAACGCACTGGATGTAAACCTGGGTGCCGCCGACGAACTGGCACGCCAGTTAAGATTGCGTGATATGGGTGGTATTATCGTGGTTGACTTCATTGATATGAATCTAGCAGAGAACCGGCAGAAACTGTACGAACGTATGTGCCAAAACATGCAGAAAGACAGAGCAAAACATAACATTCTGCCCCTCAGTAAATTTGGATTGATGCAAATTACCCGCCAACGCGTGCGTCCTGCCATGGATGTCAACACGAATGAAACCTGTCCCACCTGCTTCGGGAAAGGTAGCATAAAGCCATCCATCCTTTTTACGGATACTTTGGAGAGTAAGATTGACTACCTGGTCAACAAATTGAAGATAAAGAGATTTACGCTGTACATCCATCCGTACATCGCAGCATATGTGAATCAGGGTCTGGTTTCCCTGAAGCGCAAATGGCAAATGAAATACGGATTCGGAATAAAGATTATCCCAGACCAAAGTCTGGCCTTCCTGCAATATCGGTTCACCGATGTTCACGGTGAGGAGATAGACATGAAAGAGGAAATCGAAATCAAGTAAAAGAAAAGGGAGTGATAAAAAATGTCACTCCCTTTCTTTATTTCACTACTCTAATATGCAAGGCTTGATTTCGACGTTTCACAAGCTCAAATACCAGTCACATTCTGCCGATTACAACTCACCCAACCATCACAAAGCTGGCAAAACAAAAGCACATCCGTTGCCCCTATTTTATTTACCTTGCTTATAGTCTTTCACTATTCCCTCCGCAATCCAATTTGCCAATGCCTGACGGTTATTCTTCAGAACCAGCCGTTGTTGGTCACGCTTGTTCCGAATATTTCCCAATTCCAAAAACACCGCTACGGGAGTCGTATTACGCAATACATACAAATTACGTTCACTCACCGTTCCGCGAAAGCCACGGTTTGGCTGATGCTTGTCATATTTCCTATCAAAGGTACGGTGCAAGTTATTGGCCAACCGCCTACCCTTCGTACTTTTAGGAGCGTTATAAAAAAACACATCTGTCTGCTGTCCCTTACTGCGACTGTCCACATGAATAAATACAGCTCGTTTGTAACTGCTCTTATCTTTCCGATACAGTTTATTCACCCAGTCACAACGTTGCTTCAAACGAGCCACCTGATTCAAGGGAATAGGATCTCCCATGCAAGTTTCACGTTTACTGTTTGCCAGGACATGACCGTCACGAATACCATCTTTCTTATCTTGAATGATAATATGCACCTTCGCACCTCGTGACAACAACTCACGTGCCAACCGCAGAATAATATCGTATGCATACTCATCCTCATGCAACTGACGCCCCTGATAGATACCGATGGCCCCAGGATCGGGACCTCCGTGACCACTCACCAAATAAAAACAAGCTCCGCTTAGTTCATTGGATGTAATCTGATAGGTAGCATATTCCTTTCCAAATAATGCCTCTTTGCCGGTACGAGGCTTTTTCTTCGCCAGAAGCGGTGATAGAACAAAAAATAAAAACGTGACAAATAGTACCGATCCTCTCATTACCTGTTATTTTTCTCCCAACATTTCATCTATCTTCTTGCACAAAGAAGAGAATTCTTCTTCATTGTACAAACGGGTCAGCATTACAATCTTGCCCGTTTTGTCAATCAATACATTACGGGTGATGCCCGCTTTACGGTCTGCATATCTGGCAAAAATATCAGCTCCCGGATCAAGAGCCAACGGATAGGTCACGCCGGTACGTTTGGCAAAAGCCACTACGGTTTCCAAAGGTTCGTCCCGATCCACTCCAAAGAGAGCAAACGCTTTATTATCCTTATGTTTCAACCAGATATCTTTTTCAATAAAAGGCATCTCCTTTCGGCAAACTCCACACCAACTGGCAGTGAACTGAAGCATCACCACCTTGCCACGCAAATCAGAGAGTTTCACTTTCTGTCCGTCTGTCAGTTCCATTTCAAAATCGGGAGCCATATCCCCTACCTTTACTATATAACCGGCATTATCAGGAGTAACCTGTTGTGCCTTCACCGGCTGACTCAGCAAACATGCGCAAACCAGCAACATCAGACTCATAAACTTCTTCATCGTTCTTCTCTTATTTTTATATATTCGCTACAAAGATAGGCTATTCCATCATTTTTTCGTAATTTTGGCACCCAAAATAACTACCAACTTATCAAGAAGATGAATATTTTTTGGGATACAATTACTCATTACAATGCGGGTACCTGGATTTATCAAGTTATTATCACCCTTATCGGCATTATTTTAACCTGTTCTCTATTCAAAAGCCCCACAAAAAAAATAAAAGTAGCGATGAAGTTATATCTTATATTCTTGAATGTATGGATAGCTTCCGTGTATTACATGATTTATTGTGAACCAAGAAGTTATAACAGTGCTTTGGCAGGATTTTGGGGAATCATGGCCATCTTCTGGATTTATGACCTGAAAGTAAACTACACCCCTTTTGACCGGACTCACAAACATACCGCACTAGCCGTCCTGCTTTGTATGTTGCCATTGGCCTATCCACTCTTCTCCATTATAAGGGGGATGAACTTTCCCATGATGACCTCACCTGTAATGCCTTGTTCGGTAGCGGTTTTCACCATCGGACTGCTGCTGGCATTTTCCAAACGAGTCAATATCTTTCTCGTCATGTTTCTCTGCCACTGGGCACTGATCGGTTTCACCAAAACTTACTTTTTCCATATTCCCGAAGATTTTCTGCTGGCAAGTTCGGCTGTACCGGGCCTTTATCTGTTCTTTAAAGAATACACAGCTTCCCATCTGCATACTTCCACCCTTTTCCGTGCCCGTATGATTAATCTCGCCCTGATTATTGCCTGCGGTGCAATCGGAGTGCTGTTCATGATATCTATGGTGTGCGAACTGGCTCAAGAACAGGCTTTATCGAAATAAAAACACGTCTTAATGAGGTACTTTGCAAAATCTTTCGTATTTTTGCCAACAAATTGAGTTAATGTTTTAACAGGATGAACGTATTAGAACTAAGTGAACAGGAGATTATCAGACGAAACAGTCTGAATGAATTGCGCGCTATGGGCATCGAGCCATACCCCGCAGCTGAGTATGTAACCAATGCATTTTCTACAGATATAAAAGCTGAGTTCAAGGATGATGAGGAACCTCGCAAAGTATCGGTAGCCGGACGTATGATGAGCCGCCGTGTGATGGGTAAAGCTTCATTTATCGAATTACAGGATTCAAAAGGCCGTATCCAGGTGTATATCACCCGTGATGACATCTGCCCGGATGAAAACAAAGAAATGTACAACACTGTGTTCAAACGTCTGCTGGACCTTGGTGACTTTATCGGTATAGAAGGATTCGTATTCAGAACCCAAATGGGTGAAATCAGTATCCACGCTAAAAAACTGACCGTACTGTCCAAGTCTATCAAACCGCTTCCTATTGTAAAATACAAAGACGGAGTCGCTTACGACAAGTTTGAAGACCCTGAACTGCGTTATCGCCAACGTTATGTTGACCTTGCTGTGAATGAAGAGATAAAAGATATCTTCATCAAGCGCAGTAAAGTATATAGCTCTATGCGCGAATATTTCAACTCAAAAGGTTATATGGAAGTGGAAACCCCGATTCTGCAATCCATTGCCGGCGGAGCAGCCGCACGTCCATTCATAACTCACCACAACGCACTGGATATGCCGCTGTACATGCGTATTGCCAGTGAGTTGTACCTGAAAAGACTAATTGTAGGTGGTTTCGAAGGAGTGTATGAAATAGGTAAGAACTTCCGTAACGAAGGAATGGACCGCACACACAACCCTGAATTTACCTGCATGGAAATATATGTTGCCTACAAGGACTATAACTGGATGATGGAATTTACAGAAAAAATGATTGAAAAAATCTGTCTGGATGTAAACGGCACCACTCAAGTAAAAGTAGGCGACAACATCATTGACTTCAAAGCCCCGTACAAACGTGTCACCATGCTGGACTCTATCAAGGAACACACCGGCTATGATCTGACAGGCATGAACGAAGAACAGATACGAGAAGTTTGCCAGAAACTCAATATGGAGATTGACGACACAATGGGCAAAGGCAAACTGATCGATGAAATCTTCGGAGAATTCTGCGAAGGTACTTACATCCAGCCGACTTTCATCACCGACTATCCGAAAGAAATGTCTCCGCTGACAAAGATACACCGCAGCAATCCGGATTTGACCGAGCGTTTCGAGCTGATGGTGAACGGCAAGGAACTGTGTAATGCATACTCCGAATTGAACGACCCGATTGACCAGTTGGAACGTTTCGAAGAACAAATGAAACTGAGCGAAAAAGGAGATGATGAAGCTATGATTATTGACAAAGACTTCGTCCGTGCGCTGGAATACGGTATGCCCCCCACTTCGGGTATGGGAATCGGTATGGACCGTCTGACGATGCTGATGACCGGACAGTCTACCATTCAGGAAGTATTGTTCTTCCCCCAGATGCGTCCCGAAAAGATTACTCCGAAAGACACTCCTGCCAAATTTATGGAACTGGGAATTTCAGAAGACTGGGTTCCTGTCATTCAGAAAGCAGGCTATAACCTGGTGAGCGATATGAAAGAAGTGAATCCGCAGAAGCTGCATATGGACATTTGCGGAATCAACAAAAAATATAAATTGGAACTAACCAATCCTACGGTGGACGAAGTTGCCGGATGGATTGCGAAAATTGAGAATTGAGAATTTAAAGATTGAGAATTATTCCAATTGTCAATTATCCATCATAAATAATAAGCATGAAATTGCCCGGTAAAATAGCGATAATGGGTGGTGGCAGCTGGGCCACGGCTATTGCAAAAATAGTCTTGGCTCAGGCTGAATCAATCAACTGGTATATGCGCCGCGACGACCGAATTGAAGAATTCAAACGTTTGGGACATAATCCGGCTTATCTGACAAGTGTGCGCTTTGAAATAAAGAACATCAACTTCTCTTCAGATATCAACAAGATAGTAAAGGAATCGGATACCCTGATATTCGTTACCCCCTCTCCCTATCTGAAAAGCCACCTGAAAAAGCTGAAAACCAAAATAAAGGACAAGTTCATTGTCACTGCTATCAAGGGTATCGTCCCTGACGAGAACCTGATTGTTTCCGATTATTTTCATCAGGTATACGGTGTTCCCGAAGAGAATATAGCCGTCATTGCAGGTCCGTGCCACGCAGAAGAAGTAGCCTTGGAGCGTCTTTCCTATCTGACTATCGGATGTAAAGACATTGACAAGGCGAAGATATTCGCTCGGCAGCTGGCCGGACATTACATAAAAACTTCTGTAAGCCCGGATGTGGCAGGTATAGAATACGCTTCGGTATTGAAGAATATTTATGCTATCGCCGCTGGAATTTGCAGCGGTCTGAAATATGGCGACAATTTTCAGGCTGTATTGATTTCAAATGCCATTCAAGAGATGAACCGCTTCCTGAATACCGTACATCCCGTAGAGCGTTCTATTGATGATTCCGCTTATCTGGGTGACTTGTTGGTTACCTCCTACTCCAATTTCAGCCGGAACCGCGTATTCGGAACCATGATTGGTAAAGGTTATTCCGTAAAAAGCGCACAGATAGAAATGGAAATGATTGCCGAAGGATACTACGGAACGAAATGTATCAAGGAGCTAAACAAGCACTTGCACGTGAACATGCCTATCGTAGATGCCGTTTATAATATTTTATATGAGCGCATCTCGCCCATGATTGAGATTAAATTATTAACTGATTCATTCAGATAAAATATCAGATACAATGAAGAATATTAGTTTAAACATCGACAAAGTAGCCGGTTTTGTTTCTAAGGAAACAATCGCTGCTTACGAACCTCAGGTGAAAGCCTGCATGGAAACATTGGAAAACGGTACAGGTAAAGGTAATGACTTCTTGGGTTGGTTGCATTTGCCATCGTCTATAACAGCCGAACATTTGGCTGACTTGAAAGCTACTGCCCAGGTTCTGCGCGACAACTGTGAAGTAGTAGTCGTAGCAGGTATCGGTGGAAGCTATCTGGGAGCACGTGCCGTAATAGAAGCTTTATCCAATAGTTTCCAATGGTTGAAAGCAAAACAAGACGGACCCGTCATCGTTTTTGCAGGCCACAATATCAGCGAAGATTACTTGTTCGAGTTGACTGCATACTTGAAGGACAAAAAGTTCGGTGTAATTAATATTTCCAAGTCTGGTACTACTACAGAAACCGCCTTAGCTTTCCGTTTACTGAAAAAACAGTGTGAAGACCAGCTTGGCAAGGAAATGGCGAAGAAAGTGATTGTTGCCGTTACAGATGCCAAAAAGGGTGCCGCACGTGTTACAGCCGACAAGGAAGGATATCAGACTTTCATTATCCCCGATAATGTAGGCGGTCGTTTCTCTGTCCTTACTCCAGTAGGTTTGCTGCCTATCGCAGTGGCAGGATTTGACATTGAGAAACTAGTGGAAGGCGCACGCACGATGGAAACAATATGTGGTCCGGCTACTCCGTTTGCCGAAAATCCTGCAGCTGTTTATGCTGCCACCCGCAATGAATTGTATAAAGACGGAAAGAAGATTGAGATTTTGGTAAACTTCAATCCCAAACTGCACTATATGAACGAATGGTGGAAACAATTGTACGGTGAATCCGAAGGTAAGGATGGTAAAGGTATTTATCCGTCTGCCGTCGACTTCTCTACCGATCTCCATTCTATGGGACAGTGGATTCAGGAAGGTGAACGTACTATCTTCGAAACAGTTATCTCTATCGAAAACCCGGAACATACGCTTCAAGTTCCTTCGGACAGCGAAAATTTGGATGGCTTGAATTTCTTGGCAGGAAAGCGTGTAGACGAAGTGAACAAGATGGCAGAACTAGGTACTCAGCTGGCACACGTTGACGGTGGTGTACCCAATATGCGACTGATTGTACCCGAACTGAATGAATACTACCTGGGAGAAATCATCTATTTCTTTGAAAAAGCTTGTGGTATCAGCGGTTATTTGCTGGGAGTAAATCCGTTCAACCAACCGGGCGTGGAAGCATACAAGAAAAATATGTTTGCTTTGTTGAATAAACCGGGATACGAAGAAGAGTCTAAAGCTATCCAAGCTAGATTATAATATCAAAAACCTATTCAGAATGCCATTTATCAATGTCATTCCGAATAACAGTGAAGAATCTGAAAGCATCCATCAAATGCTTGCAGATTCTTCACTTTGTTCCAATCCAACGGTCACACCTTTGGAAATAATAACTATACATTTATTCTATGTTTAAAGAAGCGATAAATAACTATCTTCATACTCATGGATACGAATCCATCGACTTGAAAGCCGTATTATTCGATATGGACGGCGTGCTGTTCGACTCCATGCCCAACCATGCTGAGTCATGGCATAAAATAATGAAACGCTTCGGTTTCGGCCTCAGCCGAGAAGAAGCTTATATGCACGAAGGGCGTACCGGTGCATCTACGATCAATATAGTAAGTCGTCGGGAACGTGGGCATGATGCTACTGAAGAAGAAATAAAAGCTATCTACCAAGCCAAAACTGAAGAATTCAACAAATGCCCCAAAGCAGAACGGATGCCCGGCGCACTGGAAGTATTGACTAAAATAAAGAGTGAAGGACTGACTCCGATGGTAGTAACCGGTTCGGGACAAACTTCGTTATTGGACCGATTGAATCATAATTTTCCGGGCATATTCCAAGCCAACTTAATGGTTACCGCCTTTGATGTGAAATATGGGAAACCAAATCCGGAACCATATCTGATGGCCCTAAAGAAAGGCGGCTTTAAACCCAATGAAGCGTTAGTAATAGAAAATGCACCACTAGGTGTACAGGCGGGAGTTGCAGCCGGTATTTTTACCATCGCCGTGAATACAGGACCATTGCACGACAATGTGTTACTGAATGAAGGAGCGAATTTACTTTTTCATTCCATGCCCGATTTCAATAAAAATTGGGAAACACTACAATCTGCATTAAAACAAGATTAAATTTTGCAAGAATTCTTCACAATCAATAAAAAAGAGCTCCTTGCTTTCACCTAGATGAAAAACAAGGAGCTCATATTATATAAAAAATCACAGCCTATCAAAATACCTGAACCTACTTTAAAACTTTGCGTAACCAAGGAATAACCAGTTCGTTTTTAAAATAATGAGAAGGGGGATCTACATTGACCGCTTCGAAATAGGTCTTTGAATCCAGTCCTTCATCAAGGTGCTCCACATCTTTTCTAACTGCCTTATCAGCAAACTTCGGATAATGATGAAACTCCGCATTTTCCGGTTTTCCACTAGCAGCATAAGCAGATTGTACCAAACGGAAATCACGGTCCAACCCTCCCTCTGTAAAAATGATAGGACGAGGAGCTAATGACGCAACAACATCTGGAAAATTAAAATACCTCCAATAACCAGGTATCAGATGACGGATAGAATTTGGAAAAGGACGTCTGTTTTCCTTGTCAGGTTTAGTCATTACAACGGCACGTTCCTGAGTCTGGCATAGAAAATCATTGTACACAAAAGCATAAATATCCTTATCCAACACCCCCAAGACCATCATCGGTTCTGTACCTAATGAGAATCCGCTAATCACAATCCTGTCCTTTCGGATATAAGACTGGGCTTTCATCCAATTCAGCACCTGCATATCCAGATAAGAAGTATACCCTAGCCAACTCCATCCCAGTTCAAGCAAAAAACGGGAAACAACATCATAGTCATAATTCCATCCTTTATCATAACATTCCAAATCGGAGGCTTCTCCAGCAGCGGCATTATCCACCGCTACCGCCACATAACCTTCTTTAACCATATTCAAAGCCATACTTACTTTGGGATTATTATAATCCTCAGTTAACTTATCACAGATGCCGGGCTCACCAACCAATCCTTCTTTGGTCCTTCCGGACCCCGGAATGCACAAAACTCCGGGTACTGCACCCTTCAAATGTTCCGGTTTCAAAACCAGAAAAGTGGAAACTGACTTTGGAAAAGGATAGAACTCCCATTTCTCTAAAATATATCCCTCTTTTTTTTCCGTTTTCACACAGACAGGAGACGGTTGTCTCTTTATCTCGGGAAACTTCATGATCTCCACCATCGCAGCACGCACTCCATCCTGCCATTGCGTAAATTCCTGTGCGGACATACCGGAACGGTAAGCATATTGGGGATGTGTATCTTTCAACATCTCATGAACAATGGCATAAGTACTTAGTAACCGTCCATCCCCACGATCTGATTTCACAACTGCATGCTTCTCAGGTTGGTAATTCTGAGAATTACCAACCATACATAAGCTGCATACAGATACTAAAAAGAGCAATCTTTTCATTATCATCATATTATCTCACTATTATTCATACCCCGGAGTCTGCTTGATTTCCGGATCTCCATTCAAAACTTCCACATTAACAGGCCACAACATCATATACGCCTTATCCTCTGTTAATATAGGCAATGAACTTCCATAATGCGCTTTAACAGAAAAGACAAAAGGTTTTCCGTTGGAATCACGTAAACGCAATAAATCAAACCAGCGGCTTCCCTCACCTACAAACTCTTTATCACGTTCCTGCAAAATAGCCCACTCATTATCCGCATAATCTCCTGCAATATATTTATGTTGTTCAAATTTATCACCATAAGCACGCTTACGTACCTCATTTATATATGCAGCACATTTATCCGGAGCTCCCAACCCGTTTTCACACTCGGCCAGCATCAACAAAACATCAGCATATCTATATACCGGTACATCTGAATCATAATAATGAGTTCCTCCATCCGTATGTCCCATCAGTTTTTTCCAACAAGCGCCACGAGTCTTTCCTTCGAACATATATTGAAAGAAAGTAGCATCCAAACGAGTATCTTCCTTATCATAAATCTCAATAAACGGCACTTTATACTCATAACGTAATGGTCCGGCTGTCAATAGCTTCAACGGATCCGGACCATATTTATTTCCATCCAAGTCCGTAGCATTGGTAAACAAGGCTACATTATAGAACCAGTTCGCCCCCCAATTGGTCAATTCATTCTTATTAAAACACAGAGCGAAAATGATCTCTTTATTCTTCTTCCCTTCCGGAGTCCATAAATCCGCAAAGTTTGGAAGCAGTTCGAATTGTTGGTTCACCAAATTCAATAAAGCCTTCTTTGCTGTCAACAAGTCACTGTTATTAGGATCTACGGCAGTCAGAGTAGCTATATGATCTCCTGCAATATCATCATCTGGTAATCCTGTAGTGACTTTGGCAGACCACATATATATCTTGGCCTTCAAAAGTTCCGTTGCATGATAAGACCATTCATATTGGTTGGACATCTTCTTATCCGACTCATTGAAGAAAGCTTCGGATTTATTAATATCTTCTTTGATAAACTCCAACGTTTCCTCCGGAGTAGAACGAGCCTTATATAATTGCGTAATATCAATGCTACCCTCGGTAACTTTCGGTTCCGTCTCTAACGGCACACCACCAAATGTTCGATAAAGATAGAAATAGTAATATGCACGCAAGCCATAAGCCTGTCCCAAATAAAATGATTTCTCCGTTCCAGTCAGATAATCAATTTCTTTATCTACATTTCTGATAAACAAATTTATATGCATGATATTTGGGTACACCTCATACCAATCATCGATACCGGTATTATCTTTCGTAAGCAGATTATTAGTCATAGGCGGACCATATACCCCCTCACCCATAGAAGTAACATCACTTATCAGAATCTCACTTCTGAACTCTCCCAATGTGACAGGCATCTGATATTTATCTCTTAAATCGGCATGAATACCAGTCATAAACATTTCTACCTGAGACTTCTGATTCCAAAAATCATTAGAGCCATAATAATCTTCAGGAGACAGGTCCAACGCATCACAAGCAGACAATACCATCATCCCACTCAACAATATGCTATAAAATATTTTCTTCATAATCCTTCCTATTTATTAGAATGTAACATTTAAACCCAAAACAACTGTTCTAGGGAGGGGATATCCTCCATTCTGACTGACACCATATTCGGGGGTCGCCATATTTTTGGCTGCTGTAATATATCCCAAATTCTGTGCTGTTACAGAAACATCCACCTTGCTCAAACCGGATTTATGAATCCAACTCTGAGGCAAGGAATACGACAGGCTTATTTCACGAAAAGCCAAATAATCGCCACGATAACAATTAATGTCCGATATTCTGTCATAATTACGTTTGCCCAAAAAGTCAGCCCATCCATACACCGGATATTTTCCATTCGGATTACTTTCCGACCAGGAATCTTTAACTAAAGAAATGGTATTAAATGTTCCCTGCATATTACCCATAATCCAAGGAGTTTTCCAATCATGTACCCAATAGCCTAAAGCATAATCCAAACGGCAGTTCAAAGTTAACCCTTTCCATGAAGTATTAATGTTAAAGCCTCCGGTCCAATGAGGTATCGTATTACCCAATTTCACCCGGTCATAATCATCAATCACACCATCCCCATTCACATCCTGCCATTTCACATCACCAGCCTGTATAGGCAGTCCTTTCTCCTTTTCGGCATCCGACAATTTAGCCCAAGCTTCAGGGCCATAAAGCACTTTGGCATCTGCTCCATTTTCCGTATAAGTGGATCTGTCTATCAGATTGCCTGGAATCTCACTCTCACTCTTATAAATACCAAGAGATTTAAAGGCGTAAATCACACCATATTCCTGTCCTTCCTGATAACCACCTACCCATTGTCTTTCATAGGTACCATCTGCCAGCTTGCGTCCCGTATAAACCTGATAGGCATCCTGCATATTATTCGGCAATCCATTGTACGGTAATGAGATAATCTTATTCTTATTATAAGCGGTATTCATACTAACTGTAAATTTCCAATCTTTGGTACGCAAAACATTGGCAGTCAATTCCAACTCCATACCTTGGTTTTGTACTTCTCCATTGTTAGAAAGGAAAGAAGAAACTCCGCTATGAGAAGGCAGGGTGATTTCTGCAAATTTATCCTGTGTATGTCTATTATAATAGGTGAAGTTCAAGATATATTTGTTATTCAGAAAACCAATATCGAAACCTGTCTCGAATGTGTACGATTTTTCCCATCTCATGGTGGGATTAGGCAAATCGTTTATCATCAAAGGAACTTTGCCATTATAGTTGGGTACTATTTTACCATCTTTATCTTTCATAATACCATAAGAACCTTGAACCGTATAATAATCAAGTCCTGTCACTACATTACCATTAGCATCCAGTACACCAGACACATTTCCATTGGCTCCGTAACTAGCACGAATTTTAGCATAAGAAAGTACATTGCTACAAGACTCCATAAAATTCTCTCTACTCAATACCCAACCGGCTGATATACCGGGAAAGGTTCCCCAACGGTTATCTTTTGGCAGTTTGGAGTATCCGTCGCGACGTAAAACAAGGCTCAGCAAATATTTGGACTTATAATCATAATTCACTCTGCCAAAGAATGAAAGAATACGCTGTCTGTAATGCCAAGAATCTATTTGCCGCACTCCGGCAGCAGTCGAAGTATAATTCAAATCCTGAAAATCAGATAATGGAGATCCATAACCAGATGCCGAAAAACCTTTCTTGTATGAGTCATAATATTCTACACCTACCATCGCATCCATAGAATGATCTTGCCGGAATGTAGTCTGATAATTCAAGATTCCATTGTAAGTCTGGTCTAAAAGCCGTTCATGTTTGTTGGAAGTACTATGATTAGTATCATACACCGGTCCTGTAGCTACAATATAGTCCCCTTTGAAGAACTCTCTGCTATCATCAAAATAGAACCAAGTTCCTGTGGTCTTGAATGTCAATCCTTTCATTATATTAAAGGTAAAAGACTGGCTCAGATTAAACTTGTCCGTATTATTATCATAATTCAATGCATCCTCATACACTTTCACTGTAGTCCAGCCACGAGCATAAGAAGCCACGGCAGGGCCTGCCAACCAATCACCGTCCGGACTTTTCACACGGAATGTAGGAGGAACGGACAAGGTAGTACTGAAAAAATTACCTTCACCGGCATATCCTGCACCACCATCGTCCCATTTTGCATCGGTAAATGTCAAAGAAGAATTAGAAGTAAGCCAAGGCTTAATTTTATAATCTGCATTGATCGTGAAGTTCAAACGGTGATACCAGTTGTTCATCGCATTTCCTTCGCTGCGATTATAGCCTAGGCTTGCATAATAATGTCCTTTATCATTGCCACCGGATACGCTCAAGTTATAATCCTGAGTAATAGCCGGAGATTTGATATTATAATCTTTCAGTTGATTATCACAATAAATCAATTTTTGTCCCGGATTCACCGGGTCATCCATTGTCTGCCAACCTTGTTTTAACAGGAAAGCCAGGTCATCTGTATAATTCATAACACCCCATACGGCTGTATTATCCTTATTACCATTAAGTACATTCCCTTTTTCATCAAAATATCTGTTTCCCGTTCCGTAAGGCTGTGTTCCGGATAAAGTCGCATCACTGGCAAATCCATGCCAAGCACCCGATTTATCCTGCCATATATGCGAAGACCGATAAAATGCCGAACGCATATAATACAAATAATCATGAGCATTCAAAAATTCATACTGGCTATGAAAAAAATTGAAACCGACTTTCGCACTCAAATTTATTTCCGTATGTCCTTCCGAACCTCTTTTAGTAGTAACAAGAATTACACCATTGGAAGCACGCGCACCATAAATAGCCGTAGCACCAGCATCTTTCATGACCTCCAAAGACTCGATATCCTCCGGATTCACATCACTCAACGACTCGCGTACAGCACCATCGATAATAACCAAAGGTGAACCGCTACCATCCAGATTGGTACCACCACGAAGCACCAAAGTAGGAGTGGAATTCGGATTACCGCTAGTTTGCTGTACCCTTAATCCTGCCACTGCACCAGAGAGTGCTTGCGCCGGATTAGTATGGGCCCCCGTACTTAAAGTAGAATTGTCAACTTTAGCAATGGAATTAGTCATCTTAGAACGAAGTTGTGTGCCCCCATAACCTGTTATCACCACTTCATCCAAAGTCTTATTGTCTTCCTGCAGCTGAACATTCAGAAACGTTTTTTTCCCTACCAACATTTCTTGAGTCAGATAACCGATATAAGAAAAGACCAAAGACGTTTTTTCACTTACCACTAACGTAAACCGGCCGTCTATATCAGTTATGGTACCATTGGTAGTACCTTTCTCTATAATATTAGCCCCAATAATTGCTTCTCCTTTGGCATCGGTCACTATACCTTTGACAGTCACTTTATCTTGTTGCATAACAATGGGACGCGTTTCTTCTCTAGAAATGGCCTTGCGAATTATTACTTGTCTGTCACGGATATGATATTCCAAATCAGTACCGGCAAACATTTGTTTCAGTACCTCCTCTATTGTTTTATTTCGTACATCCACATTGACACGACGAGACAAATCAATATCTGTACGATATATAAAAATAAATTGACTATTCTTTTCTACCCAATTAATCACACTCTTCAAAGTCTGGTTCTCCATGGAAACGGTAAAGCTGGTTTGTTCCGCATAACTCATTTCCGCAAAAGCCTCTTCATAACCTGTAAATGTTAAAATCATGGCTAAACTCATACATTTTGTGAATTTAGGCATGAGTTTTATTCTATTCGTGTATTTTTTCATATATTTGATTGTTTTTTCTATTTATTTCAAGGTAAATAATTAAACAACGATTCAGTGACCAGATAGTACGGCAAATACTGTCTGGTTTTCTTTTTTTACATCCTTCTTTTATTCCATAGGCTAAAGTATTTTAAGGTTCAACAATTCTCATTTAAGGCTCACATAGATTTCATCTTTATCATTTATTGTATAATGCAATGATAATGAAAGACATAAGTTATCCATAACATTGGTAATATCTGTTTGAAGATCCAGTTTTCCTGACAATGACAAGGTCGTAATCTCTGCATCATACCGTATTTTACACCCATAATACCGCTCAAGCTTCTTTAAAACATCTCCTACGGGTCTTTGATGAAGCAGCAATAAATTATCCTTCCAACTGATGTATTCGGACACATCAACCTTACGTACCTGCGTTTTATTGCCTTTAATATCCACCAATTGATTAGGTGCTAATCTTACTTTGCTCTTATTCTCAGTAGTTACTTCCACGCTTCCACGTACTAAAACAACAGATGCAGCCTCATCCTCCCTATAGGCACAGACATTAAACGAAGTACCCAGCACGCGTATATCAAACTCTCTTGTTTTGACAACAAATGGGCAATCCTTCCTTTTGGCTACATCCAGATAAACCTCCCCCTCTACCAAGATTTCACGTTTCCGTTCTTCAAAAATATCCGGATATATCACTTTACTACCTGAATTTATATAAATTCTAGTACCATCAGAAAAAGTAATATCAGCTCTTTTCCCATTAGGAACCATTATTTGATGCATTTCATTCTTTACAGATGAAGCCTGGGATATTTTAGTATTTAATGCATACTGCTGAATATTCGAACTTCCTAAAGTATCATATTTTAAAGAAGCATCATTTTTCAGATTCATAGCTTGGTTATCTGTTATCAGAATCACCTCATCACCGCAAATGGAAGTCGTGTCATTCAGCAATGCTATATCAAGCTCCGTACCCTCATCAACATTGGTACTCCACCAGTTCATAACTAAAGCCAAAGCAATCGCTGCCGCTATCGACAAAGACCACCTATAAATATGACGTCTGTGGGGAACCTTTTTTTCCCTTCCTACTCGTTTCATCACGTCCTGAAAAGATTTGTCTACATCAACAGATTCCAGTTCATCTGCTTCCCGAATCTTCTCAGTCAGGCATTGAACTGTTTTACGAAATTCATCTGAATTATATATTGTTTTTTTATTTTTCATCGAAAAACCTTTTTATTAAGAAAACGGTGCCCGATAAAAAAGGTACTCATAAAAAAGAAAAGAAATCACACTTTTCTTTGCATGAGCCTTCGCAAAACCAATAGACAAACCTTATATGACAAATAAAAGAACTTATTCATCACACAAATATCACTTCATTCCATGAAAACATGCCCAAATGATAAAACAACAATGATTAACTACTCGCTAAATCAAGAGAAGTGAAAAGCCCAAACACTACGCACAGGCACATGAACACAATGCACCAAGATACTGAAAATCCATATGGTTGAAACAGAGAAAAAGAATTCACGCAAACGTGCCAATGTACGCGACAAAAGATTCTTGCTTGATTGAGGATTCATACCTAAGATAGCGGATATTTCCTGATGGCTCAATTCTTTTACATAATATAAATACAGAATTTCACGCTGACGACCGGAAAGACGTGAAATTGCCTTAGCCAGCCTTCTTTCATTCTTCACATCCACATCATCTTTCTTAAATAAAGAATTTATTATTTCTTCGCCCATCGGAAAAAACTCATGGCATTCTTCAATCACTTCCATAGGACGTAAAGACTGAAACGCATCCAGCAGTTTATTTCTAAAAGAACAAAGCAAATACGCTTTTACATTATCAGTATAATGCAAATTCCTACAATTTAAAATCAACTTGACGAACAGATTCTGTATGGTATCGGCAACCAGCTCTCTGTCACCTACCATACGAATTCCATAGGAATACAATAACGAATAATAGCGTCGATAAACTTCTTCAAATGCCGCCGTTTCTCCTTTAATAAAAGATTCCCAAAGTTTAGTTTCACCATGTGTTCTATCAACCATAATACTAGCTCCTTAAAAACTTATTGAGCTTGCTCAGAGTTAAACTTAACAAGAAGGCAATATAAGAGATGAACCATGTAATGAATTCATCTCTTACTTTATAATACCTACATATTATTCAAACAGTTTACTGCGCGACAACATACAAGCACCGATGATCCCGGCTCTTTCTTTCAATTTAGATTCTACAATAACAGAATCACGGTTCATCAAGTTCAGTGTATATTTTCGAATAGCTGTAGTGATGGGTTGTGTCAAATAATCACCTGTACGTGACAATGCACCACCAATAATGACTAGCTCCGGATTAAATATATTAATAAGTCCCGCTACATGGCGACCTAATTTCACTCCGATTTCTTCCACCAGTTCAATACACAGCAAATCTTCCTTATTTACCGCATCAATGATATCATCCAAGGTCAAATCTTCCAAATTTTTCTTGGTATTGGAGATAATAGAGTTTTCACCATTATTAATATGTTCCAACAGAATACGATGCAAAGCAGCCCCCGAAACTTCCGTTTCTATGCATCCTTTTTTCCCACAATGGCAGATAATCTCATTCTCATATCCAAAATTATGCCCGAATTCGCCAGAGAAACCAGATTTTCCTTTATAAATCTTTCCATCAATGATAATTCCCATACCCAATCCCCAACTGACATTGATAAAGATGATATTCTTCTCACCTTTCACAACACCTTGCATATACTCACCGTAAATCATAGCACGAGTGTCGTTATCAATAGAAACACGATAACCACCCACCTTTTCTGATATGACATCCGTCAACGGGCGCTCATCAAAATTGAATATACTGTAACTATATCCCAAATCCGGATTCACACGCCCGGAAAGATTTACATTAATATTTAATATCTTATCTTTCTCAACACTGACTTTTTGAAGAAAATGTTTAATCAACTTACACAATTCGTCTAAACTCTCAGGGGTATTCTTCGCTTTAAAAGGAACATTCATTTTTAGCTGAACTACATCTCCTTTAAAATTTATCAACCCTAAGTTAATGGAAAACTGACGCACTTCAACACCTACAAAATATCCGGAATCTGCATTCAAACCATACAAACTGGGATGTCTTCCCCCACTGGTTTCCAGCTTTCCATAGTCGTTAATGTAACCTTCCTCACACATTTCATCAATGAATTTTGTAACTGTAGGCACACTTAAATCCATCTCTCTTGCTAAATCAGTAATCGTAGAGCTTCCATTATAAATATAATGGGTAATGATTTTCTTCTTCATCACAGCCATCTTTGAGCCCTTTTCAATTTCTTTCAACAAATTCTCACCCATAATAAAATATTCCGTTAATGTCCACAAATATAGTTATTTTTTTATGAAATCAAATCACATTTAAAGAGAATTTTCAAAAATTATTTTAGAAGATGTAAGCTAATTATCATTTTTTGTAACAATTCCATTTTCCATATACATTTAAAGAACGTTTCTAAGTCGCTTATTTATCTTTCTATTTATTAAAAGAGTGATTATTAATAAATAAATTTAGTTTTTACTTGTTGTTTTCATAAATCATTTATATATTTGCACGCAACATGATTAAGTAATATAAAATATTCATTTCAAATAAATTAAAGGCTATGGAAAAGATTCACGGATTAATTGACGCACCTTTTACTCCCTTTTATGAGAACGGAGAAGTAAATTATGAACCTATTGAAGCCTATTGCCAACTATTGGTTAGAAACGGACTTCAAGGCGTATTTATCAATGGTTCTTCCGGAGAAGGCTATATGCTGACAGAAGACGAACGCATGAAACTGGCTGAACGCTGGATGGAAGTAGCACCCGAAGGATTCAAAGTCATTGTCCATGTAGGAAGCACTTGTGTAAAATCAAGCAAACGTCTAGCAGAACACGCTCAGAAAATCGGAGCATGGGGTATCGGAGCAATGGCACCTCCTTTCCCCAAAGTAGGACGCATTGAAGAATTGGTGAAATACTGCGAAGAAATAGCATGCGGCGCTCCTGCACTTCCTTTCTATTTTTATCATATCCCAGCTTTCAACGGAGCATTCCTCTCAATGGTAGCATTCTTGGAAGCCGTAGACGGTCGCATTCCTAATTTCGCCGGTATCAAATATACTTTCGAAAGCCTGTATGAATACAACCAATGCCGTTTATATAAAAATGGCAAATTTGACATGTTGCACGGCCAGGATGAAACGATCCTTCCTTGTCTGGCTATGGGCGGTGCACAGGGCGGTATCGGTGGAACAACCAACTATAACGGCAAAGAACTCACAGGTATTATCGAAGCATGGAAAGCCGGTGATCTGGAACTGGCACGCGAACGCCAGAATTTCGCACAGGAAGTTATCAATGTCATCTGTCACTATCGTGGAAACATCGTTGGCGGTAAACGCATCATGAAACTGATCGGGCTGGATTTAGGAAAGAACCGGACTCCGTTCCAGAACATGACAGATGAGGAAGAAGCTGCCATGAAAGCCGAACTGGAAGCAATCAATTTCTTCGAAAGATGTAACAAATAAACCTGAACCACGATGTTTTCAATAGACTATATAAAAGAATGGTCGGAATCATACAAAACAGATCTGACCACCAATATCATGCCGTTTTGGCTGAAATACGGGCTGGACAAGGTCAATGGAGGTATTTATACCTGCGTTGACCGAAACGGCAGCTTGATGGACACCACCAAATCAGTGTGGTTCCAAGGAAGATTTGCTTTTATCTGTTCCTATGCATATAATAATATAGAAAAGAACGAAGCATGGCTGGCGGCAGCTAAAAGTACAATAGACTTTATAGAAGCGCATTGTTTTGACTCTGACGGACGTATGTATTTCGAAGTGACTGCCGAAGGCACTCCCTTGCGCAAACGCCGTTATATTTTCTCGGAGTCATTCGCAGCCATCGCCATGTCGGAATATGCCATCGCATCCGGTGACCAGACGTATGCCGTAAAAGCATTAGACTTGTTCAAACGGATGCAGTATTTTATGGAAACACCAGGCATACTCCCTCCAAAATATCTGGATACTCTTCCTATGAAAGGACATTCCATCACAATGATCCTGATTAATGTAGCATCACGTATCCGTCAGGCCATTCAAGATGAAAGCTTCAACGGACAGATTGACGCTTCCATCGCCCAACTGCGCAAAGATTTCATGCATCCCGAATTCAAGGCGTTGCTTGAAACGGTAGGCCCCCATGGAGAATTCATCGACAGCAACATGGGCCGCACCATCAATCCGGGACATTGTATCGAGACCGCCTGGTTTCTGCTGGAAGAAGCCAAATACCGTAATTGGGACAAAGATATTACGGAATTGGCCCTCACTATCCTTGATTGGTCTTGGGAGTGGGGATGGGACAAAGAATTCGGAGGTATCATCAACTTCAAAGACTGCAAGAACCTTCCGCCACAGGATTATTCCCAAGACATGAAATTCTGGTGGCCTCAGACAGAGGCTATCATCGCTACTTTGTATGCATATTTAGCAACCGGAAATGAAAAATACCTTGACATGCACAAGCAAATCAGCGATTGGACATACACCCATTTCCCTGATAAAGAGTGTGGAGAATGGTTTGGATATCTCCATCGTGACGGCACGCCTGCACAAATGGCCAAGGGTAACCTGTTCAAAGGCCCGTTCCACATTCCAAGAATGATGATCAAGGGCTATACATTGTGCAAGGAAATACTCGACAACAAAAAATCACATTTATAAAGCCCTTTATCTATTAGCATGAAAAACAGTAAAATTTATCCTTGGGTTGTAGTAGGATTATTATGGGGTGTTGCCCTGTTGAATTACATGGACCGGCAAATGTTGTCCACAATGAGAGATGCCATGGCGGTGGATATCACCGAGCTTCAGTCAGCTGCCAATTTTGGGCGACTGATGGGAGTCTTTCTTTGGATATATGGCTGTATGAGCCCTATAGCCGGAATGGTGGGCGACCGCATGAACCGCAAATGGCTTATTGTTGGCAGTTTGTTTGTATGGTCGGCCGTCACTTATCTGATGGGAATCGCCGACACCTATAATGAAGTTTTTTTCCTTCGCGCCTTGATGGGAATCAGCGAAGCGCTCTATATTCCTGCCGGATTGTCACTGATCGCCGACTATCACTCCGATAAGTCACGTTCATTAGCCATCGGTATTCACATGACCGGGCTCTACACCGGGCAGGCCATCGGAGGTTTCGGCGCTACAGTAGCCGCTGCTTTTTCCTGGCATACAACCTTTCATTGGTTCGGCATCGCCGGCATCGCATACGCCGTAATTTTGATGCTTTTTCTACATGAAAAGAAGGATAGAATACAAATTGAACAAATAAATTCACCTTCCGGTAAAGAAAAAAGCAATTTATTGAAGGGATTATCATTACTTTTCAGTAATATTGCATTCTGGGTGATTCTGCTATATTTCGCAGCCCCCAGTTTACCGGGATGGGCAACCAAAAACTGGTTACCTACCTTGTTCGCCGAGAACCTGAATATACCGATGTCACAAGCCGGCCCCATGTCGACTATCACCATCGCGCTATCCTCGTTCATTGGCGTAATTATTGGTGGAACCTTATCCGATAAGTGGGTGCAAAGAAATATAAAAGGACGTGTGTACACGGGTGCCATCGGCTTGGGACTTACTATTCCATCCCTGCTTTTACTAGGGTTCGGACACAGTTTCGTAGCTGTTGTGGGAGCTGGATTATTATTCGGAATCGGTTATGGTATCTTCGATGCCAACAATATGCCGATTCTATGCCAGTTCGTATCATCCAAACACCGTGCTACCGCCTATGGTATCATGAATATGACAGGCGTGTTTGCGGGAGCAGCCATTACCGAAGTCTTGGGAAAGTGGACAGACGGAGGTAAGTTGGGACTGGGATTTGCCATGTTGGCTATTATTGTGCTTATCGCACTGGTAGTACAATTGACATTCCTCCGTCCCAAAACGGATAATATGGAATAACCCGTATAGTTAACTTAACACTTAAAACTTAAAAAAGAAAGAACCATGAGAGTAATTATTGAATCTGATTACCAAGCGCTGTCACAATGGGCGGCAAACTATGTAGCTAGTAAAATCAATGCGGCAAATCCGACTCCTGAAAAACCTTTTGTTTTAGGTTGTCCCACAGGATCTTCACCGCTAGGCATGTACAAAGCGCTGATAGAACTGAACAAGCAGGGAAAAGTATCTTTCCAGAATGTCGTTACTTTCAATATGGACGAATATGTAGGCTTGCCTGAAGATCATCCAGAAAGCTACCATACATTTATGTGGAAAAACTTTTTTAACCATATTGATATAAAGAAAGAAAATGTACATATCCTGAACGGAAATGCCGAAGACCTGGAAGCAGAATGCGCCAACTACGAAAAACAAATAGCCGAAATCGGAGGCATCGACCTGTTTATGGGAGGTATCGGTCCCGACGGACATATCGCATTCAACGAGCCGGGCTCATCTTTGTCTTCACGCACACGTATCAAAACACTGACTACAGACACAATCATTGCAAACTCACGTTTCTTTGACAATGACGTGAACAAAGTACCTAAAACTGCGTTAACAGTAGGTGTAGGGACTGTCCTTTCAGCCAAAGAAGTTCTGATTATCTGCAACGGGCACAACAAAGCACGTGCTTTGCAACATGCCGTTGAAGGTGGTATTACACAAATGTGGACTATCAGCGCATTACAAATGCACCAGCATGGCATCATTGTTTGTGACGAAGCCGCTACAGACGAACTGAAAGTCGGTACCTACAAATATTTCAAAGACATCGAAAAAGCTAATTTGTAATTTATGAGAACAAACTTAAGTTCGCAGATTTCTCTGAACAGAGTATCTCCGAAATATTATAAACCCGAAAATGCGGTGGAACGTTCTGTCTTGACCCGCTGCGAAAAAGTGCCTACCGACATCTATGAAACGATGGAGGAAGGCGTGCAGCACATTGCCAACGAAATTACGGCAAAAATTCAGGAACGTCAGCGCGAAGGAAAGTTCTGCGTGATTGGGGCTGGAACCGGTGCTTCATTACGGCCGCTTTATGCCGAACTAGTCCGTAAACATAAAGATGAAGGACTAAGTTTCCGTAACGTAGTAATTTTCAATTTATATGAATATTACCCTTTGGCTTCCGAAGGGGCTGGAAGCAGTTTCTCACAGCTGAACGACTTATTCCTAAGCCAAATCGACATCGATAAACAAAATGTATTCACCATCGACGGAACGATTCCGCAGGAAGCTGTCATCGAATACTGCCGCCTGTACGAACAACGTATCCAGACTTTTGGCGGTATAGACATCGTATTAATGGGCATTGGTCGTGAAGGCAATATTGCCATGAACGAGCCGGGATCAAGCTTGAGCTCCCCTACCCGACTGATTTTGATTGACTCAACCTCGCGTGCTGAAGCTGCACACAACTTGGGAGTGGACAATCTCCCTCCCTGTTCCATCACGATGGGTGTGGCAACTATTATGGCTGCCCGCAAAATCTATTTGCTGGCATGGGGAGATGACAAAGCCGATATCATCAAGAAAGCGGTGGAAGACAAAGTGAGCGACACTCTGCCCGCTTCTTATCTGCAAATGCATAACAATGCAAATGTCTGCATAGATCTGGCAGCGGCTTCTCACCTTACCCGTATCCAACGTCCGTGGCTGGTAACCAATTGCGAATGGAACGACAAATTGATTCGCAGCGCTATTGTATGGTTGTGTATGCGTGTCAAAAAACCGATTCTGAAACTGACCAACAAAGATTACAATGAAAACGGACTGAGCGAACTGCTGGCACTCTACGGTTCTGCTTACAACGTAAATATCAAAATATTCAATGACTTGCAGCACACCATCACCGGATGGCCCGGCGGCAAGCCCAATGCAGATGACACCTATCGCCCCGAACGGGCAAAACCATTCCCGAAACGCGTGGTAGTCTTCTCTCCGCACCCGGATGATGACGTAATCTCAATGGGTGGAACTTTACGGCGTTTGGTTCAGCAAGGTCACGAAGTACACGTAGCATACGAAACTTCCGGAAACATTGCCGTAGGCGATGAAGAAGTAGTACGTTTCATGCACTTCATCAACGGTTTCAACCAACTTTTTGATGAAAACTCCAACGAAACCATCAAAAACAAATACGCTGAAATCAAGAAATTCCTTGCCGCCAAGAAAGAAGGCGATATGGACAGCCGCGATATCCTGACCATTAAAGGACTGATCCGTCGTGGCGAGGCCCGTACTGCAAGTACTTACAATCAAATTCCATTGAACCGTGTCCACTTCCTCGACTTGCCGTTCTATGAAACAGGAAAAATCGAGAAGAACCCTATCAGTGAAGCCGATGTGGAAATCGTTTTACAGTTACTACGTGACGTAAAACCCCACCAAATTTATGTGGCCGGTGACCTTGCCGACCCGCACGGAACCCATCGTGTCTGCACAGACGCAGTGCTTGCCGCTATCGACATCGAAAAAGAAGCCGGTGCCGAATGGTTGAAAGATTGCCGCATCTGGATGTATCGTGGCGCATGGGCGGAATGGGAAATTGAAAACATTGAAATGGCCGTACCGTTCAGTCCGGAAGAATTGCGTGCTAAACGTAACTCCATCTTAAAGCATCAGTCTCAGATGGAAAGCGCACCGTTCCTGGGCAACGACGAACGTCTGTTCTGGCAAAGAAGTGAAGACCGCAACCGGGGTACCGCTGCTTTGTATGACCAACTTGGTTTGGCATGTTATGAAGCAATGGAGGCCTTCGTGGAATACGTACCCCTATAATTTAAGAAACAACCTAACCTAATTTTATACTAACCTTTAACCAAAAAACCGAAAATCCCCGATGGATGTGATATCCCTCGGGGATTATTTTTAGATTTCCATTTATTGCAAATGATATCCCATAGTCATCCTCACCACAGCTACCTGCTTCGAGCAACACACCCCAAACTACATCTCATAATTCATTAATCCCATAGCCAAACAAAGCAAAATCCCCCAGACAAGGATCTTCGGGAAAAACCTCAGCCAAAGCCGCAGTAATAGTTCTTGCATTATTCAGCGTATAAGATTTACTTCGGGTCAGCTCCAATCTGAAAGCCATCTCACTGACATGTGTATCCAAAGGGATAATCAACTCACATGGAGAGAAATTCCTCCAGATTCCAAAATCCACTTCCGAATCGCGACGGATCATCCAGCGCAGAAACATATTCAATTTCTTTTGCGGCGCCTTATCCGACACTCCAAACAAACGACAAAGACGTTGCATCGGAGTTCCATCCGTTTCGCAAAGAAGAGCATTCTCCATACTCTCATACCTATCATATATAGTATACAGCCAATGAAACAATTGTGCCATTCTATTTTTTGAAACCGTCCGATAGAACGACTCCTCACCACAGAAATCAATTTTCCAGTTCCCGGACAACACATACTGCAAAGGCTGCCGGTTCATTATGGAATCCAGCCGTTCTGCCGCCTTCAGTATTTGAGGGCGGGCTCCGAAACTAAGAAAAGCAGTCAGAAAAGCACTGATTTCAATATCCGCTTTGAAATGATAGCGATGCGGGAACTGTACCGGATCAGAAGAAATAAAATCAGAGTTATGATACCGGTCAGCATATTTCCGCAAAAAATCAGCTACCGCCATCCGGCTCTCATGAGTTTGCCGTTCTGTAATATAAGACATGAATCGCTCTTGTTCGTTCTTTCGGGTCATAAATAAAACGTTTATGATTTGTACACAAAGGTATATTAAAATAAAATAGATTGCATTTTCTGAAATCAAATTCCATCCTTAATCCTCAACTTGCCTTTTCTATATTCTTTAGGTGAAATCCCCACATATTGCTTAAAATACTTTCCAAAGAAAGACTGCGTAGGGAAATTCAATTGGTCTGCAATCTCCTTGATACTCAGATCCGATCCTTCAAGCAACTGTTTTGCCTCGGTAATCACCATTTGCACAATCCATTGCAAAGCACTATTTCCCGACTTCTCTTTAATGATGGTGGAAAAATAACGTGGAGTAATATGCTGCATCCTCGCATAATAAGCAACATCACGCTCCTTTCTATACAAACGGAAAAGAGCCAGCATGAAATTCTGAAAAATCACATCCTTCTTGTTCTGCGGCAAGGGCTGCATGGGTTGGTTGGCAAAATACATATTCAATATCTCATAGCAGAAAGTCTGCCCCATCGACTTGATCAGTTCCAAAGTCAGGCGTTGTTGCTGCAAATTCACCTCTTGCACATCCTCCGCCTCTATCCTCTCCCGCAAATTATCCAACAGATACTCCAAATGAGCACGTTGCTTATCCGAAAGTGATATACAAGGATGCTTCCGCATAAAAAGCTGGTTTTCCACATTGATCACCCTATTGACGATAGGAATGATATAATCTAAATCCACTTCAACCATAACCCCTTCCGCATCCTCACTCTTATGAAGCAGATGCACCAAGGTAGAAGCCATGTAAATATACACATCACCGGGATTTATCTGAAAATGCTTATCTTCCAGTGAAACCTCCACATTTCCTTTCCGGCAAAAGAAAAGGCCACATTTATTAAATGTCGAAATAATCTGTCCGTCTTTAAAGGCATACAGTTCACTATCCGAAAGAAATCTAAAGAGAAAAGGCATCTGTTGTCTGTCCATCAATCTATACATTCTTTAATTTACTGCAAAATAAATACAAATCGTAAACTTTCCAGCTACATAACAACCCAAAAATATACAAATCGGACAATTTATCATTCATATCAACCTTTTCTATCCTCTTGCTTCGGAATAACTTTGTATCAGAAAACTAATTGCACGAAAATCATAGTAGTATGAAACGAATTTATCTTATTCTAACAGGTATTTCCTTGATCTTACTAAGTTCCTGCGCACAACGTGCCCAGGAAGCCAAAGGTCATCAGACAGTAAAAATAGACACAGTTGTTTCTGCCGACAAACAAACGTTCCTGCAATTTCCGGGAAAGGTAAAAGCCGCACAAGATATCAGCCTTGCCTTCCGGGTAAGCGGAACCATCAGCAAAATACATGTAAAAGACGGCGCCCGTGTACAAGAGGGACAATTACTGGCCGAACTGGACCCCACCGACTATCAAGTACAACTGGATGCTACTGAAGCAGAATACCAGCAAATAAAAGCGGAAGCAGAAAGGGTCATGGCTCTTTACAAAGACAACGGAACCACCCCCAACGCCAATGACAAAGCCGTATACGGGCTCAAGCAAATCACCGCCAAGTACAAACACCATAAAGATCAGTTGGCTTACACCCGGCTCTATGCTCCTTTCAACGGGTATGTCCAGAAACGCCTGTTCGAAGCTCACGAAACCATCGGAGCCGGAATGCCCGTCATTGCCATGATCAGCGGCGGAACCCCCGAAGTGGAAATAAATCTGCCTGCGGCCGAATATATCCGCCGGGAGCAGTTCGACAATTATCACTGCACATTTGATATCTATCCGGGCGAAACCTACCCGCTGAAACTAATCAGTGTCACCCCGAAAGCCAACGCAAACCAACTATACACCATGCGCCTGCAAGTAGTACCCGGCACACGGGCTATCCCTTCTCCCGGCATGAACACCATGGTAACCATCCTTTGCCGTACAGAGCAGGAGAATACTCTTTCTGTCCCTACCGGCGCCATCCTGCAAAAAGAAGGCAAAGCGTATGTGTTCGTCTTTCATCCATCCAGCAATACCGTACACAGACAGGAAGTATCCATACTGCGTTTGTTGAACAACGGACACAGTCTCATCACTTCCAGACAACTGCAACCGGGAGAGCAGATTGTATCCTCGGGCGTACACCACATTGAGGATGGAGAAATTGTAAAACCTTTGTCACCGGTCACTAACACAAATATAGGAGGATTATTATAATGGACATCAGTAAATGGGCATTCCGGAACAGGAATCTGATTTATTTCCTGATAGCGGTTCTGCTGCTCGGCGGAGCCTATTCCTGCTATCAGATGAGCAAATTGGAAGACCCCGAAATAAAAGTGAAGCTTGCCATGGTAGTCACCACCTATCCGGGTGCTTCCGCGCACCAGGTAGAACTGGAAGTAACGGATGTGCTTGAAAAGAACATCCGCACCATGGGCAACATTGACAATATAGAAAGTTATTCATACAACGACCTGTCCCTGATACAGATAGAACTGCTGAGCACCGTGCCGGACGATGACGTGGAACAATGCTGGGACATGCTGCGCCGCAAAGTAAGCGACGCCCGCGCCCTGTTGCCCGAAGGAGCCACCACCCCGATAGTCAAAGATGACTTCGGAAATGTATATGGCATGTTCTATGCCCTGACAGGTGACGGACTGTCCGACCGTGAACTGTCCGACTATGCCGAACTGGTAAAACGGGAAGTGAACGAACTGGAAGGGGTAGACCGTGTGGAACTCTACGGCAAACGTTCCGAATGCATCAATATCTCCCTGTTGCAAGACCGTATGGCAAACCTCGGTGTTAAACCTGCAGAAGTACTGGCAACCTTGAACGGCCAGAACAAAACCACCTATACAGGATATTATGAAAATGGTGAAAACCGTATCCGCGTCACAGTAAACGACAAATTCAAAACCGTAGAAGATATCGGAAAAATGCTGATTCAAGGACACGATGACGACCAGCTTCGCCTGAGTGACATCGCCCGTATAGAGAAAGCCTACGAGAACCCCACACGCAATGAAATGTTCTATGACCATGAACGCGCTCTCGGTATACTCATCGCTGCCTCCAGTGGTTCGGACATTATAAAAGTAGGCCATGCCGTAGAAAGCAAGTTGGAAGAACTCAAAGCCGAACGTCTGCCCGCAGGAGTGGAATGCCACAAAATCTTCTATCAGCCCGAACGGGTAGGCAGCTCTTTGGGAACCTTTGTCATCAACCTGATAGAATCCGTCATCATCGTAGTACTGATACTGATGATAGCAATGGGGTTCAAGAGCGGCCTTATCATAGGTATCAGCCTGGTCATCACCGTATTCGGTTCTTTTCTGTTCCTTTATTCGGCAGGCGGAACCATGCAGCGCGTATCATTGGCTGCTTTTGTACTGGCAATGGGAATGTTGGTAGACAACGCCATCGTCATCATAGACGGCATACTGGTAGACTTGAAAGCCGGCAAAAACCGGATGGAAGCCATGACCGCCATCGGAAGACAGACAGCCATGCCTCTTCTGGGCGCGACACTGATAGCCATTATCGCCTTTCTACCCATCTACATGTCCCCCGACACCGCAGGCGTCTACACGCGCGACCTTTTCATCGTACTTGCCGTTTCCCTGTTGCTAAGCTGGATATTGGCACTGATCCATGTACCACTGATGGCCGACCGCCGGCTGCATCCTGCCATAGATACTGACAGTACCGGAAAGCGAGTATACAAAGGTAAAATCTATGCCACCCTCCGTTCGGCACTGCGGTTCGGTCTGGCCCACCGGTGGAGTTTTGTATTTGCCATGACCGGTCTGTTGCTGCTTTCCGTTTTCGGCTACCAATATATGCGTCAGGGCTTTTTCCCCGACATGGTTTACGACCAGCTTTATATGGAATACAAACTTCCGGAAGGGAATAACTATACACGTGTGGTTCGAGATTTGGAAGAAATAGAAACCTATCTGAAAGGACGGGAGGAAATAACCCACGTCACTACCTCCATAGGCGGTACGCCCGGACGCTATAATCTGGTACGGAGCATTGCCAACCCCTCACTTTCGTACGGCGAACTGATTATCGACTTCACCTCACCGGAAACCTTGGTAGAACATATAGACGAAATCCAAGCTTACCTCTCCCAAGCCTATCCGGACGCATACATCAAATTGAAAAGATATAATCTGATGTTCAAGAAATATCCCATAGAGGCGCAATTTCTGGGTCCCGACCCTGCCATCCTGCACCAACTGGCCGACAGCGCCCGCGCCATCATGGAAAGGACTCCGGAAGTCTGCCTCATCACCACCGACTGGGAACCTCAAGTACCCGTACTGACCATCGAATACGACCAGCCGTCTGCCCGTGCCCTCGGCCTGAGCCGTAATGATGTCAGCCTTTCCCTGCTCACAGCCACCGGAGGCATTCCTATCGGCTCTTTCTACGAAGGTATCCACAAAAACAACATCTACCTGAAATGCCTCGACGAGAAAGGAGAACCGATAGAGGACCTGGGCAACGCACAAGTCTTCTCGTCTCTGCCTTCCCTGAACGGACTGTTGAACGAGGAAACCATGGTGAAGCTGAAAGCCGGCACACTTTCGAAAGAAGATTTGGTGGAAAGCATCATGGGAAGCACACCGCTGAAACAAATCAGCAAAGAGATTGATATCCGGTGGGAAGATCCGGTAGTTCCCCGTTACAACGGGCAGAGAAGCCAGCGGGCACAATGTTCGCCCGCACCCGGCATTGAAACGGAAAAAGCACGTCTTGCCATCGCGGAACAGATAGAAAACATACCATTACCCGAAGGTTATTCACTGGTATGGCAAGGAGAAAAGATAGCCAGCGACCAGTCCATGAAGTACCTGTTCCAAAATTTCCCGTTAGCCATCATTCTGATGATTGCCATCCTCATCATGCTGTTCAAAGATTATCGCAAACCCATCATCATCTTCTGCTGTATTCCGATGATATTTGTAGGGGTGGTAGCGGTCATGCTGCTCACAGGAAAAGTCTTCAATTTCGTGGCTATTGTAGGCACATTGGGATTGATCGGCATGCTGATTAAAAACGGTATTGTGCTGATGGATGAAATCACCCTTCAGATCAATGAAGGAGTAGAACCGATCACCGCACTGATAGACAGTTCCCAAAGCCGTCTCCGCCCGGTCATGATGGCCTCGCTGACAACGATTCTGGGTATGATTCCCTTGCTGTCCGATGCCATGTTCGGTTCCTTGGCGGCAGCTATCATGGGTGGATTGCTGTGCAGCACACTGATCACGCTGCTCTTTATCCCTATATTATATGCCTTGTTCTTCAAGATAAAAAACAATTGATTCATTTCACTGACATACAAAACCGAGAATAAATGAAAAAGACAATGATACTCCCCCTCTGCTGTCTGCTGTGGCATCTTGCCACCCCCGCATGGGCACAGGAAACACTGAGTCTGAAAGAGTGCCGCGAAATGGCATTAAAATACAACAAGGAAATGGCGGCTTCCGTGAAACAGACGGAAAGTGCCCGTTATACTGCCAAGAGTTACAAAGGGAACTTCTTCCCCAACTTCACCGTCAGCGGAACAGGACTTTACAGTAATGCCGACGGTAGTTACGGCATAGCCGGAGGCAACCTGCCCGTCTTTCTGCCCGATGGAACAGGACAGTTCAATCCGGGACAACCCGCAGGCTTTGCCTACTTCCCCGGCATTAACCTGGACTATAAAATAGGATGGGTCTATATGGGCGGTGTGCAAATGGAACAGCCCCTCTACATGGGCGGTAAAATCCGTGCCGCCTACAAAATGTCCTTGCTGGGCAAAGAAATGGCACAAATGAATGAAAATCTGACCGCAACAGAAGTCATTCAGAAAACAGATCAGGCATACGCTCTGGTAGTAAAAGCAAAGGAGATGAAAACAGTAGCCGATGCATACCACGCTGTATTGACGGAATTAAAAAATAACGTAGAGAGTGCTTACAAACATGGACTTAAACCTCAGAATGATGTATTGAAAGTACAAGTAAAGCTGAATGAAAGCGAGCTAGGTATCCGAAAAGCCGAGAATGCTCTCCGCCTGGCTACCATGAACCTCTGCCACCTGATAGGGAAACCACTGACCACACAAGTTCATGTTTCCGGAGATTTCCCGGAGATAGAGAAAGACCTGGAAGTACAGGTACTGGATATCACCCGCCGTCCGGAATACGGAATACTGGACAAACAAGTGGCGATAGCCCGCCAGCAGGTGAAACTGAACCGCAGTGAACTGCTTCCCAAAGTAGGGATCAAAGGCTCATACGACTATGTACATGGTTTGGAACTGAACAACAAGAATTTCCTGGACGATGCCAGTTTCTCTGTCCTTCTGAATGTAAGCATCCCCTTGTTCCATTTCGGAGAACGCAGCAACAAAGTACGTGCAGCCAAAGCCAAACTGGAACAAACCCGCCTTCAACAGCAAAACCTGAACGAACAAATGTTACTGGAACTGACCCAAGCCGCCAACAATCTGGACGAAGCAAAGCTGGAAAGCGAACTTGCCGACCGTTCCCTGCAACAGGCGGAAGAGAACAGGCGTGTCAGCAAAAGCCAGTACGAAGTAGGTCTGGAAACACTCTCCGACCATTTGGAAGCCCAAGCGTTATGGCAACAGGCTTACGAAACGAAAGTTGACGCCCGTTTCCAACTTTATCTGAACTACGTGGCCTATCTGAAAGCAGCAGGGACCTTGCATGACAAGCTGTAAGTCTCTTGTTCCGGATTCAGATTGAGTACAAATACAAGCAATCCCTCCTTCTCCGGAGTTTTATAAATGTGCTGCCACTGCTACCACCCACTCTACTGGAACCACCATGAACAAGGCGTTTCAACGGGTGGTGGCAGCACATTTTTTTATGGGTAAAAAGTGCTGCCACCACCACTTTCCCTCTCTTTTTATTCCCAAACGGATAAAAAAGGGGCTATACTTCGGCTATACCTTCCTGCCTGCGCAGCACATACACCGCATGAGAATGCTTTCCTTCTTTGTCCAATCTCTTCTCCTCATACCAAGCCTTCAGCTCGTAGGCCGCCGTAGTGCGCGCCACCCCCAACCATTCCGAATAGGCCAGACGTGTAATGGAACCGTGTTCTTTCAGATAAGCCTCCAGCAACGTCCAACGCTCCTCCTTGCTACGCTTTTTCACCGTAGGCAAGAAGCCGAACTCGGCACGGAGGATGTCTGTTTCCTGCCGCACCCGCTTCACCAGTTCCGGCACCGGACGGAAGTTCACCTTCTTTATCCTCACAGATGCCGCACGTATCTCCTTCCGGTCTGTCACCTCACGCGAGGACAAGGCAAGAGAAAACGTACCCAGGCCGTCCAACCGCACATTTTTTCCTTGCCGCAAATGGGATACAACCATATCGGCCACCTCCTGTAGCACTCCCACCACACAGCCCGCCGAATATGCGCTATGCTTGGACAACTCCTTCACTATGTGATCGGTAGTAATCGTTTCCTTCACCACTACCGCCGGATAAAGCACCGGTTTGCCGTCCTTTTCCTTGAAAGGGTTGGCCTTGAAATCATATTTTATATCCATCATTAAAAGATTTGATCTGTATCCGCAAGCCCTTTCTGCTCTATGGTTAAGGGTTCTCTTCCTTTTGTATTCTATCTCCATAAGCTTTGGACTTGACTCCAAAGGCTATGGAGTTATCTCCAAAGGTTATGGAGTCAACTCCGCAACCTATGGAGATAGAACACATCTGGACAAAGATACTTAATCTTTAGGGGAAAAAGGCTTAATATAAAGGAAAAGATGGATTAAGGAGAAAAATAATCAGGTAGTCGACCCATTCTTAAAAAACTAAATGAATAAACAAAAGGATACGCGATATACAGGGAGATACCCTGATAAAAAGATTGGGTATCTGCGGAGAACAACGGTTTCATTGTATTCTGCGGACAGACAGAACGGTTTATAACCAAACATCAAAGGAAATATATTTGATGCAAAAGAAAGAATATCATTTTTTTATCCTATTTTTGTGTTGGCAACAAACTAATACCATAATACACAGACTGATGAAAACCACTATTTTACTTGGCTTATTATTGACCCTTACGGTTTCATGCAAACACCATTCCAACCCCGTAACTACCGAAGAAAACTTCCACACCCAAGAAGCCAACCGTCTGGTAGCAGAAGCGAGGAACCTATGGTTGCCTCCTTTAGACAGCACTTTCTTCTTTAATGACAGTGAACATATATCTATAAACGACAAGGAAATATGGGCCAAACTTGACAGTGCATTAGCCATTGACCCTACCAATATAAAAGTATATGTGGGAAGAATCAGTTATTTATCAGCCTGCAAAAAGTACCATGAGATTCTGTCTGTACTCCGGCAAGCTGAAAAACAATCCACCCTCAATGCCGACTTATGGTCAATGAAAGCGATGTTTGAAGATTATTTCGGAGACAGCCTTACCACCCAAAAAAATTATCGGTCTGCCGATTCCGCCTATGCCATCCTCATAAAAGAATATGCTACAGACAGCCTCAGGTATGCCGGTTCCCGCATCAACCGCGCACTGAACATGGCATTGATGACTGATAATATTGCGATTCTTGAAGAAGAGGTGGAACTCACTAAAAAGATATTTCCCAAGACATGGAAAGGACCGGACAGTAGTTTTTACGGGAAAAATAAAAAAGACTTTTTCGACAAATGCTTTAACGTCCGCAAAAAGTAATCCAGCCTGCTACATCAAGAAAATTACAAATCATTGCATTTGAAAGAACAGACCTGTAATACCTACTTTCAATACAAAGACTTTTTAGCACAAAGGTGTAACTTTCTCTTCTTTTCACCGACTAACCTAATAAAAACACCTTTGAAAGCTGATGAGTATAGAACAGGAATTTGCCGACAAGCTAGTGCAATACAAGCACATCATTTACAAGGTATGCTTCATGTATGCAGACAACAAGGACGATGTGAACGACCTTTTTCAAGAGTCTGTATTCAATATATGGAAGTCATACAAAAACTTCCGGGGGGAAAGTTCGTTTGTCACATGGGTTTACCGCATATCCCTGAACACGTGTATCTCGGACTTCCGAAAGAAAAAGAAGTATGACTATGTACCTTTGGAACAGCAGGTAGATATTCTGGAAGATTGTGAACACAACGAACTGCTGAAAGAAATGTATTCACTCATCAAACGACTGAACAAGGTGGACCGTATGTTTATCCTGCTCTGGCTGGACGAGAAATCATACGATGAAATAGCCGAAATCACCGGAACGAACCGCAATAATGTCGCGATAAAACTGCACCGTATAAAAGAGAAATTAAAAAATATGTCGAACTTGTAATCATACAATTATATGGAACTTGAAGAATTGCAAAAAGCATGGAAAGAGTTGAATGAACGGGTCAGCCAGAATGAACTGGTTCATCAGCAACAGATTATAGAGATGTTGTCACGGCAAAAAGAAAGTTGCCTGCAAAGAATGCTGAGGATGGACAAAATAGCTTCTATATTTATGTTAGGAGTAACGATTCTAATGTTCGTTGATTTTATTCATTTGAACGGTAAATTAGTGTTTTGGCCGGCAATATTCGGACTTCTGCTATATGCTCTTACAGTCAACTTTGCAGGAGTTATTTTATTGACTAAAATAAAAAAAGAAACAAACCTTGAAATGCAAATAAAGAATATACTCCGATATAAAATGCTTATCAATTGGAGTTATATCATCGGATATTTGCTGGTAACTCCTTTTATATGCATATTCCTTTACACCTACCGCCACCTGTGGTGGCTCATGATAACAATGTTTGGTTTAATCTTAGCAGGTGTACTGACAGACTACTTCCTCTTCCATCATGTATCGGACAGAATTAAAGAATTGACACACGTCAATAAAGAATTGATGGAACTGAAAAAGAAGCATAAAGAATAAATTTTCACTCTACAGTGAGGGTACTTATCCGGATATTTTATTCCTTTGTACCCTCAATCAGAATAAAAAGCACTTTATGTTTCAACTGTATCTGCTGCTTCGTCTGAAAAATTTTGGAAGAATAGTTATAGAATTGGGTATCTTCAGAATAGTCTTCCTTACCATCTTAACGGTGGCTGCCATCATGATATTGTTCTTGGCAGAAAACCGTTTCGCTATTCCTGTGGTATGCGTTCTCTTATTAGCCGGTTATCATAATGTCCGGAAAGACAAAGAGTTTTTACGCACTTTAACACCTCATCTTTCTGTGTTCCTGATAAAAGAATACACCTTGATCGCATTACCTTTTGCCGGAATAGAAATAATAAAAGGACAATTTACCGACGCTATCGGCTTATGGCTGTTCGCCGCCTTATTACCTTGCCTGAAAAAAATAAAACTGGAACACAAACCTGTCCGTCTTCCTTTTCTTTACAAAGGAAGTTATGAATATATACGAATGTTCCGCCAATCTTTCTGGGTCTATATCCTACTCTTTCTTTTTGCAACCGCAGGAACCGTACACGGAAATATAAAAATAAACAAAGTATGTCTCATACTATGGGGATTGGTACAGGCATCAGGCTATCTGCAAACAATGGACAACAGATATCTTCTTCATTTCAAAAATTTCAAGACTTTATGCCTTTTCCAACTAAAAAGCATAGCATGGAATGTTTTCATCACCTCCATTCCTTTCAGCTTAACGCTTATAGCGTCTACCTATGACCAAGATGAAATCCTCTTTTTCTTATCTTATTATACTGCCACCTTAATTTATGCCATTGGTATCGGTATGTTGCGCCATATCATCCCATCCCCCCTATTGCTGTTTATTGTGCAATTAAGTATATTAATGCCTTTTTATTTAGGCTCTCTTTTTGTTCCAATTATTTTAATACCCGGCATAGCACTTACAGCATTGCTGACCTGCCATGCGCACAAACGCTTAAAAAGATTATTATGATAGAAGTGAATGATTTACATAAAAGTTTCGGTAAGGTCAAAGTATTAAACGGCATTCATTTGGAGTATCACCCTGGAAAAATATATGGCTTGGTGGGCGAGAATGGAGCCGGAAAGACTACTTTATTCAATTGTATAATGGGAATCTATGATTATACCGGAAGCATAACCAAAAGCAAAACTTTAAAAACAGGTTATCTGTCTGCATCCAACTTCTTTTATTCCCAAATCACGGGTCTTGAACACTTGGAATTCTGTATGAAGGCCAAAGGTCTGCCGGTCAATACACCCACCATTCAACATTTAAATGAAATTTTCCAACTGCCCCTTGACAGGTATGCTGCCGAATATTCTACCGGAATGAAAAAGAAACTGGGATTTATGGCATTATTGTTGCAAGACAATGACGTATTTATTCTTGACGAGCCGTTCAATGGGGTGGACTTGAAGGGATGTATCCTGATGAAAAGACTCATCCGGCAACTGAAAGCAAAAGAAAAGACGGTGATAATTTCCTCACATCTCATTGCCTCGCTAAGGGAAATATGTGATATTATCCACTATCTGAACGAAGGGGGTATTTACAAAGAATACCATGAAGAAACAACAGAAGAGATAGAAGAGGATATATTATGCAATACTAAAAGCTGATTCATCTATCATGATGAAACAAATATAACAGTGGTTTTACCACTGAACTACCATGAAAAAATAGAATGAAAACCTAAAGAAATATTTGTTCATAATGCATTGTTTTTATAATTAAAGAAAATCTCCTTTCACCATAACAAATTGTAAATCAATAGAATTATAATCCGTTTGGTGTGAAAGGAGATTTTATAAAGTCCTGTTTCCGTTCTTATTCAGCCGGTTCTTACAAAGTACAAGTTCCTTCGACCAGCTTGCCCATTGCCCATACGGCACGGATATTCAAGTCCTGGTCAAGAATCAAGATATCGGCATCTTTGCCTTTCTGAAGTGAGCCCTTGCGGTCATATACTCCCATAATCCTGGACGGAGTTTCCGAAGCCATACGGACAGCATCTTCCAATGGGATTTCTGCCTTTTGCACCAAGGTACGGATCAAACGGTCCATGGTAGCCACACTGCCTGCCAAAGCAGAACGGTCGGCCAGTTTGCACACACCATCCTCAATGATGACACGAGGGTCAAAAGCTACATTGCTTTCACTGGCGGCACATGCCAAAGCATCGGTAATAACACAAGCACGTTCCACACCCTTAATCTTATATATCAGGCGCAAGATAGTAGGAGGAACATGAATACCATCGGCTACCACTTCCACTGTCATATCGTCTATCAGATAGATACTTTCTACTGTACCTTCATATTTATACTCACGGCGCTTATGGAAGCCCGGCATCGCATTATAGAAATGTGTAGCATGAGAATAACCGGACTCCCAGGCTGCACGGATATCTTCATATTCGGCCTGTGTATGTGCCACAGAAGCCAAGATGCCTTTTCCTGTGATATACTTACCAAACTGCATGGCACCCGGCAATTCGGGTGCAGCATCCCAACGCTTGATACAGCCCCACTTCTCTACAATAGGAATATATTCCTTCGGATCCGGGTCTTTTATGTTTTCAGGCATCTGACCGCCTGCCATCTTCATATTAAGGTAATGCCCTTCAAGATGAAGACCAAGTACCGGACTGTCCGGTTCCGCCATCAACCTGGTACAAGTTTCGGCAGCTGCCTCAATCATCGGTACGGTAGAAGAAGACAACGTTGGGAAAATACTGGTAGTACCATGTTTCATGTGAGCATTAATGGCTGTACGGAAAGCCTCTTCCGTACCTTCCATAAAATCACCGCCACCACCACCATGACAATGGATTTCCACACCACCGGGAACAACATACATACCTTTAGCGTCAATCAGCTCGGCTCCGATAACAGCTAAATCACAATTGGTAACTTCTAAAATCTTATTGTCGCGCATAAGGACAGATCCGTCCTTCAACCAGCCCTGTGGGGTAAGAATCTTTGCGTTAATGATTTGGGTCAACATGATACTATGATAAGTTAGAATTTTTAATTGGCATATTAAATTTGCCAACAAAAATAGCAACTTTTTCACTTTCTAAAACAGATTTCCCCAATTATTTTCCAACTTTTTTTAATAAATAAGCCCCGCTTAATAAAATCAAGCGGGGCACAGATAGTGGAAATTGAAACAAATCTTTTTACTTACTCATTAAAACTAGCCTACCTGATTTAAGTCCTTTACCTGTTGCGGTCAATATGATTTCTCCCGGTTTATCAGTACTTTGCACAACAGCAGTCATCATTCCGTTAAACACTTTCATCTGCGGAACATGGAAAAGTTCCAATGAAGTGGGATCTCCGTTTGCACCGGCACGATAGGTTCCCGCACCTTTTACAGAATACTTGATGAGATGCTGCGCATCGGGACAAAGATTACCCTCTTTGTCCACCACTCTTACTGTGACAAATGACAAATCCTTGCCATCAGCCTTTATTTCATTGCGATCTGTAACCAGTTCTATATGGTCGGGCTTGCCTGCCGTATGGATTTCCTTTTCGGCCACAGCTTCCCCCTTATCATTATAGGCAACCACTTTTACGGTTCCCGGCTCATACTTTGTATCCATCCACATCAAACGGTAGCGTTTCTGGCGTTTGAAATCTGCTATGGAAGCAGAATCCGCACTATTTTCAGCCGTTACAGTCAAATCTTTGGTACGCTTACCCTGACTCTTGCCATTGATAAACACTTCTGCCGACGGATAATTTGTATAAACAAAGATAGGAGTCACTTCTCCTTCACGTCCCGGCCATGTCCAATGAGGAAGGATATGCAGCGTTTCTTCATCTTTGTTCCAATGACTGCGGTACAGATAGTAACGGTCTTTGGGCAATCCGGCCAGGTCGATGATACCGAACAAAGAAGAATGGCTGGGCCAATCAGTATAATAAGGAGTCGGTTCGCCCAAATAATCGAAGCCCGTCCATACAAATTCTCCGATACCCCATGCGTTATCCTCATGCCAAATCCAGTCATCCTCCGGCAAATTGGACCAACCACAATGTTCCACATCGTAAGAAGAAGACTGATGATCGTCATATTTCTTCATAGCCTGACGGACAACAGGGAATTTATAGACGCCACGCGAACTTACTGTAGAAGCTGTTTCACTACCTAGAATAATCTGCTGAGGCAATTTCTTATAGTTTTCTGGATATTTATGAGGGCGGTAATTGAAACCGGCCACATCCATCACAGCAGCCATATTATTATTTACTACAGCATCAGGCGCATCCATACCTTGTGTTACAGGACGGGTAGGATCTTCACGATGACAGATATCCTGTAACATACGCGAAAGCTTTGGTCCGTTATTGCCATTCCACTGGTCGGGTACTTCGTTACCGATGCACCACATAACAATACTCGGATTGTTACGGTAATGACGGATCAGATTAGTCAGATCCTTCTCCACCCATTCATCAAATATTTTATGATAACCGTTGGCCATCTTTGCCGATTTCCACTCGTCGAAAGACTCCACCATCAGCATCATACCCATTTCATCACAAGCCTCCACCAATTCGGGTGCCGGCATATTATGAGAAGTACGGATGGCATTACAACCCATATCTTTCAGAATACGAATCTGACGACGTATAGCGGCATCATTTACAGCACCGCCTAACGGACCCAAGTCATGATGGTTACATACCCCTTTGAATTTGGTCAGCTTTCCATTCAGGAAAAAGCCCTTGCCGGGAACAATCTCCAAAGTACGGATACCAAAGCGGGTGGTATATTCGTCTTTCAAGGTATTCCCTTCATATACTTTGGATTCAGCTGTATAAAGAACCGGAGTATCAGGACTCCACAACTCAGGATTAGCCACTGCAAACTCCTGTTCAAACAAAGCATTATCAAAAACACTCAACTTGTTTTCCCCGGTAGCAACCACTTTGCCGTTTTTATCCTTGATCTGCGTCACAATACGGTAATTATCCTTATTAGCTCCTTCAGGGCTAACCAAAGAAGTTTTCAAAGACACTTTTGCATATTTGTCTGTCACCACAGGAGTGGTAACATACGTCCCCCAAGCAGGAATATGCGTATCTTCATTGATTACCAGATGAACATTGCGGTACAATCCGGCCCCCGGATACCAACGTGATGATTCAGGCTCGTTTTCCAAACGGACTGCCAGTTCGTTCCTCTCACCCGGTTTCAGATAAGGGGTCGCATCCACATAAAAAGAATTATAACCGTAGGGCCAATAACCGGCCTCCTGCCCGTTCACATAAACACGGGCATGGCTCATTGCTCCATCAAATATCAAAGTCGCTTTCTTGCCTTTCTCAAAACCGGGAGCATCAAAGTTCAGGCGATACCATCCGGTTCCTACAAACGGAAGACCTCCGGTACGTCCGGCATGTTCCATCGCCTCGGTCTGTCCATCTTGAGTAATAGCCATTTCCTGCTTGTCGTTATTGATACTGAACGGACCATAAATCGCCCAATCATGAGGAACGGTGACGTTCTGCCATTTACTGTCATTATAACCGGGATTGGCAAATTCCGCATTATCTTCACGCGTAAATTTCCATCCTTTTTCGAAAGTCTGCTCTGTACGTACCTGCGCTTGCAAAAAAGCAAAATAACAAACAGCTCCTAACGCAGCACACAAAAATCGTTTCGTATTCATAGTTATTTCTTATTAGGATTTTCTGTTACTATAAAAGTAATTTCACCTGCCTTGATCAAATCATCATGCGAAATCAAATATTTATTAATCTTCTTATTGCCCAGTCTGATTTCCTTTATATAATCCCCTTGTCCTTCTTTCTTGATAACCAATTCTTTCTTGCCCCAATATTTAGGATCAAGCTGAACGGTCACTTTATCAAAAGTAGGAGTGGTCAATGTATATTCGGGCACACCCGGACAATCCGGATAGAATCCCATCATACTGAATATAGCCCATGCAGACATCGTACCCGTATCATCATTGCCGGGAATTCCATCCGGCTTAGTTGTGAAATACTTAGCCAGCAATTCCTTCACCAATTTCTGTGTACGCCATTCTTCACCTTTGAAACGACTGAACAGGTAAGGATAGGCTATATCGGGTTCATTGGCCGGATCATAATTCCCTTCATCAAACACGCTTTGCAATTTATCAACAAATTTCTTGTCGCCCCCCATCAACTTTACCAAGCCATTGATATCATGAGGCACAAAGAAAGTGTAATTCCATGCATTACCTTCATGGAAACCGGGACTAGGTGCAAAATTAGCTCCTTCTTTCGGATCAAACGGTTCATAGAATTTGCCTTCTTTAGTTATCGGACGCAAGGTTCCGAAATCCTTGCTATAATAATTTTTATAGCCCATAGAACGTTTGCGGAACAATTTCGCATCTTCTTTCTTACCTAAAGCCTCCGCCAAGGTAGAAAGTGCATAGTCGGCAACATAGTATTCCAAAGCATGAGAAACCGAATTATCATACTGACTTTCCATCGGCACATACCCTTTGGACATATAATCGTCATTATCCGGACGCATCAGATTATCCTTGCCCGGAGTAGTGGCCGACTTATACATTCCCTTATAAGCTTCGTCAATGTCAAAGTCTTGCAATCCCTTCATCCAACTGTCTACCAGAACAGGAATAGAAGGGTCACCTTCCATCGTCAATGTTTCACGACCATACAATTCCCATTTCGGGAACCATCCGTGTTCCTTGTATATGCCCATCATGGTGTGAATCATATCCATCTGACGCTCCGGATATACCAAAGTCATCAACTGGTGATAGTTACGATAAGTATCCCACAATGAGAATACCGTGTAACGGTTATGGTTGGTGGTCAAAATCTTATCTCCCTCCATTTGTGGATATTGTCCGCTTACATCCTGCAAAATATTCGGATGAACCATCGTGTGATACATAGCGGTATAGAATACTCCTTTTTGCTCTTCCGTTCCACCTTCCACTTTGATACGGGAAAGATCATCGTTCCATTTCTTACGGGCTTCCGCACGCAGTTTGTCGAATGTTGTACCGAAAGGCTGTTCTTTTTCCAGATTCAAACGGGCATTCTCTATGCTGACAAAAGACACGCCCATACTGACTTCAATCACTTCTTCCGCTGTGGTATCGTAAGTAAACCACACTCCTATATCATCTCCGCTTATTTCTTTTGTATAAGCAGTATAGAGTTTGTATTTACCGGCCGTATCATCCCATTGCGCCTCCACACCCATCGGACGCATCATTTTCCAATAACCGCGTTTTGCCGGTACTTTGTTGATACGCATTACAAAATAGATAGGAAATACCGCCTGAGGATTATAACAGAAAGTTCCCAACAATTTGGTACCTTCAATCTCACGGTCGTTTACAAAACGAACGGTAGCACCACTCTCATTGGTCAATCCCTCTCCCAGATTCAACAAGATATTGCTTTGTCCGGCAGGAAAAGTAAAGCGTGCCATACTGGTACGTGGAGTGGCAGTCAGTTCACATTTCACATTGTATTTATCCAGTATATTGGTATAATAACCCGGATTTGCAGTTTCACCTTGATAGAAGCTTCCATAATTATGATAATCCACATCCAGTTTGCCGGTGGTAGGCATTAATAACAATGATCCCAATTCCGGACAGCCTACCCCGCTAAGATTAACGTGCGCAAAGCCGGTAAGATATTTATTATTGAATTCGTATGGAGTGGACCACCATTGCTTGTCTTTATCCTTATCCCCTTCGGGAACCCCCATCACATTGAAAGGAGTCACCGACATCATTCCATGAGGGGTTAATGCTCCGGGGTTTGTCGTACCGTAATTAGTAGTACCCACAAAAGGGTTTACATAATCTACCGGCTCTTTCTGTGCTGCCGCAGAAAAAACTGAGATACAAGCCAGAACAGCCGATAACAAAATTTGTTTCTTCATGCTATTTGTTGTTTATATAAGTTCTATTATTTCACTACAATTTCATCTGTAAACAAGAAACCTCCGAATTCGCCCGAAGATGCCTGATAACGTATGTAACGTGCTTTGGCATTTCCTTCCCAACCAAAGTTGATGAAAGTCACTTTGTCATCCTTCACTACTTTATGCTCCATGCGCTTCAGTTCCGTAAACTCCTTACCATCATTGGAAACGGAAATGATCACTTCTGAAGGCATAAAGACTTCAGGTCCACACACCTGCATAAAGTCTGCTCCAACAGAATGAATTTCTGTTTCTTTTTCCATATCAATGGTCACATCCATTCTTTTCTTGTCTATAAAACCTTGCCAACGCCTGTCACCATAAGTCCAGCCTCCGATCACACCATCTACCAAGGCACTGTCACCACCGGCCGAATAGCCGGGATAATAAGCGGCATCCGGTCCGTAAGCCACTTTCTTACCTACTGCCAAATGTTGTACGGGCTGATCCGCTCCCGGACGATTTCCTATCTCATTTTTCAAATCAAAAGGATGGTATCCTTCAGCTTTCAATGCCTCTACCTCTTTCAATGCACGAACATGAAAATCATCATAGTTCTTCACAGAAGGGGCACTCCAAGCAACTTCCGCCAAGGCAAGAATACGAGGATAAATCATCATTTCCGCATGTTCCGGAGTCGGAATATATTCTGTGAATAAATTAGCTTGTACTCCATACACCAACTGGACTTTATCCGCACTCAAAGTATCGGGTACAGGATTAAATGAATAAACTTTGGACAAAGGCAGATAGCCTCCTATTGCTTCCGGCTGGGAATCAGGAGCATCCTGATAAGAATCAAAATAGCAGAACTCACCCGGACTCATAATAGCCATGTGGCCGGAATCAACCGCTTTCATTCCCCCTTCCGTGCCACGCCATGACATGACAGTGGCATTAGGTGCCAAACCACCTTCCAATATTTCATCCCAACCCAATAATTTACGTCCGTGGGCATTCAAAAAGACCTCAATACGATGAATCAGATAACTCTGTAACTCGTTCACATCTTTCAAGCCTTCTTTTTTCATACGTGCCTGGCACAGTTTGCAAGTGGGCCATGAGGCTTTACCTGCCTCATCCCCTCCTATATGAATATATTCGGACGGGAAAAGTTCCATTACCTCTGTCAGCACATTTTCCAGAAACTCGAAAGTCTTTTCATTACCGACACAGAAATCGGCTTGTTTGTAAGGTTCGTGTGTACAAGACAACTCGGGATAAGCAGTCAGTACTTCTTCCGAATGCGCAGGCATCTCTATCTCAGGAATAACAGTAATAAAACGCTCCTGAGCGTATGCCACCAGTTCGCGGATATCATCTTGAGTATAATAACCTCCGTGAGCATCTTTACTGCCTTCTTCTTCATACCGTCGTCCGTTATTCCACCATTCTTTCCAGGTAGGAAACTCACGCCATGCCGCAAATTCTGTCAGACGGGGATATTTTTTTATTTCAAGACGCCAGCCCGCAGCGTCAGTAAGATGCAGATGCAGACGGTTCAATTTATAATATGCCAAAGCATCCATCTGCTTTTTTATAAATTCCTTATCGAAGAAATGACGGGAAACATCCATCATAAAGCCACGATAAGCAAAACGGGGTTCATCTGTAATGACTCCTGCCGGCAATCCTTTTTCATCAACCATTTGCAGCATAGTCTGAACTCCATAGAACAATCCTGCCCCGGAAGTTGCACGAATAAGTACCTGATCAGGAGTTACCGTCAGAACATATCCCTCGGAAGAGTTTACCTCCGGCAGTTCCGCCACTTGTTTCAAGACAACATTATGTCCCTCTTCTGCTATTACCGGTTTCAAATTCATGGAAGAAGCCACCAGATAATCTTCCAAAATCTTCTTGTCCCCCTCAGACGCATCTATATATAACCCTGTTTCCGAATTCAATGAAAACACTTCCTGCTGTAATTCCACCTTTAATGGTGCGGGAATAACAGAAAGTGTGCGTTGCTCTTCTTTCGTGCAACTTGCAAACAGCAAGCCCAATGCAACTTCCGCCAATATAATCAATCTTCTCATCTTCTCTTTTCTTTAATTCTATTAATTTCATTAGTACGAATGCCCGGTTTCAATTCTCCATTAATAATGTAATGAAATCCGTCCTGCGAAACTATTACAGCTCCGGCACGCGCACCTTGCTCATATTCGCCTAATGTAGTCCATTTATCCGTCTGCGGATGATAGAGCAGCAGGTTTCTATTAAACCGATACCACTCTACAGGATGTGACAAATATTCTTTTCCCGCATAAATACCTTGCAGAGCTTTTAAGAATATATCCTTATCAACTCCTCCGGCACACAATATCATACCCTCGCCAAAAGAGGTTCCCATTCCACCACCTAAAGAGATCTCATTACCTTCCGCATCATACGGGGTGGCAACCGATGACCATTCTTTCGTTTCCGGAGAATACATATATCCATCTACTGACAAAGAAGCCTGATGCCCTTCAACAGCCGGGACAAATCCCCCCCACACATAAAGTTTTCCATCTTGTGCCACGCAAACAGGTTGTACTCTGGGTTCACCCGGAATATCTGTTTCTCTTTTCCATCCTCCAGACAAATCCGACAGATCAAGCATGTACATGGCCGAGGATGGAATGCCATTTACATTTCCACCGACAATATATAGTGAATGTCCTACTAATGCACCTGCCATATTATCCATAGTTACAGGCAAAGAGGGCAAAGTATCTCTTTTCAAGGTGTCTTTTTGCAAAGATAAAAGAAAAACATCAGACAAGCTGTGTGTTGCCGTAGTCCCTCCAACACAAATTAACCCTTTTTCAGTAGAAATAGTGACTCCATAAGCTGCTGCCTGAGGCAGTTGGCCTATTTTCTTCCACTCAAAAGCCGTATCATTTGACAAAGGGGCGATATATATATCCCGATAATAAGCTTTTTTTCCTCCATCGGCTACCGGTATATCAGGGAAATTACAACCTCCGGCTATCAGCAAATTTCCTTCAATCACTCCCGCATATAATGCAGAAACTCCCTTAAGAAAACCGGTATTCTCTGTAGGGAACCCATGCATTTTCTCAAGAGATATTTCAGAAGCATCCGATTGACCGCTACAAGCAGCCATTGTCATCATGCCCAGTATCGCATAAACGCCATATATTATTTTTCTGATCATGTTTTCATGGTGAAGCAAATAATAAAAAGTGTGCCAAAAGCAAATCAGCCATCCCGCTTGCCCCAGAAACGGATTGCACCAACGCAAACACAGCATTCCTTACGCATATGGACGGAGGCATTCCACCTCACGCCCAACGGTACTCTATCACACTTTTGGCACACAGTCATTATTTGAATATAACTATCAATTTAATGAAATTTCATCAACAAACAAGAAAGCCGGATTTCCTTTGCCACCGTGCCAAGCAGGAATGCTATGTTCCGCTAAAGCGGTCACTTTCACATAACGGGCAGTCACCGGATCGAAAGTCAACGTATGGTTGAACACTCCATTCTTGTCATCCTGCTTCATTGCCGGATATTTTTCTGAAGCAATTTCCTTAAAGTTCTTTCCGTCTTCGGATACAGCTACAGAAAAAGCACGGGCATCAAACACCCAGTCACCTTTTTCCACACAAGTAGAAATAGAAGCGCTGCTGATTTCTGTCGGTTGCTGCATATCAATAACTGCTTCCATATCATTTTTATAGAAAGCAATCCAACGGCCCGTCTTATAGTTACCGTTACCTTTCAATCCGTCCACCAAAGTGGGAGCTCCTTTGAATTCATATTGCTTGTTTACCGGTTGCAACATAGTGACAGGTTTCATACTAGCCTTGTTAAAAGCAATTTCCTCTGTAACCACGCGGCTATTTCCTACAGGACGTACAGTAATCGCTTTAAAAGTACAATTCTGTTTCAATTTCAATGTTTCCGTATACAACTGGGAAGCAGCGGAAGGTTCCGTTCCATCCAAAGTGTAATAGATAGGACTATTATCAATAGTAGATAAAGTAACATCCAGCGTACCATCTTTCGGATTAGGAGTAAATACAGCATTTACATCAAAGACATGCTTGGCATAATTATATTTATAAACATCATAAATATCTACCAACTGAGGCAAACGCTTCAAGAAACCTTCATAGTTTTTCTTTTCCGGCATGGTCCACTGAATTTCAGACAAAGCAGCCATACGGGGTAATTCCATATATTCTACCTGACTGTAGGTAGGAATGTATTCAGTCCATAAGTTGGCCTGTACGCCAATGATGTATTTCTGCTCTTCCGGAGTCAGATCAGCCGGCATCGGCTCATAGTTATATACCGTTTCAACGGGTACATATCCACCAATAGCCTCAGGTTCATTAGCAATATCCTTGGTTTGGTAATAGTCAAAATACAAATAAGTATTAGGAGTCATAATTACATCATGTTTCTGTTTTGCGGCTTCAATACCTCCGGCAACACCACGCCATGACATTACAGTGGCATTGGGAGCCAATCCGCCTTCCAGAATTTCATCCCAACCGATAATCTGACGTCCGTGTCCGTTCAGGAACTTCTCTGCATGATTGATAATGAAACTCTGCAATCTTTCCTCGGCAGTATGATTCTTGTCAGACTTAAGACCTAAAGCCTTGATACGAGCCTGGCACTTTGGACATTTTGCCCAACGTACCTTAGGACATTCATCACCACCTACATGAATATATTCTGATGGGAAAATCTGAATAATTTCCCCTAATACATCTTCAATGAATTTCAAGGTTTCATCATTTCCTGCGCAAAGCACATCTTCTGATACACCCCAGATTTTCCATACTTCGTACGGACCACCAGTACAGCCCAAGTTAGGATATGCAGCCAAAGCAGCCTGCATGTGTCCCGGCATATCAATTTCCGGTATAACCGTAATATGACGTTCGGCAGCATAAGCTACAATTTCTTTTGCTTCTTCCTGTGTGAAGAATCCACCATAAGGCTTGCCATCATATTTTCCCGAGTTATGTCCGATAACCGTTTCCGCTCTTTTAGAACCTATTTCAGTCAGTTCAGGACGACTCTTGATTTCGATTCTCCATCCCTGGTCTTCAGACAAATGCCAGTGGAAACGGTTGATGTTGTGCAAAGCCAGCATATCAATAAAACGCTTTACAGAATCTACCGGGAAAAAATGACGTGACACATCCAACATTGCACCACGATAAGAGAAACGAGGATAGTCATTGATTTCAACCGCCGGTAAAGCGATATCCACTCCTTGTGCTACCGGAATAGATTTACGCAACGTCTGGATGCCATAAAATACTCCGGCTTCCGTAGGTCCTGAAATAACCACTTGGTCGCTGGTTACCTTTAACTGGTATCCTTCAGGATTTTCAGCATTTCCACCTAATTGCAGGATTATTCCTTTGCCGTCTGTACCGGCTTGTACAGCCAATGACTTTCCGGTAAGATCTTTGATATAACTTGCCAAAAATTCAGCGTTCTTTTGCATTTTTTCATTGCCTTCCGGATACATTATCTTAGTTCCATTTGACAAAATAAACGGAGCAGCCTGATCCATTACCGAAATTTCCTGCGGTAACGGAATTATCTGATAATTTGCTTCTTTCACTTCTGTGTTACAGGATAAAAGCATAAAACCTGCCATTGTCAGCCCTGCAAGGCCCATTAAAGTTTTCATAATAGATATTAATTGATTAGTTAGTATCACTTAATTGCTTAATAGTTATATCAACCTTTTCATTCTTCTTCAGTTTATCTGAAGTAATAATCACTTTCTTTGTCTGTCCCGGCAACAAGTCAAAGAAGTTGTCAGTAAATCTCGCACCCTGAACAGGAATCTCTATGAACACATCCCTGGCCAGCTGTCTGGCAGACAGAGTCACTTCATATTTTCCATCCATCGGCTTCACTTTATAGCGGATCTCGGTCTTCGGAAGCTCCTGATCTTTTGCGTGGTTAAAGTAATAAATTTCTTCGGATAAAACCTCACCTTTCTTATTTTTTAATGTCATTAGAAGAAAAGTATTTTGAGGACTTGTTGTCATACCTGCATAAGGTTCCTTATAATATAAGGTGGAAGCATTGGCCGGAACCTCGCCCTTGATACTCTTTTTAGTCAGAACCTTTCCATTAAAATCCATCACACGCAACAATAAAGTCACCTCTTTATCCGCTTCCAGTTTGTCCGACATAACATAAATATTCAAATCCTCCCCTTCCTTGACAGCATCTACCAATACCGGAGCAAAAGCTCTTTTTGCCTGATAATGCAACGCTTTCCAATTGCCATAATAATCAATGCTCGACCAGGAAACGACCGGCCAGCTGTCATTCAGCTGCCAATATAAAGTTCCCATACAATAGGGACGGTTACGACGATGGGCTTCCAAACCCTGGCGCACTCCTACCCCCTGCAAAACCAAACCCATATAAACCAACTGATCGAAATCTTCAGGCACTTTATAATACAGTCCCATAGTCTTCTTGATGAGGAAATTACCGATAGTGGCTTTTTGATGAGCATTCATCACCTCCGATTCCAATGCATAATCTTCCGGTGAGGCAAAAGTAGCAATCGTCTTCATTTCAGGAAATGCCTGAAAACCAAACTCACTCATAAAACGCGGAATTTCCGTATCCAGACTTTCAAACGGTTTCTGACCATACCAGATACCCCAATTATGGCTGTCGGCAATCTTCCAACTTTCGGGACGTCCCCAATTGGCCTCGTACGGAGAACCATGCATATAGAAACGGTCCGGATCAAGTTCAGCTACTTTACGAGGCAACAACTCACGGAAAAGTTTGTCATAGCCCTGCTTCATTCCTTCCATAATACCGGGATCAGTGTATTTCTTATCCCATCCCCAGTAGCGCATACCTTCATAAATTTCATTGTTTCCACACCACATAGCCAGACTGGCATGGTTCCGTAAACGCTTGATATTATATTCCGCCTCGGCCTCTACCCGTTTCATAAAAGCAGGATCGGACGGATAAGTAGTGCAGGCAAAAATAAAATCCTGCCAAACTAAAATTCCATTCTCGTCCGCCGCCTGGTAAAAAGCATCATCCTCATAAATTCCTCCACCCCATACACGAATCATATTCATATTGGCATCTTTCACATCCTTGAACAACTGGCGGTAACGTTCTTCAGTAATGTTAGGCAGCAAAGCATCATCCGGGATAAAATTCGCGCCTTTGGCAAACATAGGTTCACCATTGACTACAAAATAGAAGGATTCTCCCTGATCGTCTTTTTCTTTCACCACCTTTATTGTACGGAGTCCGATACGCTCTTTTTGAGAAGCTATCACTTTACCATCCACCTTTATTACGGCTTCAAAGTCATACAATGCAGGTTCCCCCCAACCATTAGGCATCCATAAATGAGGCTGCCGTATCTCTATGGGAAGAAGAATATGGTTTGTTCCCGGCTGCAATGTCACCTCTTTCTGTTCGGTTACCTTTTCACCCTCCTTATAAGAATAAGCAACGGTTACTTCCGCTTTCTGAGGAGTTGCAGAAACACTGTTTACAGTCAGGCGGTTTTCAACTTTCGCCAGATCTTTTGTTACCGAAGCCTGACGTACATAGTAATCATCAATGCGTGCCACATCATAGAAAGTCAGTGTCACAGGCCGCCAGATACCACTGGTTACCAAGCGGATTCCCCAATCCCAGCCATAACTGTAAGGCGCTTTACGGCTATAGATACTAACCCGCTTATCACTATGATCATTATCAGCAGGATAATCAAAACCATTGGTTTCCCATTGGGGTAAAGTTTGCTTGACAGGTGAATGAAACAGAATCTGCAAATGGTTTTCTCCCTTCCGCAACACCTCTTTTACCGGAAGAGTATAGCCGACAAACATATTGTCCGTACGTTCCAACAAAGAGCCGTTCAGGTAAATATCCGCATACGTATCCAACCCTTCCAAAATCAACAAGGCAGCATCCCGCGAGAGTTGCTCATCCGTCACATTAAAAGTAGTTTTATAGACCCAGTCCTCATTCTCCACCCACTGCACTTTTTGCTCATTCATCCCATAAAATGGATTGGGCAGCTTATTATGAGAAATCAAATCCTGATGTACCGTTCCGGGCACCGTAGCCGGCAACCATTCATTCCGGCCGACCTGGGCGAACTCCCATCCCTTATCAAGACTCAGACTCTCTGACTTCTTATACTCCTTTGCACTGAGCATCATCGGAAAGCATCCTAACATCATCAAAACTTTTAATGTTTTCTTCATCTTACCTATCTTTATTAATTTATATACTATTCAGCCCGGAATGTGGATGCAGGCAAACCGGCGCCATTTACCAGATTGGCACGGGTAAATGGCTGCCATCCGTAACGAACCGTTTCCGGCTCTTTCACCTTGTCACTCCATACTTTTATTTTACCGTTTTCAACAACAGCCTGTGCCGGATAAAATAATCCATCATCACCTGCCACTTCGAATGTACGAAGCGATTTCCCATCCGAAGTCGACAACTCCTCCGCATAATCAAAAGAAATATAAGCCGCACCTCCACTAAATACGACCGATTTATAAAGCGGTCCCGAAGGAATGACATTTTTATATCCGTATGTTTTATTCAAAGCCCATGCAGCCAACCGTTCACCGACTTCTCTTTTCTGTTTGGGGTGTACGTCCAATGAGTCTCCCCTATCTGAACTGACAGCCATACCGGTATGAGGAATCTCCGCCATCAAACGACGCTGGCTATCACGGAACCAAGTCCATGACGGACGGTCTATACTGGACAATTGGACAAAATAGAATGGAAGTTCCGCATCCCCCCAATTCTTGCGCCAACTTTCCACCAACAATCCGAACAACTTTTCATGAGCCTCCCGATTATGGGCATTGGACTCACCCTGATACCAAATAAAGCCTTTGACCGGAAACTGTTCCAAAGGACGGATACCCGATTCATACAAATAACAAGGCTCATAAGGATGGCGTTGCAATTTATTGGAAGACTGCTTTACATTCAAGGCAGCACGCCCACGCACCCAGTCTTGAATAAAATCATTCTGCATCCAATTACGTAAGATAGCCGGAAAACGATATTCCAATGTACTACGGTCTATCCATGCTTCAGTAGGAGATCCGCCAATGGCATTGCAAATCAGTCCTACAGGAACTTGCAAACTATCCTGCAATTTCTTTCCGAAATAGTAAGCCACCGCCGAGAAATTACCGGCTGTTTCAGGCGAACAAACTGTCCACCGTGTATCCTTATAATATTGCAGATGATTCAATGAATCGAGTACCGAAGCATCCCACTCCACCGCATCCGTACGCCAACGGGCTTTCATATCATAAAAACGGATATTGCTATTTGCAGCTTGAGGAACATCTTGTGCGGCAGTCGCACTCCAATTCAGATAAAACTCCATATTCGATTGTCCGGAACAGAGCCACACTTCTCCCGCCAACACATTTTCATAGACCAGTTTCCGTTTTTCTGTAGAAACAGTCAGCGTATATGGACCGCCCGCCTTCAATGGCCGGACATCCACCGCCCACTTTCCATCTGCTCCCGTCACAGCCTGAAGTTTCTGCCTGTCTATGGAAACAGTCACTTTCTCACCGGCATCCGCTTTTCCCTGAATAGTCAGCAGACGCCCATGCTGCAATACCATATTGTCCGTATAAATTTCCGGCATTTGCAAACCGCCAAAATCACCGGTTATGCCTTCATACACCGTTTTTGCCAGGACAGCCGCACCTTCCTTATCAGGATGGACAGCATCGGGCAACATAAAAGGATATGGATATAAAGGTGCATGAAAATCTATCAACTGTACTTGTGCGTATTTCGCTATCGTTTCTATAGCCAGCTGAATCTCATCATGCCAGTCGCGTGTGCCGGACTCAAACCGCGGATGACGGTCGGCAATCGGAGTCAGACGGGCAATCAAAATACGACATTCAGGATTCGCCACTCTGAACGAATCAATCAGTGCACGATAATCCGCTATAAAAAAATCACGGTAATTGGGCCAATCACGCGGATCTGTATCATTCACTCCTAAATGAATAACCACTACATCACCAGCAAAAGCCAATGCATCCTTAAACTCTTTCTGTTGCATAAAAGGCCGGTGTCCCTTGTTCAGCAACGTAGCTCCCGGCTTTCCAAAACGCTCCACCGTATACCCTTCACCCAGCATTTGCTGTAACCGGGCAGGATAGGACTCCTTATCAGGATCGGATACACCTATGCCATAGGTAATGCTATTACCTACACAAGCAACCTTCACCCGCTTCCGTGCAAATGAAACGGTACAAAGAAACAAACATAAAATCAGTATTAATGTCTTCTTCATTTCTGGTCAACATAAGGTTTTACAATATCACGCCACAGCAAGTATCCCTTTCCTAATAAATGTAATCCGTCATTAGTGTATACTGGATTCATCTTGCCTGTCTCTTTCTCCACAAAATGACTATACAAATCAATATAGGCAACTCCTTCCTTTACCGCCAATGGTTCCAACAAATCATTAATTTGTTTTACCACCTGCCAGCGTGATGTATGCCCGTTAAACATACCGTAACAATCATTCACCGGCAATACACTTTGCAAATATAATTTTGTTTTTGGAGATTCTTGCTTTATTTTCCGAACAATCATACTTATTTCTGAAATAATTTTATCCGCAGACGTTCCCCGAGAAACATCATTGATACCGATCAATAAAAAAATCTTTGCCGGTTTTCCCTTTACAATCGGATCCAAACGGTCATATACCCCCATACAGATATCTCCACTGATACCCCTGTTCTTCACATTCTTATTTTGAAACAACTCAGCCCACTCGCAACCGTTGGTAATACTGTTCCCTAAAAAAATAATATCTTTTGAAGTAACCGGAAGTTCTTCAAACAAAGTCGCTCTCTGCTCATAAAAAGTAGAATACTTGCGTTCCTGAGCAAACTGGGGTAACGCTAATAATAATCCCAATAACAATAAGACAATACGTTTCATTTTATTTTTGTTTATCTGGTGAATAAATCAATCCCTCTACCGCCCTTTCTCCGTCAGGAGTCACAAAGACAGCAGTAAACATCCACTTCACAAGACGCGTCTCAGCCATCTTAAACTTGCCGATAGGCAACTTTAAGAAAACCTTGTTCCAACCTTTATTTAAATGCACCGCCAATGGCACTCTTCCTACGCAATTCTCATTTCCCAAAGGTACTTCATAACTTTTCACCTTATGCGTAGCAGTCCATACAGGAGGTAATATTTCACGATCATTAATCCAGATACGGCTTCCCTTATAATCCCATTTGTCAGGCAATGGCGCCAGATCCATCTCCGAACGGCTATAATTCTGAAACTCTGCCCATAACCCCACTTCCTGGTCTTTGGGCGAATACACCCAAGTATATGCATAAGCCGTGTGGTTTTCCTTAGGATCAGCATAAAAAGCAGGAACCATATCCCCCCAGACATGGCGTAAATAAATACCTGCCCCTATTGCCTGACGTACACCATACGTATTCCCGTTATAATGATAGATATCCTTTAACTCCTGTTCAGGCGGGAACACCTTATCCATATCTCCCCCATTAGGAAAAGCATCCGTAATATTCCATTTTACATTAGTCTGTTTTACATAGGCGAAAGGATATCCTTTAAACGTATGCTCCTTATGCCACAACATACGCTTTTCAAAATCAGCGAATTCTTTGAATGCTTCCGTGTCTTCGGGTGGAAGTATCGTACCCAGTCCGTCAAAATATTCCGTACCTCCCCCTCTCCAGGCACGCTCGGCAATAGCAAGCATATTGGGATACAAGCCATTTTCAATAACCAGATTCCACTCATTGTCAATCAAACGATCGTGCCACAAAGCCAATATAGTTCCCGCAATGTCCTCACTGCCTTCTGCCTGATCATAAATACGGCTGTTGTACAAAGCTACAATATCACCGAAAACATCAAAATGATTCAGATAATGAAATTTGGAATCGATAGCAGGAATACCCGGTTGCGCCTTTCCACGGTAACTCCACAAATGTGTCATGTCTATTTCCCCCGGTTTATAGTGCCAGCCCGGATTCCAGGATATTACTTTTTTCCCTTTTGAGCGTACATACGCCACCATTTCGGGTACAAAATGCGGATTGGTAAACTCCACCTCATCCGTACCTATATGTAAATAAGGCACATCAAATGTCTCACACACCTCATCCAGCAACAGTTTCAATATTTTCATCCCTTCCGGACTTTGCATATCATGGCGGAAAGCACGCACAAAGGCAGCACTATGCCCCGGCATATCTATCTCAGGAATCAACAACACCTGATGTTTCTTACAAAAATCCACCAAATCGCGTGCCTCTTCCAGCGTATAATATTTACCCGGCATACGGATGGTATTCACACTATCATTCAGCATAGGAAAGATTTTACTTTCCAATCTCCATGCCTGGTTTTCAGTAAGATGCCAATGAAATACATTAATCTTAAACCGAGATAAAATCTCGATCTCTCTTTTCAATTCTTCCATTGAAATATAACTGCGTCCCACATCCTGCATAAATCCGCGTATCCGGAATGCCGGCCAGTCTACAATCTCACATCCGGCAACAGAACTTCTCTTCCCTTTTTTCCGTTCCAATTGCCGAAGTGTCTGCATAGCCCAATACACTCCCTGTTCTGTTACAGCCTCTATCTTTATCCGCTTGTTTGAAACAGAAAGACGATAGGCTTCAGCCCCGTTTAGCCTGGCTTCCTCAATAGACGGAACCAGTTCCACTTCAATCACCGATGACGAGTGTTCAACAATCTCACCACCTGCATTCATGATAAAAACTTCCCACTCCGGCCTCAACACCGGAGTAGAAAGTTTCACCTTTCCCATAGTAAAGTTCTTCCCCGTATCCTTATACAACTGAGGTTTAGGAAGTAACGAGATACTGGTTTGTGCTATAGTTACAGCACAAACCAGTATCATACCAATAAAACTAGAAAATCTGCGTTTCATTATTTATTTGGTCTTAATAATATCTTTCAGCTTTATCGCTTGGAAAGTCATGTGGGCCACACTGCTTTCATATAAAATTCCTACTGTTTCCTTGTCAATCATAGTCAAGCAGCTGTATCCCCAACCCCAACCGGCATCCAGCAGCAATTGATTCTCGGGCAACCAAGTCACCCCACCATCCAGACTTGCTTTGATGGTAATGCTATGACGGTTCTTGGCATCATTCGGATTAGAGAACAAAAGGATGTCTTTACCCAATACATTCTCTTTAGCTTTAACACTAATCAAACTGGCCATACAAACCGGTTCCTGTAAGGCTGTACGTGAAGACTCATGTTCTTTCCATGTTTTACCTAAATCTGTAGTTGTAGAAACGGCACGACTGCCACCACGATTATCACGCATATTCAGCATCAGCACTCCCGGTTCCACTTCCGCTACCTGAGATTCAGTTGTATTAGTGCGTGCCAATGTACTGATATTCCAGGTTTTTCCATGATCCTTACTGTATATAATACCGGCATTAGGAATACGGTCATTGCCAATATACTGGCTGGCAAAGACCAATGTTCCATCTTCCATAGAGATACCTCTACCGGGACCTTGCAGCAAGAAATACCATGACGGATCTTTCACCTGTTCTGTTATATTCATAGGCTCCGACCAGGTCTTACCATCATCATCACTTTTCACCATCATTAATTGTGCTGTATGATTACGGTCCATGCCTGTTTGTGAATTCCACCACGCACGCCCATTTCCCATACCATGTGTCCAGGCAGCGACAATCCAGATAGTTCCTGTCTTCTTATCAACCAAAATGGCCGGATCGCCTACTCCATTCTGTGCTTTAGGCAACCCATCATATTCACCAAATGCCATCGGAATGCGCATTTTCTCCCAAGTCTGACCTCCGTCCGTACTTCTGCTCAGACCTATTTCCACATACTCCTGTAAATCCGCACTATTATTATAGCGTACATCATATACCCCCAACAAGGTTCCTTTATTTGAAGTGGCCAATCCGGGAATACGATAGGCAGCAGCCCCGTCGTCACCGGCATGACGCACGCCGATCCCCATATAATGGGTATCCGCCTTACGGGCTATCTTCAAAGGAGCAACCTGTCCGTCAATCTTAGCTTCCACCACTTCTGCCGACACTTTGGACAAGATAGAAGCAACAGGCTTCATTTGCAGGCTAATCCAAAAATAATTCACTCCCGGAAACAATTTTTGGTCAGCTTTCAATACAACCTCACGCTTCGGGGCCTTCACTTCCGACTTCAAAACGGAATAAGAAGTATTGGCAGCCAATGTTTTTCCCGGAGTATTATTAGATATATAATCTACCGGAGCAAAATAAGTCTTTCCCCTCCTCTCCACGCTTTCAGTTCCACCATAATACAGTTTCACAGATTCAATTTCATTCAAATTCACGTCTTTGCCGAAGTCCAACTTCACTTCATTCAGCATCTGACTTTGAGTAGCCTCTATACGTAAATGAAACAACTCATTATCCTGCCTTTCAATCAACACAGGAATCCGGGTTTCGCGGACAACAACCGTATCTGCCGCCGCACTCAACTTGAAGGGTGCTAATATAAAAACAACAATTAGCAGTAATAAGCTAGGGTTTCTCATAATATTTATAATTTTACGGGTGTAAAAATAAAAGTTTTTATTGAAATTAGAAAATAAAAAGACGGTTTCTTTATTAATTTCATAAAGAACACCGTCTTTTTATGCAATTAAAGATTCTTATCCGACAAAAATTTAATAACCAACCGTTTGTTTCAACAATGGATTATTAGTAAGAGCTCCTTGGTTGATAGGCCAAAGCAGACGGGCAGGCTCCGCCGGAGTATAGTCAAGCACGTACGAATCGCCAAAACGCCTCAAGTCATACCATCGTTTACCTTCCAGCATAAATTCAAACAAACGTTCCTGCAAGACAGCATCCGCCGGACGCTTATCGACTTCCTGATTGGGAAACCCCACTGTTGAAGCATCATACGCATCACCAAACGCACGCCGGCGCACCCGGTTTATCTCTGTAGCCGGATCCTCACCCAAAAGCACTTTCGCCTCAGCCAGCATCAATAGCAAATCCGAATATCTATAAATAGGATAATCATCACATCTCACCCGTGTACTCCCATTCATAACTCCCCAATACTTATGCGGATACACCCCTACCAATTCCAACTTGCCATTTTCCACCTTATTATATACATCTTTCAATGTAACGTCACGACGGGTGTCTCCCGGCAGAAACTTCTTGAAGTTTTCCAATTTCACCATCAGGCGCATGATACCGAAATTATTCTCGACCGACGTATTTATCAAAGTACCATCCGCATTATAGAATTTCCCTAAATAATCAGCCTGTGGAAACAAATCATTATTTCCATTCCACAGATTGTATTCAAACAATTCATTATGAATGGTAAAGATAATCTCTTTATTACCTTTATTATCATAAGCAAACACTCCCTGATAAGTATCCATCAAGTCCAGATTGCTACGGCTGATATTATTCTGTATGTCAACCAACGCATTCTTTGCTGTCCGGGCATCTCCTTCTCCCCCGTCACGATGGGCACTCCACAGATATACATCCGCTTTCAGCATCAATGTGGCAGCCTTTGACCACAGCGATTTTTTTTCCTTTATGGTATAATCGGATCCAAAATAACTTAATGAAGATTCTATATCTTTTTTTACCTGCTCAAAGATTTCGGCAGCCGGAGTCGCCGCCTTTGCCAGTTTACCCACTTCAAAACCCAGGCTAGGCTCTTCCGTAAACACGACATCTCCCCATGAACGATATAGCTGATACATATAGTAAGCACGCAATCCATACACCTGTCCCAAATAATAATTCCTGGCACTTTCAGTCAGCACATCCGTATGAAGAGTTCTGCTGATAAACAAGTTCATCTGGTTGATATTCTGATACAAATCACCAAACCCGCTGATTCCGGGATTCTCCGCATTCAATGTATTATAAGGAAAACGTTCCATCCCCTGGGTAGCTTCTCCACCGAAAGGAATTCCCCCAAAGACATCACTTCTTGCCTCACCCAACAAAAACATATTCCACGAATGGCTCCTGAAGCGACTATGCAGTCCAAAAACAAATGAATCAAACTGTTCCAGAGTTTTCCAGTAATTCAAGTCAGTGATATCGCTCACCGGGTCCATATCCAACGAAGTACATCCACCGGCCAACATAGCCGATGCGGCAAAAGCCAATATTATCTTTTTTATGTTCATACCTTTTCTTTTTTACACATTAAAATGACAATTGTAAACCAAACAGAACGGTTCTTGGTGTAGGATAGCGTCCATTGTCTATACCGCCACGACCATTTGCCTGAATATCCATAACCGGTTCCGGAGAAGTTCCATCATATCCGGTAATATAGAATAAATTCTGCCCCGTAACATACACGGACGCATCGGTCAAGAACACCTTATTTATAAGATTCTTCGGGAATTTATAACTCAAGGTTACCTCACGCAGACACAAATAATCCCCCTTTTCATAGAAAGTAGAGTTATTATTGTTCAGATTCGTTGTACCATTATTGGAACGGGTAATGTTCTTTTTCGCATTCTGGTCGGCCCAATAGAATTTAGGAATACTAGTTTCCGTATTGTTTTCAGACCACGAATTTCTGACATCCGTAATCAAATTGAACGACCCGTTATACTGCCCCAAGATTCTTGCTTTCAAATCATTGTAAATGGTATGACCCACCGCATAGTCAAAACGACCATACAAAGACCAGTTTTTATAGTTCAGCGTGGTAGAAAAACCACCGGTCCATTTCGGATAAATATTACCCACCACCTGACGGTCGTATGAATTTATAACATTATCCCCATTCTTGTCATCCCACAGTACATCTCCCGGCTCAATGGGTTTCCATCCCGGTTTACCCGCATATTCGGCAGCCTTATTCGGCCCATACAGGTTGGCAACCTCATCCACAAAATCACCGGCATGATTTCTCACATCATCCCAGTCACGCAAGATACGCACTTGTTTATAAGCAATGATATCACCCAAGCTTTTTCCTTCTTGAATGCCGCCTACCCAAACCAACGAGTTGGATTTTGGATCCCATACCTGCTCACCCCCCTGACGGTTGTTTACATTCCCGTTAAAAGGCAGCTTCTTCACCATATTCTTCACAAATGAAGTATTAGCGGTGACATCCCACGACCAGCCCTTCCTTGTCAGCAGATTCACCTTGGCTTCCAGTTCGAAACCACGGTTGCTGATAGTACCCAGATTCGTTTTGAACGAGGGAAATCCTGTATATTCCGGCAAATTCACATCAGTCAGCAAATCGGAAGTCGTGCGGTCATAGTAGTCCATAATCATATGAATACGATTATTGAAAAAGCCCAAGTCAAGCCCCAGTTCAAACGTATGGCTCTTTTCCCAACGCAATTTACTATTGACCACCCCTGTATTCAAATAACCCAGGTTACCATTATAAGCACCTACCGAACCATATTTACCATATACATCAAAATTACCGATACCGTTTACATTACCGTTCAACCCATAACTGATACGCGGTTTAATCAAGGATACTACTTCCGCAAACTTTGAATCTTTAAAGAAAGCTTCCTCATGCACATTCCAACCGGCAGATATACCCGGAAAAAATCCCCAACGATTGTCGGACAATTTGGAAATACCGTCATAACGGGCTACCAAGGACACCATATAACGATAATTATAATCATAGTTAACACGGGCGAAACCGGAAAGAATGCGATATCCGGTTTTGACAGAAGTAGTATAAGTACGGTTAGTGCCCGCATTTAAAGTAGGTATATCATCTGTAGGAGCACCGGAAACACGCGCTTCCAGGTTCTGATACTGATAATCAAAATACTCACCACCTGCCATGGCATTGATATTATGTCCGCTAAAACCTTTTTTATATTCCAGAGTCAATGCATGCTGTTGTTGAAAAACTTTTGTATTTGTTTGAGAAGCATTACGATTGGTATTGGAAGCTTGTCCTATCTGTTGATATTTCTTTTCAAACAGTTCAAACTGACTATCTGTATAATACATAGAACTGTTTCCATTCAGGAACAATTGCTGCGGAAGGATTTCCAAAGCAAAACCGATATTAAACGAAGTCTTACGGTTCGTTGTAGAACGAGTCAGTTTATCTTTCCAATAATAAGGATTACCATCCTGATTACTCCATCCGGCAGCAGGACTTCCATCCTCATTCCACGGATTCCAAGTGGGAAACATACTCATGGTACGATAGAACAACTCATACTCTCCCGTTTCTCCGTTCCAAGGGCTTTTCAAGTCGTAAGTCCATAAATCGGGCATCTTGGACCATGAAAAACTACCGCCGGCATTCACTGTCAAAACGGGCAACAACTTGTATGAACCGTTGATAGTCCCGTTCACACGCTGATAATTGGTAGAAATTATCTGACCGTCTTCCGAATAATACCCTAAAGATGAGGAAAATGTTCCTTTGTCATTACCTCCCGACAAATTCAGATAATGATCTTGTGTAAACGCGGCATTGCGGAAAGTCAGATCATGCAGCTCACCGGCATGGTTTCTAAAAATCAAAGTTTTATCATGGTCCACAGGATCCGCCATAGAACGCCATCCTTCATTCAGCAAATGTTTGTTTGCATCTGTCATAAAGGCCAGATCCACTCCGGAGTTAACCCCAAAACCTTTCTGGTTCTCCATACTTGTACCGCCATTGGTACGCTGCCAACCTAAACGTTGATAATACAAATAGTCACCGGCATCCAAATACTTATACCCTTCACGTGCAAAGTTCACACCCCCTTTGAACTTATAAGTAATTTGTGTCCTGCCTTCCACCCCCTTCTTGGTTGTCACCAGAATTACGCCGTTATTGGCACGGGCACCATAAATAGCTGTGGAAGCCGCATCTTTCAGCACCTGTATGGATTCAATATCTGAAGGATTGATATCATCCATAGAACGCACAAGGCCATCCACCACGACCAACGGCCCTTCCAGATTCTTGTTTATGGAAGCACCACCACGCAAAACGATATTGGGCGAACTACCCGGTTTACCCGAAGTATTTGTCACACGCAATCCGCTGACAGTTCCCTGCAAGGATTGGGCCGCATTACTCATAGCTGCATTTTGTAATACTTTATCATCCAACTTTGAAATAGAGTTCGTCATCAACGAACGTTTCTGACTCATTCCATAACCGGTCACCACGACCTCATCCAGCATTTCTGCATCTTCTTTTAAAATAACCTTGTAAGTGTTTGGCACTCCCACTACAATTTGTTGTGTTTTGTAACCTATATAACTCACATCCAGTTTTGCCCCCACAGGCACTTGGATAGTAAAGTTACCGTCTACATCAGTTATTGTACCATTTGTTGTCCCCACCTCCAGGACACTCGCTCCGATAACAGGTTCACCGGTGGCATCTACCACTACCCCTGTTATCGTTTTTGTTTGCGCCATCATGTTTATTGCAAAACAGAGGCATACGATAAAAAAGAGAGCTTTCTTCATGAATCTCAGATTTGGTTGATAAATTAATGTTTAAATAAAAAAGTTTAATTAAGTGTTAGTTTTAAAACCCCTCAAAAAGAAAATAATTTTAAAATCAACAGCGAATATATGCACGTATATTTAGTATATACAAGAAACAAAAGGAACTATATTCTTTATTAGTCTTTGTTTTTTAGAATAAACTAAATATTAAGGCATATTTTAAAAAGTTACATAAGGGAATAACTCAAAAAAGGAAAAAAGGTTCATACGGAGAAGATATAACAAGAAAAAACCTCCTTACAATTCTTTGCAAAGAGGTTACTGAATTGTACACCCGATGAGAATCGAACTCATATCGTCGGAACCGGAATCCGGTATTCTATCCATTGAACTACGGGTGCGTCTGAAACTTGGACGTGCAAAAGTACAAAATATATTGTCTTTATCCTAATAATTTGGGATATTTATCTATCAAAATAATATTTTGCTCATTAATTTAAGTATAAAACAATCAATTTGATTATATTTTCGGCTAAACATATAACAATATCACAAATAATTTCTATATTTGCAAGCAATTAAAACAACTAGATCTATTTTACAATGAGTTACCTAATTAAACCAGCTAACTATAAAGCCTTGCTTGATTTAAAACAAACAGAGTTAGGCATTAAGCAAATAAAAGAGTTCTTTCAACAGAACCTGTCGTCAGAATTACGTCTGCGCCGTGTCACCGCCCCGCTATTTGTATTGAAGGGAATGGGTATCAATGATGACTTGAGCGGAACCGAACGGGCGGTATCTTTCCCTATTAAAGACTTGGGAGACGCACAGGCCGAAGTTGTCCATTCACTGGCAAAATGGAAAAGGCTGACTTTGGCCGATTACAATATAGAGCCGGGTTATGGCATCTATACAGACATGAACGCCATCCGGGCTGACGAGGAATTAGGTAATCTCCACTCGCTATATGTAGACCAGTGGGACTGGGAGCGTGTAATTACCAAAGAACAACGCACGGTTGATTTCCTGAAACAAATAGTAACCCGTATTTATGCAGCCATGCGCCGCACAGAATATATGGTATGTGAAATGTACCCGCAGATCAAACCCTTCCTGCCACATGACATTCATTTCATCCACTCGGAAGAGCTTTGCCAGATGTATCCCGACAAGAGTCCGAAAGAACGTGAACATGCCATCTCACAAAAATACGGTGCGGTATTTATTATAGGTATAGGCTGCAAACTGAGTGACGGTAAAGAACATGACTTGCGCGCACCTGACTATGACGACTATACCACAATCAACCCGGAAAACGGACTTCCCGGTCTGAATGGCGACCTGTTAGTTTGGGACAAAGTACTGGACCGTTCCGTCGAACTTTCCTCTATGGGTATCCGTGTAGACAAAGAAGCGCTGCTCCGCCAACTGACACTCAGCGGACAGGAAAAACGTAAAGAACTGTATTTCCACAAACGCCTGCTAAATGAAACTCTTCCTTTGTGTATCGGCGGTGGTATAGGACAGTCACGACTCTGTATGCTTTATTTACAGAAAGCCCACATAGGTGAAATCCAAGCCAGTATATGGCCCGAAGATATGAGAAAAGAATGCGCCCAACTGGGTATGCAACTTATTTGATTATAATCTATCAGCAATGAAAGAAGAGGATGATTATAAAAAGTCATCCTCTTTTTATTTGTCATTTTTACAAATTACCCCTATCTTTAACGCACATTTTATAATAAAAGAAATGCCATGAACGTACAAATAGAAGAAAACTGGAAACAACATCTGGCACCCGAATTTGAAAAAGATTACTTTATCAGACTCACTGAGTTTGTAAGAAGCGAATACCAGACTGCCACTATTTACCCACCGGGCAGATTTATATTCAACGCCTTCAATCTGTGCCCGTTTGACAAAGTGAAAGTCGTCATTATCGGCCAAGATCCCTACCATGGTCCCGGCCAGGCGCACGGACTCTGCTTCTCTGTTAATGACGGAGTACCTTTTCCTCCTTCCCTACAAAATATTTTCAAAGAAATACAAAGCGATTTGGGTGCTCCCATCCCTACTTCAGGCAACCTGACCCGCTGGGCGAATCAAGGAGTTTTATTACTCAATGCCACACTGACGGTCCGTGCCCACCAGGCAGGCTCTCATCAACGACGGGGCTGGGAGGAATTTACAGATGCCGCCATCCGTGTACTGGCAGAACAACGTGAAAATATTGTATTCATCTTATGGGGATCTTATGCACAGAAAAAAGGCGCCTTCATAGACCGCAACAAGCACCTGGTACTGGCTTCCGCACATCCGTCCCCCCTGTCAGCCTATAACGGTTTCTTTGGCAACAAGCACTTCAGCCGTACCAACGAATATTTGCAAGCGCACGGGCAAACACCGATTGAGTGGTAGACATAAATAAAAAAATGAGAAATGGTTTCTGATAACAACACGCAACCATTTCTCATTTTTTTATTCCCAACTTCTTCCTAGTACCAATTCACCGCACTACCCGTATTGCTTCGCTGATCCCATTTCAAAGCATCGGTCAGCATACTGGAGTTAGCACGAATACTGAAGTTATAGGAAGTAAAGGGACCGAATACCAAGCCACAGCTCATATTGAAACAGTGCAGGTCACGGCTGATATTGACCGTTGTCATTGACATCTCTTTCGTATTAAAATCATACCCCGAAGAATAATTCACATTCCAGCGGCTACCCAACTTCACATTACCGGAAACATTCAATGAATGAGTCACCGAATAAGGATATCGCATCGTCTTGATATTAATCTGCTTGCTTCTGTCCTCACGAATACTATAACTATAACTCAAGCTCAATGACCATGGCATCTTGAAAGCCATATAGCCATCCGGATCTATAGCCGCCTTCTCTGTCTTTCTCAAACCGGAGTTATCTTCTTCCTCCGTGTTTTCATTGCCATCATCACTGTACTCATCCAGATTTTCATTCTTCTTGTCTTTATCCCCCTTACTGTCCTTTTCATCTTTCGGACCAAACCACTTTTTCCACGAATCATTATTCAATGTATACGAGAAAGAACCGCTATACCCCTGAAAACGACCAAAACGTCCGTATGACCATTCTGTACGGTTGCCTTCCACTACCTTGCCGTCTTTATCAAACTCATAAGCATACGTAGCAAACTGGGCGTTCATATTAAAAGTATAACTCTTGGTCAGTTTCAAGCGCAGATTCATACTCAAATTTCCCCAAGGTTTCTCTTTAGCCGCCGCATTATAGGAAATACTGGCTCCCAACTGGTCAATCAAGCTGATTTTCTTCACTCCGGTAGTATCCGCATCGGATTTCACTTTCATTTCCACATTATTATCTATAGAGAAAGTGAAATTCTCGGATTTACCACTGGGCGAGAAAGAGTAAGGCAAACCTTCATATGGATTATAAGTCTGAGTACGTACTTCTCCATCCGTATCAGTATAAGTATACGTTCCCACATATCCATACCTGGACGTACTGAAGTCCGGTGCATAACTCATGCTCACCGAAGGAGTAAAGACGTGACGGATCATTTCAATCTTGTCGCCAAACAATTTCTTCCACGGTTTGTAGAAACCATACATCTTGGTATTCACCTGCAAGCTCAAATCATAGTTATACACACGGTTGAAACCGTTGATTGTATCTCTCCGCACATTATTAGGTGCCGACGGATCATAACTCTGCTCCACCTTGCGCATATACCAGCGCTCGGTATAGTTGAAAGAAGGCACAACGTTGATATATTTAAACAAAGTGAATGTAGCGCTGATAGGAATCTTATGCTGCATACCATTAGTCCATTTATTCAAACCCTGCTTCAGAATCAGATTATCCTTGGTATTAATCGAGTTCGTCATCTGGCCGGTATATTGGAGTGAGATTTTCTCATACCAACGTTCATCACCTACCGCTTTCTTACGCTTGAACGGATAAATACGGTTCAATGAAATATTCAAATCCGGCAACGTCACACTGATAGAAGAGTCACGCGTATTCTGAGAGATATTGAATGTACTGGACAGATTCAATCCTATTTCGGGGAAATTGCGCGAATAACTCACACTAGACGTCTTGGTGTTATTTGAATACTGCTGCGGGTTATACAAACTACTCAGGTTACGCTGGTCATAACTACTGGTCGCAAAGTTCACATTCGCCGAAAAAGAGCTGTTAGGGTTAGCCTTGGCATCCTGTCTGTGACTCCATGCAATTCTGAAATCTTTTGTAACCATATAGTCCGGCATATTCTTCTCACCGGTTTTCGTTACCAGATAACTGGCATTGAAATTACCGCTATATTTATATCTCTTGTTATAATTAGACTGCACGGACAGTCCCCATGAACCTTTCGTAAAGATCTCACCCAACACTTTCAAATCCATACGGTCACTGATGGCGAAATAATATCCCCCATCACGCAAATAAAAACCACGATTCATTTCATCACCGTATGTAGGCATAATGAATCCTGACGAATAACTGCTGTTAAACGGAAAAAATCCGAAAGGAATGGCGATAGGCAACGGCACATCCTCCACCACCAGCTGGGCAGGACCGAAAACCACATTTTTCTTAGGACGCACTTTCGCCATGGAAAGTTTCAGATAGAAGTGAGGATGTTCGTGATTATCACACGTAGTATATCGTCCGTGACGCAAATAAAGTTCATCATTAGCACCTTTCTTCGACTCCTCACTGGTAACGTATCCTTCCCCCTGCTGAGTAACGATATTATTAATGAACCCCTTCTTCGACTTGAAGTTATAACGCATGATTTTTGACTCATACGGAGTCTCGCCATCCTTAAAGACAGGAGTACCTTTTTCCACGCCAGCCGAGTCGGGAACACCACGGGCATACACCGTACTGCTATCCATGTTCATTGTAATCACGGCAGAGGTCAACTCTATTTTCTCATAGTTCACCTTACCGTCACCATACAGATGGGCATATCCGCCCTCAGTGAATACGATAGAGTCATTTGCTTCATAAATAACAGGCGCATCCAACGGCTGTTTCTTTTTAGGTGCAACCGTATCGATAGACAACGTATCTACCAAAGCACTATCTACTTTCAGGGAATCATTACCGGATGCAGAATTCCGCTTTCTGCGTTGAGCACCTGTACTTAAAGAAAGTGACAGGCATGCAAATAGTAGTAGGAATGTTATAAATCTATGTCGTTTTAGTGGCGTCATTCACAAATCATTTACGCTTTTGAGGGGCAAAATTAAGCATTATCCGCCAATAATGAACTATTTAGCGGATATTTAATTTATTTTTAAGGCTTACAAGAAACATTCGCACCAATGGTTAAAACGGATTATCCCATCTTCCCCATAACGTGAAATACTCTTTAACGCTTTCTCCACGCTCTTTTCCCTGTCCAGATGCGTCTTTGAGAAAAACTTGTCGGCAAAGCAAATAACCTGTTCTTCCAGCGAAACCGGAACCATATTCCGATGAGGAACAGGCAACTGCTGGTCAATAATACTTTGCAAAGACATACCCGCTCCCGTATGTCTCTCACAGACCAATGCATGACGCGGAAATCCTTCTTTCCGCATCAGATCAGCCCCCAAATATCCATGACAAATATAAGGATAAGATCCGAAACAACAAATGCCCTCAGCATCCGTCATAAAAATACCAATATCGTGCAGCATCGCCGCCTCTTCCAGAAACTGCTTGTCCAGATTCAATTCCGGATGCTTTCCGGCAATCCATAACGCCTTATCGGCCACCGAACGGCTATGCGCCAGCAGGATATGTTTCTGTTCATTATCTTCAGGATAATATTTATTAATGATAGCAAGTGCGTCCATTCTCAATTAAATTCTTATTTTTGTGCAATATTACAAAATAATCGCCACATATCATGAAAACAAAATACATTTTCCTATACTGCCTCTTGTTTATCTGCAACGCCGTGACCGCGCAAAAGGTTATCACCGGAGCCGAACAGATGGACCGTCTCTTACCTATATTAAAAGGGAAGCGTGTGGCATTGGTTGTAAACCAAACCTCCAAAGTAGGAGAAACCCATCTGTTGGACACCCTGCTTGCAGCGCATATACAAATAAAAAAGGTATTCGCTCCCGAACACGGATTCCGGGGTGACGCCGATGCCGGAGAAACCATCAGGAACGGAAAAGATACCCGCACGGGAATACCCATCCTGTCCCTTTACGGTAAAAATAAGAAACCTACAGCCACACAGCTACAGGACATAGACCTGATTGTGTTCGACATTCAGGATGTAGGTGCCCGTTTCTATACCTATATCAGCACCATGCAGTATGTAATGGAAGCTTGTGCCGAGAACCGGAAACAACTGGTCATCACAGACCGGCCCAATCCTTGTGATTACGTGGACGGCCCTGTGCGACAGAAAAACCAGAAAAGTTTTGTGGGTATGCACGCCATCCCCATTTTACACGGTTGCACTGTAGGCGAGCTGGCTCAAATGATCAATGGCGAAGGCTGGCTGCCCAATGGCAAAAAATGCGCGTTGACCGTCATCCCCGTGGAAGGCTGGAAACACGGACAACCCTATTCGCTTCCGGTAAAACCCTCTCCCAACCTGCCCAACGACCAGGCAATTGCCTTATATCCTTCACTCTGTCCGTTTGAAGGTACAGCCATCAGTGTGGGCAGAGGTACTCTTTATCCTTTTCAAGTAATCGGTTCACCGGATATCCGCATCTCCTCCTTTTCTTTCAGACCGGAAGCCTTGGAAGGCTTTGACAAGAATCCGATGTATAAAAACCAATACTGCTATGGCAATAATCTCCGCCATATCACCGCCCCGAAAGGATTCTCTTTAAAATACATCATCACCTATTATCAAGCTTATCAAGACCTTGGGAAAGCGGACAAGTTCTTTACCCGCCCGCAATGGTTCGACCTGCTGATAGGGAACCGTACCGTAAGGGAACAAATCATGAAAGGAGCCAGTGAAGAAGAAATCCGTGCAGGATGGCAGAATGAACTGGAAGCCTACAAAAAGATGAGAGAGAAATACCTGCTTTATGAATAATATTTCCTTCCAAGCTGACAGATTTCGTCAAAAAAGGAGACAACAACCCAATCTATTCAGGACACGCAGCACCATTCCTCTGCATCCACCAAGCCCCAACCACAAACGGCTTTCCAACCGCCAACACATGGAATCCGTTTCAATCTTCTTTCCGGAAGGCCTGCATACCTTTCTCACCACCCCGATGATATCCGTGTCCTCACATTCCTCATAAAAACGGCAGACGCCATCCCCCTGCATCAGATAACGACTGTCTCTTTTTTGAATAATCCGATGCAATACATACCGGTCTGTCTGCCGGAACAGAATGACATCAAAAAGTTTCAACTCCTCCTTATCATACGGCCCCACCACCACTTCATCCTTCCCATTTCTCAGTAAAGGCATCATGGAATTGCCTTTCACCCGGAACTTCACACTCCTGCCACTTTTGATTTCCGACTCCACCCACGCAAAGAAACATTCATTCGCTATCCGCTTCATACCCATCTCCATATAAAGTACGACATACTAATTTCACCGCCTCCGCATCGGGCAAACACTCCAGATGATAAACAGGAATGGATGAAACCATCTTTTCCAACAGACTACAAACCCCACAGTATAATTCCTCCTCGTATGCAAATGCAGGAGGAGCAGACGGATGCAAAGCTGCATAAGCCTGCAAAGTGTTCAATCTCCGTATCTTGTTATACGGTGCTTGTGACAAACGTACACATCCGGCCAACGGATAACGCTCCGCCTTATAACAAGGAGTCTTCCCACTCCACGGACTGCCATATACCCACACGCCCCCCTCTTCATAACGCACAATGGGACTGTCATCATTCAGCAACTTACTTCCTGCTATATTTTCCCTCCACAAACGGGTATGGGTACTTTTGCCGGTTCCGCTTTCACCTAAAAAAAGAACCGCTTTCCCCTTATAAACAATACAACTGCCATGCAAGGCAACCGTATCTTTCCGTACCGTCATCAGGCCATACCCCATCCATAAGGCAAACCTTAAAAGACGGGGAGAATAATTACCATATAAACAGATACCTCTCCCGGTTCCACCCATCGTCCGGAGATAAAGCGACGGTTCTCCCTGCGGAGCCAGTTCCAACAAAAAGCTATCCCCACTCACACCGAAAGTACCGGTTACATCTTCATATCCGAACCCATAGGACTTTCTCTGAAAAGCCGGAAAACCCCAACCGTTTCCTTCCCAAACAGTAAAATCCGGCAACCAAGCACCCTCATATACATCTTTTGCCGAAACCAGATCCGGTTGCCAAACAAAAGGCTTGAAACCGCTGATACCATCCACCGCCTCCATCAACCTTTCGTCCGGCAGCGCGAAGCAGTGGCCACCTATTTTATAAATTCGATCCATTGTCTTTTCCATTTAATCTGATTACACGATGACAATACGCCAACGAACTTTCCCGATGGGCTATCGTAAGAACAGTCAGCCCCCTACACTCCTTCATCAGACCGAGAAGCATTTCATTGACAGCCCGTTCAGTCTCATTATCCAATGCAGAAGTAGCCTCATCCAGTAGAAGCACCTCCGCTTTCTTATACAAAGCACGGGCTATGCCTACCCGTTGTTTCTGACCTCCCGAAAGCCTTCCTCCCCCTTCACCCAAAGGAGTATCCATTCCTTGCGGCAATTCATCCACCCAAGCATCCAATCTCACCAGCCTCACTATCTCCGCTACCCGTTCCTTATCTATAGACCGGCATCCCAAAGCAATGTTTTCCGCCAAGGTCCCATCCAGCACAAACACTTCCTGTTGCACATATCCCACCCTGCGATGCCATTCCTGCCTCGGCACATCGGCAAGCGACCTGCCATCTATCCGAATAGCGCCTTTATCCGGAGTGATAAATCCCAAAAGCAGATTAAACAAGGTAGATTTACCCACGCCACTCTCACCACAGATACCTACATATTCCCCCTTACGAATAGTACAACAAAAGTCCTTTAGAACCTCTTTACTTTCAGGATAAGCATAGGTGAGGTGTTCTATCCGTATCTCTTTTTGAAAAGAAAACGCTTCCTGCCCCCATGATGGAGAAACTGCTTCCATCCCCTTATCCCCCAATCCTTCCTCTATAATCCGCAGAGAATAGACCGCATTCTGTACTTGTGTCCAACCACCTAAGATGCCGCGCAAAGCGGGTAACAGCCGGAAAGCCGCCACAGCAAAGACACCTACCAGCGCTTTGATATCCCCTGTTCCGAAAACGGTGAGCAAGGTCAGCCCCGATATGACCGCCATTTCGGAAAGGCAAAGAGGAAGATGCTGTATCGTTTCCAGTTTCAAACGGCTCTCACTGATTTTCCTCACCCTTTGGGCGAATGCCTGCTGAAGAAAAGGAAACGCCGCATTCAGTTCCAATTCGGCATACCCTTTCATCGTTTCCGTGACCAGCCGGGATTGCTCACGACGAGCCTGCTGCTCCTGCTCACCATAACGGCGCATCGGTTTCCTGATCCCCCATCCGTAAATCAGCATGAAAGGCAGAAAGGCAATATACAGCATCAGTACCGTCAACGGAGCGTAAACCAACAAAGCTGCCGTCACCCAAAAAACAAGCAGCAGTTCTCCTGTCATGCGAAGCAAGGGGGAAAGAAGGTTTAAAGAAAAAGCATAACAGATATAGTTCACCTCATATCCCAGCCGGATACTCCCCCTGCTGCGTATAAACAATAATCCCCGTTGATAGTAAGAAGTAAAGAGAGAAAAGCTGAGCCGACGGTAAAGAGACATCAGAAAATGGTTTTGAAAACGTGAAAGCCCCGCTGCCAAAGCGTTTTTCACCAAAATAAAGACTATTGCCACCAGACAAAATAACAGGGCGGCATCTTTATCCCTCCCGTCATCCAACAGAAAAAACAAGACAGGCAACAGGGCAGCGAGTCCGGCAAAGTCAAGTAATGCGCAAAGAAATACGGCACAAACCACCCTTATCCCCATTTTCCTTTCATCAGGCAACAACAAACGGCAGATTCTTTTCAACATAAACCGCTTATTTTCGTTCCGTCTGGAAGATGGTATGGGGAGAGCGCAGATGCAACAGAATAGAATTTCCAACCCATTTGCACAGTGAAATGCGCAACACGCTGTTGCACGCACGATGAGTATGCAGCATACGTTTGGTTTTATAAACCAGAATGCCCCATTTATTCTTCGCCGGAACTGACATCGTATAGGGTGGCCGGATGATTTCCCGTAAGATTTCCTCCGCCAACTCTTCTCCTCCATATACAGGAACGGAAGTTCCCAAATAATCATTACAGAGGCGGGTCATTGCCAATATCATATTTCTAAAACGAATATCCGTCACTTCCTCAGGAATATGCAGGTCGTATCTATTCAGCAGGCAAGCCCAGTCGCAAAGATGATGAAGTGCCAGGCCGCGTGCATAATGCTGGGCGGCATGAAAAGCGAGAAATACGGTATTAAAGGTGGAAGATGGGATTAAAATGGAGCATTTTCCGTCCAATTCCGCCGATACGGGTTGTAGCAGTTTTTGAAGGAGCTTATCCATCTTCACCGCTATACGGTATGTTTCCGAATTAATAAAGGTTTTATGATTCTCTATCGGAATACCTTTATAGTAAAACATACTATGCTTTTCGGAGTGTTCAAAGTCTACCTCTATTCCTTTTTCTTCCATTAACCGGTCTGCCAGCCGGTTGGCCTCGGCATCACTTTTCCGGGAATGGTCTGCCGAATAAGTGAAGATGTCTATATCTCCCCCTTCCCTGTGCGAAGGAATGGGATAATAGGTGGAGAGACCCACTCCTTTCAACTGGACCGTGGTAATGCCATGCGTTTTATAAAAAGCTGAAAGTTCGGCTATGGTATGGCAGTACCGCAGGTAGCGTTTTTCATAGTTCTCTACCGCCATCGCCCAGTTTAACTTCAAAGCCTTCGGGGGTTGCAAACAGGCCGGCAGGGTTTGTATTCCGTCCCATGCCAAGGCCATCACTCCCTGAGTGCAAGCTAGTCTGTAACACGCCTGCCAAAGGGCAGGAGATATATCGGTAAAAAGGATTTCACTAACCGGCTTTGTGCTGTTCAACGCGGATCGGAGCAAGGCAAATAGCATTTGCTCCGGTTGATCGAGTATTATATCCATTGTTATATCAATCAAGTAAGGCTGAACATTTTTTTAGTGCATCTGCCCAAATCACCACATCTCTTTCGGCCTGCTCTTGAGAAATATGATAAGATTCCACCAACACCAAGGCTGCCTCTTGTAAAGTGAAATCCTTTCCCGAAAGTCGTTTCCAAAGTAAGCAAGCGGAAAAATTAAAGGAAATAATACGGGTCAAATCAGTATCGGGAACACCTTGGTTCACAATTATTGTTTCTCCGGCTATGGAGCGGAGTTTGAAATGGGGATTAAGTTTCATAATCTTCTAATCTTAAAAAAAGAAAGCCGCCCGACCTTTCGAGACAGGACGACCTTCTTTTATTACAAATCACTTTCTGCCATGACTAATAACATGATAGCAAATAATTCTCTTATTTTTTATAACTATCCCAACCGGTTCCTGTAAAAGAAGGAGTACCTGTCACATTAATGATAGAGGAAGCATCTGTTATCGATGAATCAACAACCAAATTGCCGTTAAAAGTACCACCCTCAATATTTAATTCCATAGGTTCGGTGTTTCCGGTACTTTTTGATAATTCCACGTTACCATTAATAATACTAGTACCTTTAACAGTTACTTTAACTCCGTCAGTGTAGGTTGAAAAGCCGCAAACATCAAATGCATATGCACCAGTTCCGGCATTAATCGTAGTATTGTTAATTAAAATATTACCACAATTGTTACTCAATACATATAAGGCATTTAGCCCCCTCACTGTCATAGCATCCAACGTCAAATTACAGTAGTTCTGAATCATAATTTTATCATTATCACTTGCCAGTGTTCCGTTTTTCATAGTAACGGTAGAACCTTTCAACAATTGACAACTGTTCGTTTCTGTGCCAGCCGAGCCAACGGTCGGTTTAGCAAGTGTAAGCACATGGTTGTTCAAGTCCAATTCTACAGATTGTCCACTTTGCGTTTTAAAGCCATTACAAGTAGCGTCTCCATTCAAACGTATCTTCACGTTAGCATTACCGCTTAAGTATAAAAGTGCGGACGGATCGGAAAAAGTACCACCGGTAACAGCCAGCGATGCACCTGCACCAACCACATAGATCTTGCCATTCAGTGTTCCACCACTGATAGTCATCTGTCCCAAGTCATTGGCTGCACCATTATGGCCTTCATTATCCACCACATACAGAGCGGAACCAGTCGTATTGAATATACCTCCTTTGATTTCAGCCACATGATGATTCTGTACGGTTGCCTGAGACATATTGGTGAACGTACCGTCGTTGATGACAAGCCGGGCTCCATCATCATTTTTAATGGTATTAAGACCTCCGGCAAATGTACCACCGTTTATGATAAGTGAAGGATTCTGATGATTAGTACCGCTTACATATCCATTTCGCGGATTCGTATTGGTATAATCATAATACCCATTGGCTATCATCGAAGAATAATGCCCGTTTTGCGATATCTCCACATTTGGATTAATCGTCATCTCGCCATGATTCAGAATATTATAATAGCTGTTACCACCTGAACTTTCTGAGTCCTGACCGTTTTCCTTACTTCTAATATAGGTTCCGCCATTAAGAATTACTGTACCGTTATTATAGATACAAGCTTTCCCGTGACTTACATTATCCACTGTACCATTTCCGTTAATGGTCAGTTTACTATCCTTGTTTACGGTAAATGTATCACCAGATTTGTTGGTGATTTTATGACCGTTCAAATTGATGATAACTTCATTCGTTGCGGAAATAGTAAAATCTCCCGTCAAGTCTGTGGCAAGAGTATAAGTTCCACCATTTTTTGCGACATTTTGCAAGTCGGCTACGGCAGCATCAACTACTTCAAATGCATCATTACCGGACAGATTGGGTAATTCAGCACCCTCTTCTTTATAAATAATGACAGTTGAAGTGTTACTGCTTTCACGACTGATGGCTGTTACTTTGGCACCACTCTTCACTCTTACATTACCGGCTTTTACCTTCAATGTATTAACAGTAACTCCTTTACCAAGAACCAATGTGTTTGCAGCAGTAGTTGCCGTTACTTCATCATAAGTAGCTGTTTCGCCATTGGCAGCCAAAGTTACGGTAGAAGAAGGCAGATCTATCTCAAATTTAGGCGCAGTATCTAATTGCGGTACAGATACCAACACGTTTTCAGGTGCAGCTGTACCACCAGTACCAGTGCTCTCTTCTTTAATGGCAACAGCATTTGTTGTAGAAATATTTTCAAAGGATATGCTGACATTTTCTGCCGGTGTACTTTTTTTCGGTATTGAAACTGTAGGACTGGTTTCAGTTGAAGCCACATCAGCCACAGAAACAGAATTGGTTTCTTTTAAAGCATCGGCTACCTCTGATACACTTTCAACTGTTGTCGGCACACTTCCGGATACTTCGTCCAACGTTATAGTTGTGGTATAACGTTCGTTACGTTTAGCATCTAAAGCTTTTGTCTTTAAAACCTGGCTTGTAGCGCCATTACCAATGGAAAGTTCCAAGGCAGGATACTCGGCTACAGGCAACGGGAAATAGAATGTTTTACTGGTCACGTCATTGCCAGCAGTAAAGTTTATAGTTATGGATGAGGAATTTGACGTTTCTGTGGTTGTCAATGTAGGGATACCATCAGCGAATGCTATTTGTGCATTTCCAGCAATGGCTGGAACAGTAGTTTTTTCTTGAGCGGTCATAGAAGTCAATTTCGCCCAAGTATAGTCCTTCGGGATATTATTGACAGTTATGCTCATCAGGGCACCTGCATTTTTAAAAGCCAAGACATCCTGTGCGCTCTCATTTATTTGGCAAGCCATAAGAGCACTGCTGTTTTCTCCTTCCTTATAATTATAGGTATCCTTCAACGTTAATGATATTTTACTTCCATCATAAGAAGCATCGCTGCCATAAGGATAAAAAGCAGCTTTCTTTACAGGACTCTCACCTTCCAGTACTCCTGAGAACCCTGCGTTCTTGGTCCCGGCTCCACTGGATAATGAATAGTTAATGTTAGTGTAAGTAGAAGAACTTCCATTCGTTACAAAAATGCCAATCTCGTCACCTATACTCCAAACGACAGAATTGCCATTCATAGCAGTACGCGATTCAGCATCTCCCATAGTGGCACATACTTCATCAACGCCACTTTTCGCCACGCCCAAATCTTCATTGGAACAACCGGTTATTCCTAATCCAAGAACAGCTAAAGATGTGAACAATATCTTTTTCATACGTGTATGTTTTTAAATTATTTATTTCAATTACCAAGGCTGCGGGTTATAGTCTTCTGTTCCACCACTTACTGCAAATCCTTTTTCCACTTCTACTTCGATAACCTCCACTTTAGGAGCCTCATACATTTCCATATTGTTTGTTTCCATAATTTCCGTACAATAAATTTAGATTATAATTTTTCAATGATTCTGTTCAGACATTATACGCCCCAATTATACCATAGAATATTTTTTTATGAAAGATGCTATAATTGCCGTCTGTGGGCAGAAGACTCCTGGCGGTCCGGTGACATATACTGTGTCTCCGCAACCTCGACTTGACAGATAACGGGAAATAAGGATTCGCATTCCCGCTTGCAGTGTTGTTTTCATACGTCTGTAAATGTTAGATCAGTCTATCTTGTCAAAAGACTTTGCCTAACTCCCCCTCCTCTGTTCGGCGGTTAATAAAAAAAAGCGTGAGGGCTGTATCTTGTTTATCTTATCGTCGGGCCTTCGCATTGCCTTGTACCTAGATAAACAACAGCCACCCACGCCATTAGGTATATAGATGCCACAGTAATGGCAGGTATATAACACAGACCTGAGCGTTGTTGTTATCATCTTCAGGTACAGTTCAAAGTTGAGAAGTTTGACGATAGAAGATAATTTCAATAACGCTTCTTAAAATATGTAACGTTCTACTACGCCATAGTATAATAGTCGGTACAAATATAATAATTTCTTAAATAGGAAAAACGTTTCTTAGCGATTATTTTTAATAATTGCTACCACAAGCATTAAAAACACTTCTGTATTTCACAATAAATCGACTCAACATAACGCCAATACCAATAGAAAGTTATAAGCAATTATACCCTCATGCTCTCATTATGCATATAATCCATTGATAATGAGTGTTGAATGAATGATGGTAGCATATTTCAAAAAGTATCTTTACCCTCATGCCCTCATTCTACAGAACAAATAAAAAGAGCATATCTATCTGATAACCAATAATATGAGCACATACGAAGTCTTAATTCAAAAGTTTGTCAGCCATCGCATTTTGAGCTTTTTCATCACAGTATACTCTATTTTACAAACATCCGATTACATTTTCATGCTGACAAGTTCTACTCATCGTACTTTCCTATTTGTTCTTTCTATTATTCGCAATTGCTTACTCACTAATGTGACTAACTATAATCACAAACGTGACTAAAGTTAATCACAAGTGTGATTAAGTCTAACCACTAATGTGATTAAGCAATTTCCCATAGTAAAGAACTGCAATATGAATGACCGATTATCATATAATGATTTCTATATAAACTATCAAGAACTCCCTAAAATGCAGTAGTTACCGTTGTTTCTCCTAGCAAAATATGATAAGATTCGTGTATATAAAAGGGATCTTGTAGGCATTATGCCATTTTTCTTCACCTAAAACGGCAAAATAGACTCTTTTCTCACCTGAGTGATTTTGAAACGAATTCAGCTATATCACATTGAATATAAGAATATTAGATAATAATCAGTATAATTAAACAGTGAGAGCATGAGGGCAAATTGTTTCTTCAAAAATATGCTACCATCATTCATTTAACACTCATTATCAATGGATTATATACATAATGAGAACATGAGGGCATATTTGCTTATAACTTTCTATTGGTTATCTCCTTTCTTTATTCCTTGATATTACGGATATGACTAACAGGCACACCGCCCACAACCGTATTTGCCGGAACCTCTCTTGTCACGATCAAACCTGCTGCAATGACAGCATTGTTTCCGATGGTTATTTATCGGATAAATGAAGAATAAGTGCTTTGTTTCTTATTCTATTTATCAAATGTTACTTGTACCATTAGAATGAAGAAGGCTGATTAGTATGAATGTGAATATGCTGCATATAAATTTTCAACCAAAACAATTATGGATTGCCGATGAAAAACTTAAATGTCTAATACATGGTTTAGATTAAGGAGAGGATTTTTCCTCTCCTTTTTTCCTTCCGATACGCCCCATTATGAGAATGTGCCGTTTGAGCTGCCGAATTCGTGGGTATGGTGTAGATTGGAAGATATAGCTTATGTTGCATCTGGAAGTACACCAGATAAAACATGCTTTGTAGAGAATGGTGTTCCTTACATTAAGATGTACAATCTCAGGAATCAAAAAATAGATTTTGCCTATCATCCACAATATATTACAGAAGAAGTGCATAATGGAAAGCTCCAGCGTTCGCGCACAGAAGTAGGAGACCTTATTATGAATATTGTTGGACCACCTCTTGGTAAACTTGCAATTATTCCTACAACATTGCCACAAGCAAATTTTAATCAG
>CARCZS010000007.1 GCA_948956705.1 uncultured Phocaeicola sp.
TGGCGGGTATATAACTTGTCTTCTGCTTTAATGGTGAGCAAATGATAGTACATTTGCGTTTCTTCGGGTTCACGCCGGATGCTGTCTTTCAGTAAAGAAAGGTAATGCAGGGCGCTGTCGGGAGCTGTTTCCACACAGCTTTGGGCTTGCTCCATGAAAAGCGGATAAGAATGATGGCGTGAACACCCCAATGACAGACTTACCCCAATAAATAATATGAAAACTAAATGTGCTTTCATCAGGGGCAAAGATACGAAAGTTTTATTAAAAGCAATTTTTTTCTTCAAAAAACTTTATCTTTGTCCAAATGAAAATTCAATAGACTGAAATACATAAAATTATGGCAAAAGAATTAGAATTAAAGTATGGCTGCAATCCCAATCAAAAGCCGTCACGCATCTTTATGCAAGAAGGAGAATTGCCCATCGAAGTATTGAACGGACGCCCCGGATATATTAATTTTCTGGATGCATTCAATAGCTGGCAGTTAGTAAAGGAACTCAAAGAAGCCACCGGACTACCTTCGGCTGCATCTTTCAAACACGTCAGCCCCGCCGGAGCTGCTGTCGGAATAGAAATGAGTGAAACACTGAAGAAAATTTATTTTGTAGACGACCCTCCTCTCACCCCATTGGCAACAGCATACGCGCGTGCACGAGGCGCCGACCGTATGTCTTCTTACGGAGATTTCATTGCTTTAAGCGATACATGCGACGAAGCAACCGCACGGCTCATCAACCGTGAAGTATCGGATGGTGTCATTGCTCCCGACTATACGCCTAAAGCGCTCGAAATCTTGAAAAACAAACGTAAAGGTACTTATAACGTCATCAAGATTGACCCGTCTTACCGTCCTGCTCCCATTGAGCACAAGGATGTGTTTGGTATTACTTTTGAACAAGGACGTAACGAAATCAAACTGGACGAAAGCTTGCTGACTAATATTCCGACAAAGAGCCAACACTTCACGGAAGAGGCTAAACGCGACCTGATTATCGCCCTTATCACCTTAAAATATACACAAAGTAATTCTGTGTGTTATGTGAAAGACGGTCAAGCTATCGGTATCGGTGCCGGACAGCAAAGCCGTATCCATTGCACCCGACTGGCAGGCAACAAGGCTGACATCTGGTATCTGCGCCAACACCCGAAAGTAATGAATCTGCCATGGGTAGAGAAAATCCGCCGTGCCGACCGTGATAATACTATTGATGTGTATATCAGCGAAGACCACGATGACGTATTGGCTGACGGAGTTTGGCAACAATTCTTTACCGAAAAACCTGAAGTACTGACGCGTGAAGAAAAACGCGCATGGCTGGATACAATGAAAGGAGTTTCACTGGGTTCGGACGCTTTCTTCCCATTTGGCGACAACATAGAACGCGCGCATAAAAGCGGAGTGGAGTACATTGCACAGGCCGGAGGTTCCGTACGCGATGATCATGTTATCGATACTTGTGACAAATATGGAATTACCATGGCATTTACAGGTGTCCGCTTGTTCCACCATTAATAATTTATCGAAAAGCCGGTCGGAAGAGTTTCCCTTGAACATCCGGAAAGGCTAATGAAAGGGGCGTATCATTACTCAAAACGGAGTTTGATACGGCCCTTTTAAATGTTATAGTTACAATCTGTAACATCTAATAATTAACAAGACGCTAACTATTTTACTTCCCTTTATGGCGATTGGCGCGTTTCTTACGAATATCTGCTTTCATCTTGGCCGAGCCCGAACCATGAAGTCCGGTGATATAACTTTTCTTCTTCGCCTTCGTTTTCACTTTTTCTTCATTCTTTCCATTGGGCAACTTTCTGCCTTTGAAAACGATTCCATCGGTAATTGCTTTTTCTATGTCCATCGTCTTATTGTTTATTTATCAATTTAGGTTTTACCGTTATTCTGTTGCCGAGCTTTGTACAGATGAGTTCATCTTTACGCAAGGTACGTTCTTTTAAATCAAGAACAAGATTGGGATTAAAGTGTTGGCCGTCTATCCGAAACTCCAGATGAAGATGTTCCGTGGTGGCTCTCCCTGTTCTGCCGGTAAGAGCAAGAGGTGTTCCGACTTTTACTACGTCTCCCGATTTCACCAGATTCTTTGCGTTATGACTATAAATACTTTCCAATCCGTTGGCATGGCGCACTACAATCACATTTCCATAAGCCGCATAGGGTTTTGCCATTCTTACAACCCCATCGAATATGCACCGAATCGTGTCATTCGCTTTTGTCTTGATATCAATTCCACTGTGACCGCGACGTCCTCCGTAAGAAGAAATGACCTTCCCACCCGGAAGCGGAAAGCAGAATTCACTTCCTTGCAGGCTGTCCAAATGGAGACTAATGCTTTTCCGCCCAGAGAACAAACCCGGTGTCTTTACGCGTATATGGTTAATTTCCATAGCAGTAAAGTTCTTTGCAGGCTCCCCTCCCCAAGCCGCAATGGTTAGGATGAATAATAGTAGGATGAATGCGCCTCTTTTCATGGTTTATTTTAGTATTTAAAATTCAATCTGTTCGATATCTTCTGCCGATGCAAATTCTTTTAGCAACTCAACCATATAGTCGGCAGCATCCCGAAGTCCTTCCTTCCCGCTATAACCATTAATAATGGTAAGCAAATGAGTTGTACCCAATTCTAGTTTTGTACGTTCGTTATCACTGGTGGGTGTCCCGATTCCACCGGCAGCATCACGATAAACAGGCATCCCCTCTATGTTCAGTTCTCCACGTCCAATGCCCTCATAGGGTTCTCCGGCCTTACCGATGCCCAAAATAAGGGTATCGCCGACTATCTTATCCGCATCAAAACCTCCAATAGAATAGCCAAAACGAATAGATACCAAATTAATAAGGTCTACCAATGTATCTATCTGATATAGTGCGAGTCCGCGAAGTATCCTGCGACATAGCGCTTCTCCTGAAGGACGATAGCGGCTGGGATCTTTGCCACACTTCTTGTAAGCCTCGCGGGTGGCATGGATAGTCGTCATATCCTTGATGGAATCCGTCGTGTACATTTCACGATAACGGACAGTAAACTCATTTATCTTCTGCCACAGTTCTTCATTGTATGCCGTATTCACCACTTTAGCAGAGATGGCAACTCCGGCAAAAGCCGGACAAGCTGTTCTTATTTCAGATGATACTTCTATTTTCATAATTCATTTTCTTTTAGATTTCAATCTTCTGCCATATCAGCGATGCAACATGATGCCCGATAAAATTCTCCCGGAGTGAATCCCTAGGCGACGGGCTGAAAAGAAATCGCGGTAATTTTGATAGGTACAAATACCCGCTACCTCTATAGCCTCCTCTTTTACACCGTGGTCAAGCAACTGCAAACGGTTGGCTTCCCACAAATCAAGATGCCATTTTTCTTCTTTACGGGCGATGCGCTGCATATCAAAACCGGCAGCACAAAAGGCCTCATACACCTCATCGCCTACTTCAAAAGCGGCAAGTGAGATGCCCGGACCGATACAAGCCTTTATGTCCTGCCCTTCCGAAGCATACCGCTCCTTCATTGTCGCAAGAGTTTTTGCCACAATCTTGCCCACCGTGCCTCGCCAACCGGCATGGACAGCAGCAATAACCTTTTTTGTCGAGTCATAAAGCAACACAGGGATGCAATCGGCCGTCGAAATGCAAAGGCAATAGCCGGGAAGTTGCGTTACGACAGCATCAATATCTTCCAACGCCTCCTTTCCGTACATTCCGATACAAGTATCATCAATTACACAGATATTGGTGCTATGCGTTTGATGAGGAATGATTAATTCTAAAGGCTTCTGTGGCAAAAGTTCACACAATATGTCACGATTCCTCTGCACATGTCCTGCCTCATCCCCACAGTATCCGGTGCAATTAAAAGAGGCATAATTACCCTCACTACACCCTCCATGGCGTGTAGTAGAAAAACAAGAAATGTTGGGATATGCCTTCATCAGCTCATATCCCAACATTTTATTATCTGATGTCAGCCGTTTCATTTCTCTTCTTCGTCCCAGTCTTCTTCCTCATATTCATAGTCAAAGTCATCATCGTCATCGTCCTCATATTCGAACTCAAAGTCTTCGTCTTCACCCATAGCCTTTAACTCTTCTTGCAGTTTGGCCACATCTTTGGCACGATGGACAATCGTTTCGGTACGAACACCTTCCAAGCGGTTACTGTCCTTATTCAGTTCTGTCCACAGCATATCCTTCAGCTGTTGGATACCCATGCCTGTGACAGAAGATATAAAGATATGAGGAACGTTATCGGGAAGGGTCGGTTCAAGCATATTAATCAACTCCTCATCCAGCATATCGGATTTGGTGATAGCCAATACACGTTGCTTGTCCAGCATCTCGGGATTGAAGGTAGCCAACTCATTCAGCAATATATCATATTCTTTTCGGATATCGTCTGTATCTCCGGGCACCATGAAAAGCAATAACGAGTTACGCTCAATGTGTCGCAAGAAGCGGAGTCCCAACCCTTTACCTTCACTGGCTCCCTCAATAATACCGGGAATATCTGCCATAACGAAAGATTTTCCTTCGCGATAAGACACAATACCCAAATTGGGTTCAAGCGTAGTAAAGGGGTAATTGGCAATCTTGGGACGTGCAGCCGACACAGTGGAAAGCAAAGTCGATTTACCTGCATTCGGAAAACCTACCAAACCGACATCCGCCAATAATTTTAATTCAAGAATGACCGTAAGTTCCTGCATCGGTTCTCCCGGCTGTGCAAAACGCGGCGCTTGACGGGTAGCTGTGCGGAAATGCCAGTTGCCCAGACCTCCTCGCCCGCCTTTCAGCAAAACAACTTCTTGTCCGTCTTCAGTAATATCGCAAATATACTCACCGGTCTCGGCATTGTAAACCACTGTACCACAAGGCACTTCAATGGTTTTGTCTTCACCATCCTTACCAAAGCTCTTATTTTTAGAACCGTTTCCACCGTGAGTGGCAAACACATGACGGTCATATTTCAAGTGAAGCAATGTCCAGTAATTGCGGTTACCCCGCAAAATAACATGACCTCCTCTACCACCATCGCCACCATCGGGGCCACCATTGGGCACGTATTTTTCACGACGCATGTGCGTAGAGCCTCGTCCGCCTTTTCCCGAACGGCAATATATCTTCACATAATCAACAAAATTCGATTCAGCCATTTTCTTCTACAGTTTGAGATAATGAGTGCAAAAATAGTGATTTCAGTCGATTTCCTCAAGTTTTTTAACAGAAACAAGTATTTATTCTTTTTCCATTTCTTGGCACACCTTATTTATATGCTCTACAAACGTATCGGAAAAGACATACGTATCTGCCTTAACTGCCGCTTCATTGTAACGACGGATAAAAGCAGGAAAATCACAGAAACAGTCGATGGCAGCCTGCAAGCCCAATTGATCACGGATAAGAAAGACCATGAAATCTCCGGTAGTATGTCCACCAAAATGGGCACACTGACGAGCTTCTTCATATTGTTTTTCGGTAATTTTTCCGGCAAGGTAATCGCAAGTCAAATTGTCAAGCTGTTTTAATACTTCAGGGGAAGCATTATAATCATCATTATAAATCTTTACAATCATAGGCCCATAAAGTCCCAATTTTTCAACTGGCATTTTCTGCTTGTTAATGATGTCGGCAGTACCTTCCTGCTGGTTGACAATAATTGCCCAAAGAGCTGCATCTTTGGGATCTTTTTTGAACCGGTCCTCCAGCAAAGCCCCCATATAATGATGATGAAGTTCGTGTGCCATAACGTTTATCAAACCTTCTTCCCCATCTTCATAACAAGTATTTAAATCAAAATAAATGCCATTGCTCCATGTACGGTCTTCAAGATCCCAAGAAAGAAAATAAAATTTTGTAAAGGTAGGATGCAGGTCATTGATGCGTGCGGGTAAGTATTGAAGAGCTTTTGCATGAGCTTTATGTAACAGCATACTGAAATCTGTATCATGAATGAAGGTATTCAGAACATCAAGCCGATTCTTCAAAGAATTAAAATTCACTATAAAGTTATTCAGAAAAGGGCCGTTTCCATTAAGAGGTTGACTAACGACACTGTCGAGTCGGGCTTGTTGTGACTTATCAAACACCACTTGAAACGCTGTCCTTATATTTTGTTGCCATTCTAATGAATCACGACAAGCCGAAAAGAAACAATGGTAACCTTCCGTAGCAAATAATTGCCTCCATGCTTCATCGTCAGGCAATATGCCGTTTTGCGCTTTTTCTGCCATTTCCATAAAGCGCACAGCAGACTCTATGGAATAGTTTTTGCAAGCAATCTGGATATTTTTATCTTGTTGGGCGAATAGAGTGTTCGAGAGGAATATCAAGAAGAAAAATTCCACTAACAATGATTTTGTTTTCATACGTATTTAAATTAAAGGTTCATAAAATAAAGAAGCTCAACAAAAGATATTTTCAATCTATTGTTGAGTCTCTTTTTATTCTATACGATAAGATATAACTTACTTCACTACATCAACAGCTTTACAAATATCCTGCGTAATTGTCTCCAAATCACCCAAGCCATTAATATGCTGGTATTTACCTTCCTTTTTATACCAGTCAATCAGCGGAGCTGTCTGAGAATGGTAAACAGTAAGGCGTTTCTTGATTGTCTCTTCATTATCGTCTGCACGGCCTGATTCCTGTCCACGTTTAATCAAGCGAGTCATCAGTTCGTCTTCGGGAACATCAAGATCTAACATAATAGAAACTTCCTGTCCGCGTTCCGACAACATCTGCTTCAACGCTTCTGCCTGAGCAATCGTTCTGGGAAAACCGTCGAAAATAACACCTTTGCTATCCTTGAAACCATCCAATGTGCTAGCCAGAATGTCGATAATCAGCTCATCAGGAAGTAACTGACCCTGGTCAATATAACCTTTAGCAGTTTTACCCAGCTCTGTACCATTCTTGATTTCTGCACGAAGCACATCTCCTGTTGAAATGTGATTAATACCGAATTTCTCTACAATACGTTCACTCTGAGTACCTTTACCTGAACCCGGAGCACCGAAAATTACAATGTTCAACATCTTGTTTTACCTTTTATTTTTATATTTAGTTGTATAATTCTTACTCTATTACAGTATAGATATCACGATAATTGCGCCCCAACCCATCATAATCAAGGCCATAACCGACAATAAAATCATTAGGAATACGCATAGCTATATAATGTATATCCAAATCTACCGTCAGCTTATCGGGCTTCAACAACAATGTGGCGATACGGATTTCCTTCGGGTTCTTTGCTTGAAGTGTCTCTAACAAATGCTTCATTGTCACTCCCGTATCTACAATATCTTCTACAATCACCACTGTACGGCCTTCGATATCATCATTCAAGCCAACCAATTCCTTTACTTTCCCGGTAGACGAAGTACCGGCATACGAAGCCAGTTTCACAAAAGATATCTCACTGGAAATGGTAAGGTTACGCATTAAATCGGCTGCAAACATAAACGAACCGTTGAGCACACTTAGAAACAGGGGATTCGTACCTTCTAAATCCCGGTTAATCTCACTCGCTACCCGTTCTACTTCTCTCAATATCCGTTCTTCTGGAATGAAAGTCGTGAAGCGCTTGTCTTTTATCTGAATGGTATCCATAACCGTATTTTTATTAAATTGGTGCAAAAATAGTGTTTTAATTCGATTTTATGAAATCTAACAGCCGTTTTGTGAGGAGGATTACGAGTCAGCGTATGAAGGGATTATGTTCTGTCAGCAAAGGTATGCCTCAATAAAAAAGAGGATGCCGGAAACCAATGTTCACGACATCCTCTTTTATTATTCAGAGGAATTCAAATGAAAGTCTTAGATTTTTTCAAAGACTTTCAGATATGAAACCTGACAAGTGTTATTCGATGTATTGGTTTCTGTTATTTCCAAACGAATATAACGGGCAACCACCGGTGAAGGCAATACAACTTCTTCATAAGCCGGAATCAACGGACTGGTAAAGCCGGTTACTACAGTTCCGTCGGGTGCAGTCCATGGCAATGAGAATGTAAATCCACCGACTTTTTCGAAGTTCTCATTATCGGTGCTGACATAAATATTCATATTCTTAACAGTACCGTAATTGTTACCATTTGAATAATATCTTCTACCAATATGGAACATAGCACATTCTTGTTCTTCTTTCATATCAATTTCCAAGATATAAGGAAGAGGAACTGAATAGCTGTACGGACTGTGCCAGAATGTTGCACGGTTTTCATTAAACAAGCTGGCATATCCACCACCGTCACCGGCTTCAACACCATTACCGGTAGCTGTCCAACGAGTCCAGTCATACTGCAAAAATTCTTGTCCGTTATATTTCTGCAATACAGTGAAAGTAGTCTGGCGATAGCCGGATCTTACACTGACAGTAGCAGTACGATAATTGCTGTCTGTATTGGCAGAAGTTGCAGTCACAGTAATCTCCTTACCGTTTACTGACACCTGACACCAATCTGCATCTACATTGTCAACGACAATGGCAGAAGAGATATCCGTATCTGCGGTTACAGTAGCACTGGAATTGGCAGCAGCGTCTAGCACGGCACGCTCTACAACGATATAACCGACATACGGTTGCTCATATTCGGAACATCCGCAAACAATGGCCGATAAAAAGAGCAAAAGTAAATATGATATTTTTTTCATTTGTATATCCATTTTAAATTAGTAAATCTGTTTTGTTAGGGGTTCTGTTCCAACTTGTAAGGATAAGCATCATACTGAAGCTGTGGAATGAACTCACATACCGATGGCGAGTTATACGGAATTTCATAGAATTTATCACCCTGAGCTATGGTATGTCCTCCCGGATATCTTCTATCCATAGTGTAGCGCCAACGGAATACGTCGAAACGACGATGACCTTCCCATGCAAGTTCCAGCATGCGTTCTTCTTCAATAATCTTATGAACATCTTTCGGACTTCCATTTTCAGCAGTAGCTATGTTTGTCATTGTCCATTCAGGTATACCTGCTCTATCACGAAGAATATTGATATCATCCAACGTAGCTTGTACGGAACCACCCTTTTCATAATTAGCTTCGGCACGTATCAGATACATTTCAGCCAAACGAGAGATGATGGGCGACCACAAATGTTTGCTCTGTTCCTGATAAGAACATTTGTTGATAGCATAAACAAGGAAAAGAGAAGACTTACCACGCTTAGTGGAAGCATCAAACACTTTAGGTTCGATACGGCCTATATGCTTGTTACCGTCCTGACCTACGACATAGTAACGAGTACCTGTATTGTAGGCTTCTTCTTGGATGGTAGCACTTTGGAATTTAGAAGCGTCTTTGGTAATAAGGAATGTACCGTCAGCCTGCTTTTCTACATCCAACTGTTTGTATTCATAGTTGGCTGTGTTAGCTTGCTTAACAGCATAAGCAAATGTCCAGTCTTCGTATACATTGTTGGGATATCCAACTGGAGTATAGTCGCCTACGCCATCTTCTACATATCTCTTCACAATAAATTTGCTACGCAAGTCCTGAGGCATATTGTTATCATTCAAATGCAGCTCCAACAGTTCCAAATATCTTGAAGAAGGAGACATTTCTTCCCAACCGGAACCATCGATGCGGATGTACATACTACCCATACGGCTGTATCCATCGTCATCTTTGTCAAGTGTACGACGTACTGCAAAAATGGTTTCCTTGTTGTCTTCAGGAATGAGTTGTGAATAAGTAGCAAAGCGGTTTCCTCTTTCCAACTCAAAACGTCCTGATGTAATTACATTGTTAGCCATTTCCCATGCACCGTCCCAATTCTCCATATAGAGATAGACTCTAGCCAACAGAGCTTCAGCAGCTTCTTTAGTAGCATAGATGTTTGATTTGGGAGTCTCTCCTTGCTGCAGTGTCAGATAAGTGATAGCATCCTTCAAGTCGAGAACCACCTGATCATAAACTTCGGCAACAGTAGAACGACTTTGAGGCAAATCATTCGGGTCACTTGTCAATTTCAAAGGCAAGCCGGGATTCTGTGTCGGATTATTAGAATAAGGCTGTGCAAACTCATTAACCAGCAAGAAGTAGCTCAATGCACGCAAATAATAGTTTTCACCCATCATGATGGTTTGCTCACGAGTGCTTTCATTACCCAATCCTTGAACAATTTCAATAATCTTATTACAGTTACCGATTACACGATAACCGAGCTCCCAAGTATATTCTGTGGTAGAGCTGGCAATGTTTCGGCTATAATCATACAATTTAAAAGTTGCACCGGTTGAAGTTCCGTTCCAAGTAACATCATCAGCACCGAAAGCCCAAAAATAGTATCCGTTGTCAATCAATCCACCGTCATTTTTCAACAAGCGATAACTTCCCTGAGACAGTTCAAGGAGGTTCTTATTGTCGAATTGTTCCTCCATCACACCATCATACATGGTAATGTCCAGGTTGCATCCGGTCATTCCGAACGCCATTCCCATGGCACCTAGTATATATTTTATTTTCATAATGTTTTCATTTAGATATTAGAAATTAGAATTGAACACTCAATCCTAAAGTAAAGCGTCTTACTGTAGGATAGCCGAAGCTTCCGGCACTACCATTATAATCTGAAGAGTACAGGATTTCCGGGTCTTGTCCTGAGAAGCTGGTAATGGTAAACAAGTTCTCACCACCGACACTCAAATTAGCAGACTTCACGCCCAATGGTTCCAACCAACGTTTCGGGAAGCTATAAGCTAAAGAAAGAGATTTCAATTTAAAATAGTCACCGTTTTCCAAATAGCGTGTAGATTCTCTATCGGCACCGTTATTACCACCATCAATCAACTGAGGATGTGTAGCGATATCACCCGGTTTTTCCCAACGGCTCCATCCGTCTTTCAATTTCATAGGCGGCTGAGAGTTACGTCCGCAGTCACGGTCAAGTGCACCGGCACGCTGTCCATTGTAAATCTTAGCTCCGGTAGCAAATGTAAAGTTAGCGTTCAAAGTGAAACCTTTCCATGTCAAATTCGTGCTGATAGCACCATTAAATTTAGGAGTAGGCACTTCATCCAACAATACACGAGTTGCCTGGTTGTAATCACCGGTAACTGTCTTATTGCCTTCTTCATCTACCTTAAACCACAATGGAGTTCCCGTTTGTGAATCCACACCTGCCCATTCGCGCAAATACCAGTTTCTGTAAGGATAACCCACAGCTGTTGCCTGTGATGTAAGTTCATCACCGTCAGGAAGGTAAGTAATCTCATTCTTATTATAGCCTAAGTTGAAGCTAACATCCCAATAAAGGTCTTTCGTTCTGATGATTTCAGGAGTAACAGTCACTTCAAAACCTTGATTCGTCATTTTACCATTATTGGCAGTCTGACGGTTATAACCTGTTACAGCAGGCAAGTGTTTCAAATAAATAAGATTCTTTACATCTTTGTGATAGTAGTCAAATACAATGCTTAAACGATCAAACAAACGTACATCCAAACCGAAGTCTAAAGTAGCTGTTTCTTCCCAAGAGAGGTCGGGATTTCCCAAGTAATTGGAATACAAACCCACTTTGCTACCATATTGTGTAGTACTAGCCAGCATGGTAGCCCATTCATAAGCACCATCAGGTAAGTTACCGGAAATACCATAAGAAATACGGGGTTTCAATTCATTCACCCATTTAAGATTACTCATGAATTCTTCCTTATGCATACTCCAACCACCACCGACAGACCAGAAAGGAGCCCAACGTTTGTTAGAACCAAACTGTGATGAACCGTCTACACGGAACATTACCTGAAAGAGGTATTTATTATCGTAAGAATAGTTACCGTTAAAATAATAAGCGGCATTTTTCTTCTCAACTTTAGTACCGCCCACTTTAGGATTAGCCACACCACCGTTCAGAATTTCATTACCTTGGAACATCTGTGAAGCCTGACCGGTCATGCTATAATAACGATATTCATCGTAGTCATAACCCAAATACGCGTTGATTTCGTGTACATCATTGAAAGTCTTTAAGAAACGAAGCAACTGGCTGGTATAAATGGTACGGACATTAGAATTACTGTTGTAGATAGTACCCTGGAGTGATTCTTGTCCCACTGCCATCGGGTCATAGTAATTCTCACCATAACTATTGCTCAATCCCACTTTGTTATTAGAAACAAAAGTCAACCAATCAAAAATTTTATAGTCGAAACCGACACCGATATCCATAGCGTTAGAACGTGACTTACCCCAGTTCAAACGATTGTTGTACAGCCAGTTGGAGCTTCCGTCAGAATACCAGTAATCACGTGGGTCTGCAGTTGCAGCATCTTCTTTACTCGGTCGGCCTTCTGTTCCGATTTTTACATTGCCCTGAGAGTCATAGGGAGTATCCCATGGAGTATAGCTAGTGTGAGACAAACCATACTGCTGATCGAATGTCTCCTTATAGCTGGTAGACAATTTGGCTCTCAATGTCAAACGGTCATTAACAATATAATCAGTGTTCACTCTCAACGTGAAACGGTCATAATCATATCCTTTGATAGCACCTTCTTCTGTATAATAGTCAGCAGAAATATAAGATTTTATTCGGTCATTACCATACTTATATCCGATGTTGTAGTTCTGTGTCAGAGCATTCTGTGTAGCAAAATCCCACCAGTCAAAATTCTGTTCCTTCAAATAAGGCTGAAGCCACTGTTGGTCTTGTAATGTTCCGGCATTGGTATAAGCGGTAACCAGATAATCATAATATTCGGCACCGTTCATCATTTCAAGGTTACCCTTTTGCAATTGAGAAATACCGAACTTCACAGAAGCATCAAAAGAAGAGCCACCGGTAGTGGCACGTTTAGTAACAACCTGTACTACACCGTTAGCACCACGAGAACCGTAAAGTGCCGTAGCCGAACCGTCTTTCAAAATAGAGATACTTTCAATATCATTCGGGTTCAAATCAGCCATGGCATCACCTACTACACCATCAATAACCCAAAGAGGCTCTGTATTACCACGAAGTGAACCGGTACCACGTACCCGGATACTTACACCGGCACCCGGTCGACCGGAAGTAGGTGTAACTACTACACCGGCAACTTTACCCTGCAACATATTGGCCACACTTGGAGTAGTAACCGTCTTCAATTTGTCTGATTTTACAGAAGCGATAGAACCGGTGATAGAACTCTTGCGTTGTACACCGTAACCTACTACCACTACCTCATCCAAAGTCTCGGTATCTTCTTTCAAAATCACTTTCATCGGCTTGCCGTCCCACACAATCTGCTGTTCTGCATAACCCACAAACGAGATAACGATTACATCGCCTTTCTTCACGTTAGAAATGATAAAATCTCCGTCTATACCAGTAATACCTCCATTGGTTGTTCCTTTTACAACGACTGAAGCTCCGATAACGGATTCACCATTTTGGTCCAATACAACACCTGTACAGGTATTGTCCTGCTGCACGATAGATACTCCTGTAGCTGCTGCGTGAGGCGCTGCCTGCATAAATCCGGTAGAAAAACCAGATAAAAGTAGTATCGCACTTACTAATTTAAGTTGCTCTCTTCTCATAGATTTTAATTTAAGGATGTGTTTACTGTTAATTGAATAAAATGCGTTTGTCCACGCCCGCTCTGTAATAAGTTTTTGCCTTTACACATGTTTTAAAATTAATAAATTGATTATTTTTTAAGTACAATTATATTTTGGATGCAAATATACAAATACAAATATTAAATACAGCACATTATTGATATTTTTTGTAAAAAGGTAATAACAAACATCTAAGGAAGAAGGCAATCATCACGTAGGTTCATTTTTATAACAAGCCGAAAGCAAAGGATATATGGATATTAAAAGAAAATATTTATCTTTGCCGAAATTAGAATGCTTGGTTCCAAGCAAAAGGACTAAAATAGTTATTATTAAAGCATTGATAACTAATGCTGTTTACAAACTTAGTATTTTTATTCTAAGTATCGAAGTTTTCTCACAACCTCTTTCTGTAAATAGTGTTATCTTTGCACATCCAAACAAAAGAGATTGAATATGAAAATTATTTCGAGTACCCATCTAAAAGAGCTGGACAAATACACTATAGCCAATGAACCCATAGCCTCCATTGACTTGATGGAACGAGCTGCCCATGAACTGACACGTGCCATTATGCGCCGTTGGAATAACTCTTTCCATATCGTCGTTTTTGCCGGCCCCGGAAACAATGGAGGAGATGCATTAGCCGTAGCACGACTGCTGTCACAACAGAACTATCGGGTAGAGGTTTTCCTGTTCAATACCAAAGGAGAATTATCCGAAGAGTGCCAAATCAACCTTGCCCGCCTGAAAGAATGTGGCTCTGTCTACTTTACAGAAGTAAGTACAAAATTTGATCCTCCTGTACTGACAGAAAAGCATCTGGTAGTAGACGGACTATTCGGTTCCGGCCTCAACAAGCCATTAAACGGAGGATTTGCCGCGGTAGTGAAGTATATAAATGCTTCCAAATCGCCGGTAGTAGCCATCGATATTCCCTCAGGATTAATGGGAGAAGACAACACCTATAATATAAGGCAAAGTATCATGCGTGCAGATGTGACGCTTAGTATCCAATTGCCCAAACTTTCGTTTTTCTTCCCTGAAAACGAAGATATTGTAGGCGAATGGGAATTATTGAATATCGGATTGAAGACTGAATTTATAGAAACGGTAGAAAGTTCTTTCTTCACCACGGAAGAAGCAGAGATACGTAACCTTATCAAACCGAGAAAGCGGTTCGCACACAAGGGAACATTCGGTCATGGACTATTAATTGCAGGTTCTTATGGCATGGCCGGAGCTTCTATCTTATCGGCCCGTGCATGTCTGCGTTCAGGTATCGGACTGCTGACAGTGCATGTTCCTATCCATAACCATGATTTAATGCAATCTACTGTACCCGAAGCTATTGTACATACCGATATACATGAACGTTATTTTGCTGAGCCGACCGATATTGACCGCTATCAAGCGATAGCCATCGGTCCCGGACTGGGGCAAGAAGAAGATACCGCCCTCGCTATGATGGAACAGATACAGAACTGCCCGCTACCGTTAGTACTGGATGCTGATGCCCTGAATATTCTAAGCACCCACCGCAGTTGGTTAAGCCGACTGCCGAAACGCTGTATCCTCACTCCCCATTTAGGTGAGTTGGAACGCCTTATCGGAAAGTGTATGGATACCTACGAACGCTTAGTCAAGACTAAAGAACTTGCCGCTTATCTGCAAAGCTACATCGTAGTAAAAGGTTCCTGGAGTGCCGTGGTAACCCCGGAAGGGAATTGCTATTTCAATCCGACCGGTAATCCCGGTATGGCAACAGCCGGAAGCGGTGATGTATTGACCGGTATCCTACTTTCACTATTGTCACAAGGACATTCGCAAGAAGAGGCTTCCCGACTGGGTGTCTATGTACATGGCTTAGCAGGAGACATTGCCGCTCAGCAAAAAGGAGAAATAGGTATGACTTCAAGTGATATCGTAGAAGCACTTCCTGCTGCTTGGAAGAAATTAAGCGAAACAAAAGCCGGATTTACAAAAGAATAGCTATATTTGCCCTTACCTATATAAGAAAAGGAAATTATGAAAAGAGGATTAATAATTGCAGCAGGTATACTGATTTCATTGAGTAGTGCTGCACAGGATTTCAGTAAATATACTCCGGGAACCATGGGAGAAGGTGTCGTTTATTACTTGCCCAAAACCGAAATAGAACTGGAAGTAGTGGCTACCAAAGTAACCTATACACCGGGAGAATTATGCCAGTATGCCAACAGGTATCTACGCATGACGAACATCTCGGCCCAACCAGAAACCTACTGGGAAATAAAAAGTATCAAAGCGAAAGCTATCGGTGTCCCCGACCCGGATAATGCATATATAGTGAAACTGAAAGATAAAAGTGCCGCTTCGCAAGTGGAACTGACCAACGACGGTATTATCAAAGCTATCAATACGACTTCACCGATAGAAAAAGCGCCGGCAACTCCGATTGCAAATACAGCCAAAAGACGTATAGATCCGCGCAGCTTTATGACTGAAGAGATTCTCAGCACCGCTTCTACTGCAAAGATGGCCGAACTGGTAGCTAAAGAAATCTACAATATCCGAGAAAGCAAAAACAGCCTTACCCGCGGACAAGCAGATTATATGCCCAAAGACGGTGCGGCACTGAAACTGATGCTGGATAATCTGGACGAACAAGAACAAGCCATGACGCAAATGTTTGCGGGCATAACCGACCGTGAAGATAAAACCTTTACTATCCGCATAACTCCCACAGAAAGCATGAAAGATAAAATTGCTTTCCGATTTTCAAAAAAATTGGGTGTAGTAAGTGATGAAAACCTGGCAGGAGAACCTATCTATTTATCTGTCACCAATCAGGAAACGTTACCTCCGGCAGACGAAAAGGCAAAGGACAAAAAGAAAGTGGACGGTGTTATCTATAATATCCCGGGCAAGGCATCAGTCACTGTTGCCAGCCCCACCAAACGATACTTTGAAGGTGAGCTCCTCATTACACAGTTTGGAACCACCGAAGTATTAGTGGATAATTTATTTAATAAGAAAATAAACACACGAGTACTTTTCGATCCCAATAACGGAAAAATTGTAAAAATAGACAAAGACTGACAACTTCGATTTGCTCCAATCATACATACTGCCTTTATCCATTCACCGCATACTGCCCCATGGATAAAGGCAGTATTTTGTTCTATAGAAAAAGCCCCATATACACTTGTTAATAGTTGATATAAATAAGTTTAACGAGTTTTTTTTGAACAGTATAAAAGCCATTTAGGACAGTAAACTACCAGAATAATTGCTGATTTTTGCAATCACAAAACAACTGAAAAGATATTAGTTTTACTAACTTAATAAAATGAAAGTATGAATACAACTACTCAGACAGCAAGCCTTGGAAATGTGAAGAAGGTATTTATGATGGCCACAGCAGCCGAAGCCGTTTTTATTCTATTGTTGACTGCATTCTTTGCATAAGACCGACAGGCTGAAAAAAGAAGCTGCTGCAATCGATTGACAACACAATCCTTTGCAGCAGTTTTCTTTTGGGAGTTTTTAAATAATAAGGGAGAAGCCCTATTTCTTTATGTTAGCTTCTTCCAATCCATATCCTTTTTTCTTATTTTCCGCTTTCAACCAAACCGCAAAGAGTAAAGCCGCTACACCAAAACAAGCAAAAATGCACATTGGCAACGTATAATCATAAGTCTGCATACCATCTACAACCGGGCCTTTGCAATATTCATTCAGCACATAGCCAATCAAAGCAGGAACACCCATCAATCCCCAATTCTGCACCCAGAAAATAAGAGCATAAGCAGTACCCAATTGTTTTTCGGGAATAATTTTAGGAACAGAAGGCCACATAGCCGACGGAACCAATGAGAAACCAATCCCCAATACAATCATCACAATAGTAGCAAACCACCAAACATTGAGTACCGGCAATGCAAACATGGTATGTACGAAAATTAAAAGAACAGAACCGATAATCATCAGGGTAGCCCCTTTGCCGATACGATCGTATATATTACCGAAGAATGGAGTCAAGAACAAAGTTCCCAAAGGCAAAAGACTTGGAATTGTTCCGGCAAGTTCTGGATCTACATGGTATTTCTGTACCATCAAATCAGTGGCATATTTCAAGAAGGGGAACACGGCAGAATAGAATAACACACAAAGCATGGCAATCAGCCAAAAACCCTTATTAGTGATAATCAGCCAAATATCTTTCATACGGAAAGGCTCTTCCGGTTCTGCGCCCTCTTCTTCTAACGAAGCATCCAGTTTCTTATCATAAAAGGTGTAAATAAAGAAAGCTATCGTACCAATACAAAGCATGATGAGACAAAGTAGCAACGGAGCCGGAATATTGGGATGGAAAGTACCATCAGCATCAGTAATTCCAAAAAAAGTAGCAATAGGAACCGTAACGGCTAATGCCAACATGGTACCCAAACGAGCTGTAGCCATCTCCATTCCCATAGCCAAAGCCATTTCTTTACCTTTAAACCATTTTACTATGATTTTTGAGACAGTGATACCGGCAATTTCCACACCTACCCCGAAGATGGCATATCCTAAAGCGGCTAAACCAACCTGTGTCTTCATACCAAAAAATGTATCACCGACAGGGAAAGTAGTTGAAATGGCGTAATATTTTAATCCGCAACCCAGCACCATCAGAACACAGGCTCCCATTCCGGTGAAACGAACTCCCATCTTATCAAGGATAATACCTCCGATAATCAGCATGAAAGCGAAAACATTAAACCAGCCATACGCACTTGTAAAGATGCCGTAATCAAGGCTGTCCCATAATAGTTCTTTTTCAAGCATCGTTTTGAGAGGCGACATTACATCCGTCAGGAAATAACCGCATAACATGGTGAAAGCCACCAGCACCAACACACCCCACCGAAGTGCTTTAGAGTCGTTGAGCTTTTTTTGAATCTGTTCTTTCATTTCTTTTATAAGATTTTTGATTAATAGTTTTTCATATTCGAATGGACAAAGATACAGATTTTTAAGAAGAGAAGAACATTTCCATAAAAAAGTTCTATCTTTGCAAGATGAATAGTCCCGAATTGTCATCGGGAAAAAGACTTTTATAAACTTAACTTATGTAATTATGAAAAGAAATAAAACATTGGTTGTTTGTGCCATGCTGGGTGGAAGCATCATGTTTTCATCATGCATCGGTTCTTTTGGATTATGGAATAATCTGAAGGATTGGAACCAAGGAGTCAGCAACAAGTTTGTAAACGAACTTATTTTCGTTGCTTTCCACATTGTGCCCGTTTACGAAATCGCTTACCTGGCAGACGTTTTGGTACTCAACTCCATCGAGTTCTGGAGTGGTTCCAACCCTACGGCTTCTATTGGTGAAGTGAAAGAAGTAAAAGGCGAAAACGGTGAATATTTGGTGAAGACAAACACAGATGGTTACACCATCACTAAAAAGGGAGAAGAAAAATCTGTTGATTTGGTTTACAACAAGGACAACAATACCTGGAATGCTGTAGCCGACGGACAAAGCTTCGAACTGGTAAAAATGAACGAAGACGGAACTGCAACTGTCAGTATGCAAAACGGTACCTCAATGACTGTCACTCCCGATGCTCAGGGTGTAGCAACTGTAAGAGTAGCAGCCGGAAGTTCTGTATTCTTTGCTGCCCGCTAATACAACTTTTTTTATAGTAAGAAGGGGTTGTGTCCAAACGTGGATAATGCTGTCGTTTCGTTCGTAGGGGCGAGGTTCGCTCGCCCGAAAACAGTTTACTTTGTGTCTTCGGGCAGGCAAACCCTGCCCCTACAGCTGACGATGGGATAGGCCGGTTTAGTTTTGACATACTCCCTTTCCTTTTAGTTACCCCAAATACCATGAAAAAGCAAATTATCTTAAGTGCTGTGCTCCTGTTATTACTAGGTTCCTGTGCACAACCAAGTCAAACCAACGATTCAAAAGCCATTGACATCGCCGGCAGTATTGAACAGCTCACCGAATTAAAGGTGTCTCAATTAGGAAAAAACATCCGTTACGTACCGCTGGAAACGACTGATTCTTCTTTAATAGGAAACTCATACTCCATCAAACTCCTAAAAGATAAAATCTTGGTGACAACCGGCTCTCGCTGTCTCGCATTCGACAAACAGACAGGAAAATATTTGTGCAGTATAGGACACAGAGGAAATGACCCGGAAGGATACAGCAATGCAATGTACTACGTCCATCCCCAAACCGGAACTCTTTACTTTCATCGCCAACCAAATAAATTGCTCAAATACAGTCAAGAAGGCACATTTCTGGGAGAAGTCACACTGCCCAAGAACCTGACACAAGGATTTTGTGCCACTTTTACCGATTCGCTTATTATCGGCCATTATGGGGAAGCCATTGGAATTCCCTCTTCCAACAATAAGTTGGTATGGTTTAACGAAAAAGGGGAAGCAAAAGACTCTATAAACAACAGCAACCCTTATGTTGAGCAAACTATCACTCCCAATGATATTGCATCCATCTCAGTTCTTCATGGAAAAACAGGGAAAAAAGCCTTCGGAATGTTAGGCTACAATGGGGTGATTATTTTAGAATCTAAAAATGGAAAGAAATACTATATGCCGGTAAATTACCCCACCGTATGGAATAGCGGAAATGATATCCATTTCAGAGAAGCATTGAAAGACACCATCTTTACGATAAAAGGGAATGAAATGCAACCCTATCTCACATTTAATATAGGCAAATGGACTTTGCCGACTGATAAGATTGGAGACAAAGAAGGTACGGAAGAATATATCACCGTTTCATATGTCATGGAGACTCCGCAAAATATCTTATTCCAATGCATACAAGGAATATATAGTCGGAACATACCTTTCACCGGAATCTATGATAAGGCAACCGGAAAGACTTATATGAATAAAAACGAAGCCGGATTAACTGATGACTTGAGCCGGTTTATGCCTTTCTTTCCAGAAACACACTCGGAACAAGGAGAATATGCCTCTTTACAGGAAGTTGGAGATATCCAGAAATGGCTGGATGAACATCCTGAAACTGCCCAAGAAGGAAAACTGAGTTTTTTGAAGGATATAAATGAAGATTCCAATCCGGTTTGCATCATTGTAGAACCATAAATAAAATATAATAAGGCTGCCTATAAGTATCACTACTTCGGCAGCCTTTCTTTCTTCATCTCTATGAAGATTACAGTATGCTAAATTTTAATCACGTCCTCCACCTAATGCCTGATAGAGGTTTATCATACCTTGCATCTCTGTAAAGCGATTCGCCACTTGGCTCAATTGCGCACTGAGCAATGTTTGCTGAGCCGTCAATACTTCCAGATAAGTAGTATTCCCATGTTTCATCAACAGAGAAGTGCTCTCAAGAGCTTTATTCAGCGATATAATTTGTCTATCATAATAAGCCGACTTCTCCTGCGCTGTCTGATACTTCACCAATGCCTCATTGACTTCACTTCCCGCATTCAACAAAGCCTGTTGAAAACTTAACTTTGCTTCTTCCTGTTGGGCTCGGGCTATCTTCAGCTGTGCAATATTCGCACCTTTATTAAATAATGGTTGCGTCAATGAGCCAATAGCTGTTGCTATAAATTTGCCCGGATTAACAATCATACTTCCAGCAGAGTTTGTCCATCCGGCATTTCCACTCAACATAATAGAAGGATAGAATGCAGACCGTGCCTGATTAGTAGCATAGAAAGCCGCCTCCAGCGAACGTTCCGCACTACGTACATCGGGGCGGTTGGCAAGCATCTGTACAGGAATACCTACTGATAGGTTCTTCGGTAAACCGTTGGGACTATTCCATGTATCCACCCCAACGAGTAAACCGCGCTGAATAGCATGAGGAGCTTCTGCCAATAACAGCGAAAGGCTGTTTTCTACCTGATTAATCTGTTCTTTCAAGTCGAGAACAGAAGTGCATATAGTATAGTATGTAGCTTCCATTTGTGAAACAGCCGCCTCATTCGCCAGTCCCGCCTCCATCAAGGCACGGGTAGCATCTACGGTTTCTTTCCATGACTGTTCAGTCCGGATAGAGATTTCCAGTTGGTTGTCCAGCATCAGCAAAGTATAGTAAGTATTGGCTATACCGGCTATCAGCTGGGTCTGGACAGCCTGCTTGTAGTCACGACTCTGTTCGAGCAACGCCTTTGCCTGACGTTTCGCATTACGGATACGCCCGAAGATATCTATTTCCCAACTTGCCGTAACCGGTAAAGTATAGGTTTGTACAGCCTTTCCTTTATCAAAACTGCTAACTGTTCCCTGTGGTGACAAAGCGAAAGAAGGCAGATAGGCCAATTTAGCTGAAAGCATGGTAGCTTCCGCCTCCTTCACACGCCATTGTGCCGACTGCAAATCCGTATTGTTCTGCAATCCCTGCTCTATCAGCCCCTGAAGCTGCGGATCGGTAAAGACCTCCCTCCAGCTCAGATTGCCGATATTATCCAACGTATCAGCAACCACAACCTCTTCCCCATACAAATTATCGGGCACCTCGGTTGCAGGTTTATAGTTGGTATATATGCCGCAGCTACTCAGTGTGAGGGCTGCGACAGTTGATATAATGATTTGTTTTTTCATTCTTATACTATTTAATTATGCACACATCCGGGCGGTGTCAAAGCTAAAACAACCTATCATATTGTCATTCTGAGCATCACCCTACGATGTTAATGCTTTCCTTTTTCTTCAATGTGGTGCTGTCTTTCTTCTCTTGCTTCTATACATTCTTCCTGAATCTGCCAATCGGACGCCGGCTGAAACTGAATAGGACGTACCTTTTCCTGCAAATATTGGAATACGATAAACAAAGAAGGTACAATAAACAGTAACGCCAGCGTACCAATCACCATACCGCCCACAGTACCTGTACCCAGTGAACTGTTACCATTAGCACCTACCCCACTGGCAACCATCAACGGGAACAAACCGAAAATCATGGTCAAAGCAGTCATCAAGATAGGACGCAAACGAGCCTTGGCGGCAGAAAGTGCGGCAGAAGTCAGACTCATACCTGCCTTGCGGCGCTCAGTAGCATACTCGGTCAGCAAGATGGCAGTCTTGGCAAGCAAACCAATCAACATAATCAAACCGGTCTGCAAATAAATATTGTTTTCCAGCCCCATCATCTTCGCAAACAGGAAGCTACCCATCAAACCGAACGGCACGGAAAGCAATACGGCAAACGGAATAAGGAAACTTTCATAAAGCGCACTCAAGATGAGATAGATCATCAGGAAGCAAATACCAAAGATGATAATAGTCGTGCCTCCCTGGTCGGTCTCTTCACGAGTAATACCACCGAAATCATATCCGAAACCTTTCGGAAGTGCTTGTACGGCAGTCTCCTGAACAGCACGGATAGCATCACCGGTACTATACCCTTCAGCAGGCATCGCGTTCACAGCAATGGAGTTGAACATATTGAAACGGCTCAATGATTCTGCGCCATAACTGCGGGTCAATGTCACAAACTGGCCGAGGGGAGCCATCTCGCCATTCGACATACGCACAAAGATATTGTTCAACGAGCTTTCATCCACACGATATTTAGGATCAGCCTGAATCATCACCTTATATACTTTAGAGAAACGGTTGAAGTTGGAAACATACTGTCCGCCATAGTAGCCCGACAACGTACTTAACACCGCATCCGGAGTGATGCCGGCGCGTTTACATTTAGACGCGTCTACCTCTACCGTCCATTGCGGATAACGGATATCAAAGGTAGAATAGGCCATCGCAATTTCGGGACGCTGGTTCAAAACGCCCAGATATTGCTGGGTAGTATTGAAGAAAGTACCCACATCACCACCTTGTTTATCCTGCATGTGGAGTTCCAACGCATTACCCATACCATAGCCCGGAATCATACCCGGAGAGATGGCAAACACACTGGCATCCTTGATGTCTGCGGTACGGCCATATACCTGCCCGATTACCGCCTGTACATCATTCTCTTTTCCTTCACGCTCATCCCAAGGTTTGAGTTTCAGAATCAGCATACCGAAAGAGTTACCCTGACCTGCCAGCAAACCATAACCGGCCACACGCTGCACATGCAATACCTGCGGAATATCCATCATACGCTTTTCGATACGCATCATTACGTCATTGGTCGTTTTCAATGAACTACCTGCCGCCGTACTGACATTGACAAACACAACCCCCTGGTCTTCATCGGGCACCAAACTGGTTTTGGTGGTATTCATCAAGAACGCCAACAATACTACCGAAGCCGTGAGAAGTGTCCATACCATCCATTTGCGTTTGATAAAGAACAACACCCCTTTCTTATATCTTTCAATCATCACATCAAAAGCCGCATTGAACGCTTTACGGAAACGTGCCGCAAAGTTGTTGTTCACCGTACCGTCTGCATTGATATACGGTTTCAGGAACAAAGCGCACAGTGCCGGACTCAGCGTCAACGCATTGACGGCAGATATACCTACAGCGACCGCCATTGTCAAACCAAACTGTGTATAAAAAGTACCGGAAGTTCCGCTCATGAACGAAACCGGAATAAACACCGCCATAAATACCAATGAAGAAGAGATAACCGCATTACTGATACCCTTCATGGCATCGATACTGGCCATATAAGAAGAGCGGTAGCCCACATCAAAACGTGCCTGCACCGCCTCGACGACGACTATGGCATCATCTACCACCGTACCGATGACCAGCACCAAGGCAAACAAGGTAATCAGGTTGATACTGAATCCGGCTATCGACATAAAAGCGAAGGTACCAATCAAAGATACAATGATACCCACCAACGGAATGACCGTAGAACGGATATCCTGCAAGAATACATACACAATCAAGATGACCAAGAAGATAGCCTCAAACAAAGTCTTCACCACCTCATGAATAGATGCATAAAGGAAATCGTTGGAACTCATCACTTTGGTCAGCTCCACCCCTTTCGGCAAATCCTTGGCAGCTTCTTCCAGCAAAGCATCAATGTTATTGTTCACTTCCGTAGCATTAGAGCCGGCCGTCTGGAAAATCATACAAGAGATACCGGGGTGTCCGTCCATCGCACCATGATAGGCATAACTCTCTTCACCCATCTCAATATCGGCAATCTCTTTCAGTTTCAGCACCTCACCATCATCTGAAGACCGAATCACAATTTCACCGAATTCTTCCGGAGTAATCAAACGGCCTTTATACTTCATGGTATATTGGTAAGTCTCATCAGAGTTCTCACCGAATGAACCGGTAGCCGATTCTATATTCTGCTCTGCCAACACCTGAGTAACATCCGATGGAATCAGTTTATACTGAGCCATCACGTCAGGCTTCATCCAGATACGCATACTATAGTCTCCACCCATAATCATCATATCACCTACTCCCTGAATACGGAGAATAGAAGGTTTCAGGTTGATACTGATATAGTTGGAAAGGAATTTCTCATCATACGAATCATCCGGACTATAGAGTGAGAACATCTGCAAGATACTGGTCTGACGCTTTGAAGTGGTCACGCCCACCTGGGTTACTTCGGCAGGGAGCTGTCCGGTAGCCTTGGATACGCGGTTCTGCACATTGACCGCCGCCATATCGGGGTCTGTCCCCTGTTTGAAATACACAGTAATGTCTACCGTACCGGCATTGGTAGCGGTGGAAGTCATATAAGTCATGTTTTCCACACCATTAATCGCTTCTTCCAACGGAGCGATCACACTCTTTTGAAGCGTTTCCGCACTAGCGCCGAAATAAGAGGTGTTTACCTGGATGGTAGGCGGAGCAATATCCGGATATTGCTCGACGGGCAAAGTGAACAGCCCGATGATGCCCACTACGACTATCGAAATAGAGATAACTGCCGATAGGATGGGGCGTTCTATAAAGGTTCTTAAATTCATTTTCTTTCTTAGTTTTGTTTTACTTTAATCGAAGTACCTTCACGCAGCAAACCTACGCCTTCGGCAACAATGATATCTCCTTCTTTCAAACCATCGTTCACGATATATTCCTGACCGCCGTTTACACGGGTCACGCTGACGGGAGCCGATTGCGCCTTGCCATCTACTACCTTATATACGTATGTAATATCCTGAATTTCGAAAGCGGTTGCTTGAGGGATAACCAGACTTCCTTTCATAGTAACCGGAAGAATCACATTTCCCGATGTTCCGCTGTACAGCAAACCATTCTTGTTCGGGAATACGGCACGAAGGCTGGCAGTACCGGTATTCCGGTCAACCACTCCACTGATTGTTTCAATACGTCCTTTCTCACCATACATGGACTTGTCATTCAATTGCAATTCCACTTCCGGCATATTCTTCAATGCCTCAGCCTTAGAACCATATTGGCGGGTCAAAGCCAACAATTGGTTTTCAGTCATCGAGAAGTACACATACATATCCGAATTATCGGAAACCGTGGTCAACGGTTGCGGCAGGCTGGCACTAACCAATGCGCCTACGCGGTAAGGCAAAGTACCGATCACCCCATCCGAGGGACTTTTCACTTCCGTATAAGACAGATTATTGCGGGCGCTTACTTCCTGAGCTTTAGCCTGAGCCAACTGAGCCTTGGCGGTGAGCCAGGAGTTTTCGGCCGTCTTCAGGTCAAATTCAGAAACTACTTTTTTGGCAAACAGTTCTTTCTTGCTGTCGTATGTCAACTGTGCAGTAGCCAGTCCGGCTTTTGCCGATTCCACATTGGCCACAGCCGTCTCCAAAGCTGCCTTATAGGGCACTTGGTCAATAATAAACAATACTTGTCCTTTGCGCACAGCCTGTCCTTCCTCTACACAAAGTTTAGTGAGGAAACCGGAAACCTGCGGATAAATATCAATATCCTGACGTCCGCGGATAGTCGCCGAATAAGTAGTAGATAAAACCTTATCCGAAGGAGTCACTTTCAGTACTGCATATTCCGACTCCACTTGTGTTTCAGGCACCTGTTTACACGATGTCCCCAATGCTGCACAACCAACTAATACCATTAGTCGCATCCATTTTCTGTTCATTGTTATCATATTCCAATCTTTTAAATTCGGATGCAAAGGTAGATGGAATTTCGCAAGTCGGCGCATTCAATTATTAGCCGCCATTGTTCAATTTCGGAATATAAACCTCATTATTACAAATAAAACAGTTATTTTTGTGTCAAAATAAGAATAGATATGAAAAATCTGAATTTACCTAAAAGCGAACCATTTATAACCGGAATAGATGAAAAGATGGATATGTGCTCCAATCAGATTTTGAAGTTGGGAGATGCATCTATTTTCCATTGCCGTAGTGGAAGAGCACATATAGAAATTGATTTGCAAGCTTACGAGATGACAGAAAACACCCAACTCCTGCTTCTGCCCGGCAGCATTTTCAATTGTACTTATGCCAGTGAAGACTTCACTGTATCCTATATTATTTTCTCCGATACGCTATTCAGAGAAATCACCTCACGCCTGGACCCTTCCTTCTTCCACTTTTTAAAGGAACATCCATGCATTGTTATTCCTGAAGAACGAGTCAAGCCATTTATCGGACTAAGTTTGGCGATGAAAGACCTCTATAACGACCGGGATAACAGTTTCCGCATTCAGATATTCAAGAACTTCGTCCAAAACTTCCTATTGGATTTCTATGACAAGACACAGCATTTGTTCTTGCAGAGAAAAGTGGAAAATATCAGCCGAAAAGAAGAAATATTCAAACGCTTCATCCAGCTGATTCATAAGCACTGCACCTCCCAACGAGAGGTTTCCTTTTATGCAACCGAACTGTTCATTACTCCTCGCTACCTTTCCACAATAGTACAGGTAGTGACCGGTCAAACAGCCAAAAGCATCATAGACCAACACGTGATACTCGAAATAAAAGCATTGCTGCAATCCACCAATCTCAGCATACAGGAAATTTCTAATCGGCTTCATTTTCCCGACCAGTCCTTCTTTGGCCGGTACTTCAAAAAGCATACAGGGATGTCGCCACTGCAATACAGAAGTAACTTCGAGTAAGGAGAAAGTACTACTTGATTAAAACGTTTCATGTATAGAATAAGGCAGAAATAATGATTTGAGCTGTTTGCATAGTCGAGAAAAATAACCATCTTTGTGATATCTAAATAAAAGGCCGTTGAGTATGACTATATCTGTATATAAAACCTTTTCATTGTCAATGATTTACACGGGATTCAAGCGTGTAGGCAGTTGGTGGAACTATAAGAATGTAATCAGTCCCTTTTATCGGCTCTATTATATAGAAAAAGGATGTGGAAAAGTGTATATCAACAATGTTAGCTATGAGCTAACCCCAGGAACTTTATTCCTAATTCCCAAGTTTACTTTCCATAGCTATGAATGCAGTGACTCCATGGACCACTATTACATTTGCTTCTTCGATGATTTGGCGGGAAATGCCGGAATACCAAACCCTTCGAAGATGAATCTGAAGGTTGCCGCCCATACTACCGACCGAGACTTGGTGAAACGTTATTTAAAACTGAACCCTTGTAAAGCCTTGTCGGTGGTAGACCCTCAGCACTATGGTAATGACAAGGCTATCTACGAAGCGTGCGAGGGAAATCCGTCTTTCCGTATGGGTTCGATTATAGAAAGCGACGGCATTCTCTTGCAGTTGCTTTCCCGGTTTGTGAGCGACGAAAGCCTGAAGCAACCGTCGACGAACGATTCTTATGGGAAATTCGAATTAGTAATCGGCTACGTGAGCAAGAATCTGGACAAGCGCATTTCCGTGAATGATTTAGCGGAATTAATGTGTCTTACTCCCGACCATTTTTCAAAAGTTTTCAAGAAAATTATAGGGATGTCTCCTTGCGAATACATTCAGGTAAAGCGCATAGAGCGTGCCCAAGCTTTGCTGCTCACAACCGATTTGACCATCATGCAGATTGCTGAGAAGGTGGGAATTCTCAGCCCGGCGCAATTCACCCGCCTCTTTACAAAAATAGCCCAGTACTCGCCCAAGGAATATCGGGCGAAGCAACTGAGCATATAAATCCGTCTACACGAGCTGTCTTAAATCCCCAGCCGTGTACGCAGTTCTTTCAGTATGCGAATGTCTTCTGCCCGTATGCGGCCTTCCCTGTCGGGCGGGCAGTTCAGTATCAGGATATTATCGTTTTTAGTGCATTGCTTGTAAAGCCTTTCAAGTTCGTCAATGGACTTAAACTTCTTATCGTTGGTGTTGTAAAACCAACGTTCGCTGATGCATACAGTCGACTCCCAAGGCATATAGTAATCTTTGCCGTCATGGGTGAATATCTTAGGGTCGTTATCGGTTGGCAAATAAGGATCGCCCAAACGAAAGTCGCTAGGGAAGTAGCGGATGGGATAGCCCACCTTTTGGTTTTCGGGCAAGACCGGATGCGCATCCACGTTTTCAGGCGAACCGATACTCCAGTTAATACCGATTTGGCATTCGGGCTCTTTAGATTTGATGGTTTGGTAGATGTCCATAACCGGCCAGCGGTAGTTCTGCTTTTCCCAACCGCCGTCAAACCAAAATTCCACAATGTTTGTGTGTTTCTGAGCAATGGTTATCAGTTCTTTCAACTGCTTAATCATGTATTCATTGTAGGCCGCATCCCGAGTTTGGTCTTTCACGTCACCGTTGACTTTTCTGTCCCATAGCGAGTAGTAAAGTCCGAGGCCTATGTCATATTTCTTGCAAGCTTTAGCCACTGCTTCCACCACATTAGTCTTGTTGCCCGAGCTAGCCACGTCATATTCCGTGTATTTGCTGTCCCAAAGGCAGAACCCGTCATGGTGTTTGGCTATCAGTATGACATATTTCATGCCAGCATCTTTGGCTGTCTTTATCCATTGCTCCGCATCAACCCTGGTCGGACAATATGAAGAGGCGGGCTTGGAACCGTCAGTCCATTCCTCGTCGTGAAAGGTATTAATTCCAAAATGAATGAACATTCCGTACTTTCGAGCTATCTGTTTCTGTTGCTCTTTGCAGGGGACGGTGGAGGGAGAGGGCAATATCAGTTTTTGCCCGTAAGCGCCTTGAAGAGTCAGGGCGGCAAGGAAAAGGATAAATAATAGTTTTTTCATGTGTATAATAGAATTGTTGATTTTCTGCAAAAGTAGAAAAGATTCGTGGACGAGAATTGACAAAAACCGTTCCTCTTTTGATAAGAAAAGAGAGATAAAAAGGCCGCCTTCAATGAAGAAAGCAGCCTTTTCTTATTTATATAGGATGAAATTATTATTCAGCCAATTTATTGTCTGAACCCAGCACGTTGATAATTTTGTGCTTGTACAGTTTTTCCATGTTGTCACGAGCCGGACCTAAGTACTTACGCGGGTCGAATTCAGCCGGTTTTTCAGCAAATGTCTGACGGATAGCGGCAGTCATAGCCAAACGAGAGTCAGAGTCGATGTTGATTTTACAAACAGCAGACTTAGCAGCCTTGCGCAACCATTCTTCAGGAATACCGATAGCTGCCTTCAAAGCGCCACCAAATTTGTTGATAGTTTCAACTTCTTCCTGAGGAACTGATGAAGATCCGTGAAGAACGATAGGGAATCCCGGAAGTTTCTCCATTACAGCATCCAATACTCCAAATGCCAAGGGAGGAGGAACCATGTGACCTGTTGCAGGATCAATAGTACACTGTTCAGGAGTAAATTTATAAGCACCGTGAGAAGTACCGATAGAAATAGCCAATGAATCGCAACCTGTACGAGTAGCGAAGTCGATTACTTCTTCAGGGTCAGTATAAGTGTGGTGGTCAGAAGAAACTTCATCTTCAACGCCGGCCAATACACCCAGTTCACCTTCTACAGTTACATCAAACTGGTGAGCATAGTCTACTACTTTCTTAGTTAAAGCAATGTTTTCTTCGTAAGGCAGGTGAGAACCATCGATCATTACAGAAGAGAAACCTGAGTCGATACAGCTCTTGCAAGTTTCGAAAGTATCTCCGTGGTCCAGGTGAAGAACGATTTCAGGTTTTGCACAACCTAATTCTTTTGCATATTCTACAGCACCCTGAGCCATGTAACGCAACAGAGTAGCGTTAGCATACTGACGAGCACCTTTTGAAACCTGCAAAATAACCGGAGATTTTGTTTCTACTGCAGCTTTGATGATAGCCTGCATCTGTTCCATATTGTTGAAGTTGAATGCAGGAATTGCATATCCACCTTTGATAGCCTTAGCAAACATATCTCTAGTGTTTACCAGACCTAAATCTTTGTAATTAACCATTGTTCTAATATTTATAATTGTTAGTGAATTAAATTCCACTGCAAAATTAAGCATAAATGTTCTAACTATGGCATTTTCGCTCTAAAATTATCTTATTAATTATGGTTTTATTAACTTATATCTATGCTAAACATCTCAAACAGATTATATTGTAATGTCGACCTTGCAATATGGGCAAACAATAAAATACAGATGAAAAACAAAAAAAATACGGCCGAAGTTTTTCTCTTTCAAAGAAATGACCTATCTTTGCAGTCCAAAATTGAACCATTACACATTGTTGTTACCAAAACAGTAAAATAATAACAATAAAAACATATATCAAAATGAAAAAAGGTCTTCATCCAGAAAACTATCGTCCCGTTGTATTTAAAGATATGTCAAACGGTGATATGTTCTTGTCTCGGTCAACTGTGGCAACTAAGGAAACCATCGAATTCGAAGGTGAAACTTATCCGCTGCTGAAAATTGAAATCTCCAGCACATCACACCCCTTCTACACCGGTAAGTCTAAATTGGTGGATACAGCAGGTCGTGTTGATAAGTTCATGAGCCGTTATGGTAACCGCATGAAAAAGTAATTTATAACTTCATTCAAGTTACAAAATAAAGGCTGTGACTCCTCCGAGTTACAGCCTTTATTTGTGTCCACACATGTAATCCTTTCATCTTCCCCCGACAAACTTTCCGCCTGTCCATTCATACACCACCGGCTCTTTCTTTATATAAGCAGCCAGTTTTTCTCTTTCTGATTTTGCCAGATAATCGGGAGTGGTATAGGTAAAACTCAAGGTGGTATTCTCCGGTGAGAGCGTAACTTTCAAAAGTTCCATGTCGGCTTTTTCACGCAACAAAGGAAAATCTCCATTCAAAGAATCAACTGGAAGATAAAACGCTTCAACGGGCGGCAACTGCACATAATCCTGTTTGGGAAGTTCTTGCCACTGAGTAGAGAAGAAGCGTATCTCACTATCGCAAGCGGATGCACACACAGTATTCACCATACACACGATTTTCACCGAATCATTCAACGGAAGCAATTTCATCTCCAGCGTGCTTCTTGAAGTCGTTTGCAGTTGCAGATAGCCATCTGTCAGTTTCTTCAGCTCCGCCGTCTTTCCGAAACGGTTTTTCACTTCCGCTTTCATGTTACTGGCAAGAAAGTCAATGCAATCTTCCCGGTTCACCTTCGTGAGCAATGGTGCAATAGAATCCGGCATCGAGACAAATAATGTCTTCATATCTTGCGCCTGCACGCCAACCACACTTGCTATACCAATCAATATACTTATCAGCTTTTTCATATTATCATCTTTCATTAAGCGTTCAAAGATACATATTTTCTCTCCCATTTGTCAACCGTATAAGATTTTTTTCTACTTTTGTGCAATTGATAACCAACTAAGCATGAAAGATACTATGTATTTACACCCGGAAATGGAGACGCTGACACGTCCCGAGATTGAGAAACTACAGTTGGAACGTTTGCAAAAGACCGTCCGCCACTGCATGAATTCTCCTTTTTACAAGAAACGCTTTGAAGAGAACCATCTGAAACCCGAAGATATCCGCTCACTAGATGACTTACGCAAGATTCCCTTTACAACCAAACAAGACCTGCGCGATACTTATCCTTTTGGAATGGCTGCCGTTCCTTTGGAAAAAGCAGTCCGCCTGCACTCGTCCAGTGGCACAACCGGTAACCCGACCGTGATTCTTCACACACAGAAAGACCTTGACGAATGGGCCAACGCCGTTGCACGCTGCCTCTACATGGTAGGCTTACGCCCCGGTGATATCTTCCAAAACTCCTCCGGCTATGGAATGTTTACCGGCGGACTTGGATTTCAATACGGAGCGGAACGTATGGGCATGCTTACCGTTCCTGCTGCTGCCGGCAATACCAAAAGACAATTAAAGTTCATTACTGACTTCGGAACCACCGCATTGCATGCCATTCCCAGCTATGCAGCCCGCCTGTACGAAGTGATGGAAGAAATGGGCATCGATCCGCGTCGGGATACCAGACTCAAGACATTAATTATCGGGGCAGAACCTCACTCTGAAGAACAACGCCGCCGCATCGAAAAGATGTTGGGAGTCAAAGCATATAACTCCTTCGGAATGTCCGAAATGTGCGGCCCCGGCGTAGCCTTTGAGTGTCAGGAGCAAAACGGCCTGCACATTTGGGAAGACTATTATATCGTTGAAATCATTAACCCCGATACGCTGGAACCCGTGCCCGATGGTGAAGTAGGTGAACTGGTGTTGACCACCATCAACCGCGAAGCCATGCCGATGTTGAGATACCGCACTCGCGACCTCACTCGTATTCTTCCGGGAGAATGTCCGTGCGGACGCCATCATAAACGTCTGGACAGAATGAAAGGCCGCAGTGATGACATGATTATCCTGAAAGGGGTTAATATCTTCCCGATACAAATCGAAACAGTATTGTTGCAATTTAAGGAGCTGGGCAGCGACTATCTGATTACACTCGAAACAATGGAATCAAACGATGAGATGACTATCGAAGTGGAACTCAGCCAGTTGTTTACCGACGACTATGGTCGTTTGCAAGCCCTTACCCGCGAGATTACACGCCAGTTGAAAGATGAAATTCTGGTTACTCCGCGAGTAAAACTTGTCCCGAAAGGCTCTTTGCCCAAATCGGAAGGCAAGGCAGTGAGAGTAAAAGACTTACGTAAAACTTTTTAAAAAGATAAAATTATGACCGTCCAACAATTATCTGTCTTCATTGAAAACAAAGCGGGGACATTACAGAAAGTATTGAACTTATTGAAAGAAGCAGGCATACAACTGATTGCTTCCACCATTGCCGATACAGTGGAATATGGCATTTACCGTATCATCTGCTCGGAACCCAAACGCGCATACGAAACGCTGAAAGAGGCTGGAATATCCGTGGCGCTCTCTGATGTGTTCGCCATCACACTGGATAATCAGCCGGGACGGGCAGCAGACGCTATCACCATTTTCAGTGAAGCCAAAATAGGAATCACTTATCTGTATTCCTTCTTGTTAGGAAACAAAGGCATATTGATTTTCCGCACAGATAATCCCGACAGAGCAAGAGAAGTGATTATTCTGAATAATCTCTCTTTCGTAGCTGAGAAAGACTTGTCGACGCTGATTTAAATTATTTATCGTAGGGGCGGACCCATGTGTCCGCCCGATACATTTGCTGTACCATTCAGGCAGACACATGGGTCTGCCCCTACAATTTACCCTCTTCGTTTCAAGAAGTCCGTAGGACTTTCTCCAAAATACTCCTTATAACATTTTGTAAAATAAGAAGGAGAAGTAAAACCTACCTCATACGTTATCTCGGAGATGGTTTTCTCTGAAGAAGCCAACAAGGAAGCGGCTTTCTTTAATCGGGCAATACGCAACAACTCATTGGGCGAATAATTGGTAAGCGCCTTTATTTTACGATACAGCTGTACCCGGCTCATTCCCATCTTGCTGCCCAACTCCTCTACACTCAACTCAGAATCCGCCAAGTTTTCTTCTATCAACGCCCTAAAGCGATTGGCAAACCCTTTATCTACTTCACTTACCGATTCTTTAGACAAGGTAGTCTTATCTCCGAAGAATTGTTTCAACCGCTTATGGTTATCCATCAGATTACGAAGCCGTACCAGCAACAGTTTGGAGTTAAAAGGTTTGGAAATATAAGAGTCCGCCCCACACTCAAATCCCTGTATCCGCTGTTCATCCAGCGAACAAGCGGTGAGCAGCATCACCGGAATATGGGAAGTCTGCAATTCTGTTTTCAACTTTCTGCAACATTCCAGTCCGTCCATTACCGGCATCATTACATCACAGATTATGGCGTCAGGCACATATTTCATGGCTTTCTTCAGGCCGGCATGCCCATCAGGAGCCTCTATCACCGTATATTCTCCTTGCAACAATGACTTCACATAGTCACGCACATCCGCGTTGTCATCTATTATCAAGATACATTCCTTATTCTCATCCGGAATCTGCTCTTCTGTTTCCATATCCTCCAGCTCCTCCACCACCGTCTGCTGTGTGATGCGCGGTTCCTGCACGAGGCCTGCCGACGGCTCTTCCACTACTGTCATAGGGATATCCACTGTAAATACAGTTCCTTTTCCTTCCACACTGTCCACCGTTATCTCTCCACCGTGCAGTTCGACAAAAGCCTTTGCCAAGGCAAGTCCGATGCCCGAACCTGCATGGTTTACGTCAATCTGATAAAAACGGTCGAAGATATGCCGGATATATCGGACAGAGATTCCCGAACCGGTATCAGCAACCACCAGATGGGCATATCTTCCACCTCTCTCCTTCACCAAAGTAGAGAGTGTAACCGTAATAGTTCCATTCTCCGGTGTGAACTTAAACGCATTGGACAATAAGTTGAAATAGACACGTTCCATTTTCTCGGCATCCAGTGCCATCAGATAATCTGCCTGGTCATCATTCACCTCCAATACAAAATGAATATGCTTTTTCAAAGCCAACGTTTGGAAGGAATGGCTCCATTCCTGCAACTGCACCCGTAGATTCATATTGGCTCTTACCAATTCCAATTTATCGTTTTCATACTTACGGAAATCAAGAATCTGATTGACAAGTCTCAGCAAGATATGTACATTCTTATGCACCACCTTTAATAAGGATAGCTGTTTCGGAGTCAACGACTTATCCTCTAAAAGCTGTTCCACCGGGTCGGCAACCAACGTAAGCGGAGTGCGGAAATCATGGGACACATTCGTAAAGAATACTAGTTTGGCATGCGTTGCCTCTTCCAATTGCTTTGAAAGACTGATAAGTTGGTCACGCTGCTCCTCCAGTTTCTTCTTCTGAGAAGAAAGTTCCGCATTCATCCGGTTCTTCATCCAATAGGCACGCACAATAATGGCCAGCAATGCCGCAAACAGAATCAGAATAACCAGACAAGCATACAGAAACATAGTCTGCGCCGAATAACGCGACCAGAATTCATCAATCTGCCCATTCAGTTTCTCTATCTTTCCGTCTTGTTCCAAAATATGGTCGGTCTGTAACTGCATCACGCGGGCATTCGTCTTGTCCACTAATGCCGTAGAAAGTATATTCTCTTTCTCAAAAGCCCTTTTCTCCAAAATGTCCATGGCAACCTGCATCACCTTATCCCCTCCGGTAGGATAAATAAAAGAGGCATCCAAAACACCGTTCATCACCTGCTCCAATCCATAATCTTTTCCGGGCAGTGCATCCACTCCCACAAAAAGTATTTCTTTTTCCCTTCCCTGCTGCCTGGCCGCCAGATAAGCTCCGATTGCCATACGGTCATTCTGTGCAAAGAGCAAATCAATCTCTTTGCAGGCACGCAATACAGAATCTGTCTTTTCGTTTGCCTGACTCTGCAACCAACCTCCATCCACACTTCCGATTCTCTTTATGCCCGGAGCCTCAGCCAATGCATCCATCAAACCCTTATGTCTCTCCATGGCAGGCGTAGACCCCTCCAACCCTGTCACCTCAAAGATATTCCCTTTCCCGTTCAAGCGACTGACAATGTAATGTCCCACGTCATTGCCAATCTTATAATTATCCGCCCCTACAAACGCCGTATAATTATCCGACAATGTCTTGCGGTCTACCACCACTACCGGGATTCCTCTTTTTATCGCCTTTTCCACCGAAGGAGTGATGGCCGCCGCTTCATTGGGAGCCACGATTAACAAATCGACCTTCTTGTCAATAAAATAATTGATATCATTTATTTGATATTGATTATTGTCTTTTGCCGTACGGAACTCCACCTCCACTCCATCATAAAAAAGTGCTTCACGCTGCATCTCATTATTCATCTTATGCCGCCATTCATCATCGCTGCATTGAGACACACCGATGTGATAACGCGTTGCCCTCCTGCTGCACGACGACACCAACAGGCTACCGATGCATACCAGTATACACATAACATAGTTTTTCATGCTTTCCACCGTTATTGTTTGAACAAAGATAAAAGGTAACAGTCAATAATACAAGTTTATAAAACAAAAAGAGGCTACCTTCACAGGCAACCTCTCCGGGCATTATAGTCTAAAATTGCCCGGCAGCTGGGGCATCGCCCCATTCTGTGTACATACATAAGCGGAAACATCCACTGCCAGCTTATGCGCTTCGGGCACACTCTTGCCCTTCAAGACAGCAGCCACAAAAGTAGCGGTGAAAGAGTCTCCTGCCCCCACCGTATCCGCCACTTCCACTCTCGGAGTCTCCACAAATGAAACCTCGCCGGGAGTAAACACATAGCTTCCGTTTACCCCACAAGTAAGAATCAGCATCTTCAAGTTGTACTTGGCAAGCAGAATCCAGCATTTATCCTGCAGGTCGATACCCGGATAACCAAACATACGGCTCACAGTCACCAATTCTTCATCATTAATCTTCAGGATATTGCACTTCTTCATCGAGCTGCAAAGTATCTCCTTCGTATAGAATCCCTGACGCAGATTCACATCAAATATCTTGCACTGTCCTTCCCCGTCGGGCATCACATCCAGAAACTTATGAATTGTTTCTCTGGAAACCACGCTGCGCTGTGCCAGCGAACCAAAACATACCGAACGCGTTTTTTTCGCCAGTTCTTCCAAAGCCGGGGTAAAAGGGATATTGTCCCATGCCACATTCTCTTTTATATCATACATCGGCACACCATTCGGGTCCAGCTCCACTTGTACCGTGCCGGTAGGATAAGGCACTCTTGCAATCTGATAACTTAAGTGCTTGCTGTCAAAATTGGCTAGAATCTCATCGCCCAACTTATCCTCTCCCACCGCACTCACCACACGGCTGTCAAAGCCAAATTGCGATACATGATAAGCAAAGTTTGCCGGAGCACCTCCTATTTTCTTTCCTTCGGGCAGCACATCCCAGAGTGCCTCACCCATTCCTACGATAATATCATTCATGGTCATTTCTTTATTTTTAAGGTATATATTAACAAGTAAATCACACCAACTGTCATCACTGCTACAGCTCCTGTCTGTCCCACCGCATCAGCGGCAATTCCCATTGCCAACGGAAACACGGTGCCACCAAACAGGCCCATTATCATCAGGCCGGACACCTCGTTCTTCTTTTCGGGTGCGGCAAACAATGCCTGCGAGAAGATGATGGAAAACACATTGGAGTTTCCAAAACCAATCATGGCGATACAAATATAAATAATAGTTTCGGTATGGAACATAAACAAGCCTGCCATAGCCAATAACATTAACACTACGCTGAAAGCAAAAAAGAACCTGGCAGAAGCTTTCTGCAGGATAAAAGCTCCCAAGAAACAACCGATTGTACGGAATATGAAGTAAAGGCTGGTAGCAAAACCTGCCTCTGCCAGTGTCATTCCCAGACGTTCCATCAATATTTTCGGGGCAGTGGTATTGGTACCGACATCAATACCCACATGACACATGATGCCGACGAAAGAGAGCAGGATGAACGGTTTTCCCAACAGAGCCAGACAAGCCTTGAAACCGGAAGCTTTGTCGGGCTGCTCTTCTTCAATGGGAGTGGAACCCAATAAAACGATGGCAAGCACCGCAATCACCATATAAATGGGAAACAATACCCTCCAGCCCAATCCGAAAGTGGGAATAGCCTGTGTAGCGCCCCACATGGCAATATAAGGAGCCAGAAAAGAAGCGATGGCTTTGACAAACTGTCCAAAAGTAAGTGTACTGGCCAATTTATCTCCCGCTATAATATTACTCAACAAAGGATTCAGAGAGGTCTGCATCAGTGCATTGCCGATGCCCAGCAAAGAGAAAGACAATAGCATAGTGACATAACTGTCTCCGAAAACAGGAATCAGCAAAGAGGCAAAAGTCACAGCAAGACTCAGAAGTACCGTTTTCTTACGCCCTATCTTATTCATCAGTATTCCTGTAGGAACCGAGAAGATAAGGAACCAAAAGAAAACCAGTGACGGAAAGATATTGGCCTGCGCATCCGTCAGGCTCAAGTCGGCCTTGACGTAATTGGAAGCGATGCCCACCAAGTCTACAAACCCCATGGCAAAGAAACAAAGCATCACCGGGATTAATTTGGCATATAGGTTTTTATTGTTGTTCATGGTTTTATTATCTATTGTTTTTTTGTACATTGTTCTTATTCATTCACCGTAGGGGCAGACACATGGGTCCGCCCCTATGGGAACACCTAACCTATTTACTATAAACCTAATTTATATATCATGAAATCCGTCACTTTCATTTCCCCTCCTTCATTATAAAAACGAAGCGTGTTATAAGGTTCATCCGGAAAGACTAAATTAGTCATGGCAATGCGTCCGCCATCTACAAAAATCTCAATAGAACACTTATCCACAAAAACATCCAGATGATAAGTTCCGCCTTTGCACAAAGAGAGCGGCGCCCAAGTACCCAATGCAAAATCATTCTTATAATTCACAGAGAGTTTCATGCGGTGATTGTCCGTCTCCTTTTCGTGCACATTGAATTTGCTCGGCTCGCCCAAGTCGGTAATGCCGCTTTCCGTGCGGTCCATCACCAATCTGTGTTCTTTCATATCCAGATAAATGTTCACTTTCTCACCCTTACTGTTCAACAGCTCGAAACCTGCCCTCTGCGACGCGCCCGGAGTAATATCCATCGAAAGTTCGTATGCTCCGTCTGTATCGGGAACCAGCTCCTCCAACCGGCTCTCGCCATTTACAGTCAGACGACCCACTTCGCGCACCTCTTTACGCAACGCCTCCGTTTCCTTCACCGCATTGGCAGCCATATATATCTGTCCGTCCTTTGTATAAAGGCTCAATTCGCGGGGCAGCGAGTTGGCACTGCGGTATTGTTTGGTAGGAAGGATATTGGCATACTGCCAATTGCTCATCCAGGGCACGGCAATCGTACGTTCTCCCGTATTCGAAAAACAAACGGTAGCATAATGGTCCTTACCAAAGTCCAACCATTTGGTCACTTCGGGCTTTGTGTCACACTTAAACTCTTTGCCGTCAAAGTCACCGATAAAATACTGTGTAGCGCTACCGCCAAACATACACCCCGGATTGATATTGACAATCAATACCCACTTCATACGGTTCTTGTCACCGTCCACAGGCAATTGCACAAAATCGGGACACTCAAACTGGCTGGGCTGTACTCCGTAACCTTCGCCGAAGCCACTCATAAACTCCCAGTCCTTCAAGTTCTGCGAAGAATAGAAACGCATCTCTTTGTCGGCAGATACCACCATCACCCATTTTTGATCAGGTTCATACCAAAAGACCTTCGGATCACGGAAGTCCTTCAATCCGTCAAAAGGAGTCAGAATAGGATTCTTCTCGTATTTGGTATACGTACGTCCATTGTCTGTGCTGTATGCCATACACTGAATCTGGCCGTTCTTGTCACTGGCCGAAGTATAGAAAGCAACCATTGTATTTTCACCGTAGCCTGCGCTGTTCTTTGTATCCACCACTGCACTTCCCGAGAAGATATGCCCCAAGGTATCCCTTGCGATGGCAGGGTCAAGATGCTCCCAATGCACCAAATCCTTACTCACGGAATGTCCCCAATGCATATTTCCCCATACCGAACCGTATGGATTATATTGGAAGTAAAGGTGATATTCACCGTCTTTATAAACCAGTCCGTTGGCATCATTCATCCAACCATAGAGCGGAGTGTGATGATAAACGGGACGGAACTTATCTCTGTTTGTTGTATCAAAAGTATCCGAGACCTTAATGCTGTCCCAGCATAGGGCATCGGCTGCCACATTGCGGATAGTCACCGTTGCGCCGCTTGCATCTTGCGATAAGGCAAAAGGCACATAATATTCTACATTGTCTGTGGCCAGACGGACATCCATTTCCGTATCTGCCGCACTTCCCATATCGAGTTTTACCTGTCCTTCATCGCTGCTTTCCTGAACGGGGAGCAACAGATATTTAGACGGATTTGCAATATGTACGATGGTCAAGGTATCCCCTTGATGTTCGAACGTCAGATTGTCTTTCGGTGACTGGCAAGACACTGCGCCTGCTGTAAAGGCCAAACCTAATGCAAGGTTAACGAAATTTGTTTTCATGGAGTATAGGGTATTAAAAGTTTTGTTTGATTGTTCTTTTGTATCGGCAAAGTTAGTGGAAACCCGCTTTACCGGCTGAAACATTTGTTTCATTGTTATGTATAAATGTTACATGAATGTTTTTTTCACCGTAGGGGCGGACCCATGTGTCCGCCCGAATGCACAAAGCAAGCCATTTCCAGGCAGACACACGGGTCTGCCCCTACAGTGGGACAATCTCAATAAAAAAAATCAGAATGTTATTTTCGCTGCAAATTCTACGGTGAACGGACGGATGTAGCTTCCTGCCATCCATGCACCGTTATAAGCGACAGCATTTTCCTTATCCACCAGTTCCGCACCCGAAATGCTTCCCTTTGCACCGGTCTGATTCAAGAAGTTAATCACCGTTCCGCTTAAAGAAAGATGTTTGTTCACATTCCAGTTAATGCCGCCAAAGGTTTCCCAGCGTCCGTTAAAGTAATAAGCATTCTTAATATTGGCATACGTCTTGCTGAAGTAACGGAAGCTGGCCCATACCTTCAAGTCTTTGGTGATGTTGTAACTCGGGTCCAGTTCAATCAGCACCTTCGGAATTTCGGTTACAATATTACCGGTGGCGTTGATGCCCGAAGTCGTTCCGTCACTGAAAGTAACCCCCGTCTCATATTTCTTGTATTTCGGGCTCTGGTAAGTAAACAAGAAGTGGAAATCAAATCCTTTGAAAGGCTTCACAACCGCATCTGTTGTCCAACCAATGGTTTCAATATCATAGCTCAGTGCTGCGGCTTTGATATCCTTATCATTGTTGGGGTTAATCAGATTCAGTGTCGAGTTGTTATTTGTCTTGGCAATATAAGTGAACAAGGAAGTCAGGCTGAGCCAGTCATTATTGAAATAGATACCGGCACGTCCCAACGGAATGGTTATCTTATCTACATTCGGCATCTCGGCAGGTGCAAAGTTCGACATATTCGGACGCTGGGTATTGTAAGTGAAATCGGCAGTGAAACCAAACTGTTGCGTCATCTTATAAGTAGCGGCTGCCGTGAATGCCATATTGAGCCAATCATAACTATAACCGCGAGGGGCAATCTTGGTGCCGTCGGCTGCAATCGCCCCGATGTGATAATTGGCAAAACGGCCTACCGCTTTTCCGTCTGCATTGTACACAGCCAGATTCTTTCCTGCCAAACGCTGGTATTCAAAACGAGCGCCATAATACACATTCCATTTATCAGTAATATCCCAATCGTGAGTAGCATAAAGAGCCAGCTTATTTTCATGGCCTTTATAGTATTCCGAAGCATTCTGATTCAGATTATAATATGGAGTATCACCATAATGATGAATGTCTTTGGTATCGGCACTGTAAAGAATCTGAGGATATTCTTCTACCGTATGGTCGTACATCGTGGTGTTTGAAGCATAGTCCACATCATAATACCATTCGTTCAAGCCCACGCGCCAAGTCATGTTGTCATACTTCCGTGACAGTTCGGTGGTAAAGAAGAACTCATCGATGCTACCCCGGTTGAAACACGACATACGGCTCTGCACATACCCTTCGTAGGGGGTCAGCGTTCCGTCCAATGCCTTCCGGCTGTAGCCGTCCGCCACTGTTTTCTTCTCCATCGACATGGGAGTCTGGTAGAGATAAGAGCCCAGTGCATGGTCATATTTCATATTCACAGTCCACTCCAAGCCATTATCCCATTTGTAACGGTTCAGCAATGTGAATTGATTGCCTTTGCTGGCAGTAGCATCATAAAGGCTTGTCTTTTTCATCTCACCTGTGCGCATATCCATATAAACAATGTCCGAGACATTAGGAAGATAGGAAGAAGTGCCGAGTCCGAATCCGGGAATTTCCTTCACACTGCCGTCACCCACATAAATAAAGGGCGCACCGGTAGTGGCATTCGACAGCCAGTGACTATTACTGTAATGATAGATGGCCGACAACTGTCCGCGACCTTCATGGTAGAACTTTGTCAAAGCAAACTTATAGATTTGTGTGCGGTCCTGATACTGTGCAAAGCGAAGTTTGAACGAACCCGGGTCAAAATTCTGATAGACACTTCCACTGTAGAACCAGTCCTTGCCGATGCTTCCGTTCAAGTTGAAATCAAACTGCTGTTTGCCAAAGTGATTGGTATTATAATTCAGCACGCCATTGAAATCCTTAGCCTTGTTCAGTCCCAATTCGGTAAAAGAGTTCACAGCATAACCGATGTTTCCGGTAGTAATGGCAGTTTCGGATATTTTAAGCAGTCCGGTATGCCCCAAGCTACTGTCTCCACGCCAGTGCGTGTTTACATTATGGGGATTTGAATTATAGACCACGGGCAAACCGTTTTCGAGTACATTCACATCGCCGCCGGGCAGACCGATGGAGATTTCACGTGGGCCATTGGCACTGGCCGCATTCAGCATGACATTTCGATTGCCTTCTTCCTTCGAGTTAGAGACGACTTTGGCTGAGTCTTGTTGTGCGTGGCTGTTCAAGCAAGCGGCTGCCCATATAATAAGGAGCGCGCCCATTCTGTTCATTCGCTGATTCTTGTTCATAGCATTAAATGTTTTTAGAAGTTTTTCTGAGGCAAAGGTAAGGGTTGTCTCACAACACTTTTGAAACATTTGTTGCATGGGATAACACTCTTGTTTCCTTGTAACAAAAGTGCTCAATTATGTAACATTCTTAGTGAACAGAAGTCATTCCGAAAGTCCTTTCACGCTTCACGCGTCCAAAAACCGCCATTTCATCGAAGAAAATTGTGAAAGAAACTGTCGGGACTGAAGTTTCACCCCGATGCAATCAGCATTTTATTTCTTCGCATTTCACCATATCCCAGCCCTTAAACTGAAGCAAGATGCAATGCAAGTCAGTTCCACTGCCGGCGAGCAACACTTTTTTGTCCCGACTATACTGTTCCAACTGCCGTCTTCCTTCGCAGGCTTGCTCCTCCAGCTCAGCCTCAGTAGCTGTACGCGACGCATACTTCAGTTCCATAATATAGCTGTGTTTCGTTTCGGGATAACGCTGCTTGTCGGACAACAAGAAGAAATCACAATAACCATAATTCATTTCCAGTTCGGGATGCACCAAGTAATACGAGGCCAACGCCAAATATGCTTTAAAAAAGCCTTGCAGATTACGTTCCCCCTCTATGGCATCGCGGACAGCCGAATTATCACGGTAAGCCTTGGCAATGAACTCAAACAAAGGCTTCCAATCTCCGTCAAAAGCCATATCATCAATTAAATCTTTCAAACGAGGCAGATAAATTTCTCCATGCTGCTGGTAATACTCACGAAGGAAGCCGAAGTATTGTTCACGCACGCAGTTATTGGGAATACACATCACGATGCGGTCACCTCTGGTTCCACACATTGTAAGCAAACCATAATAATAAAGCAAACTCCGGAAATTATCGGTTTGGGTAATCTTCTCAGCGGGGAATGAGGTATGCAGGTTCACCAGAATTTCTCCTTTCGCCCCTATCTCCTCTATAGTGCTCATGCGGTCCTCCCCTTCCTGATTTTCATGGTCGAGCCGGGCAAGCATCTTGAGTTTACTATAATCCGTGCGAATATTCTTATCAACCATTTCTTTCGGAGAAGCTCCCGACATCACCCGATGACGCAAATAATACAATGTCATATCACAATTGAATATCTTCGGGTCGGTTCTTAAACTTTCCTCAGCAAAACAATAATTATCGTACCAAGGTTTCATCTCCCGAATCATTTCGTCGATATCCCCTTCCAACCTACCTGCCTGCTGATAATACCGAAACATCTCGCGCACTTCCGTTTCACTGAATCCCATCATCATGTTGAACTGCGGAGCAGTACTGATATTCCAATCAATATTATATCCGCTGGAAAGGTCGTCCAACGTCACCGGACTCACTCCCATCATAAAAATACGTTCAAACATACCTTTAAATTGCTTGAAGTATTCCCGGTAAAAACCGCTGGCATGGGTCAAGTCACGGAAAAGGTTCTTGCCTTGTTCACTCAGTATGACATTGGTAAAGTTATCATATTCATCAATAATCAAATAAAGCAAATGTCCCAAACGCCGAGCCGTGGCCTCCAGCCAATGCAACTTGGTGGAAGCTTCGGTGGAAGCGACTATCCGGTCAAAATCCGTTTCATTCTGATAATACTCCGCATACGTACTGAAGAAATCATTCAACTGCACACTGCAATAATCATTGAAATTATCTTCCAATGTTCCCCTGCCCAGATTGGCTTTAGAGAAGTCAAAGTAAAGCACTTGATAAACGCCTTGCAGTTTGGTGGGATGCTTGCCTATCCACAGATTGCCGAACCATTGTTCAAAACGGTCTTTTTGCGACATATCATAATAAGCACGCATCATGGTAAGGAATACACTTTTCCCAAAACGACGCGGACGAACCCAAAGGAGATAGTTTGCCATATCTTCTATCAGAGGTAGAAAATGCGTTTTATCTACATAATAATAATCCTGGCCTACCAATCGGCTGAAATCCGACACTCCGTAAGGTATTCCTTTTGCCATAATCCATCTGTTTTTGTTCAAGACAAAGTTAGTTCTTCTTTTTCTCTTTAACAACCCCTAAACTCTTTTTCTCGGCAGATTAATAGGTTTTTACGGTATGATTAAGTACTTTTGTACTGAATACTAAGACAGACTCCGCCAACAGACTGTACAGTCCGTTACAGTAGACCGTACAGTCCATTACAGCAGACTATACAATCCATTGCAGCAGATTATAAAAGCCCTTAGGAAGAAAACCCTTAGCCTTCAGGAATAAACAACTTAATTCTCCTATTAAAAAGCATTAGCATGGCAGCAAAGTATGATTTCAAGACGTCTCCCGACATACAGGGGGACAAGGAGCAGCCCACCCTGTATCCACAAATTGTAGTATCGGGCACAAAAGACCTGACAGATTTAGCTAAGGACGTAGCCCGACGCTCCACCATCAAGGAAGGAACGGTTCTAGGCCTGTTCTGTGATTTGGAAAGTATTATCGCCAATTATCTGGCAGACGGTTATAACGTGAGACTGGGGGAGCTAGGCACTTTCTCCGCCACCCTGACCTGTCGCAAGGTGACAGACAAGCACGAGATACGCGCTGCATCGGTACACTTTGACAACGTGAAGTTCAAACCTACCCGGCAGTTTCGCAAAGAGATACGTGCCAAAGGCGAATTAGAACGCGCGGAATATGGTTTCCGGATTTCTTCCTCCCAATATTCGGAAGAAGAACGCTTTGCATTACTGACGGCCTATCTGAAGGAACATTCCGTCATTAACTGCAAGGAGTATTGTAAACTTACGGGACTGCTGAAGACAAAGGCGGGCATCGAACTGCGCCGATGGTACAACGACAAGAGGATAACAAGAGAGGGACGGACTCCGCACGTGATGTACAGGGCAATGCCGGAGGCTTAATTAATACACCGCCATACCTCTTTCCGCAGGTTTGATTTTTATGAAAACAAGGAAGATGTCAAAACTTCCCTTTTATCGAAATCACCCTCGCTACAACTGTCTGTGGCGAGGGTGATTTTTAGTTTATGAGCGTTTCGACACACCCTTCTCGCAAGAAGGTTATCCCCCCCCTCTTATTTGGTCGGTGTTTTATACCAATCTTGATGTGAATCTCTATGAGCTCCCCACGCGCCAAAGTCTCCATATTTCTCATTAATCATCTGGCGCTCTGCCGGATATACCCAGTCTGTAGGAATACATAAAGCAAAAGGCACATCACCCTTTATAAATTCAGGGTCATCCTGTGAAATATAAACTCTTAAATCCGGGTTATTCTTTTCATAAATATAAAAGACTACGTCAGCGAGACTTTCTATGTTTTTTATTGTTTGTTTAGGCATCTCTTCCCATGTAGAAGGACCGGGATTGACTATTGTACCAGCCGATACCCCTAAAGCTTCATGCACACTGCCCCACAACACATTATCCCGACCATTTACCTTACAACCGACAGACAGTTCTTTGCTTGCTCCGGCAGCCGCCAATGCAACTGTGACCTCCTCATCTTTCACAACCGTTACTTTCAGCACCACATCGTTAAAATCATAGTCGCCGACAGTAGTGGTAATATCTTCAAATGCATAAGTCACAATACCCAAATCCGGTTCTACATCCGGTGCTCCATTCTCATACTCCGGATTACAACCCTGCGCATTGTCCCCGACTGTTGCATTCACCAATAATGCATGACCGGAGGCGGACCATGGTTCAAAAAAGTCATTTCCACATGTCACATTGGTAACTCCGCTCATTGTAAGTTCCCCCTTATCATCATCATAAGAGGCTCCTTCAACACACAGCAGCAAAGGCTTGTCCTTATCCTGTACGCTTGCATCACTGTTCAGCCGAACACTATTCTCAAATTCCAGACTTTGAGTTTTAAAGATACTTTTACCGGCCATATTTAAAGTTGCATTTTTTAATTTAGCACTTTCCTCACTAAAAATAAACCCACTATTATTAAAGATAACATCCTTGCCATTATTGCCTTCCAGTTCAAAGCTTTCACCAAGATATAAATTACAATTATTCTGAAGTTGATACCCTGAAGAGACTTCAAACTCATAACAAGTATAATAGCCATCATTTACCCATGTAGCACTTGATTTGTGCTCATTGGCGCCATCAGTACTATTACTATCTATCGATGTTTCATCGACCGAAAACCGTCCATCCTCTCCATTATAGAACTCGCCTGCTTTAAATTCAAAATCAGCTGCTACCTGCATTGCTCCATAGTTAATAAGCCTGGCTTCTTTATTCTGCATGCTAAACTCATCTGCGTGAATATCGACAGTTCCTTTATTATAGATAGAGCCTTTTAAAGTAAAGGTTTTGTCATTTTCTTCGGTTCTTTCAATATTTAATGTACCGTCGGCACATACTATGATTGTTCCTTTGTCAACTTTATCAGCGGTTAGTGTGAAAGTAAACCCGGACGTTATATACAATACAACACCGTCCGCAAAATTTATCTTATCTGTAGTCACATCCTCTGAGATGAAATAAGAACCAGCTTTCAAATGTTTGCCAATATCGCCTTTTGTCACTCCCTTAGCACCACTCGGACAAATAAAGTCCTTATCATTATCAGGCAAATTATCTATTTCAATATTAGTAGCACGTGCAGAAGCCGCACGCTGGGCTGTAGAACGTCCGAAAGCAGCTACAAACTTATCATTTTTAAGGGTTGCAACGGTCACCACAAAATCCTTATCCCCCATTTGGCGCATCACGTAAGCATATTGCATTGCTGATGGGGCATCAAATTTCAAACTCACTGTAGTACCGTCTTTCACCTCTGCCTCAGCAAGTATCCGCGCATCGTTGTCTGCCTTAAAAGGATTATCAGTCAATACTTTTACAGTATAACTAGCTCCGGTGTTCGTATCCATAGTGACATCCAAGGTGCGTACTGCCATCATGTTCCAATCTTGGTTAGGGTCAACGTCCTTCACCGGAAAGTTTTCTTTTGCTTCTTCCTTTACTCGTTCTGAATCGAACAAACTTTTATGGTCTGTGCACGAAGCAAATGCAGCAAGTACCATCCCTAGAATCAATAATTTCTTCATATCATAATAAGTGTTAGAGTGAACAAAAGTAAATATTATATTATTATAAAACAAAAATGAAGAAGGTATTTCACTGATTCTTAAGTTTTTGATTGATTTACCAATACTTTTGAATGAAATCATCCCATCTCGACACAGACCATCAACTTAAAAGGGCTAAAAGTTGTCAACATGACCGCTTTTAGCCCTTTTCTTCGAAATGGTAGTTTTTTATTAAATCAGCCAAATATATTCATTATCTATGCAGACTTATGTTTAGTTTTAAAATCACTTATCAGCATAAGGGTATTCGCCATTAGCAGCATCCCAGGCTGATTTGAACTCCTGCATATGTTCTTCATACCATCTGGTACAAACAGTATAATCTTGCACCCAGTTTTCAAAGTAACGATAAAGACCGGTTATCTTATTGCGTTCTTTCGGGAACTCCCAGTCACCGGGAATACAGAGGCCATAAGGAGGATAAGTAGATTCCGGACTTACCATAGAAGCAATATGTATTTCTATCTTATTTTCATCATATATATAAAAATCTCCATTCTGTATTAATGTACCGGCGATAGTGATTTCCTTTTCTACAGGAGCGACATTGGGACCACTGCCGGTATTTATTAAAGTTCCGGGTTCACATCCCATAGCTGTATGAACCTCTCCAAACAAATCGTTGTTTTTATATCCTACCCACAAATTCTTAGTTGCACCGGCCGCAAACAAGGCCACTGTTGCCTTACCGGACTCATCGGGAACCGTTACTTTCAACACCACATCATTAAAGTCAAAGTCACCGGCTTCACGGGTCATATCTTCAAAAACGTATGTATAGACTTGTCTTGCAACAGGAGTTGGAGGAACAACTTCCTGATGATGACCATCACTGCATTCTGTAGTAGGCAGCTCTATTTTGATTGAGTTCGAACCCGCAATAGGTTTATTAATAGGAAGAGGTAAATCTGCTTTAGAATTACTAAAATAATTATCACATACAATTGTCAAATTACCTTTATACTCATTATTAGAACCGCTACTTTCTTTATATTTTGCCTGCTCCATTATTAAATAAGCATCCTTCCCTGTAGTTGGTCCCTCTATTGTAAAATTAGAATAATATTCAGCCTTTCCGCTAACTTTAAAGATAGCGCCGGAGGTCATTAAGATACGACCTTGTCCCCACTCTGCCTCTTTACATTCCACATAACCGGAGTTTTCAAACGTCACAGAAGAGTTTAATTCAAACTCGCCATCACCTTGATGGTCAATTCCGACCAATAATTTACAATTATTCTGAATTTTAGCAGAACTACCTGTTATATCCATTTCCGTTGTCTTGTATTCGCCCTCATTAAGCCAAACACCTCCGCTGATTTCCGTATCATCAACTGCAACAAATGCATCTTCCTGATTATGGAACTCACCTTTTGAGGTAACTTTTAAATCAAGATCATTATCCATAGTACTGATCTTACCGCCTGCTGCATTAATAAATTGTCCACCACTGATAGAAATATCTTCTTTTTTCACATCGATACTACCTTCATTATAAACACTTCCTGAGCTCATAATGATACCACTGGTTGGAGCGTAATTATCTATTTTTCCATTTATAACTTTTAGTTCACCTTGATTATATAGATTTCCACCGGAAAGGTCTATACCACGATGCGTTTTACAAATTAAAGAGCCACCGGCTAATATACTAATAGATTCAGTCGATTTTAAAGCAAGAAAGTCATTATAGTAATATATCTGCTTAGAATTGCCTTTAGAGACTTCAACTGTTAAACTTCCGCCTGCTTTTATATAAAGATGAGAATTAGGTTCCATGGTTATCCTTTCGCAAGTCATCGGCGAATCTATAAAACAATTCCCGGTTACAGTTAACGTCATAATTTCCCAAACATCTTTTGCTGGTGAAATCTGTTTTGCATTGTCAGGACAATTAAAGGCATCGTTGCTCAATGAATAATTTATAGAAAGAGCTTTGGGTTGAGCATCGGAAAAACCTCGAAGACTTCTTGTTCCACTACCTATATTGACAGTAAATTTACCATTCTCAAGCACTGTAGGAATAACCACTCTTGAATAATCTGCAGATTCTTTTACCACAAACAAATAATCTTGTGCTAAAGGCATGTCAAAAGAAAAAGATTTGCTTTCACCATCCTTGATTGTCTGTTCAGATAATAATCGTGCACTATTATCAATATTTAAAGGATTATCGGTACAAACCTGTATTTTATAGGTTTCCCCCGTACCATCTTTTATAGAGACAGTCATATTGCCTACACCTGCCATTTCCCAATTATGATTAGGGTCAATGTTCTCCACCGGAAAATTCTCTTTTGCTTCTTCGTCGATGTGATGAGGGTCAAAGAAGTCTTCTTTCTTTGTACAAGAAAACAATACAGAGATACATAATAATAAAAAGATGCTTTTTTTCATAATAGCCTGTTTCAAGTTAATCATATTTCGTACAAAGATATGAAATATAAAAATGATTAAGCAAAGGAAAAGCCTTTAAATTAGCACATAAGCATCTAGTTTTCAAGCATTTATTTTCACTTGAATAATTCACCTATACTTTTGATTAATCTACCGACATCTACGCTTTGGCCGTTTTACTTTTATAGATGAGATACGCTCCCAATAATATCAAAGGTACGCTCAGCCACTGCCCGATATTCAAAGTCATATTTGTTTCTTCCACCACTTGCGGGTTCTTCATAAACTCCAATGCAAAACGTGAGCCAAAGAAAATGAGCAGACTCACCCCGGTAATCAGTCCCACACGATTCTGCAAATGGTATTTATGATACATCACCCATGCAGTGACGCCCGCCACCAAGCAATAGAGCATTTCATAAATCTGGGTTGGATGACAGGGCAAGCCTTCATATAACTGGTGCCATTCACGCGAACGCACAAACTCAAAGCCCCATGGTAAAGTAGTGGGATATCCATAAATTTCAGAATTCATCAAATTGCCAAAACGGATGCAGAAGCACACCACTGCAACTGCCGGAATCATTCGGTCGAACAACCACCAGACACTTTTCTTCGTCACCTTCTTAGAGTACCAAACGAGAGCGAGAATAATGGCAAAGACTCCTCCGTGACTTGCCAGCCCGCCTTTCCAAATTTTTAATATCTCAACCGGATGCACCGAATAATAATCCCATTCATAGAATAAACAATGTCCCAACCGGGCACCTATCACCGTGCTGACAATGCAATAAACAAAAAGTTTGTCTACCCAGTCATCGGGATACTTTTCTTTCTTGAAAAGCCGACCTACAATCTCATAAGCCAAGACAAATCCCAGCCCCCACATCAAGCCATACCAACGCACTTCCCAGCTGCCAACCTTAAACCATACGGGATCTACATCCCACAGAATACTAGCTATCATTGTTTTATTTCTTTGTTTATTATATAAGCGCAAAGGAAATAAAAAAATCCCTTCCCCGAAATAAATCGGAGAAGAGATTTTGAATTATATGCATTAATATCACATTCAAGACATGGAAGCACTATTTTTGAAGGGCCAACACCCTACAAATAACAGCCATATCTAATCATCTGCTTTTATTCTGTAACCACCTTTCCGGCATTGGGCGTTTTATACCAATCGGGGTTAGCAGACTGATTAGCCACCCAGTCGGTAAAGCCTGTGTAAGCATCCGCTATACTGGTCCGTTCTGTGGGCCATGCCCAAGTACCCATTACACAAATGGCCTGTGGAACTGCCCCTTTTTGGGGGAATGAGACATTTGTCTTCCCATTTACTACAATGCTGAATTTATTAGCATCGTTGGTCAGAGAAAAGTTCGGATCGACATTTTCAATATGCGCCAATGAGACATAGTCCTTGGTCAGACCGGTCGTGTTGACCATTGTCCCTGTGGACACTCCGAAAGCCTGATGGACTTCATTACAAATCGTTTTCCCATCATATTGCACTGAAGCAGGCAACATACCCCCCGCCGCACAAAGATATACTTCAAGTGCCGAAGAAGTGATAACTTTTGTTCCATCAGAAAATATTTGTCCTTTCTTCAAATGCTTGACTCCCAGCACCACATCATTGAAGTCAAAATCATCCGTATCTCCCAAATCTTCGAAAACAACCGTCCAGTCAAACTCTTCCTGGAATCTTTTGAATGACTTGAAAGGACCGTTTAACATAAATGCAAAGTCGTTCCAATCCACCATTCCACCTCGCGGCCAATCTTCAAAAGACAAAATATTCACGCCATCTTCCAGTCCGGAACCAAAAGTAGAGAAATTAGCCAGAACTGACACTTCCTTAAATCCGCCTTTCCCAGAAGCCACCGTATTCAATTCACCAGACGAATATAATTGATAAAGACCATTTATTTCATATCGACTGGGTTTCTCATTCTTATTACCCGGTATTAGCAAGTCATTGTTGCCGGCCCCCCGCAACAAGAAAAAGTGGACATACAAATCTTTTGGGAAAGTAAATGTCGGTGTCTCATCGCCATTCATACCATAATAGGTGAGATTAAGGGTCGCTCCTTTACCAAACTGTTTTATCCCCGGCATTAAAATATACTTGGGGGCAGCCTTCATAGCTGCTTCTGTATTTTCTGATGTATAAAAATACCCGACTGCCGTATTTGCCGAAGTTTGCAGTGACAATACGACCAACGAGATTTCGCCAGCATTGGTAGTCTTTGCCGAAAAATCATTTGCATATTTAGACAACACAGATTCCTTACCCTCAGCTTTATTCAACTCTTCAAGAATAGCCTGAGTATAGGGATACCCGCTCAAGTCCGTTTGTAAATAATCAACTTGGGCGCTCCCTATGTTTCCAAGGATTTTCCATTCATTAGCTGCATAATACGCATCAGCAAACCCTGTATAATCCGCGGCATTCAGCAAGTTAACTTTCTGCCTTGGTTGCGGACTTAAAGACTCAACCAAGCCTCTAGGATTCGCAACAGTCCGGAATACAACATCAATCCGACCATCATCTCCCACCGGAACAGCCAGTTCCCGATTGTTTCTGCCTCCACTCTTCACAGCGTAAACGGTTTTTATACCTTGAGGAACATCCATAGAAAAAGAAGAAATCCCTGCCTTCAACTCATAGTGAGCCAGATTATAATTTTTGACTCCATCAATATAGAAGAAATCGACCGATGCGTCTTCGTCCAGATGGACACTGACATCAGCCAGTGTAGCAACATTCCAAGTGTGATTCAAATCTATATCGCCAAACTTCTTCGTCCAATTCTCCTCATACTGCTTGTTAGAATTATCAGGATTATAGATATCCTTGTGGTCAGAACATGACGAAAACACCGATGCACACATAAAAAAATAAAAAACACGCCCTTTCATTGTCATTATTATTAAGTTATTTGTACTTTATTTACAAAAATACGCTATTTATATACAACTGAAAGGGGGTGTTTCATTCAAAGATGATAGGCATTTTATTCATCCTTGAACATTATACTGAATATTATACCAAATGTGCAATCAGTTCCTCACGGTCGCCATACATCAAATCGATAACCGGAACTTCAATCATTGTATAGCATCCCGGTTGCTGTCTCATCGTGGCACGTGCTACACATACCAGTACCTGAGCTGTCAGGGCCGGGTTATTAATCTTCATATCAAACTCAAACAACTGATTGTGAGTTTTGCCCGATACACCTTTACGAACCAGATTAACGCCATGACCTACATCATTCAAGTCGTCTACACAAGGTACTTGGATGACATGTGTCTCATCATTGACAAAATAGGGGTCGTTCTTGACAGCCGCTTCAACAGTCTTGAAATCCGCTCCTTCTTCCAGTTCCACATAAACCATGCGGCGGTGAATGCCTGTACCTACAGGAATAGTCATAGACAGCGCATCTTTCACACCTGCAATGGCACGAACGGCTACAGAGTGTCCCATGCTGCGGCCCGGACCAAAATTGGTATAAGTAATGCCTTTCGGAGCAATGGCTTCCAACAGGGTGCGTACCACCGAGTCACTTCCCGGATCCCATCCTGCCGAAATGATGGCAACGGCATTGCCTGCTTTGGCCGATTCGTCCAGCGAACGGTGAAGTGCGGTAATCTGTGTATGGATATCAAAACTATCTACCGTATTGATGCCCATAGCGAGAATCTCTTTCGCATATTTTTCTACGCTGCGAGTCGGAGTAGCCAGAATAGCAACATTTACATCTTTCAATTCTTTTATATCTTTAACTACAGCGTATGCTTCCAGTTCTGCCGGTTTGTTTTCGGCTCCATTACGACGAACAATACCTGCGATTTCAAAATCAGGAGCTGCTTCCAAAGCTTCCACTACATATTTACCAATGTTTCCGTATCCAACGACGGCTGCTCTAATTTTATTCATCTTTTATTGGTTTTAGTTTACTATTATCTTTTATTTAGGTGCAAAAATAAACATTTTGCCTCACTCTTTTGTTCTTCCAAACCTAATAATTTAAAAATATTCTTGCCTAACTTATAATTTAAAAGATAGATATCCTATTTTTGCAAAGAACTGTAAACTACAAACAAAAAAATCATGATAGAATATATTAAAGGAGACATTGCAGAGGTTACTCCGGCAATGGCTGTGATAGATTGTAACGGGGTGGGCTATGGAATCAATATCTCGCTGAACACTTACTCGGCCATTCAAAACCAGACACGTACCAAACTCTATATTTATGAAGCTATCCGTGAAGACGCATACGTGCTTTACGGATTCTCTACCAAACAGGAAAGGGAATTGTTTTTATTGCTAATCTCGGTATCGGGAATTGGAGGAAATACGGCAAGAATGATTTTGTCGGCTCTTTCTCCTTCCGAGTTATGCGGGGTAATCAGTTCAGGAAACGACAAACTGTTGAAGACAGTCAAGGGTATCGGACTGAAAACGGCCCAACGCATCATTGTCGATTTAAAAGACAAGATAGCCTCCTCCGGCATGGAAACAGTCAACAGTGAAATGTTTGCGAGTGCTGCCAATTCCGAAATTCATGACGAGGCCGTGGCTGCGCTGACTATGCTGGGATTTGCACAGGCTGCTTCACAAAAGGTAGTGGCAGCTATATTGAAGGAAGAACCAAGCGCCCCAGTCGAGAAAGTGATTAAGCTGGCTCTGAAAAGATTATAAAAGGGATAGTGCGACAAAGCATTTTGCTGCATCGGAAACCTCATGTGTTTATCGCTGCAGCAAAATACTTGAACTGCCTATTTATTTTCTTCCGGTTTGTCTTCCTGCATTTTGCGGGTGACAAACTCTATTTTCAGCATGGCTTCTTTTTTATCTTTCCGTATCTGTTCCATACCCGACAAAATACGCGCCAAACCGGTCAACTCGGCAATCGCTTTACGGTCATTAGGTTGCATGGCTGTTTTATAAGTCTTGTCACCAATAAACTGAAGTTGGATATTCTTGTCTTTATTGGCAACAATGAACCCGATAACACCGCCGTCATCCCCCATTTTATAATCAGCTTTTTCAATGGCACGCCCCAAATCCGTGGTCTCATAACTATCCTTAGAAACAGGAGTCTCGGCAAAAGTATCGCCCACACTAACTTTCACAGCAGCATGATGTAACTTTCCACCGGCACAATAAATAGAGGTAATAGACATCTCACCCTGTTCATTCACTTGTCCGCGAAGGAAAGAACGGCCGATATTCTTTTCTACCGTCTGTGTAGGATAGAAATAATTGCCTACTTCCTGATAGGCCGTATCTTTCTCCAATACAAAGTTACCTTTGACAGAATCCAACTGAGCCTGCTTCACCTGCATCATACTGTCCAGATAAACCAGACTCTTCTGCTGTTCCTTCAAGTCGACTTGCTGCATCAACTTGATTCCCTGCTTTCTAGCTTCAAAAGCTTTCGGATATAAAATGCGGATACTATCTATCTGCAACTTGGCTTCATTAAAGTTCTCTTGCTTCAATGCTGTTTCCGCATTTTGCAAATGCACTTGAGCCTTCTTTTCGCCGCCATCATCACAAGCCGCCAGTAATAAGGCAAATAATGCCACTAATCCTATCTTTTTCATGTATTTAAACGTTTTATATGAGGACAAAAATACAATTTAATTGCTTTACTTTCTCCTATCATGGACAAAAAATCGTATTTTTGCAGCTCTTTAAGATGAATATGGAATTGAAAGAACATTTTAATAGCAAAATATTTGCTCTAATTTCCGAAACAGCTGATGAATTGGGATTGGAATGCTACGTGGTAGGCGGCTATGTACGAGATATATTTTTAAATCGCCCTTCTAAAGATATAGATGTAGTAGTGGTGGGCAGTGGTATAGAGATTGCCCAGGCTTTCGGCAAGAAACTGGGACGTGGCGCACATGTCTCTGTTTTCAAGAATTTCGGAACGGCACAGGTGAAGTTCAGAGATACGGAAGTGGAGTTTGTCGGTGCCAGAAAAGAATCGTACAGTCATGACAGCCGTAAGCCGATAGTAGAAGACGGCACGTTGGAAGATGACCAAAACCGACGCGACTTCACCATCAACGCAATGGCGGTATGCCTCAACAAAGAGCGTTTCGGCGAACTGGTAGACCCATTCGGCGGAATGGATGATTTGAAAGAACGTACCATCCGTACCCCACTCGACCCGGACATCACTTTCAGCGATGACCCGCTTCGCATGATGAGGTGTATCCGTTTTGCCACCCAACTCAATTTTTATATTGACGACGAAACCTTTGAGGCGCTGTCGCGTAACAAGGAACGTATCAATATCATCTCGAAAGAACGTATCGCCGACGAACTGAACAAGATTTTGCTTGCCCCCATCCCATCTAAAGGCTTCATTGAGCTGGACCGTTGCGGACTATTGCCACTCATATTTCCCGAATTTTCGGCATTGCAAGGCGTAGAAGTAAGAAATGGCCGTGCACACAAAGACAATTTCTATCATACGCTGGAGGTGGTGGATAATATAGCCAAACATACCGACAACTTATGGCTGCGCTGGGCTACCCTGCTGCATGACATCGGCAAGCCCAAGACCAAGCGATGGGAACCCCGCATCGGATGGACTTTCCATAATCATAATTTCATCGGCGAAAAGATGATTCCCGATATTTTCCGCAAAATGAAATTGCCGATGAACGAAAAGATGAAGTATGTACAGAAACTGGTCAGCCTGCACATGCGTCCTATCGTGATTGCCGATGATGTGGTGACCGACTCGGCCGTACGCCGTCTGTTGTTCGAAGCCGGAGACGACATTGACGATCTTATGATGCTCTGCGAAGCAGATATCACCTCAAAAAATGAAGCGCGGAAACAGAAGTTTCTGGATAACTTCAAGCTAGTGCGTCAGAAACTAAAAGACTTGGAAGAGAAAGACCGCATACGTAATTTCCAACCGCCGGTAGACGGAGAAGAAATCATGCGCATATTTGACATGAAGCCTTGCCGTGAAATCGGCAGTCTGAAAAGTGCCATCAAAGATGCTATTTTGGATGGCGTGATTCCAAACGAACACGATGCCGCTTTTGAATTCATGCTGGAAAAAGCAAAACAGATGAAGCTGACACCTAAAAACTTATAAATAAATTGGCAATACACTACACTAAAGGGGAAGAATGGGCGAATGCCGTGTCACATGGCATTGGTATATTGATAGGTATCATGGGCGGAGGGTATTTGCTGCATACTGCCTTGCAAAGTGGAGACATGTGGGCAGTGAGAGGAATGTGGCTCTATCTGTTCGGCATGCTTGCCTCGTATATCACTTCCACCTGGTATCATTCCAGCCGGCCGGGTACCCGACACAGAGAAGTATTGCGCAAATTCGACCACGCTGCCATCTATCTGCACATTGCAGGCAGTTATTCTCCTATCATGCTGGTCAGTTTGCGCGAAGCAGGTTATTGGGGATGGGGAATATTCTGTTTTGTGTGGCTGTGTGCACTCGTCGGAACCACGCTCTGCTTTTGCAGACTGAAGGAACACAGTTATCTGGAAACAATCTGTTATGTAGCAATGGGATGCAGCATCTTTGTTGCCTTCAAGCCTTTATGTGACCATGTACCTTCCTTATTTATATATTGGCTCATTGCCGAAGGTATCTCATACATCACCGGTACTGTATTTTATTCTTTCCACAAACTGCCCTATATGCATTCTGTTTTCCATCTCTTTGTATTAGGTGGAACCATCTGCCACATGATAGCATTGTGGTACATTCTATAACGTCCCTATCATCAAGAAGTTATCCATTTCGGGAAACTTATTTTCGTTTTTTAAGAGAGAAGTTTTCCAAAATGTTATATCTTTGCAGTCGTCCAATGAAGGTGAAGTTAACCGCTCCGAAAAGGGAATGCTGTGAAAATCGGCGACAGTACCCGCTGCTGTAATTCTCGTAGAACCGAAACAAGATGCCACTGCGAAGCATTGCGGGAAGGCGTTTCAGGGGAGAGATAAGTCAGAAAACCTGCCTCATGGGACAACTAGTTCTTTTATTTAAAACAATTAAATTTTCAAACAATGAATTACGCTGAGATTTGTATCATCAAAAGAGATGGGAAGCGGGAAGACTTCTCTATCAGTAAAATTAAAAATGCAATCGGCAAAGCATTCCATGCAACCGGAATAGACAATGAAGAGAAACTTATTGCTGATATCACTATGCGGGTAATCAGCAATTTCACCTCTCCTACCATCAGTGTCGAAGAGATTCAAGACCTAGTGGAAAAGGAACTGATGAAGGTACGCCCTGAAGTGGCCAAGAAATATATTATTTACCGCGAATGGAGAAATACGGAGCGTGACCGTAAAACCCAAATGAAACATATCATGGACGGTATTGTGGCTATTGACAAAAACGATGTCAACCTCAGCAATGCCAACATGTCCAGCCATACTCCGGCAGGGCAGATGATGACCTTTGCATCGGAAGTAACCAAAGACTATACATATAAATATCTATTGCCGAAGAAATTTGCCGAGGCGCACCAATTAGGTGATATACATATTCATGACCTGGATTATTATCCGACCAAGACCACCACTTGCATCCAATATGACCTGAAAGACTTGTTCGAACGCGGATTCCGCACCAAGAACGGCAGCATCCGCACCCCCCAGTCTATCCAGAGCTACGCAACATTGGCAACCATCATATTCCAGACTAACCAAAACGAACAGCACGGAGGTCAGGCTATACCGGCTTTCGATTTCTTTATGGCAAAAGGGGTACGCAAGACTCATCTCAAACATTTGCAGACTCTGACGGATTTTTACCGCGAAGTGGAAGGCAAAGAGCCCAATGAGGATGCACTGAAAAAAATAGAAGAGAAAGCATTGGCCATGACCCGCAAAGACACTCATCAGGCAATGGAGGGATTCATCCATAACCTGAATACGATGCACTCCCGTGGCGGAAATCAAGTGGTGTTCAGTTCTATCAATTATGGGACAGACACTTCGGCAGAAGGGCGTATGGTAATAGAAGAACTATTGAAAGCTACAATTGAAGGCCTCGGCAGCCGGGGAGAAGTGCCGGTATTCCCCATCCAGATTTTTAAGATAAAGGATGGCGTTTCTTATTCGGAAGAAGATTACAAAAAGGCAATGGCCAACTTCGACGATGCCATAGCCGGCAACATCCAATTCGAGGCACCTAACTTCGACTTATTTCTAAAGGCTTGCCGTACCACGGCAAAAGCACTCTTCCCAAACTTCATGTTTTTGGATGCCCCTTATAATCAGAATGAGAAATGGGACGCCAATGACCCGAAACGCTATCGCTATGAGCTCGCAACCATGGGATGCCGCACACGCGTATATGAAAATGTAGCCGGAGAGAAAACATCTTTGGGACGCGGAAACCTGTCGTTTACAACGATGAACATGCCCCGATTGGCTATCGAAGCGCGTATCAAAGCAGAAAGCATGGAAGAATCCGGAAAGAAAGAAGCCATCGAACGTACGGCTAAAGAACTGTTTATACAAAGCGTTCACCAAATGGCCGAGCTTATCGCCGAACAACTTTACAGTCGTTACCAATACCAGCGCACCGCCCTGGCACGTCAATTCCCATTTATGATGGGCAACGATGTGTGGAAAGGAGGAGGAAAACTCGCTCCCAACGACCAAGTGGGCGATGTATTGCGACAAGGTACATTAGGCATTGGATTTATCGGCGGACACAATGCAATGATGGCTCTTTACGGTGAAAGTCACGGGCACAGCCAACAAGCATGGGATACACTATACGAAGCTGTATCGGAAATTAACGAAGTGGCTGACGCCTATAAAGCAAAGTACCAACTGAACTTTTCTGTTCTTGCAACTCCGGCCGAAGGGCTTTCCGGACGCTTCACCCGCATGGACAGACGCAAATACGGTAATATCCCCGGCGTAACAGACAATGATTATTACGTAAACTCTTTCCACGTAGACGTAAAAGAGCCCATTACCATTGTTGATAAAATCAAGCGGGAAGCTCCGTTCCATGCCATCACACGCGGCGGCCATATCACCTATGTAGAGTTGGACGGTGAAGCACAGAAAAATATCAAAGCCATTACCAAGATAGTAAAAGTAATGCATGACGAAGGCATCGGCTATGGCTCTATCAACCATCCGGTAGATACTTGTCATGCCTGCGGCTACAAAGGAGTGATTTATGACAAATGTCCGGTTTGCCAAAGCGAAAACATTCTGCGTATGCGCCGCATTACCGGATACCTGACGGGCGACCTCAGCACTTGGAACTCAGCCAAACGCGCAGAGGAACGTGACCGCGTGAAACACGGATAACCTGATATGAACTTGCTATTTACTTACCCCGAAACCATAGTCGACGGTGAAGGCATCCGCTACTCCATTTATTTGGCCGGATGCCGGCACCGCTGTCCGGGATGCCAAAACCCGGAATCATGGGCTCCAGAAGCCGGCACCCCATTGACCCAGGAAAAGATAGAAGCAATCATCTGCGAGATTAATGCCAACCCATTGTTGGACGGCGTTACATTTTCGGGAGGCGACCCCCTCTATTCTCCAAAAGAATTCCGTGCTTTGTCCCAACAAATAAAAGAAGCTACCGGATTAAACATTTGGTGCTACACAGGCTACACGATTGAACAAATAGAAGCCTCACCTTTGTTAAAATCAGCAATAGACTTTATCGATGTATTGGTAGACGGGCGTTTCGAGCAGGATTTATACTCTCCTTACTTAGAATTCAGGGGCAGCAGCAACCAACGTATCATCTGTGTACGATAACACAAAAGAAACCTAAATGGCCCATTTTCTTGATTTATATCATGAAAATGGGCCGTTTTATGTTTTTCGGCATGCGTATGCTTGCTATTTTCAAGAAAAGCCGTACCTTTGCAATGTGGTTGTGAAACTACCAGTTAAGTTAATAATGAATTCTTTTAAGGTATTAAGTAATAAGGTAAAGATTAGAAAAGGTATTAGATTTAGGTAAATAAAAAGAGATTGTTTTAAACAAGGATACTAAAAAAGGTATTAGAGATTAATTTAAGGTTTGAAAGAATTGCAAGTTTTCAGGAATTTAGTTTTATAGGTATTAAAAGAGTTGTTTTTTAAGTAAAAGAGCAGAGGGATAACAACAACGACAACGACGAGAAAGATGAAAAGAACCCCATATTTTATGAGGGGGGTTCTTCAAGACGTGGGCGGGTTCGAAATAAAGAACTATCGCTCTTTTTTTATTTTATCCCCTCTTCCATTTCCTCCTCCTTTCGGGTCAATCCGCCCCCTGTGGGCATGTCAAATCCAAGCAGATAGTTTGCATAATCTAAAAATAAAGAATGGAATATCCCTCACTCCTCTGAACGCTTTGATTTTGACGTTGAATGATTCTGCAAATGCATTAGTCCCGACTCAAGTCAAAAAGTGTGTGGGCTCCATATTGTGAGAAAATTCCAATATTACAATGTAAAAATACAGATTCTTTCAAGGCATTGTAAATGAAGTATATCAGGCGACCACTTGACCTGGTACCGGCATTGTAACTCACAGTTCACGCTTATCACCCACAGGGCTTTCAGGTTGATTCACAATTCCTTAACAATCATATCAAAACAAAGGGAAGAGTAAGCCGTGTCATAGGCTCAGCCAAGGCCTTTTAAACGGAAGATTATTACAGACTGCGGCAGTGGGCTCTACAGTCTACCGTAATGGGCTGTACGGTCCACTACAATGGACTATACAGTCCACTGCCGGAGACTGTAGTAATTCGACTTACGGACAGGCATAATCGAAAGGACGAAAAGGCTTAGTCCGGCTAATGAAACGAGTTAGGAAGTTCGAAACGTATGCGGAGGTACCCCCCTTATATGGCCCTTCTATCAGGATAAAAAATAATCCCCCGGCCGTCAGGTTAAACCCAACCACCGGGGGATGTATGAGGAAAGTCTTCGCCCTGTTTAAAACACGAAGCGCATGATGTCATTGAAATTAGCCCAAATAAGCAATGCAAATAACAAGAACATACCCACCATCTGTGCATATTCCATAAACTTATCACTCGGCTTGCGACGTGCCACTATCTCATAAAGCAAGAACAAAACGTGCCCGCCGTCCAAAGCCGGAATAGGAAGGATGTTCATAAAAGCCAGAATGATAGACAAGAAAGCTGTCATCTCCCAAAAACGATGCCAATCCCATACCGTGGGAAAGATACTTCCAATCGTTCCGAAACCACCTACACTCTTCGCACCTTCCTTGGTGAAGACATATTTCATGTCGTTCACATAACCTTTCAACGTATTCACTCCCAATTTGACTCCTGCCGGGAAGGACTCAAAGAAATTAAACTGACGGGTAGTGACCTTATAATCAAGCGGCGTGGAAATTGCTCTTACCATAAACAAAGAATCCGTACGGACTGCAGCTGTATCACGCACCCCTCCGTGCGAATAAACCAAGGAAAACTCGGCATATTCCGCTCCGCTGGTTTCGGCATCCGAACGGAAGCCTTCCAATTTTTCAGTAAATTCATTCCAGCTGCCGACAGGCATATTATCAACAGCTAAAATGGTGTCTCCTTTCTGCACTCCAGCCATCGCCAACGGACCACCGGCAATCACAGAATCCACCACATTCGGTCGCAATATATCAAGAAACATCGGTTCTTCTTTAGCAATATCCAAAAGGCTGATTTCGGGCATATAGATTTCTTTTTCCTGCCCGTCACGAAGCACAGTCACCGTACGCGCTTCGGCCACACTACGCAACATATCCATACCGAAGCGTTCTAATGGCTGTTCGTCGGCACGCAGCAAGATATCACCATCGCGGAAGCCGATTTCCTGAGCGCGTTCGTTAAACTTCATACCATAAGTCATATCCTGTAATGAAATATAAGAGTCTCCCCAATGGAACAGAATCATAGAATAAATGAAGATAGCCAAGAGGAAGTTCATCAGCACCCCGCCAATCATAATAAGCAAACGCTGCCATGCCGGTTTGGAACGGAATTCCCACGGTTGTGCCGGTTGCTTCATCTGTTCGGTATCCATAGACTCGTCTATCATACCTGAAATTTTCACATAACCGCCCAAAGGTACCCATCCGATACCATATTCGGTATCACTGTTCTTGGGTTTAAACTTAAACAAAGAGAACCACGGGTCAAAGAATATGTAGAACTTCTCTACTCTTACTTTAAAAAGGCGCGAAAAAAGGAAATGTCCCCCCTCGTGGATAATGACCAGTAACGACAAACTCATTACCAGTTGGAGAGCACGAATTAAAAATGTTTCCATCTAATTTTATTTATTGTTTTATTATTTACTATTTATAATCAGTTCTTCGGCTATGCGGCGTGCCTCTGCATCGGTTGCCACATAGTCCTCATAAGAAGGTTCCTTGATATAAGCCACTCTTCCCATTGTCTTCTCGATAACATCACTCATGCCCAAGAAAGAAATATTATCTTTCAGGAATGCAGCCACCACCACTTCATTTGCCGCATTAACGATACAGGGCATATTTCCTGCCTGATGCAGAGCCTCATACGCCAAGGCCAAATTGCGGAAGCGTTTGGTATCGGGCTGTTCAAATGTCAAGTCGGTAACTTTGGCAAAGTCCAGACGTTCAAAAGACGACTTCACACGCTCCGGATATGAAAAAGCATACTGAATGGGCAGGCGCATATCAGGCATACCCAGTTGGGCTTTCACTGCGCCATCTTCAAACTGTACCATAGAGTGGATAACCGACTGTGGATGAACCACTACTTCTATTTGTTCCGGGCGGACTCCAAAGAGCCATTTCGCTTCAATCACTTCGAAACCTTTGTTCATCATCGAAGCAGAGTCAATGGTTATTTTCGCCCCCATTTCCCAGTTGGGGTGCTTCAGGGCCTGCACTTTAGTCACTTGTTGTAACTGCTCCATCGTATAAGTGCGGAACGGTCCTCCGGAAGCGGTCAATATCACCTTCTCCACCGGAGTATTCATTTCCAGACATTGGAAAATGGCCGAATGCTCTGAATCGACAGGAAGAATCGGTGTCCTGTATTGATTGGCCAATGCATTAATCAGTTCACCGGCCACAACCAAAGTTTCCTTATTGGCCAAAGCGATGGTCTTCCCCGACTTTATGGCGTTCATGGTAGGCCGCAAACCCGCATACCCCACCATCGAAGCCAGAACGATGTCAATAGGTTGCGACTCTACTATCTGGCAAAGCGCATCTGCACCGGCATATACCTTGATAGGCAAATCGCTTAATGCCTCTTTCAGCTGGGTATATTTTTCCTCATTGGCTATCACTACTGCTTCCGGCAGAAACTTACGGGCCTGTTCGACGAGCAAGTCTACCCGGTTATTGGCTGTCAAAGCATAAACTTCGTATAAATCGGGATGTTCCTCTATCACTTGCAAAGCCTGCGTACCGATAGAGCCCGTTGAGCCTAATATAGCTATTTGTTTTTTCATAATCTGTTAAAATACAATGTATTTCGAAGGGTCGACGGCACGCCCTTTGTTCCACAATTCGAAATGAAGATGCGGGCCGGTTGTTTTTTCACCTGTATTGCCTACCAAGGCAATGGCTTCGCCCCCTTTCACCGTATCCCCCTCTTTCTTCAGTAACGAACCGCAATGTTTATACACGGATACAAAATCCTGTCCGTGCTGTATTTGTATCACATAACCCGTCTCTGCCGTATAGGTCGAGAGAATCACCGTTCCGTCTAATGTGGCAAGCACACTTTCATCGGGATTGGCCGCTATGTCTACTCCATAATGTTTGTTATCGGGGTCAAAGTTGGAAGACATCATACCGCGTGTAGGACGATAGAATATCAAGCCCGAAGCTGTGGGGTTATTATTGACAGCCGTCAGGTTATAACGTTCCGATTCTTCATATTGCTTACGGAATTCCTCTTCCTGGCGGGTACGTTCCATCAATGAGTCCGAACGGATAGCTGTCAGCGAATCAATGGATTGCACCGTGTCCACCTGTACCTTTCCGCTAAAGATATCCTGAATATTCATGATATACAACTGCTGCCGTTCCAGCATCTTCTGTAAAGAATCGGCACGCAAGGCATTGCTTACTATCTGGGCTCGCACCTCACTGTTCATATATCCGGGCAGGTAGTTACGCAGCGGGGTAAAGGCAATAATAATGGCGGCAACCAGAAAGATAACCGTCACGGCAGAAAGCAACCATGACAAACCATTCAGCTTGGAAACGTGGATACCCACCACTTCCTCCAGCGTATTTTCATTGGTAATAGTCAGTTTATACTTAAACTTAATATTATGCCAAAATGCTTTTCTTCTCTTTTTCTTCATTATTACGCGCGCGTACCTTAATATATATTATAGCAGTCCGTCGGGTACATCCACCGTCAGGAGTCTTTTCTTCTTATCCAGTTTGCGAATAAATTCTTCGTGGGCAGGAAGCAGAATTTCCTCTCCATCCTTTTCTATCGCAAAAAGCACATTCATTGTACTGTCATCCACCGCCACAATCTCACCCAAATCGCCATGACGGACATCCTTCACCTTAAATCCGATAAAGAAGTTCCAAGTGGGGATATCGTCCGTCTCATCGTCCTCCTCCACATATTTCTTGGGAAAATAAACTTCCACATTCGTAAACATACGGGCCTTTTCGGATGTATCCACTCCCTCCAGTTTCACCAAAGCGGTAGTGTCGGAGCGGAAACGGTATTCTTCGATAAAGAACGGAACGAAAATGCCATCAAGCAGGCATACCAGATATTCACAATCCACACGGTCGAATATATCGTCCGTAAAGGTAAAAGAAAGTTCTCCCTTTACTCCGTGAGGTTTATTAAAAAGCCCTATCTTAAAAACTTCGTTTTTCTTAATCATAACTTTAAATTCTTGTGATTCGCGCTCCCAAGGCATTCAATCGCTGTTCTATATTCTGATATCCCCGGTCTATCTGTTCTATATTGTGAATGCGGCTGATACCGTCGGCACTCATTGCCGCAATCAACAAAGCGATACCCGCACGTATATCAGGCGAAGTCATGTTTCCGCCGCGCAACTGAAAACCACGGTCATGGCCGATAACCACTGCACGGTGAGGGTCACACAATATAATCTGAGCCCCCATATCTATCAGTTTATCTACAAAGAACAATCGACTTTCGAACATCTTCTGGTGAATCAGCACACTGCCTTTTGCCTGCGTAGCCACTACCAGCATCACACTCAGCAAGTCGGGTGTCAGTCCGGGCCAAGTAGCATCGGCAATCGTCATGATGGAACCGTCGATAAACGACTCTATCTGATAGTGCTCCTGTTCGGGAATAAACAAATCATCCCCACGCTGCTCTACCCTAATACCCAAACGGCGGAAACTCTCGGGAATGATACCCAGGTTTTCATGAGATACATTCTTTATGGTAAGTTCACTGCCGGTCATGGCCGCCATACCAATAAAACTGCCTACTTCAATCATATCAGGCAACACCGTATGACTGCATCCATGCAATGATTCCACTCCCTCGATGGTGAGCAAATTAGAAGCGATGCCCGTTATCTTTGCCCCCATGCAGTTCAGCATACGGCAAAGTTGTTGCACATAAGGTTCACAAGCGGCATTATAGATAGTAGTCTTGCCTTTTGCCAGAACCGCTGCCATCACAATATTGGCAGTACCGGTCACCGAAGCCTCATCCAGCAGCATAGACGCCCCTTTCAGTTCTTTAGCTCCGATAGTAAAAATGCTGCGTTCGTCGTCATAATCAAAGCAGGCCCCCAACTTCTGAATGCCGATAAAGTGAGTATCCAGACGGCGGCGGCCTATCTTATCCCCTCCGGGTTTTGATATCAGTGCTTTGCCGAAACGCGCCACTAACGGACCAACCAGCATGACCGATCCACGCAAGCTGGAGCACTTTTTCAGAAAGTCATCACTCTCCAGATAGTTCAAATCCACCGAGTCGGCCTTGAAAGTATAAGAATCAATCCCTGTTTTCGATACCTTGACCCCCATTTCACGCAATAACTGAATCAAGTTATTCACGTCCAGAATGTCGGGAATGTTATTCACTGTAACTTCTTCAGAAGTCAATAATGTGGCACAAAGAATTTGCAGAACCTCATTCTTAGCGCCTTGCGGATGAATTTCGCCGTGTAGCTTATGTCCACCTTCTATTACAAACGAAGCCATGATATCGAAGTTTTAAGAATTAATATTTTCTTCTCTGATTATTATTCTGTTGCATTCTGCGCTGTCCGTTGTTTTGCTGTGGCCTGCGCTGAACATACGTGCGTTGTCCGCACAGCTGCAAGTCATCGGGAGACAGGTTGATAGCTCCCTGGGAATATTCACGAAGATCGTCCAGTATCTTCTGGTCTTCCACACTATCTTTATTCCAGTTGACAAAGCACTTTTTCATTTGATTGGCAATCAATGAAATCAGATGCTTTCTATCTTCCCCTTCGGGATACTCCACCGCTTTTTTCACCATATTCTCCAATATGTGTCCATAATGGCGGTAACGGATGCGTTTCTGCGGATAAGCCAATACCTCCGGTTTCACTTCAAGGCTTTCTTTCTTCACTATTTCGTAAGGATAATCAATATCCAGTTTGAAATCGGACATGATAGCCAAATGGTCCCACAGCTTATGTTTAAAATCGGGCACATCGCGCAGATGCGGAAACATACCGCCCATGATATTAATAATTGTATTGGCGCAACGCTGGCGTTCAGCTTTATTTTCGATGGTAAGAGCATGGTCTACCATGTTCTGCACACTTCTTCCATATTCGGGAAGGGGTAATCTTCGTTGTTGGGTATTATACTCCATGTATATAAATATATGATTTTGATTTATAAATTATAAAAGCTTCTTGGGTTTAGAAGCAACAAACTCTTTCAAATAGAAAGGTTCAAAGTATGCCACATCCTCGAAGTCCTGTTTCGCAATCGCTTTCTCAGCCAATGGGAACATCCATTTTGCCAATGGGTAGATTTCATCGATAAAGTGTGCATTGGGGTGTGTAATCTTCTCACGGCACTTGGCGGCTCCGTTGCCGAAGAAATAAACAGGATGTTCATCCAGGAACTCCAGATAGGAATTCTCATCTACTATGTCGGCCGCTATTTCACGCTTCACTTCCAGTGCACGGTCATAAACGGCGGCATACACTTCCATGCGGCGTGCGTCTATCATCGGACAAAGCAATGCGTCTTCGGGCAAGTCATGATACAACAAGACCGGTACACACAACACCTCCAACGTATGAAGCCCTACGAGTGGCAGATTACGTCCGTAACAAACACCCTTCGCCATAGAGACGCCGATGCGCAGACCGGTGTATGAACCGGGACCGCAACTGACGGCTACTGCATCCAACGGCAGACCGCGGCTGTCCACAAACGATAACGCCTCATCTACAAACACGCCCAACTGAACAGCATGTGAAGGTCCCTTCAAGTCCTCTTTGGAGAACACCGCCAGCCCATCTTCGCTAACGGCAACAGAGCAGGCCTCTGTTGATGTTTCAATATGCAAAATACACGACATAATGCTATACTTATATAATATAATGTGCAAATATACACTTTTATTTATACTTCATTTCCATAAAAACACTACTTTTGCAAAAAAACACATTAGTTATGATACAATCAATGACCGGATACGGCAAAGCAACTGTCGCATTCGGAGATAAAAAAATTAACGTAGAGATTAAATCACTGAATAGCAAGGCTATGGATTTATCAACACGCATTGCACCACTGTACCGCGAAAAGGAAATAGAAATTCGCAACATGATTTCCAAATCACTGGAACGGGGAAAGGTGGATTTCAGTTTATGGATAGAGAAAGAGGTGTCCGATACAGCTGCACAAATCAATATCGGACTGGCACAGAGCTATGACAAACAGATGAGAACCTTAGCCGAAGCACTCGGATACACATACCCGCCGACAGATTACATGTCTACCTTGCTCCGTATGCCGGACATCATGAGCAAAGACGATGCACAGGAACTGTCTGAAGAAGAATGGGAAGCGGTGCGCAAGGTGGTGGAAGAAGCTATCGCTCATCTGGTAGATTTCCGCAAGCAGGAAGGTGCGGCACTCGAAAAGAAATTCAATGAGAAAATCGACAACATCGAACGTTTGTTGAAGTCTATCGAGCCGTATGAGACGGAGCGTGTGACAAAAATCCGTGAGCGCATTACGGATGCACTCGAAAAGACCATCAACGTGGACTATGACAAGAACCGCCTGGAACAAGAGTTGATTTACTATATTGAGAAACTTGATATCAACGAAGAGAAACAGCGTCTGTCCAACCACCTGAATTATTTCCGCGAGACAATGGCAGGCGGCCACGGACAAGGCAAAAAGCTCGGTTTCATCGCCCAAGAAATGGGACGTGAAATAAACACCACGGGCAGCAAGTCCAACCATGCAGAGATGCAGAACATCGTAGTGCAGATGAAGGACGAGTTGGAACAAATCAAAGAACAAGTATTAAACGTTATGTAAATGAGAAAAGGTAAGCTTATCATATTTTCAGCCCCTTCCGGTTCCGGCAAATCGACGATTATCAATTATTTGCTGACACAGGACCTGAATCTGGCATTTTCTATCTCTGCCACCAGCCGTCCGCCCCGCGGCACAGAGCAGCACGGAGTGGAGTACTTTTTCCTCACCCCCGAAGAGTTCAAGCAGCGCATTGCCAACAATGAGTTTCTGGAATACGAAGAAGTGTACGAGAACCGTTTTTACGGCACACTGAAAGCGCAGGTGGAGAAGCAGTTGGAAGCCGGACAAAATGTGGTTTTCGATGTAGATGTAGTAGGCGGTTGCAACATTAAAAAGTTTTACGGTGAACAGGCTTTATCACTTTTCATCCAACCTCCCGGCATAGAAGAACTTCGCAACAGACTGGTAGGCCGGGGGACAGACGCACCGGAAGTGATTGAAAGCCGCATTGCCAAAGCAGAGTTTGAACTGAGCTTTGCCGACAAGTTTGATGTGGTAATCGTAAACGACGAGTTGGAGAAAGCCAAAGCAGAGACATTGAAAGTAATTCAAGACTTTATTGCAAAATAAACAGATGATAATCAAAGACCCCAAAAGATTAGCCCTACGGATGATGATACTCTGTGTCATTATCGGGCTGACCGCCTTGGCCGTGGCTGTAATGGCCATCTCCATGCAGAAACATATCATTGCCGGCATTATGGTTATCGTTGCCATCATACAGATTTGGAACTTTAAAGTATGGCAAAAGAGAACAAAATAAGAACAGGAATATTCGGAGGTTCATTCAATCCTATTCACATCGGGCATTTAGCTTTGGCCAATTACCTTTGTGAATATGGTGAACTGGACGAAATATGGTTTCTGGTTTCTCCACACAATCCTTTAAAGGAACAAACGGATTTATGGGATGACAGTCTGCGGCTGGAGTTAGTGCAACTTGCCATCGCAGATTATCCCAAATTCCGCGCTTCTGATTTTGAGTTCCATCTTCCCCGCCCTTCTTATATGATACATACGCTCGATGCTTTACAGTCCGCCCATCCCGAGCGTGAGTTTACGCTTATTATCGGGGCTGATAATTGGGCTATCTTTCCGCGTTGGTATCACTCCGACGAAATAGTACAACGCCATCGGATTATGATTTATCCGCGCCCCGGATACACGATTGATTCCTCCCTGCTTCCTCCCTCGGTACAGCTGGTCGATACTCCTTTATTGGAAATAAGTTCTACTTTTATCCGCCGGGCTTTGGCGGAAGGGAAAGATGTAAGGTATTTCCTGCATCCGGCGGTCAATGAACGGATTACGAGATAGAAACACAATAACTATAATGGTTCTACTCGCTCTCTTCTATTAATTTTTCGAGTTTATTTATAAGTTTTCGGGTTGGTTCTAACAATGCAACAGCATCCTCTTCTGTAAAGTCAAAAAAATCATTATAATCACCGGTTATTCTATTTTGTAACAAACGTGAATATAATCGACCTTCACTTTTATCCAACTTTCCCGTAGTCACAAAATGGAAACCTAATTGGCTAACCACACCATTATGACTTTGAGCAGAAATCTTATTCTTCAGCAATAAAGCAGATGCCATATAAAATGATGCATAATACAACCGTTGGATAGCTAAATTCCAATGAGAACTATCTATCATATCTTCTGCTTCTTTCAGTGTCGTACGAGACTTCTGCTTACGATAAAAAACAATCGCTTCTATGTCATCCATGTTCATACTCATAGTAATATTATTCCTTCATTGGTTACATTGTGATAAAAAGGCGAGAAACTATACTTCATCCAGTCTTTAAGAGTATACATCACCGGATTAATGCATTCCTTTAATCTCCACCCCAATTCTCTGAGTGGATATGAAATATTATCATAGTCGTCCGCCTCCAATTTTGTTTTGTCGAGTATGATTAAAATATCCCAATCTGAATCATCGCGAGCATCTCCACGAGCCCGCGAACCAAAAAGAACAACTTTTGTTCCCACAGGAGCTATCTGCCTCAAAGTACTTCTAATTGCATTCAACACTATTTCCTTGTTCTTTTTCATAATTCAGTCTTTATCTCTTTTACAAAGAAACAAAATATCTACCATTTTTCCTAATAAATGAATATCATTTCATCTGTTCTACTTTTATCCGCCGGGCTTTGACGGAAGGAAAAGATGTAAGGTATTTCCTCTATCCGGCGGTCGATGAACAGCTGACAAGATAAAAAGTAACAAATGACTTGTCTCTCAATAACTGAATCCATAAAAAGCGACTGCGCTTTTTCGCCCTACAAGCAGAAATCTGTTTCTTTCTTCCTCCTTTCATTAGTCGTTGAAACGCCCTACTGATGCAACTTACGGCAGTGAACGGGCATCCCGGAACCGCCCCTTCTGCCTCCTTTCGTTTGTAAAAACGGACACTTAACTTTTTCTATAACGCCTTCATTTACTGTAGGGGCGGACCCATGTGTCCGCCCGATAGCTTAAAGTGAACTGTTCTCAGACAGACACACGGGTCTGCCCCTACAGAAAGCGGTAGGCTCAAAAGATGTGTAAAAAATACACAGGGAATTACTGAAGGCAGATTGTGAAGGGACGTGGAAAGCACGGCTGAAATGAGGATGAAGGGATGTCCTGTCATTCTTAAGCAGTTGATTATCTGTATATTCCAATTAAAATGTAAGGATGAACGGAGAAAAAGGAATGACCGGATTAGTGAGGGGAGGGGGATGCAATTTGTCCCTACGTGAAAAACACACCGAGCTTTTTTAAAAAGATGGTGAGGTTTTTTGAAAACATACCGAGCTTTTTTGAGAACCTCAAGGTCTTTTGGCAGCATCCAGCGTGAACTGTCTGTTTTTTAAATGTGCACGTAGGCATCCGGCTACACGTATATACGCGTAAGCCTATACATATATATGTGTTTTATCCGGACGAGTTTATAAGTTACCTACAATAGAAAATTAGCGGGGATAAGCATCTGTCTTCAATCAATAAAAAGTTTGATACGCTGATGTTCTCATGCCCTCATACCTAAAATAAACTATTCCAACTCGGATACGGTCAATGAACGGATTACGAGCCATCAAAAACCTCAAGAGAACTTTCTAAAACAGTAGTGACAGTTTCTTCAAACTGTAGTAACAACTTTCGCAAACAATGGGCATTGTTTGGGGTTACCCTCCCCACCTATTCTTCGGATGACCTAAATGCTCGAAAACCAATCCTTGAATTCTTGCACTCTGGCTTTGCTTACCAACACCCTCTCTTCCGAAACGTTGCAACGCAGATTGAGAGACAGACGATTGTTAAACCATAAATCAATATCCTTTATTGCCTCACGCGAAACAAGAAACTGACGGTTCACCCGAAAGAATAAAGAAGGATTGACACACTCCGCCACTTCATCCAGCGTTTTGGGAAAATTGTACTCCTTGCCATCCGCCAACACCACTTTCACCTTACAGTCCTGAATATAGAAAAGCAGAATCATATCAATGGATATGGGCAGCAATTTATCACCCTTTATCGGAACAAGGAAATGGGTTTTATAACTTTCCTGTCTTTTCAACGAACGGATTAACTGCAACAAGGAACTCTCTCCGGTTGCACTTCCATGTTCGGGGGTATGCAGATGTTCCAACTTATGGAGAGCTTGCTCCACATCGTTTTTACCGATAGGTTTCAACAAGTAATCCACACTGTTTACTTTAAAAGCACGTAGCGCATATTCGTCATACGCTGTGGTAAAGATGATGGGACAAGTAATCTCGAAACGGTCGAATATCTCGAAAGCCGAACCATCGGCCAAATGGATGTCCATAAACAGTAAGTCGGGCATGGGGTGAGTATGAAACCAGTCCAATGACGATGCAATACTGTCGAGCGAAGTCTCCACCTCTATCCCGGGATTCACCTCCTGCAGCAGTGCTTTCAGGTTTCGGACTGCCGCTTTTTCGTCTTCGATAATGATAGCTCTCATAAAGCATTCGGAATTAAGGGAATACGCACTGTGAAATATTCATTCTCCGTGATTTGTATTTCGCATTTATAAAGCAGATGATAGCGTTTTGCCAGATTAGCCAGCCCGACACCTGTTCCGGCAGTGGCGGTCAGTTTGGGCTGCACCGGATTGGTAACGACTAATTCCTCTCCTTCGGTATATACATGAATGGCCAAAGGACGACGGTCGCTTATCTCGTTATGCTTCACGGCATTTTCTATCAGCATTTGCACCGCCATGGGAGGGAGCCGGTGATTATCATATTGTCTGTCGATACGGATATCGAAAGAAAGATTGTCTTCAAAACGCATTTTCAACAAGAAGATATAAGCGGAAACAAACTCCATTTCATCTCTCAGACTTACACTCTTCGATTCATTGCCCTGCAGTGTATAACGCAGGACACGGGAAAGTTCCTGGATATATTCCTGTGCTTTGTCCTGATCCTCACGCACCAGCGAACGAAGCGTGTTGAGTGAGTTGAAGAGCATGTGCGGATTCAACTGGTTTTTCAGAACTTCGTATTGATTGAGGATATTCTCTGCCTGCAACTGTTGGTTCTCGACCACTACCTCTTGTTGGCGGCGAATGAGATAAGCAATATAGCAACTGCCCGACACTGTACAGGTCATCATGAAATCGCGCAACGGATGAAGATAGTGATGCACCATGGCATCGATGGCAGGAATATCGAACGTGTGATGCAGAAAGACAAAGCATTTGCCCAACAGACTGCTCAGTATCCAAGTAAGTACAAGCGAAAAAAGCATTTTCTGCCATGTAATCTTTATCGCCGGCTGGTTAAAGTGGAAAAGCAATGTATTTACTTCAAACAGAATAATGAGGGAGATGAAAGTGAAACACACTTCACTCGCCACATCAATGGGTTCCATTTCCGGGAACAGCGTTGCCCCTTCAAGAATATCAAGAAGGGAAACCAACTCCGGGAAGTGGATAAGGACTGCCACGGAGATGGACACCACAATTATAAATAATGTATAGCGATTCTTCATTCTTTCTGCCTTTATACTGCAAAGATACAAGTTAATTCATTCATTTCATAATCCTTGCCGTCACATACATACCCGGCCGGAACTGACTGTTCACCGTATCTACCCGCGCATAGACTTCCACCGAACGCGTATCCTCGTCCACTTTCTGACCGATAGAAATCAAAGTGGCTTTAAAGACTGTCTTTCCCATGCCGTTGACATGGAACTGGACGGGACTTCCGATTTTCATATCCGCCAAATCTTTCTCATAAGTAGTCAGCCTCAACAGCGTATGGCTCTTATCGACTATCTCGCACAGAGCATCGCCGGCATTCATATACTTGCCCACATTCATTTCCACATCTGCCACATAGCCGGCAATGGGAGCCTTGACTTGTAGATAAGGACGGATACCGCCATCCAACAACGTTGAGGGGCTCACACCCAATAATTCCAACTGGGCCGCAGCAGCTTCCATCCGGCTCTTCATAGACAAATAATCGGCCTTACTCTGTTGAAACTTCTTTTGAGAAGCCGCTTGTTCGGCCGAAAGAGCTTTCTGACGGCGGTATTCGGCTTCCAGATACTCAGTCTGGGCATGACTGTCCAAATAAGTCTGCTGTAAGGCTATGAATTCCGGGTTCTCCAAAGTGGCGAGAACTGTCCCCTTACCCACCGACTCACCTGGCAACAAAGAAGTGCTTTTCACTACTCCGCCCATTGTAAGCGAAACCGTGGCCATGCGTTGCGGAGGAATAACCATCGTACCGTTAAAGGAGACTTGATTGGGCTTGGAAGTGGCAGAAGTGACCGCATCCACCTGCACAGTGTCGGGCACCACTTCATCGGCAGTTACCACCGTGGTAAGCGTTTCTTCCATTTGCCGGGATTCATTGTTTGAACTACATGCCGCCAGCAAAACCAGCATGATGGGAAATGTTATCTTTTTCATTGTTATCTCTTATTTAAATAGTTCGTATTCCAAAGCTGCTATATTATATTGATAGACCGTTTCAATATATCCGCGACGAATGTCCCGCGCCACATTGACGGCCTGAATAAATTCCGTGATATCCGTTTCGCTGTGGCGGAGCTGCAAGCTTGCCACTTTCATCAGTTCATCCGCCTCCTTTAAAGCAGAAGAAGTATAATAACGGAGACTCTCGGACTGGCGGCGCAGGTTAGCTATCGCCTCAGATACCTTATTATATAGGTTACGCGTATTTGCCTCCGCCTCCGTCCGGGCAATGAAAGCAGCCGCCTTTGCCTGCTTCACCTTGCTGTGATGAGGTAAAAAATAAATGGGAAACGACACACCGACCATCCATGAGTTCAACCCCTTCAAAGGCAAGATATCCTGACGCACATATCCCAAAGAAAGTTCGGGGAAGAAACGGCTGCGCTCTATATTGAGTTGTGCTTTCGCTTCACCTGCCTGACTCTGAAAATATCTCAAATGCGCCTCCGAGTAAGTCGGAGCCTCAATATCTGCCGGGAATTGTACCAAAGCGGTATCTGCCGGCACAATGGACAAATCGGCATAACATGCCCAATTCAAACGTGCCAAAGCCAACTTTTCTTCTTCCTGAGACTGAAAAAGCCGGTTCTTTAAATCGGCAGCCATCGTGGTGGCCATATTCTTTTCCAGCAACGTAATTTCGCCCTGTTGATAACGCAACTCGCCGATGCGCTGCAACTGTTCAGCCCATTTATTCTGGTCATTGTACAAGGAACGAAGATTATAGGCATAAAGATAATAGGCCCACGCACGCTTCACTTCAGCCACTACTTCCTTCTCTACAATCCGGCGATAAAAAGTGCCTGTCGCTATTTGTCGGTTGACTAATACATTCTTATAAAAGGGTGTCAGCAATGAACCCAGATTCTGACTTACCTCCCACTGCTTGTCTTTTTTAATCTCTCCATTCAGTTGTCCCCAAGAATAACAGAACTCGGTAGGAGCCAGTTCCAGCACTTCGCCCCTCCCTGCCTTGGCCTGACGGATAGCCGCGGCAGCCGTCTTCAACCGGGGATGATTCTGCTTAGCCAATTCGATGGCTTGCTCCAAAGTGACCACTTGCTGCGCTCTCATCGGAATGGGAAGCAGAGCCAGTAACAGCAGGAAAAAGAAAAACTTCTTGCCGGCACAAGCGCGTTTCCAGGCGGCGGCACTTCCTACAATCTTATAAAAGACCGGAATGACAAGCAACGTCAATACCGTAGAAACAATCAGCCCGCCAATGACAACCGTCGCCAACGGCCGCTGTACTTCCGCACCGGCCGAAGTAGCAACCGCCATCGGTACAAAACCCAACGAAGCCACCAAGCCCGTCAGAAAAACAGGTCTCAGCAAATGAGGCGTGCCCCGAGCAATGACTCTGTTGGTAGATAAAGGATACATGGTCTGTTTGTGTATATCATTAAAATGGTTAATCATCAATATACCATTCAGCACGGCAACACCGAACAAGGCAATAAAGCCCACTCCTGCCGAAATGCTGAAAGGCAGTCCGCGTAGCCACAACGCCAATATGCCGCCAATCAACGAAAGAGGAACCGTAGAAAAGACCACCAGCGTATAAGTTACACTCTTGAAAGCAAAGAACAAAAGCAGCAGGATAAGCATTAATGCCACCGGAACCACTATTAACAGGGTGTTAATAGCATTCTGCAAGTTCTCAAACTGTCCGCCATAATCAAAATAATATCCCGGCTTCAACTTGATATTCCGGTCCAACGTCTTTTGTATCTCCTGCACCACCTGCTGGATATCAGCACCGCGCACATTGACCCCGATGACAATACGTCGTTTGGTCGCATCCCTGTTTATCTGTAACGGCCCGTTTACCAAATCGATGGTAGCCACTTCACTGACCGGTATCTGGATGCCCTCACCCGAACGCACAAACAGTTTATCCAAGTTCAAATCAGCCACCTTCTCCTGATCCAGCCGGACAACCAAGTCAAAACGCCTCTCATTTTCAAATACCACCCCACTCGCTTCTCCGGCATACGCCGTACGGATAATGGTATTCAGTTCTTCTATATTGATGCCGTAACGGGCTATCTTTCCGCGATTATACTTCACAACCAACTGCGGAAGTCCCATTGTTTGCTCCACAATGACATCAGACGCTCCGGGCACTTGTTCCACATACTTCGCCGCTTCCTTGGCCTTCTCATAAAGTTCATGTGTATCCTCGCCATACAGTTTCACTGCAATATCAGCCTTCGCCCCCGTCATCAATTCATTGAAACGAAGTTGGATGGGTTGTGAGAAATTAAATTCGGCCCGTTCTGACAAAGGTTCCAACGCCTCCTTCATCTTTTCCACCATCTCGGCACGGCTCGAAGCACTTGTCCATTCCTTGAACGGCTTCATGATAATCATCACATCGGCATCTTCAACCGCCATCGGGTCGGTAGGCACTTCGGCCGTACCAATCTTTGCCACCACATGTTTTATTTCGGGAAACTTTTCCTTCAAAACTTTCTCTGCCTCATCGGATACGGCAATACTTTCGCTCAACGAGCTGCCTGCCGGCAAGGTCATCTGCATCGCAAAATCCCCTTCATCCAAAGTAGGAATGAATTCCGCCCCCAACCGGGTAAACAGGAACAATGAAAAAGCCAATGCTGCAAAAGCAGCCGCCACCGTCCCCCATTTAAACTTCAGACAAACATGCAAAGCCCGGGAATAGAGCTTATTCAGCCTCTCAAAGAAACGGTCGGCAAAAGTCGGTTTCGTTACAATATGATGTTTCAGAAACAAAGAAGCCATCATAGGCACATAAGTAAGCGACAGCAACAATGCACCGATAATACAGAATACCAATGTCTTAGCCATCGGAGTGAAATATTTACCCTCGATACCGGTCAGCGTCAATAAAGGGAAGAATACGATAAGGATGATAAACACGGCAAAAGTAGCCGAACGCACTACACCCGAGGCCCCCCTCTCCACCTCTGCATCCATTTCTTCGGCGGACAAGGTACGCCCACGGAACTTCCGTCCGTATAGATGGGCCAAGATACCTTCGAGTATCACAATGGAGCCGTCGACAACAATACCAAAGTCTATCGCTCCCAGACTCATCAGGTTAGCAGAGACATTGAACAGCCGCATCATAATAAAAGCAAACAGCATGGCCAACGGAATGACAGAAGCGACAATAAGCCCCGCGCGCACATTGCCCAAGAATATAATCAGTACGATAAATACGATAATAGCCCCCTCTATCAGATTATGTATGACAGTCGAGATATTTCGATTGACCAAAGCCGAACGGTTCAAATAAGGTTCAATACTGACACCTTCCGGCAATATCTTCTGTATTTTCTCCACCCTTTTCTCCAACTCTCCGGTCACTACATTGGCATTGGCCCCTTTAAGCATCATGGCAATGCCGCCCACACACTCTCCTTCACCGTCCATCGTCATGGCACCGAAGCGCTTGGGCGCGCCAAACCGCACTGCTCCGATATCACTTATATGAATGGGAATCCCGTTACGGTTGGCTACGACTACCTGTTCAATATCCTTAATACGGTTTATCATACCCTCGGAACGAATATAATAAGCACGGTTCACCTTTTCTATATAGCTGCCTCCGGTGTTCTGATTATTCTTGTTCAGAGCTTCAAAAACCTCTCCGATTGTGATATTCAAAGAGAAAAGGACATCCGGGTCTACCGCTACCTCATATTGTTTCAGATAGCCGCCGAAACTATTGATTTCCACAATGCCCGGAATGCCGGACAATTGCCGCTTCACAATCCAATCCTGAATGGTGCGAAGCTCCATCGCATCATACTTGTCTTCATATCCCGGAGCCACTTTCAGCACATACTGATAAATTTCGCCAAGCCCCGTAGTAATGGGCATCAGCTCGGGTGCACCCAGTTCGGATGGAATCTCTCCCGACACAGTCTGTATCTGTTCATTGACCAACTGCCGGGCATCCAGTGTAGGCACATTTTCTTTAAAGACGACCGTAACCACAGAAAGTCCGAAACGCGATACAGAACGGATTTCCGTCACATTCATAATGTTACTCATGGCAATTTCCACGGGCATCGTGATGAGTTGCTCCACTTCCTGAGGTGCCAAAGTGGGCGACACCGTCACTATCTGCACCTGATTATTGGTAATATCGGGCACTGCATCTATGGGAAGCGTCAACATGGAATAAATTCCACCAATCAGAAGAAACAAAGTGGTCAGCCCCACAAAGAGTTTCTTTTTTACTGAGAATCGAAGGATAGCGTTGAACATGTTTTATACTTTTTATTGGGAGACAAATGTAATCGATTCTCCCATTTCCTCCAGATGAGCCGCCTTGAACCGAACAATTCAGTGGTTAAACAGTCCGTTTAGCCGCTTAAACGGAAAAACCCCGCAAGGATATTACACTGTAATACCTTACGGGGAAACACACAATTCTCGGTATAATAACTAATTTCAAATACGATAAGTCATTCTAAAAGACACTATGCAAGGAACTTGCCGGCTTCCTCAAGTCCGTAAACATACTTCTCTGTCGGTTGGAAGTGCCGGGACTTTTTATCCCACATGGAATATTGGATATGCGCTTCGGCATCCGTATACGTCACGGTGATGCAATAATAATTCATCCATTTCGAGCCATCCCATTTCAAGGCCTTCTTTTCGATAATCTGATTCTTGTCATTATAAGCATACTCAAAGCGGAAATCAGGAGTCAGATAGTTGCCTTCCTGCTGATACACCACCTTCGCACTTATTCGACCATTGTCCATCTCCACATTAGTAATCTTCTCAGATTCCGCCGCATTCATTGTCAATACACTTGCCATGGCAAATACAATAACCATCATTACTTTAAAAAATCCTGTAGTTTTCATACTGTTTTATTTTTAATGTTTGTACTTCGTGTTTTACTTGTGTTCGTTTTTCGCGTTCTATTTTGTGTTTGCTTTCGCGTTCTATCTTGTGTTCTTTATCTATTAGACGCAAACACCCTTCAAAACGTTGCATCGGAATCTGTCTTTTTTCAGATTATTTTTTCTCTACCCGATGAAGTACCACCACAACCACCTCACTGGGGGTAAACAGACGAACATTCACTCTCGAAGTACCCAATCCGTTCGTTATAATAATAGGAACACCGGCGCTATTTTCTTTCCGGCCGGTCAGAAAACGGTTACCATAAATGGAATGCTTTACCGGAGAGAACTTTTTAAACAGACTCACTTGACCGCCATGGGTATGTCCGGCCAAAACCAAGTTGGCGTTAGATACGTCCGTATCTTCGGCATAATCGGGAGTATGCGTCAGCAAGAGGATAAAATCATCGGCAGAAAAGTGTTGTGAAGGTGAATCACCATTCTTTTTCAGGTCAAAAGGATTGCGCACACCACTGATGATAATGTGTTGCCCGTCCTTCAGTAACTTATAGCTTTTATGCTCCATTAAGTGCACATTGTTCTTTTTCATGGCCTCCGCCACCTCCGCATAGCAATAACTGTAATCATGGTTTCCCATCACACCATAGGTGCCATACGGTGTAAGCACTTTTCCCAATGCGGTGAACAACGTGTCCAGATTTCCCCCTTTCGGACTGCCGTAGTCTCCGCCCAATAATAATACATCGGCATTTAAAGATTGTAATGCACGTATCGCATTGTCAAGACGCTTGCGTGTGAAGCGACTTTCATAATGGAAATCCGATGCAAAACCAATACGGAATCCGTCGAATGCCGACGGAACGTCATAACTATAAAAATCATACTGCTTGACGCGCCCCACTCCACGATACTTTGACAGAGAAGCAGTGGCGCAGGAAGTAAACAGAGCTGCGGCAAGCAACAAATAGAGAACGGCTTTCTTCATGTCTTTTTCTTTTTAATGAGAAGTAAAGATAGAGAATTAATTGTTTATCTTTGCACATCTTTAATATGAAATGGATGGAAACTGTTAAAACAAATTCTATAAAAGCATGGCTATTGGCTGCACGCCCCAAGACATTGGCAGGTGCCGCTGTTCCCGTCATGCTGGGATGTGCCTTGGCAGCATCAGACGGATGGTTTCAAATCATACCTGCCACGCTCTGTTTTCTCTTTGCTTTTCTGATGCAGATAGATGCCAACTTTATCAATGACTTTTTTGACTATTTAAAAGGAAGTGACCGCGAAGACCGGTTGGGCCCCGAACGGGCATGTGCACAGGGATGGATTACATTGCAAGCCATGAAACGGGGTATCGCGCTGACCACCATGTTGGCATGTGCGGTTGGAGTCCTTCTGCTTTTCTACAGTGGAGCAGAGATGATTCCGGTCGGACTGCTGTGTATTCTGTTCGCCTTTTTATATACTGCCGGTCCCTATCCTTTGGCTTATCATGGCTGGGGAGATGTGTTGGTCATAGTATTCTTCGGTTTTGTGCCTGTGGGATGCACTTATTATGTAATGTGCCATGACTGGACATGGAATGTCACTATCGCCTCTGTGGTATGTGGCATGATTATCGATACCTTGTTAATGGTAAACAATTATCGCGACCGGGAACAGGATGCGTTAAGCGGCAAGAAAACGCTGGTCGTAAGATGGGGCGCGGCAACAGGGCGTATGCTCTATCTGTTTTTAGGATTGGCAGCCGCATGGTTATGCCTCTTGTTTGCCGTCAGCGGACATATATGGGCAGCAATACTGCCACAAATCTATATTCTTCCCCATTTCCTGACTTGGCAACGGATGGTGAGAATCAACAAAGGCAAAGAACTGAACAGCATATTGGGAGAGACCTCACGCAATATGCTATTGTTCGGGATATTACTGACTTTAGGATTGAGTTTATAAGACAAAGAAAAACACGTTAGTATGCATCGCCTCACACGTACGTCAGTATAGGCTCATACATATATCCGCATAAGGCTACACGTACGTATGTATAACGGCACACGTACGTGTGAAAATCACTTTTCTATCAGTACGGTGGCATAAGCCGAAATACCCTCTTCGCGCCCCGTAAAGCCCAGCTTCTCCGTCGTAGTTGCTTTGATGGAAACATCGTCCGTATCTATTTTCATCAGATGTGCCAAGACTTCCTGCATCTCGGGTATACGTGCTTTCAGTTTCGGGCGTTCAGCACAGACGGTCGCGTCTATGTTGCCTACCTTATAGCCTTTGGCCGCAATCAAATCAACTGTTTTGGCTAACAGAATCTTGCTGTCTATATTCTTAAACTCACCTGCCGTATCGGGAAAATGATAGCCGATGTCACGCATATTGGCCGCTCCGAGCAATGCATCGCAAATGGCATGAATCAGCACGTCGGCATCCGAATGTCCCAACAGGCCCAATTCATGTTCAAACTTTATTCCTCCCAGCCACAACTCACGGCCTGCCACCAACTGATGTACGTCAAATCCAAATCCTACTCTTATTTTCATCTTACATAGAAATCTAATAGTTTTTCTTCTTCCAGGTAGCCTTGCAAATGCTGGCCGACGCTGACTGGCCCTACTCCCACCGGTGTGCCGGTAAACAGTAAATCTCCTATTTTTAACGTAAAGAAACGGCTGACATAAGCAATGATTTCGTCTACCTTAAAAAGCATATCTGCCGTATTGCCCTGCTGAACCGTGTTACCGTCAATATCCAAATGGAACTTCAAATTCTGAATATCCTTGAACTTATCCACCGATACAAAGTCTCCGATAACAGCCGAATTATCAAACCCCTTGCATAACTCCCACGGTTTGCCCTCTTCGCGAAACCGGCGCTGAAGATCGCGTGCCGTAAAGTCAATCCCCACCGTCACCGCATCATAATAACGATGTGCAAACCGTTCGGCTATGTTTTTTCCCAGACGGTTGATACGAACCACCAGTTCTGTTTCATAATCTACCTGTTGAGAGAAATCCGGGATAAAGAAAGGCTTGCTATCTTTAAGCAACGCAGAATCGGGCTTCATAAAAATGACCGGTTCCTTCGGTAAGTTTTCATCGGCATGCAACTCGTGGCAATGAGCCACATAATTCATACCTACGGCTAATATCTTCATATAATTTTAGTCCTGATTTACATTTAAACGGTTAAACATCACAGCCAGATGAGCATACAGTGAAGTATTCTGCACTACAATATCTTCGGGAACACGAATACGGAACGGAGTAAAGTTCCAAACAGCTTTAATTCCACCCGCCACCATCTTATCCGTTATCTCCTGTGCTATATTGATAGGCACAGTCAATACTCCTATATTGACATTACATTCCTCCATCATCTGTTCAAAGGCATCGGAATGATAGATGGGGATACCATTAATTTCAGTTCCCACAATGTCAGGGTTCACATCAAAAGCACCTACTATCTCCAACCCGAAATGGTGAAGACCCGAATCGCGCAACAACGCTCCTCCCAGGCTACCTACCCCAAACAGGAATGCTTTATGCATGTGCGTAAAGCCCAGAAAACGTTCCAGCACTTCGATAAGCGCATCTATTTCATAGCCCACACGAGTACGACCGGATATATTGACATACGAAAGGTCTTTCGCTATCTGAGACGCATCTATATTAATCTGCTTGGATATCTGGGTAGAAGACACATACGTTTCTCCTCTCTCTTTCATCAGCTTTACATTAGAAAGATACCAAGGGAGTCTGCGCAAAGTAGGCTCAGGCACTTTATCTGAGAATTTATGCATACGTATATCCATCTGTTTCTATTGGCATTATCATTAGGTAATGTGCAAAAGTACACTTTTATTTGTTACCACTGCCTTTTGAGAATAAAAAATGTAGTATCTTTGAGCACTCATTTAAGCAAAATTCACATGAAAAATAACGATTGGAAAGAGCGTCTGAATGTGGTGTACTCGACGAATCCCGATTTCAACTATGAGCAGGAGGAAGAAGAAGAGACAGCCACTCCGGATAAAAAGCAGCAAAAATTGCGCGTCAGTATAGAGAAGAAAGGCCGGGGCGGTAAAACTGTCACCCTCGTCAATGGATTTATCGGTTCCGAAGATGACCGGAAGGAATTGGGCAAGTTGCTCAAAACCAAATGCGGTGTGGGCGGTTCTGTGAAGGATGGAGAAATCATCATTCAAGGAGAGTTCAAACAGCGGGTTATCGAGTTGTTGAAGGCGGAAGGATATACACAGACGAAATAAAAAAAAGGAAAGAGGGTGCGCACCCTCTTTCCTACCATATAACCCTCGTCACAGAAACCTGAGCCAAGGGCTTTCTCATAAATATTACTCAGCACGCAAAGTGAAACGTTTGAAATCAACAATCTGCAATTCAGGATCGATTTCTTTCAACACTTCTCTTACAGTCTTCTTGCCATCCATGATATCTTCCTGATTCAACAAGCAAACTTCCTTCAAGAACTTGCCCAAACGACCTTTAGCAATGTTCTGAATCATAGCTTCGGGCAGGTTAGCAGCCTTCTCTGCAGAAACAGTAGCAATGATTTCCTTAGCCTTGGCAATGTCTTCGTCAGTTATCCATCCCTTAGCCTTGTTGCTTTCCATGTGATCTTCACTGTCTACATGTGCAGGGTTGATGCCGGCTTTCTTCAAAGCAGCTTCCACAGCCTTGTCCACTTGTTCTTTCTTAGTCTTATCGATAGCTACCTGAATTTCAGCTTCCTTCACTGATTCAGGAACACCGGCTTCGTCAATTGCGATAGGGTTCATAGCTGCAATCTGCATAGCTACTCCGTGAGCTGCAGCCTCAGCTTCCTTGTTCATAGCCACAATAGTACAAAGTTGGTTGTTTCCCTGGTGGTTATAGATAGAAGTATAAGCTCCTTCAACTACATTGTAGCCGTCCAACTCCATTTTCTCACCGGTGATACCGCTACGGTCAGTTACTGCATCCTGTACAGTACCGTTGCCCAACGGCAATGCCTTTACTTCGTCCAAAGTCTTACATTTGTTAGCCACAGCAGCGTCCAGAATAGCCTGAGTCAAAGCAACGAAATCAGCATTCTTGGCAACAAAGTCAGTTTCACACTTCAATGCAATGATTGCAGCGAATTCACCTGTTGATTTAGCCAATACACAACCTTCTGATGCTTCACGGTCAGAACGTTTTGCAGCAACAGCCTGTCCTTTTTTACGGATAATTTCCATTGCTTTATCGATATCGCCATTAGCTTCAGTCAAAGCGTTTTTGCAGTCCATCATACCAGCTCCACTGATTTTACGAAGCTTGGTAATTTCAGCCATAGTTACAGCCATAATATTCCTTTATTTTAATTTGTTAATAATGTCTTTAAAAGCAGTTGAGAGTTGAGAACAGAGAGTTGAGAATTGCATATCGTAACTCTCAACTTTCAACTCTCAACTCTCAACTATAGTATATTAAGCTTCTTCTTCGTCTTTCATGAAAGCGGCAGCCTTAGCAGCGTTGATAGCTTCTTCTTCGGCTTTGTCCATGCGAGCTTTAGTAGCTTTCTTCTTACCGGCAGCATTCTTAGGCGCATTTTCACCGGCAGCTTCCATATCTACTTTTTCAGCTTTTCTTTCTTCCAATCCTTCTGCCATAGCAGCGCAACAAGCATCCAAGATAACTTCGATTGACTTAGTAGCGTCATCATTAGCAGGGATTACGAAATCTACATTTGAAGGATCTGAGTTTGTATCAACGATAGCAAATACAGGAATACCCAAACGGTTAGCTTCGCGGATTGCAATGTTTTCTTTCAATACATCGATAACAAACAATGCAGACGGCAGACGAGTAAGGTCAGAAATAGAACCTAAGTTCTTTTCCAATTTAGCACGCTGACGAGAAATCTGCAGAACTTCTCTCTTTGAAAGATTTGAATAGGTACCATCGTTAGTCAACTTATCGATAGTAGCCATTTTCTTCACAGCCTTACGGATAGTCGGGAAGTTGGTCAACATACCACCCGGCCAGCGCTCGATTACATAAGGCATATTTACAGAAGCAGCTTTCTCAGCTACTACCTGCTTAGCTTGTTTCTTAGTAGCAACGAACAGGACTTTCTTTCCTGATTTTGCAATTTGTTTCAGTGCGTCAGCAGCTTCATCTACTTTAGCAACTGTTTTGTGGAGGTCAATGATATGGATACCATTGCGTTCCATGAAGATATAAGGAGCCATTGCAGGGTTCCACTTTCTCTTAAGGTGTCCGAAGTGGCAACCGGCTTCCAATAATGTATCGAAATTAGTTCTAGACATTTTTGTTATTCTTTAAAATCGTTTACTTTCTTTTTTGTTTATCTCAACCAACCATCGGGTAGTCTGCTACAAAGTAGAGTCCCGGCAGTTTAGATACTAAACGCTTCTTAACCAGTTCTAAGTAAAACCGGATATTAACGTTTACTGAACTGGAATCTGCGACGTGCTTTCGGACGACCCGGTTTCTTACGTTCAACAGAACGAGGATCACGTGTCATGAAGCCTTCTGCACGGAGTGCCTTCTTATCTTCAGGATTAATTTTCACCAAAGCACGAGCGATAGCCAAACGCAAAGCCTGTGACTGACCGGTGAAACCACCACCACAAAGATTTACCTTAATATCATATTTTTCAGCAGCTTCGACCTTAGCCAGAGGCTGTTTTACAACGTACTGAAGAATAGTTGATGGAAAGTACTCTGCAAGGTCTCTCTTGTTAATAGTAATCTTTCCAGTACCTTCGCTTACGAATACGCGTGCGATTGCGCGTTTACGTCTGCCTAATGCATTTACTACTTCCATTCTTTATTATTTAAGTAAGTTTATATCAATTGTTTTCGGGCTCTGAGCTTCGTGCTTGTGTTCGCTACCAGCGTAAACATACAAGTTGCCCAGCAACTGTGCTCCCAGACGGTTTTTGGGAAGCATTCCTTTTACTACTCTCTTCAACAGTTTTTCTTCACCGTTAGGTTTCTTCATCAGCTCGGCAGGAGTCATTTCTCTCTGTCCACCGGGATAACCTGTATATCTCAAGTAAACTTTGTCGTTCCACTTGTTTCCGGTAAATTTTACTTTGTCTGCGTTAATGATAATTACGTTATCACCGCAGTCAACATGAGGGGTAAAGCTAGCTTTGTACTTTCCTCTCAACAGTTTCGCAACTTTCGAACCGAGACGGCCTACGACCTGATCGGTAGCATCGACAACAACCCATTCTTTATGAGCTGTTTCTTTGTTTGCAGAAATGGTCTTGTAACTTAAAGTATCCACTCTTAAATTCTTTTTTAAATGTTAACTACTAAAAAACAATTCTTCCCAGCGTTTCTAACCGTTCCCGGACAAAGAACCATTAACACGCTAAGAATTAATTCTTTATAAACTTTTGATAATAATCGGCTTGCAAAGGTACGGCTTTTCTTTGAACTGACAAACAAATTAAGTAATTTTTTGGTTGATTTTCAGGGGGAGAGCTCACATACGGCAGTAAAAAAGGGAAGATTAATTCATCTCCCCAACTTATCTTTTCTTAAAAATACTCTTTTAATGCCTCCATCCCGAATCGGATTCACAAACCGGGCAACCATATCCGGCAGACTGACGAAGCTTCAAAAGTTCCGTTGCAGATACCCGCACCACTTTTCCATCAGGACGACCATAGCACAATGTTCCTTCACGACGGGCTGTTTCTTCTATCAATCGCTGCTCGGCCAGTTCTAAACCATAACGCAATTTCTCGCTCAGTTCCTTATATTCTTCTTCAGTTGACATAACTTCTGATTTTATTAAAGAGTTCATGATTATAAATGTGTGGCTCTTCCCGCAAACGAAAAGCATCAGCCACAATGACACGCGGTGTAGAGCTATTGTCTGCCAGCATCCAATAGTCCACACATGACATATAAATATGGAAAAAGTTATCCAATCCCGCACGGTAACGACGGCGAATGATAGGTGCCGGCACATCATGCCCTCCATTGGCAACACGTTGCTTTACTCGTTCAATGGCCAACTCAGGCGAATTCAACCAGAAATAAATCAGGCTGACGCTATAGCCCTGGCTCTGCGCCTGATGAATGAGATTAATATAAGAACGGGTAGAGAGCGTTGTTTCAACAGAAAAACTGACTCCGGCAGAAAGCAATTCGCCAATGCGTTTAAGCATTAGCCGACCGGCTTCAATAGCTACACTTGAGGGATTAAAAGGAGAAAGGCCTTTTGCGATTTCGTCAGCATTGACGAACTCGCGACAGTCCAATATTTCGGGAAGCACTGTATAGGATGCCGTCGTTTTTCCGGCCCCGTTGCAACCTGCTATTATATAAAGCTTAGACATTAATCTCCTTTTCTATTTTATGTTATTGGTGACAAAGTTAACGATTATTTCTAATCTTTGTTCTTCCAAAGCCATAAAAGTGACGAAGAATAGCACATTTTTTGAAGATTTGTGCAAATTACAAGAAAAGGCGGGTTCTCACCCGCCTTATATTCTATATTTTCTGTTTATTATCTTACCAAATCCTTTGGATAAGCAGCCGGCATCTTCACCCGTTTCCAAGTTTCATAATACCATGAATTAATATCATTGCCATCCTTATCAGTTTTCACGAAGAACTTCAGCACCATTACATCACCACCTTTCATCTCGAACTCCAATATATTGTCCGTACCTACCAATTGAGGCAAATGCAGATTCTTCTCAACATGCTCTGTATATGCATTCTCTGCGGTCTGTTTATAGGTTCCCGCACCAATGATAATAGCTCCATGGTTAGGAATTACCGTCATATTTGTAAACTTTCCGTCGTCAGACAAGATTTTGAATGAATTACTCGGTTTCAATTCTCCAGGAGTATTCGGAACACCGGACACATAAAAACACATCTGCCAAATGCCTTTTAAATCAGCAGGGGCAATAGCGGATTTATTTTGTCCCATTACATGAGAGGTACCGATTAGCATAAATGCCACCAGCAGTAAAAATAAAGAATGTCGTTTCATAGTCGTATAATATTTAGTTAACAAATTGCGTAATGTGGATACACAAAATTAGAAATAATTTTCATATATCCACGTTTTTAAATGACTTTTTTACAGGTAAATACAAAAAAAATCCTGCTCTATGTTATAGGGCAGGATTCTTCATCATTATTTATATCTTTTAGAATTCAGCATTGCGCGGAGTACGCGGGAACGGAATCACGTCACGGATATTGGTCATACCTGTCACGAACAACAACAGACGTTCAAAACCAAGTCCAAAACCGGAGTGAGGACATGAACCGAACTTACGAGTATCCAAATACCACCACATATCTTTCATCGGAATGTTTAATTCCTCAATGCGGGTCATCAGTTTATTATAGTCCGCTTCACGTTCAGAACCGCCAATAATTTCACCAATCTTCGGGAACAACACATCCATAGCGCGGACTGTCTTTCCGTCTTCATTCTGCTTCATATAGAATGCTTTGATTTCTTTCGGATAGTCAGTCAGGATAACCGGGCGTTTAAAGTGTTCTTCTACCAGGAAGCGTTCGTGCTCTGATGCCAAGTCCACTCCCCAATAAACCGGGAATTCAAACTTATGGCCTTTCGCTACCGCTTCTTCCAATATCTTGATACCTTCTGTATAAGGCAAACGGACGAAAGTTTCGTTCAATACCCCTTGCAAACGTTCTATCAAGCCCTTGTCGAACATATCATTCAAGAACTTCACATCGTCATAGCAGTTATCCAGTGCCCACTGAACACAGTATTTAATGAAATCTTCAGCCAAATCCATATTGTCAATGATGTCATTGAAAGCCACTTCCGGTTCAATCATCCAAAACTCTGCCAAGTGACGCGGAGTATTCGAATTCTCGGCACGGAAAGTCGGGCCGAAAGTATAGATAGCGCCCAATGCTGTGGCAGCCAACTCACCTTCCAATTGACCGGAAACAGTCAAACTTGCCTGTTTGCCAAAGAAGTCATCATCATAAATAATAGAACCGTTCTCATCCTTCTTCAGGTCATAAAGGTTCTTGGTAGTAACCTGAAACATCTGACCGGCTCCTTCACAGTCTGATGCTGTAATAATAGGAGTATGAAAGTAGAAAAAGCCACGTTCATGGAAAAACTTATGGATAGCAATCGCCATATTGTGACGAATGCGGAACACTGCGCCGAAAGTATTGGTACGCGGACGCAAGTGAGCAATCTCACGAAGGAATTCCATCGTATGACCTTTTTTCTGCAACGGATAGGTGTTATCGCAAGCACCCAGCACCTCAATTTCACGTGCCTGAATCTCGGCTGCCTGACCCGAACCGATAGATTCGGTCAGTTCACCGTTCACGCTGATACATGCACCTGTAGTGATAAGCTTCAACATTTCTTCGTCGAAGTTTGACAAATCAACTACTATCTGCACATTATTTATTGTAGAACCGTCATTCAGGGCGATAAAATTTACCTGTTTGCTACCACGGCGGGTACGAACCCAACCTTTTACATTGACCGTTGCACCAAAATCACGGCGCTTCAACAAGTCAACTACCTTTGTTCTACTAATTTTTTCCATTGTTTTGTCTCTTAATTATTATTTTACTTGATTATTCGAATGAGCCCATGCGAAGCATATTCACTTCCTGTTCTGTCAGGTAACGCCAGTCACCGCGACGAAGCCCTTTCTTGGTCAGACCTGCAAAATACACACGGTCCAATTTCACAACCTTATAACCCAGTGATTCAAAAATACGGCGCACGATACGGTTCTTTCCGGAGTGGATTTCGATACCTACCTGTGACTTATCTGTATCCGAAGCATAGCTGATAGCATCTGCATGGATATCACCGTCATCCAAAGTAACGCCGGCCGCTATCTGGTCAAGATCTGCCTTAGCTACATTTTTATCACAATATACATGATAAATCTTCTTCTTCAGATATTTCGGATGAGTCAGTTTAGAAGCCAAATCACCGTCATTGGTCAACAACAGAACGCCGGTCGTGTTACGGTCCAGACGGCCTACAGGATAGATACGTTCCTTGCAGGCATCCTTCACGAAGTCCATTACCGTCTTACGTTCCTGAGGATCATCGGAAGTAGTCACACAATCTTTCGGCTTATTCAGCAATACATAAGCTTTGCGTTCAATACTAACCGGTTCGTCGTGAAACTTCACCTCGTCCGTACGCTTGATTTTAGTACCCAGTTCTGTCACTACCACACCGTTTACGCTTACCACTCCGGCTGTGATGAATTCATCAGCCTCACGACGAGAGCAAACACCGGCATTTGCCAGGAACTTATTCAAGCGAATCGGTTCGTTCGGATCAGTCAGAATATCCTTATATTCTATCTGTTTCTTCAAGCTATATTTAGCATTCGGATTATAATCACCGGTGCGCGGACGGTAAGGACGGTTGTATCCGCCGCCCTGATTGTAACCTCCGGTACGCGGACGATACGGACGGTCTCCGCCTTCACGGTTATATCCGCCGCCCTGATTATAACCTCCTATGCGGGGACGCGGAGTATAGGGACGCTGTTCACCGCCTTCGCCACTATTGAAACGCGGACGCGGAGTGTACGGACGCTGTTCACCGCCTTCACGGTTATAATTGGTACGCGGGCGCGGAGAGTAGGGACGCTGCTCACCACCTTCGCGGTTATAGTTGGTACGCGGACGATACGGACGTTCGCCTCCCTCTTCACCGCTGTTAAAGCGGGGACGCGGAGTGTACGGACGTTGTTCGCTGCCTTCACGGTTATAATTAGTACGCGGACGATACGGGCGTTCACCGCCTTCTTCACTGTTAGGATTAAAACGGGGACGTTGCGGGCGTTCGCCGTTATTGTTATAACGATTGTAAGAAGGACGCTCACCATTATTATATGAAGAGCGATAAGGACGTTCTCCTCCCTCGCGGTTATAGCTGGTGCGGGGACGATACTGACGCTGTTCGCCGTCGTTGTTGTATCTGTTGTAATTATTGTCTCTGTTATAAGACTTATAACCACCATCACGGCTGACATTCTGGTTTTCTTCGTTTACAGAACCTTCTTGTCTGTTTTCATTTTCTGTACTCATGATTTCTCCTTAATTTAATTAATGTATAACGCCCTCTCGGGCTCTGTTTCTTTTTTTAGTTTGAATAAATAACGTTTCAAATGCCTGTATAGTTGTGCGGCGTAATCTCACGCAGCTCTTTTTTTATTTCTTCACTGACATTCAATGTTTCGATAAATTCTTTGATAGACGATTCGGTAATAGCCTGATTAGTACGTGTCAACGCTTTCAGAGCCTCATACGGGTGCGGATAAGCTTCCCGACGAAGAATGGTTTGAATAGCTTCTGCCACTACACTCCAACAGTTATCCAAATCCTCATAAATCTTATGTTCATTCAACAGCAGCTTACGCAACCCCTTCAATGAACTTTGAATGGCAATGATGATATGTCCGAAGGGTACACCTACATTGCGCAGCACAGTAGAGTCTGTCAAGTCACGCTGCAAGCGCGAAACCGGCAGTTTAGAAGAAAGGTGCTCCAATATAGCATTGGCCATACCCAAGTTTCCTTCCGCATTTTCAAAGTCGATAGGATTCACTTTATGCGGCATTGCGCTCGAACCGACTTCACCCGCCTTGATTTTCTGCTTAAAATATTCCATAGAGATATACTGCCAGAAGTCACGGTTCATGTCAATCATAATGGTATTGATGCGTTTCATCGCATCAAAGACAGCTCCCAGATTGTCATAATTTGAAATCTGAGTGGTGTATTCCTCACGTTCCAGACCAAGCTTTTCAGCCACAAACTTATTGCCGAATGCTTTCCAGTCATATTGCGGATATGCCACATGATGTGCATTATAGTTACCTGTGGCTCCACCGAATTTGGCAGTGAGAGGACACGCCTTTAACACAGCCAGCTGACGGTTAAGACGATAAACGAACACCATGATTTCCTTTCCCAAACGGGTGGGAGACGCAGGCTGTCCGTGAGTTTTGGCCAACATCGGAATATTTGCCCATTCTTCTGCATAAGCAGTCAGCTGCGCAATCAGTTCTTCAATCTGCGGATAATATACTTGTTCCAATGCTTCTTTGACAGACAAAGGCACTGACGTATTATTTATGTCCTGAGAGGTAAGGCCGAAGTGGATAAACTCCTTGTACTCTTCCATTCCGCCCAACTTGTCGAATTGTTCCTTAATGAAATATTCTACAGCTTTAACATCGTGGTTTGTAACACTTTCTATTTCCTTAATGCGCCCGGCATCGGCTTCCGAAAAGTTTTGGTAGATAGCACGAAGCGATGCAAAACGTGCATGGTCAAAGCTTGTCAGCTGCGGTAACGGTAGCTCACATAAAGTGATGAAATATTCTATTTCTACCTGCACACGGTACTTAATGAGTGCAAATTCAGAAAAATAAGAGGCCAAAGCTCCCGCTTTTCCTCTGTATCGACCGTCAATAGGTGATATTGCCGTGAGTAAATCGAGCTCCATAATATATTTTAGATAATTATCAGGCTGCAAAATTAATTCTTTTTATTGAGTTTAACCGCCTCAATCACTATAAAGTTTGCGAAAATCACATTTATTATTTCACAAATCCTTTCTTTGCCCACTTCATACTATTCCAACGCCGCACAAAAATGATGCCGCGAATGTTCTCGTCCAATAAGAAAGCACACCACATACCGACCAGTCCCCACCCCCAATAGAGTCCGAACAGATAGCCGCAGCCCACTGCTATGCCCCATTGTACGACTACCCCTACATAAAAAGGATAGTTCACATCTCCGGTTGCACGAAGGGCATTGGTGGCATAAATGTTGATGGCACGCCCCACTTCGAGCACCACATCGACAAAAAGAATGACAGTACCCAAACGGACAATCTCTGCATTGTTTGTCAACCAACTGAAGAGCGTGTGCCCCATCAAAGCCCAAATACAGGAAAGTACCAGCGACACTAAAATAGAAATACGCATCACATACTTGCCCAACAGATAGGCAGCCCTTATTTTCTTCTCTCCCACCAAATGTCCAATGCAGATAGCCCCGCCTTGTGCCATGGCTATTGCGAAGAGGTAGACAAACATCACAATATTAACCACATAAGTACGTGTGGTCAGAGCTTCATTGCCCAGCATATTGATAAAATAAGTCAGCACCACCTGCGAAAAGCTATAAGACATATTCTCTCCTGCCGACGGAAGACCGATTTTCAACAGATTCTTCAGTTCCACAAAGGGGAAAGGGCGAAAATAGTCAACCGGAAACTTGGGTATATATTTACGAAACAGAATGATAAAGAGGATAACCATCGACACGCCCCGGGCGAAAGCTGTCGAAACGGCAGCCCCTTCCACTCCCAATGCCGGCATTCCAAACTTACCGAAGATTAAAGAGTAATTGCCTACGATATTCAGAATATTCACTACAACAATGACCATCATAGGGTAGACAGCCTTGTTAGCACTACGCAAAGAAGCAGAAACCGTCAGTGAAAGTGCCTGAAAGAAGGCGAACGCCCCCACTATCTCCATATACCCCACTCCATAGGTCATCAACTCGGGACGCAGCCCCATCAGCGTCAATAATGACGGCGCTCCATAATGCAGAACAGCGCTTACCACTAATCCGAGCACAAGATTGAGCAGGATAGCCACTCCTACCACCTGAACCACATTCTTCTGTTTCTTTGCCCCCAAATATTGCGAACAAAGCACAGAGGTACCCAAGTTTATCACCTCAAAGATAAGAAAGGCAAACATAATCAGCTGGTTCACCACTCCGACGGCGGCAACCGCATTGTCCGAATACTGGCTCAGCATGATAGTGTCAACTGCCCCCAGCATCATAATCAATAAAGTTTCTATAAAGATAGGTACGACCAGCTTAGACAAATTCCGGCGCACACTTCTCGGTTCTTTTATTTCATTCACTTGTTACCCTGTTTTTTTCGAGGTGCAAAGTTACTGAGTTTTCGGATGGTAACTGTTTGACTTATATCAAGAAATAGAGAGATTCAGACAAACATTCACCAACAAAGGGAAGAGTAAGCCGTTTCGTAGGGTCAGCCAAGGCTTTTTAAACGGAAGATTATTACAGTCTCCGGCAGCGGACTGTACGGTCCGTTACAGTGGACTGTACGGTCTACCGCAATGGACTATACAGTCCATTGCCGGAGTCTATAGTAATTCGACCTATAGACAGGCATAATCGAAAGGACGAAAACGCTTAGTCCGGCTAATGAAACGACTTAGGGAGTTCTAGACGTATGCAGAGGTTGGAAACCGGAGGAGACAACATCCGGAAACAGGTGTTGGGCCGCTAGCTTTGTAAGCTGAGCCATAGAAATGCACTTTTCATTTCAAGAACAAGTGCTTTCATTTTAATCTGCCAATGAATGAGGGATAACTTTAAATGACTTCTATATAAATTAAAATAATTATGCAGTATACAATAAAAACTTTTCTATCGTTTAGACATATTTAACCCCTTATCAAAATAGTCAATGCCTGTTCTACGGACGGTAAAACAGGCAAGACCCAAAAAGCAAGACCGATGCTGTGTTTGCATTGCTATAAATATAATCCGTATTTATGCTGTCGTGTGCTGAAAAATGTGTTTGTGTTACTATTGCTGTTTCAAATACGCTTTATACATCTTGTCTATCTCATTCAGGGGAATCTCCAATGTCTTCAGTTGTCTGAAAAACTCCGGCAAGTCCTCATGCAAGAAAATATCTTTGCGAAGAGTGATGATACGCTCTTTTGCTCCTGTCGATACAAAATAGCCAATGCCTCGTTTATTGTATATGATTTCCAACCCTTGCAAATAATCATAAGTGCGGACTACCGTATTGGCATTCACTTCCACTGTGCCGGCATATTCCCTGACCGAAGGAATCCGCTCTTCTTCGGGATATTGCCCTTGCAGAATCTCGTCGCATATTCGGTCGGCTATCTGCAAATAAATAGATTTACTTTCCTTAAATTTCATAGCAAACGGAATTTAGGGTTAATAACCTGTGAACGGGTAAAGAGCTTATAGCCCAGCCGCCAGTTAAGTGCGGTCAGCAAGAAGAAAAATAGAGCACCGGCTCCGGACATAAAGTTCTCTGTCAACCAACTTGAATTATGCTGCATCATATCATACAGCCAATTCCAATGAAGGGAGCCTGCATTAACCACAACATAGGCAAGCACCAGGCTGACAGCAATTATGATTCCTGTAGTTTTAACAAACGCAGACTTATACCAGATATTTCCTCCTAAAATATATAATGAATGAAACCACAACAGGATAGAGAACACACACAGCCAATTATAAAACATAGTTTGTTCGATAATTCGAGAACTTTCACCATCCCATACTTGTACCGGGTAAGTCACAAAAGGATTGAATACATTACATGACATTTCCCACACCTGAGGCAGTACAAAAGTATTCACAGCATCAGGAAAATCAAAAAGGGGTACAAACAGAAAGTGAGTCAGTTCCGCCAAAACAGAAGCTCCGATTAAAAGGATAACCGTTCCCACCGTCACATAACATGCGCATGCTACAAACTTTTCAATAGAAGTAGCAGGAACCATCAAATAGGCTATACGAAGCTCCTTAGTACGCATATTTTCCATAATACGAGAAGCGAAATAAAGGAAAGCAACAACCGTTATCACTATGAATGTCTGAAAATGCCCTTGTGTAAAATCAGAAGAAGTTCTTTCGGTGATACGAGCTATTTCATATCCATCATACTTTGCCATAATACCTAAATAGGTAAGTAAAAAAGCGGAATACAAACCCAAAAAACCAAACAGGTTCTTTTTCCTGTTTCCCATAATCTCGCGTTTCATCACCATGGCGATACGCGACAAACAAAAGAAGTTATTAGTATACATAATGTGCCTGTGTCTTTATTTGTTCAACATTGTATATGATTTCCAGCCCTTGCAAATAATCATAAGTGCGGACTACTGTATCGGCATTCATCTCCACTGAGCTTGCAAATTCTCTGACCGAAGGAATCCGCTCTTCTCCGGGATATTGTCCTTGCAGCATCTCGTCGCATGCTCCGGTTATCTGCCGATAGATGAATTGACTCTCTTCATATTTCATATCAACCGGAATTTGGGTTTAATCACTTGCGAACGGGTAAAGAGCGTATAGCCCAGCCACCAGTTGAACATTGTGAAGGCACTGAAGAAAGCGCCGCCCAATGCAAGCAGTTTGTTCAGAGTCATCCATTGGAAATTCTCTTCCAGCCAGTCGTGAAGCCCCATCATGCCTTCTTTTCCTATCCATTCCACAATCTGTACCGTAATAATAGAGCCAAGAATAGAAATCACAATCAGTGTCCCCAAAGTCTTGAGAAAAGCTCTCTTGTACCAAAAACTTCCTCCCAAAACATAGAGTGAGTGTGACCAAATCAGAAAGCTCCATCCACAAGCCTCACCCAGCCAAGGCATATACTCCATAGTAAAAGCATTAGAACCTCTGAATGACTGTTCACCGTCTACAGCAATCATAGAAAACACCTTGAACAGCGCAGAATGATGAAATATATCAGGCAAATTAAACAAAGGAAGCAAAATATAACGGGTAATCTCCGCCAAAAGCAGTCCGACAGTAACCACTACCACAAATCCCAGCGTAGCCATCAGGAAGCGTGCCACATATTTCTCTACCATCGTTGCAGGAAGCATCAAAAAAGAGATGCGCATTTCCTTATTCTTCATATTATCCAAAATGCCGGAAGCATAAATCAAACTCCCCAACATGAAGATAAAGATGAAAGAACCCATGACATTCGTACAATAACGCGTAAAGAACAGAACCGGATTAGCAAATGTATTTTCTGCATTTACGCTCATTCCCCACATATTGCCTACCATTACTATTGCAAAAGCGGCATAAAGTCCGATTAAACTATACAGGTTCTTTTTCCAGTTTTCCATAATCTCGCGTTTCATCACCATGGCGATACGCGAAAAGCTAAAGAAATGATTAGTATCCATAATGTGTCTGTGTCTTTACTTGTTAAATATTGATTGCATTTTTTCTCTTTCTGCCAACATTGCGTTGAACAGCACTTCCAGATTCAGCTTGGTTTCTTCGTTATAAACATTGGGAAGAATCACGCTGTTGCCCTGAACCGAAGGCTGTACATACAGTGCGGCTTCTGTCGGCTCATTCATTCCTTGTTCTGCAAAATACAGTTTCCCACAAATATCCTTAACTGATTCATTCAGTAATACATGGGTACCGTCGATTATCACCACATGATCCAACAGACTGTCAATATCCCTCACTTGATGGGTAGAAATAACCACTGACTTGTCGTCTGTCATGCCCGATGCAATCACCTTGCGGAACTGACTTTTGGAAGGAATGTCCAGTCCGTTACTGGGTTCATCCATGACCAGCAAAGAAGTATTGGCAGCCAATGCAAAACACATGAAAGCCTTTTTCTTCTGTCCCATAGACAGTTCTCCCAAATGAATGTCCTCATTCATATCAAAATCATGGAGGCAGGCTTTTAACTGTTCATTGCTGAAAGCCGGATAAAAGGGAGCATTCAGTTTTACGTATTGTTTCAAGCTGACGGATGGTAATGCAAATTCCTCGGGAACCAAAAACATATCCTGCAATGTCAAAGGATAACGCAACGAAACGTCCACTCCTTTATAGAGCACTTTACCTCCTTGCGGACGGAGTAACCCTGTCATTAAATAGAGCAAAGTAGATTTACCGGTACCATTCTTACCCAAAAGACCATAAACCGAACCTTTATCTAGTGTCAGCGAAAAGTCATTAAAGACTTTTTGTTTCCTCTTTCCATAACTGAAAGATAAGTTCTTTACTTCAATCATCATTGTGTTTATGTATTTAATTAGTTATTTAGTGTATTAGTTTATTAGTACACTGCAAATGTATAGATATTATTGGAATAAGCAAGAAGGGAAGGGGCTATTTAACCTCTATTAACCACCTAAGTTACATACAAACGAATCAAGCGGGCAATCACTCAGTACTGTCCGCTCGAAGTCAGGATAAATAAATGAAAAAAAGAAAGACTACTTAATTCCTTCCAAAGCTTTCGTAGCCGTCTCATTTCCAGGATCTATCTCCAATATTTTATTCCAATAAATCTTGGACTGGGGATAATCGGAGTTCACAAAATAATAATATCCCAAGTAACTGTTACATTCCACCAATAGAGATTTAGATGCATCCGGTTTCTGCTCTAAAATAGAGAGTGCCGCTTCATAATAGGGTTTTGCCAATCCCTGAGTAGTTTCAGGATCACGCAAAGAATTGACGCGGGCCCGCCAAAAGTTACCTAAATAATTATCGGGAACCTTTTCTGCTACCTGAGCAAAGACAGTATCGGCTTCTGCCAGATACTCCTGCTGCTTATCTTTATAGGTAGAATCGGTCGCAGCATAATAGTTCAGACGACCGTATAAAAACAGGTCGCTCACTTCAGATTTATCTTTCAACGCATCCAGATACTCTTTATAGGCAATAATAGCATTCGGATAGTTTCCTTGTTTTTCGTATATCTCTGATATTTCTTTATGAATGTCGGGATGTTGGTTATCCATAGACAAGGCCTTATGAAACTGGGCAATTGCTTCATCATATTGCTTCGTCCCGGCAAGCAGACGTGCGAAATAAATATAGTCCAAATACACGAAATCAGGATTATCAGGGTTGGCAAAGAAAGTTGCTGCATCTTCCAGTCCGGCCTGATAAGCTTTCAGTTCCATGTCGTTATACATGGCCAGGCGCTTCAATACGTGACTGTCGGGAGATGACGCCAAGCCTTTCTTTACAATATCTAAAGATTTATCATAATCTTTGTTCAGATAAAGTAACATGGCATAGCGTGTGTAGTCTTGTTCGGCGGGAACACCTGTCTTCATATAAACTTCATAGGCTGCTTTTGCTTTGCCATATTGTCCCATGGTGTAATATACATCCCCCAATTCTTTATTGATACGGTTGTCATCGGGTGTCTTAGCCTGTAAACGCATCAACATATCTATAGAGAGCTGTGGGTCGACTCCCTTATAAACTTCGGCGTACTTTAAATAGGCATCGCTACAGTTTTCATCCAAATAAATAGCTTGATTATAATCGCTGCTGGCTTTATTGGCATCATTCAGTGCCAAAGCGACATCACCGCTCAGCAGGTAGGCGAGGGCACATTTCCCATTAACATCCTTCGCACGTTGGGCGTATTCGGCGGCTATGTCATTCTTGCCTTGCTTTAAATAAGCACGTCCAATCTCAACCAAAAGGTCTGTATTCTTCTTGTTTTTTCCTTTCAGCAAATTATCAAAAGCATCGGCCGCTGCGGTCGGATTATCTTTTATCAATGCGGCGGCCTGTTGCACTTGTTGCGTCCATTCGCTGCCGACAGGCTTCTGCCCCCATAATGTGGCAACAAAGCACAAGCTCATTACGGTTAATAAATATTTCTTCATGACTTTCTTTTTTTCTATTCATTTAATACCTATTCATCTTGCACGTTAACAATTCTCACAGCAGCCGTAGCCGGTACCAAACCCGACTTCAGGATAATGCGCTGTCCACGGAAGTCTGTCAAGAAAGACGACAAGCCGGAAGGAAGGCCGCTTTTGGGATCATTGAGCAAGATGTACACATTGCGGGTTAATGGATATTGATTCAAAGCCAGATAAGCCTGATAAGGTTTGAAACTATTTTCCACTGTAGCCGAATCCGCACGGCTTACCGCCATCACCCGGATGGCTTTATGAAAAGAGAGACGAGTGCTGTCTGCATCATTACCAACCCAATTCACACCAATAACGCCAAGTGCATCGGGATGACGGGCTACATAAGAAATGACTTCGGGATTCGTCTTTTGTGCTTTCAGGTTGTCGGAAAGCGCTTGTCCGCCACAAATTGAGTCAATCGCATAGTGTACCGTACTCGAATTCGGATTATCAAACACAAGTTGCAATTTCCCTAAACGTGACTTCGGATAGAGTTGTTTCCAGTCGCTAACCTTCCCTGTCAGAATCTTCTTGAATTGGTTGACTGTAATCAGCGAATCTTTATTTTGTTCATTGACGATGAGTGCCAGGCCATCAGTAGCCATCTTGACAGAAACCGGAAAGAATTTCTTATCATTGAAATAATTCACTTCTTTATCGGTCAATTGCCGCGTGGTGATGGCCAGGCGTACGCTGTCTTTCAGCAACAAGTTCATTGCTTCTACTTCACTGCAATATATAGGTCGTATTGTAGCTTCAGGATTTAATGCCTGAAAAACTTGCAGTTCTTCTTCTATAATAGGACGAAAAGTTTCATCCACCGCTATTTGAATGTTACCTGAAGTCAGCGTATCATCCTCTCCCGGTTTGGGCTTGCTGCCGCAACTGCCAAGCAGCAGCAACAAACCCGCCAGTAATGTAATAAACAGTTTCACCATCTTCTTCGGATTATTGTAACTTGAACGTGATAGGAACATTATAGTACACAGGAACGTTGCGTCCATTCTGCCGTCCCGGAATCCATTTGGGCAAAGACTGTATGACACGTACCGCCTCCTTGTCACAATAGGGATCAAGTGAACGCACCACTTTTACGTCCTTTACTTCTCCTGTGGCCGAAACGACAAATCGAACAAAAACTTTTCCCTGAATACCGTTTTCGGCTGCAATAGTGGGATAATGCAGATTCTTACTTATATAAGAAAGCAATTCCTTATCGCCTCCGGGAAACTGCGGCATCTGCTCCACCATCGTATAAGGCTTTTCTTCCGGTTCCGGAGCTTTCGTTATCACCTCCTTCAACTCGGCAATATCCTTGCCATTCAGTTCATCATTTCCCTTTACATCGGCAATGGAGATAGCGACTTTAGTTTGTGTCAACTCGTTCTGGCTCTTTATATCATCATCTTCATGCACCTCTTCATCCTTTTTAATGACAGGGGCGGTAAATTTGATAGAACTTTTCAGAGCAGGGGGTGGAGCAACCGGTTCCACCTTTTTGAACTCTTCCTGCTTCACTTCCGGCTCTTCCAACTGTGAGAGAGTAGTTACTTCGGTCATTACCTCTTGTTGTTTCGGTGTAGCCAACTTAACCAACGTCGGTATACTGAAACCAATCGCAGCAATTACTACCACCAATACCATCGCTAGCGTATGACGCTTGGGCGAATTGGCACGCATCTTATAAGCACCGTACGCCTTGTTCTTATCTTGGAATACCAATTCACACCATTCGGGTGAGGTTAAATCTATTTTTGACATGTTATTTCCTCCGTTTAGGTGTTTATACTATTCCGCGATGTGATTGGTCAGATCGCCTTTCGTATCAAAATTCTTCATTAAGAACTGATCGGCATCCGCCATATCCGTTATCACATACTTACCTATATTGCATATCTGCATTTCATCAAGGGCATCTATCAGATTTTTATAAGAAGAATCGTCTGTAGCTTTGATAATCACGGTGGGGGTATCCTTTCCGCTTTTTATCTCAGCCAGTTGCTTCTTATAGTCATCTTCCGATATTTTAAGTTCGGCTTTTTGCTTCTTCAGCTCGTTTACTTCACGAACTGCCGCCGAGTTCTTCTTCAATAAAACAGACCGCAGACCGTCAGCGTTATAAGTTGTCTCCTTCAGCGAGGTGTAATCTTTGTAGTTCGGTTCACCTTCGTAATAATACAGCTTATCGTTTCCAGCCAACAAAAGTGTGATGGCCTGAGAAGCTTTCACCTTGCTTTGTTGTTCTTCGGTAATGTTCTTATCGTTGCTCGGCATACTTATTTCCATCGTCTGAGGTTTGCTCAGCGTGGTACACAGCATAAAGAAAGTAATCAGCAACATATTCATATCCACCATCGGTGTGAAATCCACGCGAACGGTCATTTTTTTCTGCTTCGTGCCTTTCCCTTTTTTGCTGCTTTCTTGTACTTCAGCACTCATAATTCGTCATTTTATTTTTCAGAAGTAGTTTTCAGAGAGGTAATCAGATTATACCGGTTCTCTCTGAGATCCTGAAGTGAGTTCATTACTTTTTTAATAACAGCGTAAGGGGTATTGGCATCCGCTTTAATAGCAATACGTAAATCAGAATTCACCGCCCGGGCATTACGCACCCAGGACTTAAACTGATTGTCGGTGCTGTCACAAGGAATACCTTCATTCTTCAATATCCGGTCTTGCTTTTCCGTCGGCAAATCCAGAAACTTCGGCATACTTTTCATCGGTACACCAAAAGTAGAAGCAACGATAAATTTCTGCTCCTGCTCGGGAGTGAACTTTACCCCATACTCTTCACCCATTTTCTCCAATACAGCTTTCATGTCCGGCTGCTTGTCGAGGCTCATAAATATCTTTCCAGCCGGATCAACCAAAATCTGGAGAATATTCGTTTCCGGTATTTTAATCTCGGATACGGACGCGGGAGTGAACACCTCTACCGGCTCTTTCTTTACAAATGTTGAAGTCAACATAAAGAAGGTCAATAGCAATACAGTGACATCACTCATAGCCGTCATGTCTATGAACATACTTTTCTTTTTAATCTTTGCTCTACCCATAGTAGTTTGATTTTAAGGGTTAGCACGATTATTTATGAGAAGCCGCAAAGGTCTGTACAATAGAGAAACCTACTTCATCGAGGCTGTAAGTCAGTTTATCAATCTTGTTAGTATAGTAGTTATAAGAAATAACTGCCAAGGCACCGGTCAAGATACCAAAAGCCGTATTAATCAATGCTTCCGAGATACCTTGAGACAAAGCCATTGAGTCTGTACCGCCACCGGCAGACAAAGCTGCGAATGAACGAATCATACCAATTACCGTACCCAGCAACCCCATTAATGTTCCCAATGTAGTAATTGTACCGATAATAGGCAGATTCTGCTCCATCATAGGCAGTTCCAGAGCAGTAGCTTCGTCCAGCTCTTTTTGGATGGCAAGTACTTTTTGATCTTTAGAGAGCGTCGTATCATTTTCTACTTCAGCATACTTTTTTAAAGTAGAAGTAACAACATTGGCCACAGACCCACCTTGTTTATCGCAGAGCTCTTGTGCTTTGTTCATATCGCCGGCAGCTAAAGCGGATTTAATATGGGCCACAAATTTTACCAACGACCCTTTACCAAAAGCGGAACGGATAGCAAAATAACGTTCAATACTCAATGCGATAACAGTGAGTAGCAAAGTCTGGATAATAGGTACCACAATACCACCTTTGTATATTGTACCCAGAAAGTGCCCGGGCAACGGATGGTTATTCGGATCATTATTCATAAAGTTGGCAGGATTGCCAAGTATGAAGTGGTATATACAAACTGCTATGATGAAGCAGCATATAATTACCCAACCTGCATTTTTAATGCCTACAATCTTATTAGTAGTTTTTGTTTGAATAGCTTCCATAATTTCATTTATTTAATTAATCGTTTTTATGAAAACCGAAGTTTCCATCTTATAATAAAGTCAGAAATAGAGATAAAACACCATTCCCCGACACTCTCACCAAGGCATCGGAGTATGGAAAACAACTAAATTTATAACGATTAATTAAATCAGAATGCGTCTCAGCGTGAACACAAAATAATGGCATGCCGGAGACACACAATGAATGGGATTTGAAGGGAACATCTTAGCCTTGCCTAACGCCAAGCTATCTTCCCTGAGTGAGAAATAATTTATGAGAATTTTTAAGAAGTCCTGTTGATGTTCCTCAGCACGACGAATACGCGCATCATCAGGAATGAGTTTTATCACAACCTGTTGGTTGCCACTTACTAAATCGTTTGAATAAGAAACGGTATCATTATTGAGGTGATGATTGGCAACCGATTGTTCACACTGCCCAATAGTAGATGAAGATTTATCGATGGAAGAAGAAAAGGCTTCTGCATCGATACTCTGGTATTTAAAGAGAAATAGAAGAGTCAATAATACTATTTTAAGTATTAACTTCATTTTGTTGAGCTTTAAAAGATTTCCGGTTCGTATTGTATCAACAAGCAAAAAGTTTTTTTGTTCACGAAAAGAACATATTTCTTTTAATTTAATCACAAATACATCTACTGTAGCAATCCCCACTCACTCATAAACATACAAAAGAAGCCTCCGAATCATTTGACTGACTCGGAGGCTTTCATTAAAACGGCAGC
>CARCZS010000008.1:0-70240 GCA_948956705.1 uncultured Phocaeicola sp.
CGAGCGAACCTCGCCCCTACGAACGAAACGACAGCATTATCCACGTTTTGACACCTTCGATAAAAGGGAAGTTTTGATACATCCCTCTGATTATATTAAATGTTCTTACTTGACCAAACTAATCACCAAACCATTAGAAAGATTCAATAATCAGTTCTGATGCCAACATTCCCTCAATAGCCTCACCAAAAGCCTTAAAGTGAGCCGATGCTGCATGCACCGCCATAGCCTGCTCGTCCTTATACTCCTCATAAAAAATAAAGAGAGTAGGGCAGAAAGGATTCTGATAAAGGTTGTAGCTGATATTACCTGCTTCGGCACGAGTACCTTCTATCAAGGCCGTAGCCGCAGTCATAAACTCTTTTTCTTTGCCGGCAAGTACCTCAGCACGTGCCACAATCGTTTTCTTTTCCATAATGTTTAATGTTTCGTATTTTGTTACTGATATTAATTAAAGTCGGGCAAAGTAACCGAGAAGTTAGGATTCGGTATATGCTGTGACTTGATTACTTCTTTCATCTGTTTTACAATTTCAGGATGTTCGGCTGCTACATCATGGTCTTCGTGAATATCCTCGGCAAGATTATAAAGGAACGGTTTGCCACTCTTCACTACCATCTTCCAATCACCCATGCGTACACCTATCTGGTCGGTTTCGTCAAATTCCCAATAAAGGAAATCGTGTTGCTTTTGTCCTTCCTGTCCGGTCAACGTAGGATAGATAGAAATCCCATCGAAATAATCAGTACCTTTTTTCTTTTTATTGGTATATTTCTTCACGTAGTTCTTCACACCTGCCACATCGCAGAATGTCGGCATCAAATCATAAAATGCAAACTGATGGTCATTGACTTGTCCGGCTTCCACTTTACCCGGCCAACGAACAATAAACGGAATACGGATACCGCCTTCGTAGCATTGACGCTTCAAACCGCGCAACTTACCGTCACGTCCAAAGAATGTAGGATCTGCACCACCTTCCTCGTGAGGGCCGTTATCACTGGTAAAGATAACCAATGTATTTTCATCCATTCCTTTTTCTTTCAGTTTCTTCAGCACTTCGCCCACATAATAATCCAGACGGGTAATCATACCGGCAAACTGTGCATGCGTATGGACAGAAGCATTGTAACGCGAACCTTCCGAACCTCCCCATGTCTTGTCATGGAAGAACTTCTTCTGATATCCTTCCAGGATAGAATCCTCAGGTTGAACTAATTCCGCATGAGGCAATGTATAAGTAAATACACCGAAGAACGGTTGTTTGCCGTCTTGCTTATCAAGCCACTTCATGGCTTCCTGATGAATCATATCGGCAGAATATTGCGGACGTTTATAGTATTCTTTGCCGTACATGGGATATTTGATATTTTCATCCATTATCACACGCACCACAGCTGTGTCGCCCATTGATTTGCTATAACGGTTTAAGAAGTTCGGATAGTAAAGATGGGCCTGGAACTGACATATAAAACCATAAAACTCGTCGATACCCCGTTTGTCGGGAGTAGAAACGGAACCTTCATAGCCTCCTGCCCACTTACCGAACATACCGGTGGTATAACCGTTATCTTTCATTATCTCAGGGATGATTATGTGTTCGGGGTCATAAGGATGCTGCCCCACCACTGAATATTCTTTGTTATTACCATACATCACGATGGGAGCGTCACGCCAATACTCTTTATTTCCACGCACTTCACAGTGACCGGTATGCTGTCCTGTCATAAACGAAGCACGGGAAGGGGCACTTACCGGACTTCCTGAATAAGCCTGAGTAAAGCGCATGCCCTCTTTGGCCATATTATCAATATTAGGAGTACTGATATATGATTGGCCGTAACAGCCCAAGTCGCCATATCCCATATCATCACACATAATGTATATGATATTTGGCTTCACGTCATGACTCTTTTGTGCATAAGCACCCAACGAAGTAAGGGCAAGTCCACTGCCCAGCCATAAAAGTTTTTTGTTCATTCTATATATCTATTAAAGGTTATACGCAAAGGTATACAAAAGCAACTAATATTATTGATAAACAATGCAATTTATGAATTATATTTTAGACAACAAAGAACATGAATAAAAAAATAGTCTTAACTTTGCTCCTATAAGCAACAATATTACAAACAGCAAGTAAAATGAATAAAAAACTATTATTCACCCTGTTACTGGCAGGGAGTGCCGCTGTCGGACATGCTACCGATGAGGCCAGATTATTACGCTTTCCTGCTACAAACGGACAGGAAGTCGTGTTCTCCTATGCAGGCGATTTGTACAAAGCTCCCCTGAAAGGTGGAGAGGCACAACGTCTCACTTCCCATATCGGCTATGAAATGTTTGCCCGTTTCTCGCCCGATGGCAAATCAATCGCCTTCACCGGACAATATGACGGAAACACGGAAGTGTATCTGATGTCTGCCGATGGTGGAGAACCCACCCGACTGACTTACACCGCTACTAACAGTCGTGACGATTTGGGTGACCGTATGGGTCCGAACAATATCGTAATGACGTGGAGCCCCGACGGTAAGAACATTGTCTATCGTAACCGTATCAGCGACGGATTCGACGGAAAGCTCTGGACAATATCCAAAGAAGGAGGTATGTCCCAACTCATTCCATTACCCGAAGGCGGATTCTGTTCTTACTCTCCCGATGGCAAGAAACTGGCTTACAACCGTGTGATGCGTGAGTTCCGTAACTGGAAATACTATCGTGGCGGAATGGCAGACGATATCTGGATTTACAATCCTGCAAGCAAAAAAGTGGAAAACATTACTAATAATATAGCGCAAGATATTGTCCCCATGTGGATAGGCGACGAAATTTTCTTTATCTCCGACCGTGACATGACCATGAATATCTTTGTCTACAATACCCAGACGAAACAGACAGAGAAAGTAACCAATTATACAGACTACGATGTCAAATTCCCCAGTTCGAACGGTGAAATCATTGTATATGAAAACGGAGGATACCTCTATAAACTCGACCCGAAGACACGCCAGACCGAAAAAATATCCATTACTCTAAAATCAGATAATATCCTTGCCCGCAAGGAAATGAAGAAAGTGGCAGGCAACCTGACCGCAGCCAGTCTTTCTGCCGACGGACACCGAGTAGCGATAACTGCCCGCGGCGAAGTGTTTGATGTTCCGGCAGACAAAGGTGTGACCCGCAACATCACCCGTACTCCGGGAGCCAATGAACGCGATGCCGCCTGGAGCCCGGACGGAAAATACATTGCCTATATCAGCGACCGAACCGGAGAAACCGAAATCTGGCTGCAACCCTCCGAAGGCGGAGAAGCTATTCAACTGACCAAAAACAATGATACCTACATTCGCCAACTGATGTGGAGCCCGAACAGCAAAAAGGTGCTCTACACCGACCGCAAAAACCGTATCGTAGAAGTGGATATAACTTCAAAATCCAAGAAGACTGTCATGCAAAACCCCGAAGGAGAGTTTTACTCAGTCAATTACTCACCCGACAGCCAATGGATTACTTATACCAAACCGGGCAAGAACAATATGGATGTGGTGTATGTATACCATCTCACCTCGGGCAAAGAATATCCCGTAACAGAGAAATGGTACAACTCTTCATCTCCACATTTCAGTACCGACGGCAAATACCTTATCTTTACTTCCGAACGCGATTTCAATCCCATCTACAGCCAAACGGAGTGGAATCATGCTTACAACCGCATGGGCGGAGTATATATCGCTTTATTGTCTAAAGACACCCCGTCGCCTTTCCTGCCATCGGACGAAAAAATAAGCATCGAAGACAACACCCCCGAAAGCAAATCCGCAGCCAAAGACAATAAAGCGGACGACAAAGCAACCGGCGTAACCATTGATGCTGAAGGATTGCCCGGACGCTTGCTCAAACTTCCTCTTCCGGCAGGCTATTATTACCAGCTTTATTCTGACGGAAAGAAAGTATGGTACTCCAACTCAGGAAATACCAAAGTATTCGACCTGGCGGAACAGAAAGAAGAAACCGTGGCCGAAGGAGCTAACATGAGCGTAGCCGAAAGCAATAAAAAAGCAATATTCTACAAAGGCGGCGACCTGTATGTATGCGATTTTCCTTGCAGCAAAGCCGCTTTAGACAAGAAGGTAAATCTGGACAATATGATTGCCCCGATAGACTATCCACAAGAATGGGCACAAATCTTTGACGAGACCTGGCGTGCCTTCCGTGATGGTTTCTATCTGGAGAATATGCATGGAGTAGACTGGAAAGCCATTAAAACAAAATATGCCGCCCTGCTTCCTTATGCAAAAACCCGGTTAGACCTCAATTACATTATCGGTGAGATGATTGCCGAATTAGCCTGTGGACATGCTTACGTGAATCCGGGAGAAATCAAAGGGCCCGAACGCATCAAGATGGGTTTGCTGGGTGCAGAATTGAGTCGCGACAAGAGTGGATTCTACCGTATCGAGAAGATTTTACCGGGAGCTGTTTACAGCCAAAAGCTCCGTTCCCCGCTTACCGAACCGGGCCTCGGCATAAAAGAAGGTGATTACATCACTGCTGTCGACGGTATCCCGACTACCACCGTAGACAATATCTACAGTCTACTGACAGGCAAAGCAGGTGTACTGACCGAATTAAGCATCAACAGCACTGCCTCTGCCAAAGGTGCGCGCAAAGTAGTGGTCAGCCCGATTGACAATGAATATCCATTGTACCACTACAATTGGGTACAAAACAATATCAAGAAAGTGGAAGAAGCCACCAACGGACGTGTAGGTTATATCTATATCCCCGATATGGGTCCTGACGGACTGAACGAATTTGCCCGTTACTTCTATCCTCAGTTGGACAAGGAAGCACTCATCATCGACGACCGTGCCAATGGCGGCGGCAATGTCTCACCTATGATTATCGAACGCTTGCTTCGCCAGCCTTACCGTCTGACCATGAGCCGCACGTCTACCAAAGTCGGAACCATTCCCGATGCCACGTTAGTAGGGCCGAAGGTATTGCTCATCAATAAATATTCGGCTTCGGACGGTGACTTGTTCCCTTGGAGTTTCAAAGCAAACAAAATCGGTAAAGTAATCGGTACCCGTACCTGGGGCGGCATTGTCGGAATCAGCGGCCCGCTGCCTTATATGGACGATACGGACGTACGTGTTCCGTTCTTTACCAACTTCGATGCCAAGACCGGTCAGTGGATTGTGGAAAATCACGGTGTAGACCCTGATATCCTGATTGACAATGATCCGGTGAAAGAACAAATGGGAGAGGACCAGCAACTGAATAAAGCCATAGAGGTCATTATGCAAGAGCTGAAAGACCGCAAACCATTACCTAAAGTTCCGGCTCCGAGAACATTCAAGGATTTGGGATTATAATAAATCATTCAAAATATATCGGGTGTCCGACTTTGGTCATCCGATATATTTTTTTAATTTTATCCAACAAACGTCAATTCATTCACTTTCTTCGGCTAAATATTTGAAGATGTTATCGTTATCACTATCTTTGAACTCAATAATCACTAAAAACTAAAACTAACACAACATGAAACGCTACTCTTATTTATTCTTAGCAGCACTTGCACTCAGTTCTTGCCAAAACGATGATAATAATACCATCTACAACGATTTTGGAGGTATGTATAAAATTACTTCCATGCAATCAGAGAATCCCCTCGATCTGAACAATGACGGAATACAATCTTTCGATCTTTACGAAGAAATAGCCGCCCCGGTTTATTCGTCCAAAAACACTTCAGATCAAGAAGCAATCCCATTCTATCATTTCGACGAATGGTCAAACTATGCAGAAGTCAGACCGGCATTTCATGACCAAAGCGATTATCCGCTTCTTCTATTGAAACTTCCCTTGCAAGAAATCAGTAATGAAGGCAGTGATACTCCCTTTTTAACTTTCTATGGACACGACTTGAGTGACTATGAATACACGCTCACGGATAATTCCCGCGTCGATTTGAAACTCGTTACTCCCAGTGCCGTCCGTTTGGGGGTAGTGGAACGATTGGAAAGAATGGACAAAGATAATTTTGTCGTTTCAATGACGGCACGTTTCTTTGATTTTTCTACCCGTAAATGGATATATACTCCTATCACTGTCACTTATAAAAGAGTAACGGACAGCAGTAGTTTATAAAGAATCGTACTCCCGCCCATCGCAGGAAGTGCCCCATGTCTGTCCGAATGTATTTTCTTCGCCTGTTATTTCTGTTATCTCCCCGACTTTCATTATCTTTGCAACCACTTAATAACAAAGATATTAAATAACAAAAATAAATCATGGAATACAATTTCAGAGAGATTGAGAAGAAATGGCAGCAGCGATGGGTGGAAAACCACACCTATCAGGTGACTGAAGACGAATCGAAAAAGAAATTCTACGTGCTCAATATGTTCCCTTATCCATCAGGGGCAGGATTGCACGTGGGACATCCGCTGGGATATATCGCCAGCGATATTTATGCACGTTACAAACGCTTGCAGGGATTTAACGTCCTCAACCCGATGGGTTACGACGCTTACGGACTTCCTGCCGAACAATATGCTATCCAGACCGGACAGCACCCCGCCATCACTACCGTCAACAATATCAACCGCTACCGCGAACAGTTGGATAAAATCGGTTTCTGCTTTGACTGGAACCGTGAAGTCCGCACTTGCGAACCGGGCTATTATCATTGGACTCAATGGGCCTTCCAGCAGATGTTCAATAGTTTCTATTGCAATGCGTGTTCATCGGCACAGCCCATCAGCAAACTGATAGAGCACTTCGCACAAAAAGGAACCGAAGGACTGGATGTAGCTTGCAGCGAAGAACTCAGCTTTACTGCCGAAGAATGGAACGCCAAGAGCGAAAAGGAACAACAGGAAATCCTGATGAACTACCGCATCGCTTACTTGGGCGAAACAATGGTAAACTGGTGCCCGCAACTGGGAACTGTCCTTGCCAATGATGAAGTGGTGGACGGAGTTTCGGAACGTGGCGGTTTCCCCGTGGTACAGAAAAAGATGCGCCAGTGGTGCTTGCGCGTTTCGGCATACGCTCAACGTTTGCTCGAAGGACTGGACAATGTGGACTGGACAGACTCTCTGAAAGAAACACAACGCAACTGGATAGGCCGTTCGGAAGGTACGGAAGTACAGTTCAAGGTGAAAGACAGTGATATCGAATTCACCATCTTTACCACCCGCGCAGATACCATGTTCGGTGTAACCTTCATGGTTCTGGCTCCCGAAAGTGAATTGGTGGCACAGCTTACCACTCCCGAACAAAAAGAGGAAGTGGACGCTTATCTGGACCGCACCAAGAAACGTACCGAACGCGAACGTATCGCCGACCGCCGTGTGACCGGTGTATTCAGCGGTTCGTATGCCATCAATCCGTTTACAGGCGATGCCGTTCCCGTATGGATTAGTGATTATGTACTGGCAGGTTATGGTACAGGCGCTATCATGGCGGTTCCTGCCCACGACAGCCGTGACTATGCTTTTGCCAAGCATTTCAATCTGCCCATCGTTCCGTTGGTGGAAGGTTGTGATGTAAGCGAAGAAAGTTTCGATGCCAAAGAAGGTATTGTTTGCAACTCACCTCGTCAGGATGTCACTCCTTACTGCGATCTTTCTTTGAACGGTCTGACTATCAAAGAAGCTATCGCCGCAACTAAAGAATATGTAAAAGCTCATAATCTGGGACGTGTGAAAGTGAATTATCGTCTTCGCGACGCCATCTTCTCACGCCAGCGTTACTGGGGCGAACCGTTCCCCGTATATTACAAAGACGGTATGCCTTACATGATTGATTCCTCTAAATTGCCGCTCGAACTTCCCGAAGTCGCTAAGTTCCTGCCTACCGAGACAGGCGAGCCTCCATTGGGCCACGCTACCAAGTGGGCTTGGGATGTAGAAAAGGGCGAAGTAGTGGAAAACGCTTTGATTGACCATGTAAATGTATTCCCGCTGGAACTGAATACCATGCCGGGCTTTGCCGGTTCATCCGCATACTATCTGCGCTATATGGACCCGCACAACGACCAAGCACTGGTATCGGAAAAGGCAGACCACTACTGGCAGAATGTAGACCTTTATGTGGGAGGTACCGAGCACGCTACCGGCCACTTGATTTACTCTCGTTTCTGGAACAAGTTCCTGCACGATCTGGGTATAAGCATCAAGGAAGAACCGTTCCAGAAGTTGGTGAACCAAGGAATGATTCAGGGACGAAGCAACTTTGTATATCGTATCAAAGATACCAATACCTTTGTATCACTGAACCTGAAAGACCAGTATGAAACGACTCCGCTGCATGTGGATGTGAACATTGTTTCAAACGACATTCTGGATACCGAAGCATTCAAGGCATGGCGCCCCGAATACAACAATGCAGCGTTTATCCTCGAAGATGGAAAGTACATCTGCGGATGGGCGGTAGAGAAGATGAGTAAATCCATGTACAACGTGGTTAATCCCGATATGATTGTCGAGAAATATGGTGCCGACACTTTGCGTATGTACGAAATGTTCCTCGGCCCGGTGGAACAGTCCAAACCTTGGGATACCAATGGTATTGACGGTGTTCACCGTTTCTTGAAGAAACTTTGGAACTTATTCTACAGCCGTACCGACGAGTTTATGCCGGTGGAAGGCGATCCGACCAAAGAAGAACTGAAAGCTATCCATAAACTGATCAAAAAAGTAACCGGAGACATCGAAACCTTCTCTTACAATACTTCTATCAGTGCTTTCATGATTTGTGTAAACGAATTGAGCAGTTTAAAATGCCGCAACAAGGCAATATTGAGCAACCTCATCATCTTGTTGGCTCCGTTTGCCCCCCACTTCGCTGAAGAACTTTGGGAAGCTTTGGGCAACACCACCAGCGTATGCGATGCACAGTGGCCTGCATTCAATGAAGATTACTTGAAAGAGGATAGCGTGAAATATACCATCTCGTTCAATGGTAAGGCACGTTTCACTATGGAGTTCCCAGCCGATGCCGACAACGATACCATTCAGGCAACTGTTATGGCAGACGAACAGGCACAGAAATGGATTGAAGGCAAGACTCCGAAGAAGGTAATTATCGTTCCGAAGAAGATTGTAAACATTGTATTATAATCGCTACTGTATTTTACAGTGTGTCAAAAGCAATACGATAACAAAAATTGCTTTTGACACACCTTCCTACTTCACACTAAAACCAATCCTCATTATCACATGGACAAAATATTAAAAATCAAACTCGGCAGAGAGGTAAAAGACTATTTAGCCATTACCTTCGGGCTGATATGCTATGCACTGGGATGGGCAGCTTTTTTATTACCTTATCAAATTACGACAGGTGGAGTAACAGGTATTGCTGCCATTATCTATTATGCTACAGGCATTGAAATCCAAGTCTCTTACTTTGTCATCAATGCTGTGTTCTTAGGATTCGCGCTGAAAATATTAGGCCCTAAATTCAGTCTTAAAACCATCTACGCCATTTTCATGCTGACTTTCCTGTTATGGTTCTTCCAAGTATTGTTAAAAGGTCCCAATGGTGAACTTCCACAATTATTAGGTCCGGGGCAAGAATTTATGGCTTGCGTAGTAGGTGCAGGATTGTTAGGATTCGGCATCGGTATCGTATTCTGTAACAACGGAAGCACGGGAGGAACAGATATCATTGCCTGGATTATCAACAAATATAAGGATGTAACGTTAGGACGTATGATGATGTATTGTGACATCGTCATTATCTCTTCCTGTTATTTTATTTTCCATGACTGGAAACGCGTATTATTTGGCTTCTGCGTACTTTTTATCATGAGCATTGTTATCGATTATGTGATAAACAGTACCCGCCAATCTGTTCAATTCCTCATTTTCTCGCGAAAACACGATGAAATAGCCGAAGGAATCACCAAGCAAATAGACCGTGGAGTAACTTTACTGGATGGTACCGGGTGGTATAGCAAACAAGGAATCAAGGTCGTAGTGGTATTGGCAAAGAAAAGCCAGTCACTGGATATATTCCGATTGGTGAAAGATATTGACCCCAATGCATTTATATCACAAAGCAATGTGGTGGGAGTGTATGGTGAAGGATTTGATAAACTAAAAATAAAGTAACTAAAAGACAAAGAACGATGACACAGAAAAATGCCATTAAAATCTTCGAAGAGAAAAAGGTACGTACTGTTTGGGACGATGAAACCGAAACATGGTATTTTTCCATCATCGATGTAATTGCCGCTTTGACGGAAAGTGTTGACCCCAGAAAATACTGGAACAAGTTAAAACAACGTCTAAAAGAAGAAGGAAATGAAACGGTGACAAATTGTCACCAGTTGAAAATGAAAGCCTCGGATGGTAAGATGCGTCTTACTGATGTAGCTGATACTGAGCAACTTTTCCGTCTTATCCAGTCCATCCCCTCTCCCAAGGCCGAGCCTTTCAAATTATGGATTGCTCAAATAGCCCGTGAACGTTTGGACCAACTGCAAGACCCGGAGTTGTCCATCAATCAAGCCCTGATGGATTATAAACGTTTAGGCTATTCCGATAACTGGATTAACCAACGTTTGAAAAGCATTGAAATCCGCAAGGATTTGACAGACGAATGGAAGCGCTGCGGTTTGGAAGAAGGCGTGCAGTTTGCTACTTTGACCGATATTATTTATCAGACATGGGCAGACAAAACCGCCAAAGAATACAAACAGTTCAAAGGCTTGAAGAAAGAGAATCTGCGCGACAACATGACGAATAAAGAAAATCAAAGTACCATTTAGTACCAAACGAATGGTCTTCCAAAGCACAACTCACAGCATCAATAAAAACCTCATACTGGGTTTTCATCTCATTTCCCTCCAAATAATTTTCCAACCATAGTTAATATATTCGCCACACTCTCCTTGTCCTGAACCGGAATATGAATAGAGGTTTCCCCGGTCGTTTCATCCACCTTTACAATAGAATCCACCAATTGCCTGGTAGCTTCAGGAGATTGCAAGGTGCGGGCCAAACCGCTGAAGAAAGACAGACCTTGGCGTACAAGTTCTTGCGGATTATCCTCTTTGCTTTGAATGTCTGCCGGTTCTTCCTTCTTTATATTGTCATCCGTAAAGGTATCTTCTTCAAATGGCAAAGTAGGTTCATCCTCCCTTTCCACCCCTTTCTTATTCCGGTCTGTTTTAGCAGTCGAATCAGCAATCTTTTCTTCCGTATCTTCGGCAGATATCACATTCACAACAGTCTCGCTCTCCTCTACAGACGGCTCGGTCATTGCCTTGATAGACTCCATTATCTTATCCAACTTGCTGTCTTCCAAGAAAATAGTATCTTCTCCATTGTCCAGAATACCGCCGAATAGAGATGATTTGAAATTCAGCGTGCCCAGCATGCGTTCTTCGATGGTCTGACTGGCAACCAAGTTGATTACCTGTATGTTGCGTTGTTGTCCGATGCGGTAGATACGGGCTATGCGTTGTTCCAAGACAGCAGGATTCCATGGCAAATCCAGATTAATCAAAATAGAAGCCACCTGCAAGTTCAGTCCCGTACTGCCTGCATCCGTAGAGATGAACACACGGCTTTCGGGATTCTCGGTAAAATTCTCAGTCAAGCGTCCCCGTTGCTCGGAAGGCACACTGCCATGCAGGTATTCATATTTCACACCCAACTTTTCCAACTCGGCGGCCACCAGTCTTGTCATCCTTTCCCATTGGCTGAAAATCACTACCTTTTCATCGCCACCCTCGAACACATTGCGAAGAATATTCATGGTTTCCTCTATCTTTGTATCGCACCGGGTCTTCTGGTCAAGGATATAGGTACTGTCGCACACCATACGCATCTGGCTCATAAAAAGCAGCAGCCGCTTGCGGTCTGTCTCGCTCAGGAACCGGTTTCGTGTCCACTTTTGGACCAACTGGGCCACGGACAACTGAAACTCATCGTGAATGCCACGCTGTTCCTCGGTCATGGGGACAAACAGAATCTTATCCATGCGCTGAGGCAACTGCAAAGCCACATCCCGCTTTCTACGCCTTATCAGCACAGATTTCAGTTGCTCGCCTATCACATTCAGGTTCTTATATCCAATGACTTTTCCGGTATCCGATGTGACCACCGTGCGGTCCATAAACTGATAATAAGGCCCCAGACAAAATTGGTCCACAAACTGCATGATGGAATACAGTTCCTCCAACTTGTTTTCCAACGGTGTGCCGGACAACACCACCGCATATTCCGACTCGATGTGACGTGCCGATTGCGAAATCTGCGTCTTCCAATTCTTCAGCCGCTGCACTTCATCCATTATGAGTAAATCCGTGCGCAAAGAGCGTAGCAGTTTTATATCATTGCTCATGCTGTTGTATGAGACAATTTTATAAAAACAATCTGAGTTGTATAACTTTTTACGCACCAAGGGGTTTCCTTCCACCACCACTGCCGCAGAGTTCGTGAAACGTTCTATCTCCTTTTTCCATTGATACTTCAACGAAGTGGGACATACCACCAATACAGAAGAAATCAGCTTTTCCTTTTTCATCAGTTCGGCAGTTCCTATAGCCTGAATGGTTTTTCCAAGTCCCATCTCATCGGCTATAATCGATTTCCCGGCAGTAAAAGCAAAGCGGACGCCTTCTTTCTGGTAAGGATAAAGAGGGACTTTGAGCAATGTATCCAGACTCTTTTCAGACAAAGACTTCACCAGCTGCTGTCTGTAAAGATTATCCCGCTTCTCGACTATAAAGCTGAATGCATCGGGATACCATCGGAACGTATTATCCAACCGGATGGCTTCACGTAAGAATTCCATGATACTGCCCATGGCCTCGGGGCGGATCACTCCTGCGGGAGTAAAATAAGGAGCAGCCAATTGGCGGAATTCCTCCGCATGGTCTGTCCCGATACGGAGTCGGACCTGGCGTTCTCCTTTATAGGACAAATACATGGAAGTATAAGAAGGTATTTCCCGGCAAACGCGCTTATGATGTGCTTCTATCCATAACTTAACCGCCTCAATGTGCTTGCAAGTACCCAACTGACTGGTTTTGAAATCCATGCACGAGCAGTAATTCCATTCGCTTCCTTCTCCCCGATAAACCACAGTATATTCATTTCTGGATACATAATTCTTTACTGTGTAATATCCCGGATAGTCTTTCATACCCTGCTCGGTAATAGTAAATGTTTCTTTCGCTGCCACTTGCCGGCGTAAGGCTATTTGCCATTGTTCCAAAGTCATGTTGTCCGGCTTATAATAATAAGAGACTTTCTGAGTTTGCTTGTCGGTTTTAGCTTTACCGCCTGTCTTGGTTTTGTTATTCATCATAGATAGAAGATTTATTCAATTAATGAATTTACAAAATTAATTAAATAGGATACTTCACAAATAAATACCGATAATTATTTCATGCTATTACAAGAATATAAAAAATAACTTGATATTTTATAGGTGATACACTGTATGAATATAAATCCCCGCTTCTTTCAGCCATCAGAATAACAAATGTTACCAAATTATTTCTTCACCTTACAAAATGGAATACTAAAAGAGCAAGAAGCCTCTTTTTTACCTCCCTTGCATCTGGAAATGGGCCGGAGGTCCCATAGTCGGATTCCCCATCTTCATCCGGTTCTTGTCAATGACCACTTTGTGAAGAATCTCATAAATCAAACCACCTACATCTATCCCTAAATTAAACTTATTGAACTTATAACTAGGAACCAATACCGGAACCGTTTCCCAGCCTCCACGCAAAGGATTGTAATAGCGCTGCACTCCCATCTCCACACTGAACCGCTCGCTCATATCCACCGTCATGCTGGCACCATAGCTGTGCGATTCCATACCATACGTCTGACCTCTATAATAAGAACCGAATACTTTAAAGGCGACACGGTCTGAAGCCCGATACATCACTGCGCCCGAAGTGCCGAAAGACTGTCCAACAGCAAAAGGCATATTCATTTTCATGGCATCGATACCCACCTGTACACTCCATCGGGGATTGAATTGATACATATATCCCAATGAAGCCTTATTCATCAGTCCGATACCCGGCAAGGAGGTCTGCTCTCCCGAACCATAAAACACTCCATTTTCAAATCCTTTTATGATTCCTCCGGTGCTGTAATCTCCTCTGAACATCGGCGAAGGATTCGTATAATAAGGAAGAACAAGCGGCTTCTTTAAAGAAAGATGAAGTAAAGAATCGGCATTGGAAGGTCGGGGCAGGGGAGAGCCCAAACTCTTTTCATCCGGTGCAACAAAGTCTTCGTGCAAAGAAGAAGCAGACAAAGAATTTCCTTCCTGCATTTCGGACACTGTCCGCACACTGTCACGAACCGTGTGTTTCACATCCTCTTGAGCAGTCATGTCCAATGAAATGCCCCAAAGCAGCAAATACATCCCTATACGGAGTATATGGTGAAATAAATCCGGTTTCCATTTCATAAGCCCTTCTGTTTTAAATATACCACAAATGCAAATTTAATAAAATCCATTGCTTGGCAATCATTTCGGACTGTTATTTTCTTAAAACAATCTATATAAATAAGCACATGCCAACGGTCTATCAAAAAAGATGGAAGTGTTTTTGAAAAACTCCAAGGTCTTTTTGATGAAGAATTCTCGTCCGTTCACTCCCATCACAAGAAAGCAAAATTAATTCGGTAGAAAGCTTATTGCATATCTCCTTTCACACATAACAACTGTTGAAACCGCCTGTTGATGGGAAATTTGTGTGAAAGCAACATTTACCAACTTCCTTTTTTAAGGCCTGCCCGAAAAAGTTTATTGAAAAACCCTTAACTCCTGCTTGGAAACAAGTATGCCTTTTCAAGGATATCCGGACTTTGCCCTTTATAATATGTTGACATCCGTTAAGACTTGCAAGTCGGGAGTGAAACGGCTGATGGACGAGATTCAATTATCTGGAAATGTGGCAAATAAGGTTTTAGGAGAAAGAAGAAAAAAAGTGTATCTCTTAGTAAGAGATACACTTTTCGATGCAAATTTACACAAAGTTTTGATAATTAAAACTTTTTGAGAAGAAAAATCACAAGGCAAATGCAAAAATATCTTTAGTCTTAAGTTATAGGACACTTTTTTATCGGCTTAAACTATTAATAATAAAGCGGTTATGTGCGTTCGGTGTATCTCTTACTAAGAGATGCACCGAACGCAACCCTTTTTTAAGGGTTTGAAAAATGTGTAATTATCTGAAACAGAGACGATAAAAAGAGAGTACAATGGACTACCTGTTCCTACATCGCGACAAGCGCACCTTTACTTCCGAAAGGCAGAAGAATCTGCTCTTCCGGGCTGCCCATCTTTACTGGGAGCAGCAGTTTGCAGGCCGTAACGTGGAGCAGGCAAGGAAAGTCGATTGTGAGCTATATAAATATGTATTGTACTATTTGGAAGTGCGCCAGGTGTTCCTTGACCCGAAGCTCTCACTGAATAAGTTGAGCGATATGATTGAAACGAACCAGACTTATCTGTCCAATGTGGTGAACCGCTACTTCGGTTGCCACCTGAAAGATTTGGTGAACACATACCGCGTGGAATATGCCAAGGAACTGCTCCGGTCGGACATATATACGCTAGAGGAGCTGCCCCGGCGTTGCGGATTCCTGTCACGAAGCACATTCTACGCAGCTTTTAAGAAGGTAGCAGGCGTCTCTCCAAAAAGATATATGAAACAAGAACAGAGAGTGCCACAGCTCTCAGAACCGATAGAATATGTATAACCAATTTTAGTTTTTTAAATTTATAAATTTAAAGTTTTTCTATTATGAACAAAAAGTTTTTAAGTGCAATCCTGTTCGGAGCCTTAATGGTTACCTCGACAGGAACATTTGTGTCTTGTAAAGACTACGATGATGACATCGATAACTTACAGGAACAAATTGACAAACTAGCGACCAAAGAAGATATGGAAGCTAAATTGTCTCAGATGCAGACAGCTATTGATGCTGCAAAATCAACTGCCGCAGATGCTTTGAAAAAGGCCGAAGCTGCCGGCAATGCTGATGAAATTGCTGCATTGAAAGAACGTATCTCTAAGTTGGAAAAAGCTACTATCGATGTAGAAGCATTGAAGAAAGAACTGAAAGATGCTGTAAACGAAGACATTACTGCTTTCCGCACAGAAATGCAAGATTTAATCAAGGAAGTAGAAGGTCTTGTAGGTAAAATCGCAGACATGGTTACCAGTGTAGAACTAGTAAAATCATTTGCTCTTGATTCTGAAACAGGATTCGATCCTATTACATTAAGTACAGCTATCGAAAAAGACAACGAATTCAGCAAAGACATTGCAGGAAAGATTACCTTTACAAAGGGGAATGAAGTACAGACTCCGGGCCAATTCCTGGTTCGCGTATCTCCGACCAACGCTGTTCTGACTGCTGATATGATTTCGCTGGTAAACAGCCAAGGCGAAAACTTGGATGAAATTCTGGAAGTGGTAAAAGTTGAGAAGTCTGACGTGCTGTTGAGCCGCGCTGCTAACGAAAGTGGCTTGTGGAACGTAACTGTTCAACTGAAGAACTACGGTGACGGAAAAGCATTCGCTGCTGCCACTACAACAGAGAAAGGCACAAAACAAATTTTGTTTGCTGCCCAAGTAAACAACACACTATCTACTTCTGACGTAAGATATGTAACTTCTTCTTACGACTTGACTTTAGGTTGGGAAGAATTCAAAGCTGCCAACAAACTAAACTATTTCGTTGACGCTGAAAACATCAAGAACGTAAACAACCGTTACGATAAAAACAGTAAGTCTTTGAAAGAAACGACTGCTAACATTACATATAAAGAATTAGTTTGGTCTGGTGGTGGTGCTGCTGTTGCAGGTAATGATAAAAACACAAAACAGGACGATAACCGTTCTTCACAGAATGTATATCCCGCTGTACAAGGACAAGCTTTAAAAATTGCGCTGTCTTCTTCTGACGATAAAGTAGTTGCTCCTACAAATATCAGAGCCATCTACGTTGTATTGGATAAGCAGAATGCTGTTGAATCAGCTCCGTCAGAATTGAACGCATGGAACAGCTATACTTATACAGGTTTGAACACCGTAGTTGAAGGAACTTCTACAGAAATTACGATTGACAGCAAATCAGCTATCAACGATATCATCGGTTTCCGTGTATTCGCTGTTAACTATGATGGTACTTTGGTTGACCCGGACGGTAAAGCATTCTATGTAAACTTGGGTGATGCAAGCAAAGACTGGAATGCTACAGCTACTAAGATTACCGCTTTAGATCCGGCCAAGGTTACAACAGAAAAATCTGCATTGGTACCTGTTACCCTGACTAAGGTTAACGCAGCCAAGGCTACTTGGACAACAGACAAGATTGGTGAAAACGCACATATATTCGATGCATACTTTGTAGATGCAGAAGGCAAAGTTCTCTTCAACACTGCTGATTTGACTAGTATCCCCGCAGATTTCAGCAAGGTAGTTAAAGTTTACACTATGCCGACTATCAGCGACTGGACAAGCTACGAAGATGATAAAGCTTACAGTGGTAAATTGACTCTAACAGCTGCAACAGGTCACGTGGTAGCTACCATGAATGTATCAATGACGAAAGCTGTTCCGAACACATTGCCCGAAGGCTTCTCATTAAAAGACAAGCAGGTCATCAACGGTATTTATAACTGCTACATGATTGCCGACAACTGGACTGCTGAAAAAGCTACATTGGGTGAAATGCCTGTAAAAAACTTCATCAATATCGGTAAGGGTGAAGCTGCTAAATATGAAGTAAAATTGTCAGATTCCCAGTATGATGCCGACAATAAGCTTGAAGCTCAAACTGTAACCGGTGATGCTTCTATCTCTGTAAAGGCTGAGTTCGTTGACAACAAGACACCACACGCTACCGTAGTTTCTTACAACTATGGATTGGTTTCTTCTAAGAAAGACGCTGAAGGTAACTTCATCCCTGTAGAAATCGAAGCTACTAATTTCAATACGGTTTATTGCTGCTTCTACAAGAAAGAAATTCACACTTGGGATTGGGCAACTAGAGCACAACTTGGTGGCGAGTATAATGAATTGAAAGATTCTAGCAAACCTGCTTCTGGTTACAAGAAAGATCCTCTGTCAACGACTCTGACTTATGGTAATCCTGTAGATGAGGATGGAAATGCTATTGAAACAGGAGCTTACAATGAAATGATTTTTGGTCAGAATGCTATTGACGGAACATTCTCTAAACTGTTGAGCGCTCCTTACGAAGGAAGTTTGGTTGTTAAGAGTGCTAAATTAGTTTCTGATGCAACTCAAAAGGAAGACTACTTCTCGGTAAGCACTGATTTGAAGTTTACAGCAATCAAGACTGATCTTGGTTCTAATCCGAAGGAAAATGTACCTTCTACATTGATTGTAACTTGTGTTGATTCTTACGGACACGAAATTGTCATCTCATTGAAGATGACTGTTGCTCCTCGTAAGTAATTGAAACAACAGTCAATTCACACTCTAGAATAAGTTCTCCCTCATGCATGAGGGAGCTTATATAATAGAAAAACTTTAAAAAACTATCGAAATCCTCGGCTTGTGATAAGTCGGGGATTTTTTAATTACTCTTCCACTATCCACTTTTCTATATTTCTTGTTTCCGCACTGAAGTTTACTCCTATTTTAAACAGTTTACGGCTGTCAAGTTCAAAAGGTTGTGCATAACGCTTTTCATTGATTTGTCGCAATGCTTCTTCTGCCGTTCCATCCAGTTTAAACTCCATTACATAAATAAAACGATCTGTCTGTAACACTAAATCCACACGCCCCCTAGCAGTGTGATATTCCACTTTCACATAAAAGCCTACCAGCTTGAAGACAATAAAAAGAACGTTTTGATAATGAAGTTCCAATTCACGCACCATCTCATAAGGAGTATCTGCAAAGAAACTCTGCAAACGACGGAAAAAAGAATCATAATCACCAACTTCTACCTCATGGACAAACTTCTGTATTTCAAAGGGAGAATCCACTTTATTCACATTGGCATAGAAAGGCAATAAAAAACGAATAAACCCTTCTTCCACCTCACGGTTTGGAAAACCTAAACGGTAAATGCCAAAACGCTCGTCATACCCTTTAATAGTCAAATATCCGCTTTGATAAATCACCGGAATAGGATTGGTCGATTCTGAATCAATGCTATTCAACACCTGCGCATCCGTTTCTTCATGCGCCATCCGTTCCAGGTCATAATGATGTTTTTTCAGTAAAGTCACCAAATAGGTAGGTGTTCCCGTCTCAAACCAATAACTGCCAAATTCCCTCCTCTTGAAGGCACTAAGCAGACTGAAGGGATTATACATGCCTACAGAATTATGTGTAAAATGATAGCCGTCATAATTCCGTTTCAATTCATCACAAAGTTCATCGTAAGAGATGCCCCTCGCAGCAGCAAACACATGAAGCTCTTCCTCCAGATATTCATGTATTTCGTTGTCGCTGACACCGCATATCTCAATAAACTCATTCCACATGGATATATCATCCAAATTATTCAAATCACTAAAGACACTGACCTTTCCAAATTTCGTTACCCCTGTCAACAAAGCAAACTTGATACAACTGTCCATCGTTTTCAGTACTCCATAAAACGGCTTCAGCGTATTCCGATACTTTTCTTGAAGTTCCTTATTTCCAATTGCTTGCAACATCGGTTTATCATATTCATCCACAAGAATCGCCACTCGCTGTCCCGTCTTTTCACAAGCACGTTTCACAACTCCTTTAAAGCGCAGAGCCAAAGAAGTTTCAGACGGAGCCGCTCCGTAAAGGGCTTCCCAATTAGTGAGATAGTCATTTAGAATATCATCCAAATCCTGTGCCGAATCATATTTTGAGATATTAAGGTCAATATGCAGAATAGGATATTGCACCCAGTCTTTCTCCAAACCGGCTATGGCCAGGCCGTCAAACAGTTCTTTCTTTCCCTGGAAATAAGCTTCCAACGTAGATATCAAAAGACTCTTTCCGAAACGGCGCGGACGGCTGAGAAAATAATAACTTCCTGTTTTTACCAACTTATAAATCAAAGCTGTTTTATCAATATAAAGATAGCCGTCATTACGCAGCTTCTCAAAACTCTGTATTCCAATAGGATATAACTTGTTGCCCATAACTCATTGTTTTAACAGATAACACACAAAGATAAAGAATTCCTTCTCATGTTCAACCTTTTACAACTATAAAAGCTCTCTTCTCACCGGATAATTTCCTCTGAACTGTTCAAACTCTTCAGGCCGTTGCTTCAGCCAATCACTATCCCGCTGCGGATTATAAACCTGTAAGAAAGCTTCCTCTTTATCAGACGACAAAGTCATAGGCGGCATGGCAGGAGGAACAATCTCAAATGAAGCCTCTATATGAAAAAAACGACAAACGGCCTCCAGTGCCATACGAGTGGCATTCGCCTTTCCGTCGGCAGAATAACCGGCTATGTGAGGTGTTCCCAAAAACACGGTTTGCAACAGTTCAAGATTTATATCAGGCTCGTGCTCCCATGTATCGATAATTGCCTCACTGACCTGTCCCGTTTTCAGAGCATTGAGCAGTGCCGGAGTGTCGATGACTTCTCCGCGACATGTATTTATAATCACAGGACGACGCTGCAATGATGCAAAAAAAGAAGCATCCGCCAAATGAAAGGTCTTATACACCCCGGTGCGGTATAAAGGAGTATGGAAAGTGATAATATCGCATTCGCGCATCAAAGTCTGCAAATCGACAAAACCCTGTTCACCGCTGTCCTCACGGGGAGGGTCGTTCAGCAACACATTCATCCCCAAAGTCTCAGCCATCCGCCGGATGCGGCTACCCACATGGCCTACCCCCACAATACCCATACACATATTTTCCAGCTTCTTTCCGCGTAACCGTTTGAGCAGCAGAAGCGAAGCATGTACATATTGCTCCACTCCTCCGGCATTGCAGCCGGGACAGTTGCTCCATGCGATACCTGCCTCACGGCAATAATCCACATCGATATGGTCAAAACCAATCGTCGCCGTTGCAATAAATTTCACGGAACTGCCCTCCAGCAATTCACGGTTACAATGGGTGCGTGTACGGACAATCAGAACATCGGCATCTTTTACATCCCGAGGCGTAAAAGCAGCACCCGGCAAATATACCACCTCATCGGCTATCTGCCCGACAGCTTCTTTAATATAGGGGATTTTATTGTCTACAATTACTTTCATCTTCTAAAAAAACTAGGATTAGGACAAAGGTAGACACTTTTACCGAATAATAATTGGTTGATTAGAAAAGTTTGCATAGATTTGTCTTTCCAATAATTTTAAAACGAACAAGATATGAGTTTTACAGAACTATGCAAGCCCATTTTTGTGCAGTCTATCAATGACTATCACAAGACAGATAATGTTGATACTCCCATCAACAATCCTTATGAAGTGAAAAGCATCGAGTATTATCTTTATCTGAAAAACTGGATTGACACAGTACAATGGCACTTTGAAGACATTATCCGCGACCCGCAGATTGACCCGGTGGAAGCATTGACACTGAAACGCCGTATCGACAAGTCCAATCAAGACCGTACTGATTTGGTGGAACTGATTGACAGCTATTTCCTTGACAAATATAAAGATGTAACAATACTGCCCGATGCAACGATTAATACCGAAAGTCCTGCATGGGCCATCGACCGCCTTTCTATTCTTGCACTGAAAATCTATCACATGCGTCAGGAAGTGGAGCGCACTGATGTGTCTCCCGAACATCACGCACAATGTGAAAAGAAACTGAATATCCTGCTTGAACAGCAGAAAGACCTCTCATCCGCCATCGACCAATTGATAGCCGATATCGAAGCGGGCCGCAAGTATATGAAAGTATATAAGCAGATGAAGATGTATAACGATCCGGCATTGAACCCTGTTTTGTACGGAAAGAAATAAATGGTTCCCTCATGGCTAAGATTCTGGTAATTCGTTTTTCAGCAATCGGCGATGTGGCAATGACCATTCCGGTGATTTACTCATTCGCCGTTCAGTATCCTCAGCACCAAATTACAGTGCTGAGCCGCAATACGCTTGCGCCCCTGTTCAACGGATTACCTCCCAATATCACTTTTCACGGAATGGATTTAAAGGGAGAACATGCAGGAATCATGGGACTGGAATGGATGTACAAGGATTTGAAGAAAGAGCATTTCGATGCCGTAGCGGATTTCCATGATGTATTGCGCAGCAAATATCTGCGGTTGAGATTCAGACTGGCCGGCGTGAAGGTGGCGCATCTGGACAAGGGACGCAGTGGAAAAAGGAAACTGGTACGCGTCAAGAACAAAGTGATGGAATGGCAGAAGTCGTCATTCCAACGATATGCCGAAGTCTTCCGAAACATTGGTTATCCGGTAGAATTAAGTTTCCGGTCACTTTTTGGCAACGGCAAGGGAAGCATTTCGTGCATGCAACTGCTAACGGGCGACAAAGGTACAGACAAATGGATTGGAATTGCCCCGTTTGCAGCCCATGTAGGCAAGATATATCCTTTATCCAAACAAGAACAGGTCATCAGTTTACTATCTGAACGCAAGAATACGAAAATCCTGCTGTTCGGAGGAGGAGCTAAAGAGATTGAAGTACTGGCTAAATGGGAACGTCAATACCCCAACGTCATATCCACGGCAGGCAAACTGACACTGAACTCGGAATTGGCACTTATGAGCCATCTGGACGTTATGCTGTCTATGGACTCTGCCAATATGCATCTGGCATCATTGGTAAACATTCCGGTGGTCTCCATTTGGGGAGCCACACATCCATACGCCGGATTTATGGGATGGAAACAATTGCCCGACAATGCCGTACAGGTGGATTTACCGTGCCGTCCCTGTTCCATTTTCGGAAACAAACCCTGTTGGCGCAAGGACTATGCCTGTCTGCAGGGAGTCACTCCCGAAATGGTGGTACACCGTATTGAACAGGTTATCGATTAAAGAAAGAATAAACCAACGCTCTATGAAAATAGTAATTCATCCCGATTTTATGCAGACTGCCGATTTTATCAGGCAGCTACCCCAACACTTTGCACAAGAAGGGGAGCTGTTGTATGAAGGTAGAAATGAAGTCAGACGGTATCGGGTGAAGGACGAATGGTTGGTAGTGAAAAGATACAAGCAGCCCAATATCATTCAACGGATTGTCTACACCTTTTTCAAGAAAAGTAAAACGGAACGGGCTTACCTCTTTGCCGGCATATTGCGCCAGAGAGGTTTTGACACCCCGCACGAAGTGGCTTATATTGAAAAGAAAAGAGGAGGATTGTTTCTCGACGGATATTTTATCTCTACCCAGTGCGACTACCCTCCCCTGTCCAAAGTGCTGTGGCAACGCCAGTTCGACAAGCATGCCGCCGACGAGCTTGCTGCATTTATGGTACGGTTGCACGAAAAAGGAGTGTTACACGGTGATTTGAATCTGACCAATATACTTTATTGTACAGACAAAGACAGCCATTACCATTTCACCTTAATTGATACTAACCGTTCCAAGTTTAAATCCTCCCTCACCCGAAAGGAGTGTCTGGAGAATCTGAAACGTCTCACACACAGCAAAGCCCTCCTGCGGTATGTGGTGATGCAATATGCTAATTTGAGAGGATGGCCTCCAAGAGAATGTGCTTTGGAAGTATTTCAGTTCCTTCTTCAGTTCGAACACAAACGACGAAGAAAACGCAGACTCCAGGCATTAATCGGAATAAAAAAGTAACAGACAATGAAGATAGTATATTATATTGTATTTTTCTTTTGGTATATGCTTTCGCTTTTACCATTACGCCTCTTATATGTTTTTTCCGATATCCTCTACTATCCGCTCTATTACTGCATTCGCTATCGGCGCAAAGTGGTCAGACAAAATCTTACCGGCTCCTTTCCCGATAAGGATGAAAAAGAGCTCATCCATATAGAGAAACAATATTATCACTTCTTTTGCGATTATATGATAGAGACAATCAAGCTGTTCTCTATCTCGAAAAAACAATTAAAACGAAGAATGACCTTCGGAGGTATTGACGAGATTGTGAAGAAGCTGGAAGAAGAGAACAAAAACTTCTGCTTTGTCTATCTGGGGCATTATTGTAACTGGGAATGGATTGCCTCCCTGCCCTATTGGGTGCCGGAAGATATATTGTGCGGGCAAATCTACCACCCGCTATACAACAAAGCTTTCGACCGGCTCTTTCTCCGCCTGCGCAACCAGTTTGGCGGCGAATGTATCTCCATGAAGGAGACGCTCCGCCGAATCATAGAACTGAAACGCGCCAAACAGAAAACAATTATCGGTTTTATTTCCGACCAGGCTCCGAAGTGGAACAGCATCCATCATTGGGCAGAGTTCTTCCATCGTGAAACTCCGGTATTCATCGGAACGGAAAAGATAGGCAAACAGGTAGACGCCTTGATTTATTATGCCGATGTGAAACGGATAAAAAGAGGATATTACCATTGCGAGTTCAAGCAACTGGCCAACAATGCCAAGGATGTTCCCGATTTTCAACTGACAGATATGTATATCCATAATCTGGAACGTATGATAAGTGCAGTACCTCAATATTGGCTATGGAGCCACAAACGCTGGAAACGCACCAAAGAAGAGTGGATAAGAAGACAACAAGAAGAGAAGAAATGACAATGAAGGAGTATGATTATTTAATAGTAGGTGCCGGATTATTCGGAGCAGTATTTGCACACGAAGCCCGATGTGCCGGCAAGCGTTGTCTTGTCATAGACAAACGAGACCAACGCGGTGGTAACTTATACTGTGAAGACGTAGAGGGAATACATGTACACAAATATGGCGCACATATTTTCCATACAGACAATAAAGAAGTGTGGGATTATGTGAACAGCTTTGTGGAGTTCAACCGATACACCAATTCTCCGTTAGCTCATTTTGAAGGTAAATTATACAATCTTCCCTTCAACATGAATACCTTCTATCAGTTATGGGGCGTAAAGACTCCGGCAGAAGCAAAGGAGAAAATAGAAGAGCAACGCCGTGAGTTTGCTCACATCACCGAACCGACCAATCTGGAAGAACAGGCATTAAAACTGTGTGGCAAAGACATTTATCGCTGTCTGATAAAAGGTTACACAGAGAAACAATGGGGCAGGGCGGCCACTGAATTACCCGCATTCATCATCAGGCGTATCCCCTTCCGCTTTGTATATGACAATAATTATTTCAATGATGCCTATCAAGGCATCCCCAAAGGCGGATACAATGTATTGATTGATGCGCTGCTGGAAGGTATTGACGTGCGATTAAACACAAACTACTTCGAGCACCGGAAAGAGCTGGATGCATTGGCAGACAAAGTACTTTTCACCGGATGTATCGACGAGTATTTTGATTTCTGCTGTGGTCATTTGGAATATAGAAGTCTACGCTTCGACCATCAACGATTGGATACAGAAGATTTTCAAGGAAATGCAGTGGTAAATTATACCGAACGTGAGGTTCCTTACACACGCATTATTGAACATAAGCATTTTGAATACGGCACACAACCCACCACCGTTATCACTTATGAATATCCGGACGATTTCCAACCGGGCAAAGAGCCTTATTATCCCGTAAATGACAGACGAAATACAGAAATATATCAAAAATATAAAAAGCTGTCCCAACAACATCCCAACGTTTTATTCGGCGGACGATTGGCTCAATACGCTTATGCCGATATGGACGATACGGTGAATGCAGCACTTACCTTGTGGAGAAAACAAACTAAAAACTAAAACTTTAACTTATGAGAAAGACAGAAAGGAAGAAGGTACTCATAGACCTTTCCTATTTAAAACATCCAAATTGCGGATTCGGACAGATAGCCATCAATTACTCAAAGCTATTTGCTGCTTTATCCGTAGAAGATTTACATTTCATTTATTTACTTCCCAAAGGATACCAGGATTTTTATGGCAATAATGTAACATGCGTACCTATTAAACATAGAAGAATCAATAGATGGCTTCCCTTTACTCTTCCTAAAGTAGATCTGTGGCATTCCGTGAATCAGTTTAATAAGCTATATAGAAAGAGCCCTCAATTTATATTGACCATACATGATTTAAATTTCCTATTTGAACATCAAGGCCGGAAAAAACAAATCTTTTTGAAGAAGATACAACAAAAGATAGATAAAGCTACAATCATCACGACTATTTCTCATTATGTAGCGAATGAAATAAAGAAATATACCAATTTGAATGGAAAAGAAATCCGTGTTATCTATAATGGAGTAGAAAGGATAGACCAACAAGAAGGCAAACAACCGACATTTGCGACAGGACGTCCTTTTTTCTTTACTATCGGGGAAATGCGTACCAAAAAGGACTTCCACCTGTTGGTAGATGTTATGAAGTCGTTTCCCGAATATGACCTCTATATTTGTGGAAAAGACAGTTTTCATTACGCAGACGAAATAAGAACACAAATAAAAGAGAAAGCAGTCAATAATGTCTTTGTAACAGGCATGATAGAGCAAACAGAAAAGATATGGCTGTACCGTAACTGCAAAGCCTTTCTGTTTCCCAGCAGAGGTGAGGGATTCGGACTGCCGGTTATCGAAGCCATGCAGTTTGGAAAAGCTGTATTTATATCCAATTATACTTGCCTACCGGAAATCTGTAATGGCTTCGCGTTTATTTGGGAGAAGCTGGAACCGGAAGCAATGGCAGAAAGTATCCGAAAAAATCTTCCCTTATTCTACGAGCAAAAAGAACGAATTGCCCAAATGAAAGAACATGCATACTCTTTCAGTTACGAAAAGCATATAAAGGCATACATCGATTTATACCATGAATTACTGTCATCAGAATAATTCAGTGTGTTTGCATGATATTCTCTAAAGAAATCATCGTAAATACAAAAAATCTCTGTAATTTTGTTCTAATAAACTTTCAGAGAATTAAACGAAAGAATAAATATAGATGAACTGCTACCTGTCACGCAATTACAAAGGACTGTCCAGTGCCGGAAATAAGGCAAAGACAGATATTGAACAGATTATGAAAGACCTGTCTTTCAAAAATGTAGGACTCAAGCAGACAACTTACAGAAACAAAGTGCTTTCATTTCTCTTCACTTTAGCCGGAGTATTGAAAGCTCCGTTCTGTCTGCACAAAGGTGACTATCTGGTACTTCAATACCCGTTAAAGAAATATTTTTCCTTTGTCTGCAACATGGCTCATCAAAAAGGAGCTAAAGTAATTGTGATTATTCATGACTTAGGTAGTTTCCGCCGTAAAGCATTGACGATAGAACAAGAGATAAGCCGATTGAACCATGCCGACTACATCATAGCACATAACGAAAAGATGAAAAAATGGCTGGAAGACAACGGATGCAAGGCTAAACTTGGCATCTTGGGAATCTTCGATTATCTGTCGGCGACATCGGCTACCCCCAAACAGGACACAGAAAAACCATACAACGTATTATATGCCGGAGCGTTGAGCCCCCGTAAAAATGCATTTCTTTACGAAGTAGGTACTTTTGTACATTCTTTCAATCTTAATCTGTATGGCAACGGCTTCGAAATAAATCAGGCAAAAGGTAAAGAGCACTTCAACTACATGGGGTTTGTGAAATCTGATGATTTGATAGCCACAGCCCAAGGAGATTTTGGCTTGGTATGGGACGGCACTTCTGTCTCTACTTGCACCGGAGACTTTGGAGAATATCTGCAATACAACAATCCTCATAAAACATCCTTGTATATCCGATGCCAACTGCCTGTCATCATTTGGAATAAAGCTGCATTAGCAGATTTTGTACGCGAGAACGGCATCGGAATATGTGTGGATTCTCTGGAAGAACTGGAGAAGATTTTAAATACATTAAGTGAAGAAGAATATGCAGAAATGAAGAAAAGGACGGCAAAGATAGGAGAGCAGTTAAGTCAAGGCCATTTTGTACGAAAAGCCTTACAGGAAGCTATTGAGCGTCTATAATATTTTTCAAAGAAAAGAATAACTAATTAAACAGATACTTCATGATACCTAAAATCATCCATTTATGCTGGTTCAGCAATGATCCCTTTCCGGTAGAAATAAAAGTTTGCCTGGATACATGGAAACGTATATTACCGGACTTTCAGGTGAAACATTGGACTTATCAAGATGCCAAAGCCATAGGCTGCCAATTTATAAATGAAGCATTAGAAGCCAAGAAATGGGCTTTTGCTGCCGATGCAGTCCGTTTTTATGCTGTATACAGCGAAGGAGGTATCTATATGGATAGCGATATTTTCATCTTAAAACGCTTTGACCATCTTATACCGGAGCATGGCTTTGTCACCTTTCAGGAAAATGAAAGGACACAGTTACAAGCAGCCTTCTTCATGGGAGAAAAAGGGAACACATTCTGCAAGGAAGTCTTTGAGTATTACAATTCAAGACCTTTCTTAAATCCCGACGGCACTTATAATACCATTATATCCCCTGTCACAATGTATGATGCCGCCCGGAAGAGAGGCTATCTGCCCGAAGACAAGGAGCAGCATCTGACCGAGGATGTGATTATTTATCCGTCACATTATGTTACCCCGCGTCACAAGTACCCCACTACCCCTGATACATTTGCCGAGCACCGTATTTTTGGAAGCTGGAGGAAACGTAAAGCGGGTAGAAAGATTGAACTTTTTATCAAGCACGCGATAGCTACAGTCAGATATGCAATATTCAGACGGTAATACACCTAAAAATGTATTACACGTCTGTTGCCAATCAAAGATATTGTCCGATGCCTTCAGGACACTTAATGACTCCGTTCTTGTTGTTTTCCTCGAATATCTTTTCATTGGCAGTCATATCTTTTTTAGTAGAAGCGGCTTTATGGTGGATATGATATTCTATAGCTTTGAATTTTATAAAACGCTTTTTGATGCCCAAACGACGCAACCGTGCCGGAAGGTCAATATCTTCATAGCCATACCCCAAAAACCGTTCATCATAACCATTAACACTTAAAAGGTCTTTCTTCCAAAATGAAATATTGCATCCCCGCTCCTTCTGATTCTGTTTATAAAGAAAGAATAGGGGTGTAAGCCACGGCAAGTGCAATGCATTAAGTTTCCGGCATACACCTTTAGTGAAAAAAGACAAGTGATAATCCTGCTGTTGAAGTAGTTGCCGAGACAGCTGCTCACTTATTTTGCCCCGGCTTCCTACCAAGAAGTATCCCGGAGCAGCTTCGGAAATATGGTCTTCGATAAAATGTGAATGCATGATGATGTCTCCATCAATCTCTATTATATAGTCACCCTCGCAAAGTGCAAAGGCCTTATTCATGATAATACACTTGCGCCATCCTTTATCTTCATGCCATATATGCTTGATAGGACAAGGGAAATTCTGCTGAAAATCTTCAATCAAGAGTTTTGTATCCGGACGCGAACCATCATCAGCGATGATAACTTCTGCGGGTACTACAGTCTGTCGTGTCACGCTTAATAAACACAGACACAGAGCTTCTTTCCAATTATAAGTGGAAATCACTAAACTTACCTTCATTCATTTATTATTTTTTTAGTTTTTCAACCAGGCCTCTTCATGTTACAAAGTTATTAAAGGAAACGATATAAAACAATTATTCACCATTATTCTATATCTTTTCTTCATTGCTGCCTTTGTCTTTTGGGAGATACATGTTTTCACGTACGTACGCATAGGCCTGTGCGGACGTATGCGTAGCCTTACACGGACGTACGTGTAGCCCCACGCGGACGTACGTGTAAAAGCGTGCGTACTGACGTGATTACCCCAACCGAGAAGTGGCTGAGGGTTTCTTAAACTACCTGATGCCTTTCTATACGGACAAGAGATAGTGGAAGTGCTTAAACCACTCATACATACGTTGTATGCCGTCCTGTATCTCCGTGCTGGGAGCATATTGGAAATCTTCTTCCAGACGGGTGGTGTCTGCATACGTACAAGTCACATCACCCGGTTGCATCTCTTCGTATCGGCAAACAGCCTCTTTGCCGGTGGCATGCTCTATGCAGTGTATAAAGTCCATCAGCTCTACCGGACGGGAATGTCCGATATTATAAACCCTGAAGGGAACTTCCGCTTCGTAAGGCTTACTTCCGATGATGCGTACCACTGCCTGAATAATGTCATCGATATAAGTGAAATCGCGGCGCATCTTTCCATGATTGAACACACGGATGGGCTCTCCCTCCGTGATGGATTTCATAAAGAGATAGGGCGCCATGTCCGGTCGGCCCCACGGCCCATAGACGGTGAAGAAGCGGAGGCCGGTAGCCAGAATATGATAAAGGCTGCTGTAAGCATGTGCCATCAGTTCATTCGACTTCTTGGTGGCAGCATACAGACTGACCGGAGTATCGGTCATATCGGTTTCGCTGAAAGGCACTTTCTCGTTCATGCCATACACACTGCTGGAACTGGCATACACCAAATGCTCTATACGGTGATGGCGGCAGGCTTCCAGAATATTCAGAAACCCCATCAGATTACTTTCTGCATAGACATACGGATTGACAAGGGAATAACGCACCCCCGCCTGTGCCGCCAAGTTGCATACAATATCGAACTGTTCCGTATCAAACAGCATTGACAGCAAATCACGGTCTGTGATATCGCCTTTCACAAAACGATAGTTGGAATATAACGTGCTGACAGTAAGTCGGCCTTCTTCTACATTCTCCCGCTGGATGCCACATAACTCTTTCAGACGGCCATACTTCAGATTGACATCATAATAATCATTCAGGTTATCAATGCCAACCACTTCATTGCCTTGCTCTGCCAATGCCTTCACCAGAAAAGAGCCGATGAAGCCGGCTGCTCCTGTCACTAATATTTTTTTCATCACCTTATTCTTTTATTTTCTGACTTTTATGACCAATCATCAAGTTGCGGATATAGGACAAAAAGCCAAAGGATTGTCCCAAAATCAGGATGGGGTCATGGCGCAGCACGCCATAAATCACTATAATACAAGATCCTACGAGACTGATTACCCAGAAAGTAGGCGGCAATGCCGATACCTGTTTGCGGCTGGAGTAAATCCACTGATAGATGAAACGGAAAGTAAAAATAAACTGTCCCGCAGTGCCAAACACAATCAGCCACACAGGTATATCTTCATTCTTCAAAAAGTTCTCGACAAAATGGGTACTGTCCTGCAATGTACCGACAGCAGCCAATAAAGGAGTGACTGCCAGCAGTATTCTGAACAGGAGCGGGATGCGCCGCCACACACCTTTCAAACGCAAATTGCCTATATAGATATAGAACGAGATGAACTGCCCCACGATGATGGAAAAATCATTGCGCAGCCAGCCATAATAAAACATCAAATAGGAACCTACCAAGCTGAACACCCAAAACAGTGTCGGCGAAATGACTTCATGTTTCTTTTCCGAAAGAAACCATTGTATCAGAATACGGGCGGAAAAGCAAACTTGAGCCAACAAACCGACGCAGAGAATCAGCATATTCATAGGTTGTTCTCTCCCACTTGGTAGTTGATATATCGATGTGCCATCCAGCGGAAAGCAAAACAATCCTTAAACGGTGACACCAGTCGGTTCCACAGATGATACTTCGACACACCTGCCTGACGCGGATAATGCCTCACCGGTATCTCGTAAAACTTGCCTCCGTCCTGCAACTGTATCAATGCCGGAAGAAAACGGTGCATGCCAGTAAAGAACGGAACACGCTTTGCATAGTCGGTATGAAGGATTTTCAGCGGACAGCCCGTATCGGTCGCTCCATCATGCGTCATCATGCGACGGAAGGAATTGGCTATCTTGGACTGCATCCGCTTGAACGCAGAGTCCTTGCGCCGGGCACGAATCCCCATCACCAAAGGATACTCAGGGGCATACTTCAATAACAAGTCAAAATCACGCACATCTGTCTGCATATCGGCATCCATATAACCGACATACTTTGATTCGGCCGTATCGATACCTGCTTTCATAGCGGCAGACAGGCCTCTGTTCTGTTTCAGACTGATATAATAAAAATGCGGAGTGTCCTTGCACGCTTCCTGAATGAGTGCCAAGCTTCTGTCCTTTGAGCCGTCATTCACAAAAAGTGCGCATGCGGGCACGGAACATACCGGCAGATAAGCACCAACCACTTCCTGCAAACGTTTTATATTGTCTTCCTCATTATAAACGGGAATAACAATAGTCAATGAGTAATTTGCTGTCTTGTTCATTTTTTCTTCAATAAAGTTATATGATAAACAAACTTATCGTTGTAGCGGCTACTGCTTTTTGCCCAGCGATTATCATCATATTGTCCAATATATGTTGTATCTATACTTCTCAGAAGTTTTGCCGGCAACTCTTCTCCTGCTCTGCCGTGAGTCAGGATGGCACAAGGTAAAACTGATTTAATCGAATCTGCATGTGACATATCCAACGGACGAATCTTCCGTCCGGCAGCATAAACGAGCTCTATTCTCAACTCGTCCTTTTGATTATAGTAGAAGGGAACATCCTTCAGTTCCTCCAACTCCCGCGTCTGAGAAACACTCTTCATCTCCGGATTGTTGATGACATCTTCCAGCAAGGGAAGCATGAAACATTCTGCCGACAAAAACAGTATCAGGACTCCACCCACCAGTTTAAGCGGCTGCAATCTTACTGCCGAACGGACAAGGCAGGCAGCTATCCCCCAAATCAGGACAGAGAGTAAGGCCAGTGTCAACAAAGAAACATAACCGGGACGATAGACAAACCAATATCCGGCCATCGGCAAAACTGCCACCACCACTGCCACCAGCCACGCATTGACACGATACACCGTTTTATCGGCTCTCGATGCTTGCGGGGAGCGCAACCGGTCTGCCCAAACCATGACCAGATAGCCCATCGTGTAAGCAGCCGACATCAACACCGGCAATAAATACCTGTTTTTCTTTTCCGGCAACAACGACAGTAAAACAACAGTAGAGAGCATCCATATCAAAGGGAAAAGATATTCTTTTCGTTTTCTGTCTTCCTTAGACCATAACGGAAGGAACAGGGAGGAAAGCAATAATATCGCCCATACTCCGGTCTCGAGAAAAAAGCTCCAATAATAATACCACGGACGGACATTCCGGTTCACCCAGGCTGCCGACTCTTTATCTGCCACGTATGACATGGCGTCGCCATGAAACAGATAAATAAAAATATACCACCAGCAACCAACGACCAGACAAACGGCAATCATCACCGCAAGGGCTTTCCACTTCCCTTTCATCGACGGCCGGTAGATATAACAATAAGAAATGAGGAACGGCAACAGCAAGGCATAAAAGGAAACAGGGCCTTTACTCATAAACGACAGTCCCATAAATATGCCTGCCCAAGTAAAGTCTTTCCAAGAACAGAACTTGGCCGCAAATGCCCTGATGAGGAAATAAATCGCCCCCATCATAAATGCATGGCAATAAATGTCCCACGAAGCCGTACGCCCCATCAAAATAATGTTGTAACAGGTGCAGAGCAGAATGGTGGAAATAAAGGCATAACGCTTGTTGCGCATCACTTGCACAGCCGTGAGATAGAAGAAGACAACCAACAAAATGGCTGCAAGACCTGCCATCGCACGCTGAAGAGCCAGATTATCGGGAGAAATCATCTCCGCCACTGCTGTCAACCATGTCGGTAAAGGAGGCTTTTCCAAACGCAAGTCTCCGTTCATAGTCGGCACCAGCCAATTGCCATCATGTACCATTTCACGGGCAGTCACCATGTTCCGCGCTTCCATGATATCCGGCACAACGACCCGGTTGTTAATGAAAAAGGAGATGATACATATCACCAGTATCACCCATCCTTGCTTGCTTAGCAATTTATCTTTCATGCTCTAAATCAAGTTCCAAGTTGAGATGGGTACAAAATTAAGTAAAAATACAGAGACTTCTCAATAGTCTGCACAGAAAATAAGATAGAATAACAATCAGACGGACAACTCTTTAATTAGCCGATACATTCTCTCCTTGGTATAAAGCGACAAAAGTATCTGTCTGTTTTTCAACTTCATTTCACTGTCCAAGGGTGTATCCAGCTCCTTTTGTGACAGTTTTTCCAGTTCATAAACCGTCAGCCCGTGAGACCGGGCCCATTCATAAACTGGGTTTACATGAGAAAGGAATACTTTGGCTCCCAGATAAAGTGCTACAATAATATTTCCGATAGCTTCCTGCCTCCAATTTCCGAACAAGGCAACACTGACATCCGACTGGAGACGATTGTATTCATCCAACGGCATAAAATCCAGTAATGGCGAAAAATTTCCGCCCAAAAGCAACTTGCCTGATTGAAGGACATGATCCACATATCCTTTCTTGCCCGAATAGCTCAATGGAACAATGACACGCCTCGAACCGATGTCCAGCTTAGACAGGATACGCATTACATATTCGTGGTTGTTACTGCCGGAAGCAGAGTTCCCAATCATGATGCTGTTACCACGGACTTCGCTATTCATCAACTCTTTGCCCAGAATAATGTCCAAAGGATAGTAAAAGAAATCCTTCCAAGGCTTTGCTTTCAACTCAGGGTAATAACGCATCAAATACTGATAATCGTTTTCGGTCGTATCAGTGACGATGTAATCTACTTTCTGCTTGATAAAACGTATAGTCCTTCGGGCATTCCATTGCTGTTTCCATCTGTCAAACGGACGCCATAACAAACTCTGCCGGTATTTTCTCTTATAATAGGAAGTGGTGGGGTCAATCATACGAAAGCCTTTGGGAACCAATAGCTTATTATACAAGTCCATTCCCCATATAATCCAATAGACGACAGTTCCCTGCAAATCCAGCTTATCAAGAACATCCATCTTACGCTTATTGAGCAAATGAATATAGACCTCAGAGAACGAAAACTCATCTTTGCGGGCAAAGAATTCTGTCCTCGAAAGTACATTCGGTTCCTTTCTCACCCATCGGAAGGAAGAAGTGCGGTTGGTGACCACAAACAGATTCTCTCCCGGAAACACTTCTTCGAAGGCATCAATCGTACGATTGATAATCTTCTCATCATTCACCAAATGAAGCTTCATCTCTCTGATGTATAAAAAGACCGGATCTGTTCACAGATATATTTCACCTCATCGGGCTCCAAGGCGTAAAACAACGGGAAACGCACCAAACAGTCTGTATATTTATCTGCCTGCGGCAATTCTTCCACCTCCCACTTCCGGTTCTTCACAAAATCACTTTTATGCAGACTCAAATAATGAAATACAGAATAGATACCATGAGCCTTCAGATAACCGATTAATGCCGTCCTTTCTTCGGGGGTGGCACATACGGCATAAAAGGCATGGGCGTTATTGGTCGCATAATCCGGCAACACAGGCAACGATAGGTGCGAAATGCCTTGCAGATTCTGATAATACAGGTTCCAAATCTCTTTCCGCTTCTGCTGAATGGAGTCCAATGCTTCCAATTGTGCCCACAAGAAAGCCGCTACATACTCGGCCGGAAGAAAAGAAGAACCAGTATCCACCCAACCGTATTTATTGATTTCTCCCCTGAAAAACTCGGCACGGTTCGTTCCTTTCTCCCAAAGAATTTCGGAACGTTTCACAAAGCGGGGGTCATTAATGGCCAATAGGCCGCCTTCGCCGCACTGGATATTTTTTGTTTCATGAAATGAGAAAGCAGCCAGATGGCCTATACTGCCCAAAGGACGCCCTTTATAAAAACTGTCTATTGCCTGTGCCGCATCTTCTATCACCAGCAGATTATGGCGTTCGGCCACTTGCAAAATCACATCCATATCGCAAGCTATTCCGGCATAGTGCACAGGAACAATGGCACGGGTACGGGGAGTAATCAGGGATTCCAGCTTTTGCTCGTCGATACAGGGGTTGTCAGTACGGCTGTCGGCAAAAACAATCTTGGCTCCCTGCCTTACGAAAGCAAGGGCTGTAGAAACGAAAGTATAAGAGGGTACGATAACTTCATCGCCGGGCTGGATGCCGGCCAACATAGCACACATTTCAAGTGCGTCCGTACAGGAGGTTGTCAGTAAACATTTACAACTTCCAAGCTTTTCCTCAAAGAAGGACTGACATTTATGGGTAAAGTTACCATTACCACATGTTTTTCCTTCTGATAATGCCTGAGTTATATAACTTTTCTCGTTACCGGTCAGCCATACCTTATTAAAAAGAATAGTTTTCATTATATCTTTTTCTAGTTTGTTAGTTTTCTCATATTGACTTACATGCAACAAAAGTAGTAAAAATAAGTAGAACCCTTTATTCTTTTCAAAGAAATAATCTATCTTTGTCCACATTATATCATAACTATGAATTATGAAGCAAACTTCTGCCTACAGTATCGGAGTAATTATCTCTACTTACAATAACCCGGCATGGCTTGAAAAAGTCCTCTGGGGTTATCTTTTTCAAACACATCCAGCAGATGAAATAGTCATTGCCGATGATGGTTCTAAAGAAGACACCCGCCAACTGATAGAAAGCTTTAAGGACAAACTGCCCATCAAGCATGTGTGGCATGAAGATAACGGATTCCAGAAATCACGAATCCTAAACAGTGCTATTCTGGCTTCTGAATCTGATTATCTGATATTTACAGATCAGGACTGCATACCGCGTAAAGACTTTATAGCTACTCATAATGCATACGCCGAAAAGGGATATTTCCTGTCGGGAGGCTACTTCAAGCTGCCGATGGATATCAGCAGGCAGCTTACTTATAACGATATAGAAAGTGAGAATGCCTTTTCTCTTTCCTGGCTGAAAGAACAGCGCATGAAATGCAGTTTCAAATGTACCAAGCTAATTAAGAACAAAGCTTTTACACGTTTTATGAACGCTATCACCCCGACCAAAGCCACATGGAACGGTTGCAATGCTTCCGGATGGCGTGAGGATATACTCACTGTCAACGGATTTAATGAAGAGATGCATTATGGCGGACAGGACAGGGAGTTCGGAGAACGGATGTTCAACTTGGGAATCAAATCCAAGCAAATACGCTATTCTGCCATTGTGCTTCATTTGGATCATAAACGTCCTTACAAGACAAAAGAGTCGATAGAGAAGAATATCAATATCCGTCGTAATACACGTAAAACAGGTATCACGGAGACACCATTCGGAATCAAACAATTACATTAAAAAAGCTGCCGGGGCCTCATGTCCTACACATGGGTACCGGCACTCTGGAGAAGGAGGAGAAAGGATAATAAACCGTTTATCGTCTTCCCAAATCGTCGTATACACTTTGAAGAATTGCTTTACCTTTGTCTATACGGTCATTTGTTCCGGCTGGTTCATCCAGCAATATATTTCCCGAATTATTATCAACAACCGTCACTCCCGTACTGTCACGGAAAGCAAAGCCGTTGTTGAAACTATAAAAAGCAAAAGGATAGGTATAATCACTGCCCAACACATTGCGGCTGAAGTTGAAAGAAGAATGATCCAACTCCAGTTGCCCCAATAAAGTAGCAGCTAAATCAGCCTGATTCATAATCTTGTCTATTTTCATCGGCTGCTTCACCGCCCCGCCCAGCCATAGCATAGGTATGTGATAGAATCGGGGGGAAGTATTCAACCCTTCGCGGGGATAATAAAAGCCATGATCGGGCAAACAGATAACCAGCAAATCCTTCCATACTGGAGTCTGTTTCAGTTTCTCTATAAATTTGCCCAAGCAATCATCTGTAAAGGCAAAGGCATTGGGAATCTGTTCGTCCAAGCGATGGTAAGGAACTTCAAATGGTTCGTGACTGCTCAGGGTAAGGAAAGCCGTGTGCCACGGAGTTTCTTTTCTATCTTTCAATTGATTGTACAGATGCTCAAATGTAATATCATCATTTACTCCCCATGCATTGCTGGTCTGTTCGGCTAAAGAGAAATCTTTGTCGGCAGTAAGACGCTGATACCCCTTACTCAACAAATAGCTCTTCATATTGGTAAAGTTGATATCTCCTCCATAAAGAAAATCGGTCTTATACCCTGCTTTCACCAATTCCTCTGCAATGGAAGGCAAAGTGCGGCTCTTTGCCGGGATTTTCATGACCGAGGCCGTCGGGAGTCCCAAATATCCACTGAAGGTACAGACGGTACCACGGTCGGTCCGGAAACTGTTGGCATAACAGTTTGTGAAGAAAACACCTTCTTCTGTCAAGCGATTGAAATGAGGAGCTACATCAGGAAGACCGCCAAGAGGTTCGATAAAAGTAGCTCCGTAACTCTCCATCAAAATGACAAGAATATTGGGACGCTTCGTATTCAATACCTCCATGATGCTGTCACCGTCTGTCGAGGGGTAAAGTCCGTCAAACAGTTCGGCGCGTTTTCCTTCCTCGAAGAAATTAAATTCAGATGCAAAGTCTTGCGATTTCCCCATGGAGGAGAGCAAACTGAAATCAGGATTGACTGCCGAATGATTCAAAAACTGCTCACTACTGAAATACACCTGACCGACGTTGGAAGTCGACTCGGTAACTCCACCCCGGATAATGATAAACAGTACTCCGCCTATCAGCAGCATAATTCCTGTCCCTGCCAGCCTTGTTCGGACAAGCGTCAAAACCGAAGGAGTTATTTTCAGCAATATCCACGTATTCAATATGATAAGCACTAATATCGCCAATACCCGCAGAAGAATGAATCCCGGCGACACACTTGCCAAAGCTTCTTTGGGAGAATCAATATAAAGGAAAATAGAGGCATCCAACTTAAATCCCCAAAAAGGATAAAGCCCCATGTCTACCACAAATATGACAGAGACAAGGGTGGCAATGAGCACATAATATCCCCAGAGGATTTTCTTCAATGGGAACCGTTGAAACCAAATGCTAATCAATATAAGAAGAAAAGGAAATGCCGTCAGATAACCGGTCATGGCTGCATCAAGACCGGCTCCGTGAATCATCACGTGCAGAAAATCAGTAAAGCCAAATCCTTTCTCAATAGCACCATTATAAAGCATAAACAATGGCTTCTGCAAAATAAATATCAGTAAGACTGTAAAGAAGTACAGGCTGATATAGGCAATCCGTTTCTTCATATCTTTCATTTATTATAGATATCTTTATTTCCGTCCGAAGTCTGCGGGGACCTCTCCCCAACGGTCGGTCTCCCATTTTAATAAGGGAGTGGTATAAGCATTATCTCTCAACCAGTTCTCAGCTCGCTCTATCATCCGAAAGAGTTCTTCTGTCCTTGGAGTACGTTCGAGCTTGGTCTTGCATTTCTTCTGCTTTACCCAGCTCAGGGCATTCCGGCTATCTGAGTAAACAGGCATATTGATTTTTTTTTGTTTCATCAATGCCAATGCATGCACTATGGCGAGAAACTCACCGATATTATTAGTTCCATATACAGGGCCGAAATGAAAAATTTCCTGCCCGGTAAGAAGATAAACACCGCGATACTCCATAGGGCCGGGGTTTCCGCTACAAGCGGCATCGACTGCCAGGCAGTTCATATCAAAATTCTCGGGAAGTTGCCGGGGGGCTTCTTCTTTCTTCACCGCATTCTTTCCCACATAATGGAAAGCAGAGGAAGCAAACGCCTGTTCTGCTTCATCCCGGGTGTCAAAGGATTTGTAGAGTGCACCTTCATAACCCTTAATCTGTAATTGGCAATCAGTCCAAGAGTGATATACTCCCGGACTGACTCCTTTCCATACTACATAATATTTCTGTTTTTTTGCCATCTGCATTGAGATTACACCCTGCGTACGGATTGCTTACATTACATGCGCTCCGGCACTTCAATACCCAACAGTCCCATTGCAGTCTTCACAATCTTGCCCACATTGGCACTCAATGCCAGACGGAAAATCTTAAGCGCTTCGTCTTCTTCACGCAAGATGCTGAAATCATGGTAGAACTGATTATATTCCTTCACCAAATCGTATGTATAGTTGGCAATAATAGATGGATTATAATCCGTACCCGCTTGCTTTACAACCGTCTTAAAGTCAGCCAACATCTGAATCAAGCCTTCTTCTTTTGCACTCAACTGCAATCCTGCCGGAATCACTTCGGGAACAGCGATGCCTGATTCGGCTGCTTTACGCAACACCGACTGGATACGGGCATAAGTATATTGGATGAAAGGTCCTGTATTACCATTGAAATCAATGGATTCCTTCGGATTAAACGTCATGTTCTTACGTGCATCCACTTTCAGGATAAAATACTTCAAAGCACCCAAACCTACAATGCGGGCAATATCATCGGCTTCTTCTTTAGACAATCCGTCCAATTTACCCAATTCGGCTGAAGTTTCTTTTGCTGTCTCAATCATGCCTTCCATCAAGTCGTCGGCATCCACCACAGTTCCTTCACGACTCTTCATCTTACCTTCCGGCAACTCTACCATACCGTATGAGAAGTGAACCAATCCTTTACCCCATTCAAAACCCAACTTATCAAGCAAGATGGACAATACCTGAAAATGATAATTCTGCTCATTTCCTACTACATATATCATCTTATCGATGGGATAGTCCTGAAAACGGAGTTTGGCAGTACCTATATCCTGAGTCATATAAACCGAAGTACCGTCTCCACGAAGCAACAGCTTATGGTCCAATCCTTCCGCGGTGAGGTCGGCCCATACCGAATTATCCTCCTTACGATAGAAGAATCCCTTTTCAAGCCCTTCCATCACTTTATCCTTCCCTTCCAGATAGGTATTCGATTCATAGTAAATCTTATCAAAACCAACTCCCATCATCTTATAGGTTTCATCAAAACCGGCATACACCCAATCGTTCATCTTTTTCCAAAGCGCACGGATTTCGGGGTCGTTAGCCTCCCACTTACGCAGCATTTCGCGAGCCTCCTGCATCAAAGGCGAGTTAGCCTCAGCCTTTGCTTTAGCTTCTTCCTCATTCATTCCTTCTGCCTGATATTGGGCCATCAGCTCTTTTACTTCCGCTTTGTAGTGCTTATCAAAAGCTACATAATAATCGCCAATCAGGTGGTCACCCTTCTTGCCTGACGATTCGGGAGTCTCACCATTACCATATTTCAACCAAGCCAGCATAGACTTGCAGATATGGATTCCGCGGTCGTTTACAATATTGGTTTTCACCACCTTATTGCCATTTGCCGCCATCACATTTGCCAATGCATTACCCAGCAGGTTATTACGGACGTGCCCCAAGTGTAAAGGCTTGTTCGTATTCGGCGAAGAATACTCAATCATCACCAACGGAGAGTTTTCAGTAGCTTTCTCTATGCCATATTCCGGTTGAGCCTGAATAGAATTCAACAGTTCAATCCAACAATCCGAAGCAATAGTCAAGTTCAAGAATCCTTTTACCGCATTATAAGCAGATATCAGCTCAGGAGCATTCTGGTGCAAATATCCGCCGATTTCCTGTGCAGTCTGTTCAGGGCCTTTCTTAGACATTTTCAAGAAAGGGAAAACAACCAATGTGAGGTGTCCTTCAAACTCTTTCTTTGTCTTCTGGAGCTGTACCATTTTTACTGGTACTTCCTGTCCGTACAGCATTTTGATAGCGCTGATAATGGACGCGGTAAGTTTTTCTTCTATATTCATAGCGTGTAAGTACTTATTTGTTATTGAGTTGCAAAGATAAACATTTTAGATGAAATCTTTTCTATCTTGCTCCAATTTACTCTAGCACAGATCCAATTCCTCTATAATTTTCCGTTTTTCATTTTACTCCAGTCTATGCTACTCTTAAATAAACACTTGCTCCTGATGATTATAAAGTATATGCACAAACTTTTTTTCTAGAAAAATGCTTGATAATCAATAGTTGCCATCCGATTCTTCTTATAGAAAGAAAAACACACATACTGCTTTGAAGAACTTGTTGCCATAAACAGAAGCAACGTTGTAACAAACATGCAAAATCTTAACAGATTTCAAGCGCCCGCTCGTTTAACATTAGTGAATAAATCTCGTCATCGTTTGCCTTAGCAATAAAAATATATTAAAAAACTATATTCTATTCAAATTAAAATACATATATTTGCGCCCATTATATTATAATTTAAGTTATTGCTCAAAAGCAAGCAGAGCATAATTTATGAAAGAAAATAATAAAGGGGAAACAAGACAAGCACTGATATAATAAAAAATGAGATAAAGAATTCATCAACATAAAGGTCACAGAAAGTGGCTATTAGTAAAATCCCAAATTAAAAGCCAAGTTTATATGAGCAAAATTTCTTTATTTTTATGTAGTTTACTATTTTGTATTACTACATATGCGCAGGAAATTACAGTAACTGGTAAAGTGACAGCCGGAGGAGAGGAAATGCCGGGTGTTACCATAGCTGTAAAAGGACAACCTCGCGGTACTATTACCAGTGCCAATGGTAATTACCAACTTCAGGTGAGAGGTAATGAAAGCCTCATCTTTTCTTTTATCGGTTATGAAACAGTCACTATTCCGGTGAATAACCGTAAAGTTATCAATGTAGAACTGAAAGAGAGCAGTCTAATGGTAGATGAAGTGGTCATTACTGTGCCTTACGGTACTGCCAAAAAGTCCACTTTTACGGGTTCGGCTAGTTATATTGCCGCAGGAACGATTGAAAAATCACAAGTAAGTAATGTATCAAAAGCATTACAAGGAACAGTAGCCGGACTACAATCATTTTCATCAAGTGGACAACCGGGGTCGGATGCAACAATCCTGATTCGTGGTGTAGGCTCTGTCAATGCTTCAAACACTCCGCTTTATGTGGTAGATGGTGTGCCTTATGATGGAAATCTGTCTTCTATTGCATCATCGGATATTGCATCAATCACCGTATTGAAAGACGCTGCATCTGCTGCTCTTTACGGTTCTCGTGCTGCTAATGGTGTAATCATGATTACAACCAAACAAGGGGCTAAAGACAGTGCACCTGTTATCGAACTGTCTGCCAAATATGGTTTCTCCAGCCGTGCACGCGCCGACTACGACCAGTTAAATACAAACCAATATTTCGAATTATACTGGGAGGCATTACGTAATTATCGTATGGATAACGGTTACTCTGCTGAAGATGCTGCTGCGTGGGCATCAAGCAACGTAGTTGGCCGTTTGGGTATCAATCCTTACGGAACCGGAATTCCCGAACCTATCGGTCACAATGGAAAACTGGTATCAGGAGCTACTCCGTTATGGAACGACAGCTGGGACGACGCCCTTTCACAAAATGCCCACTACACAGACTTGAACGTGCGTGTCAGTGGCGGTAGCAAGACATCCAAATATTTCGTTTCAGCAGGTTATATGGATGATCAGGGTGCATATATCTGTTCAGGATTCAAACGCTATACTCTTCGTGCAAATATAACTTCTGACATCCGGAAATGGTTACAGGTCGGATTAAATGTATCAGGAACCCACTCCATTCAGGATTATCCGAAACAAGACGATTCAACGATCAGCAACGTGGTATTATTTGCCCGTTCAGTCCGCCCATTTTATCCGGTATACCAACGTGATTTAGCAACCGGTGCATATTTATTGGATGAAAACGGTGACCGTCAATTTGACTATGGTGAATATCGCCCGAACTCATACGCTAAATACAACTTATTAGCCTCTATGCCTCACGATAAGAGTGAAATTAAACGTGATGCCGCTTCGCTCCGTGGTTTCATTCAAATCACCCCTATTGAAGGTCTTTCTTATAAAATGTCACTAAACATTGACTACAATAGCAAATTCAATCATGACTATGCTAATCCCACTTACGGCCCCAGCTCTATTACAGGCGGTGAAGTAAGTAAATACAACTACCGCACAACCGGTATGACCTTCAATAATGTCATTAACTACCAGCATACCTTTAAAGACGTACATAATGTGCGCGTAATGGCCGGACAGGAATATTATGAATATAATACCTCTAACTTTGGCGGTTACCGCAGTCAAATTATTATGGATGGTTTCTACGAACCGGATGCAGCCTCTTCTTTAGGTGATTTCGGCGGTAACAGCGACCAATACAAATTATTGAGCTTTTTCGGTAGTGCGGAGTACTCATACGATCAAAAATATTTCTTATCAGCATCGGTTCGTTCAGACGGCTCTTCACGCTTCCATCCCGACCACCGTTGGGGTACTTTCTGGTCTGTAGGAGGTTCTTGGAAAGTGATGCAAGAAAGTTTTATGGAGAAAACATCTTCATGGCTTTCTAACTTGACATTACGTGCCAGCTATGGTGCGCAAGGTAACGATAACATCGGTTATTATGCTTATCAGGCACTCTATTCAATCCGCAATAATCTCGGTGAATCCGGTTTACATGCTTCACGCTTGGCTACTCCGAATTTAACATGGGAAACCAACCTGAATACCAACATCGGTTTGGACTTCGGCTTATGGGACAACCGCTTGACCGGTACTGTCGAGTTCTTTGAGCGCCGCTCCAAAGATTTGCTATTCTCCAAAGACCTTGTCCAGTCTTCAGGCTTCTCAAGTATGGATGAAAACATTGGCTCCATCAAAAACTATGGTTGGGAATTTCAATTATCAGGCTATCCTATCATGACACAAGACTGGAAATGGAAACTTTCTTTCAATGCCACAACTTATAAAAACAAAATCACCTCACTGCCATCTGAAGTAATGTGGAGTGGTAATAAGAAATGGGTGAAAGGCGGTTCTTTATATGATTTCTACCTGATAGAATGGGCCGGCATTAATTCTGAAAACGGTAATCCGATGTGGTATCGTTATAATACCGAAGGTGACAAAATAACAACGGAAGACTACTCGTCAACCACCACAAACGACAGAGTAAAATGCGGTAATTCATTACCCGATTGGACAGGTGGTTTACAGTCCGAACTCTCATACAAAGATTTCACTTTATCGCTTCTCTTCTCTTATTCATTAGGAGGCAAGATTTACAACAGCGATAAGGTATCCTTGCTGAGCCAAGGCCCTTCAGGAACAGGATGGAGTGTAGATATGCTGGACCGCTGGACTCCAGAAAACCCGAATACAGATGTTCCCCGTTTAACAACTTCACCGAAGAGTTCATGGACAAATTCTTCAAACCGCTTTTTGGTAGACCGCTCATACCTGCGTTTGAAGAACATCACATTCTCTTATAATCTGCCAAAGTCATTGCTCAACACACTGACATTGAAAGATGCCAGCATCTTCTTCCAAGCAGAAAATATGCTGACATTCACTAAACAGCAAGGTTTAGACCCCGAACAGACATATAGTGGCTCGACCTATTATCGCTATCCGACAATGAAAACCATTTCATTCGGTATCAATGTGAAACTTTAATACAGGAAAAGAATATGAAGACAATTTTTAAATATATACTTTCAGTTGCATTAGGAGCCAGCATACTGACTTCCTGCGATTTGGATACAATCCCTACAACTTCTGTAGATGCCGGTTCGGTATTCGGTAAAACAGGAGATGCCGAAAAGGTACTTAACGGCGGTTGGAATTACTTAATGGAAACCTTCAATTCCTACGCTAACCCAGGATATGGAGCAATGCTGCGTGCCAATGACGCAATGGGATCGGACGTGGTATTGAATGACAAATACGGTTTTAGATCGCATAATCAATTTAATGCTATATACGGAAAAGGCGGTACCAACACATTGAGTTGGCTACTTTGCTATCGTGTCATTAATGATTGCAACGGAGTATTGGACAATATCGATAATGCCGAAGGAACACAAAACGACAGAGATCGCATTAAAGGACAAGCACTTGCATTACGCGGATTCCTTTATCTGCATCTTGCATCATGCTATTCTTTTGCCATCGACAAAGATCCCAATGCTGTATGCGCCCCTATCTATACAAAATCAACCGATGAGGTTTCTGCTGCTGAAGGAATGCCGGCATCCAGCGTAAGCGAAGTGTATGCACAATCTATCAGTGACTTGGAAAAGGCATTAGACCTTATCCCCGAGACATACATACGTAATTCCAAGCATAAGATTGACAATCAAGTTGTATTGGGACTGCTTTCACGTGCTTGCCTTTACGCACGCCAATGGGAGAAAGCTAAGAATTATTCCGACCAACTTTTGGCAAAAAACAACTATTTAATGAGCGAAAGCGAATATAAAGAAGGTTTTAGTAATGCCGAAAACAAGGAATGGATTTGGGGACATCCTCAAACCAATGACCAGAACAATGCCAGTTATCAGTTTTATTATCTAGATACCACTACTCCGGGATCCTATTATTACAGTTTTAATGTAGATCCTTATTTCCGCGACTTATTTGAAGATGGAGACTATCGTAAAGAAATGATATATTGGGCAACCGACCCGGGAGCAGATGTAGAATCGGCTGCTTATGTATGGATGCGTAATGCGAAATTTAAATTCCGCGACATTCAGAACACTGTTGCCGATATCGTATTGATGCGTGTTGCCGAAATTTATCTAATCAATGCAGAAGCAAAGGCTCGTCTGAACGATCCGGACGCTGTCAACAAACTGAATGAACTGAAAGCAGCCAGAGGAGCACAAGCCATTTCAACAAGCCTGACAGGAGAAGATTTACTGGAAGCTATTTGGTTGGAACGCCGCAAAGAACTATGGGGTGAAGGTTTCAGCTTGATAGACATTATCCGTAACCAGAAAAGTGTAGTTCGCAAAGAATATCCCGACGATAAAATAGATTATACCTATACGGATTCAGAAGGTAAAGAACATACCGTAAAAAAGACTCCGCAAGGACACCGTTACTTTAACTTCCCTGACAAGAGCAACTTCTGTCCGAACAGCAAATACTATCTGTATCGTATTACCGACTCCGAAGAGTTGACTAACACCAAACTGTATAGTGTTTATCCCAAACTTTCCATTTATATGGAATAACAGCGAACTCTAACAAAAAGTAAAGGGAGTGTGTCAAAACTAAACCGACCTATCCCATCGTCAACTGTAGGGGCAGGGTTTGCCTGCCCGAAGACACAAAGTAAACTGTTTTCGGGCGAGCGAACCTCGCCCCTACGAACGAAACGACAGCATTATCCACGTTTTGACACAACCCCTTTTTTCATTCACCGATAAACCAAGAATCGTTTATCTTATTTGTTTTTTAGCTCCTAAGGAGATACCAACTTATAAAGTTTGTCGCTGGGGCGTATCTTTTCGGGAACTTTAAATGAAACATGCTGGCCTTTCCGCACCACATCTACCGGCTTCAAATCAACCCGCGCCTCATCCGGTGTGAAGAACACGGCACCCGTGGTAGGCCCTGTTATCAACAGCTTGTCACCTACCTTCATTTCGGCCGCCTCCACCAGAAACTCAGCCACACCGATATTAGAGAAGTATTTAATGCCTTTTCCCACATACACTTTACGTTCAGTTGCTTCGGAACCATAATTCCTGCTCCACTCGCCCAATCGCTGTCCCAGATAATAACCGTTCCAGAATCCGCGGTTAAAGACAGTTTTCAGACGTTCATCCCACCCCAATTTCTTTTCTTCCGTAAACGTACCTTCCAAATACGAACGGATAGCATCTTTATAACATTCCACTACCGTGCGTACATACTCAGGCCCGCGGGCACGCCCTTCAATCTTGAACACACGCACACCGGCCTCAATCATTTCATCCATGAAATGAATGGTCTTCAAATCTTTGGGAGACATGATATATTTATTGTCCACTTCCAACTCTATATCACTTTCTTTATCCTTCACTTCGTATGCACGACGGCAAATCTGCATGCAAGCACCACGATTGGCAGACGCATTCATCTCATGCAGACTGAGATAGCACTTGCCCGACACAGCCATGCATAACGCTCCGTGACAGAACATTTCTATCCGGACCAGCTCGCCTTTCGGCCCTTTTATCTGTTCGTTCTGGATAGTATCATAAATCACTTTCACCTGTTTCAGATTCAATTCACGTGCCAGCACCACCACATCGGCAAAGCGGGCATAGAATTTCAGAGCCTCTGCATTGCTGATATTCAACTGAGTGGAAAGATGCACCTCCTGCCCAATCTCATTACAATAAGCCATCACCGCAACATCGGCAGCAATCACAGCACTGATTCCGGCTTCTTTTGCAGCCTCCACAATTGTACGCATCAAGGCAATATCCTCATCATAAATAATAGTATTGATGGTCAGATAACTCTTGATGGCATGCTCATCACAAATCTGCGCAATCTCGCGCAAATCATTAATAGTAAATGTATTGGCAGACCGGGCACGCATATTCAGGCTTTCAATACCAAAATAAATGGAGTCCGCACCTGCCTGTATAGCGGCAGCCAACGACTCACGCGAGCCGACAGGAGCCATTATTTCAAAGTCTTTTATAGAAGGTTTCATTATTCTTTTGATTATGTGTGTGCAAAGGTAGGCTTTTTTCCGTATTTTTGCAGCCAAATAACTGTTAGAATATGAAAATACGCCATATAGACTTGGGGGAACACCCTGTTTTATTAGCTCCGATGGAGGATGTGACCGACCCTGCCTTCCGCTTGATGTGCAAAAAGTTTGGTGCCGACATGGTATATACCGAGTTCGTATCAAGCGATGCCCTGATACGCTCGGTAGGAAAAACCATGCAGAAGCTGAACATCAATGACGAAGAACGCCCCGTAGCCATTCAGATTTATGGAAAAGATACCGAGACAATGGTAGAGGCGGCCAAAATAGTGGAAGAAGCACACCCTGACATTCTGGACATTAACTTTGGCTGTCCCGTCAAGCGCGTCGCAGGCAAAGGAGCAGGCGCCGGAATGTTGCAGAACATCCCTCTGATGCTGGAAATTACCCGCGCCGTTGTGGATGCGGTAAAGATTCCCGTCACCGTAAAGACACGCTTGGGATGGGACAACGACCATAAAATCATTGTCAGCCTGGCCGAGCAACTGCAAGATTGCGGCATCGAAGCATTAACCATCCACGGACGTACACGCGCACAGATGTATACCGGTGAAGCCGATTGGACGTTGATAGGCGAAGTAAAGAAGAACCCGCGTATACATATTCCTATCATCGGCAATGGAGACGTGACCACACCGCAACGTGCCAAAGAGTGTTTTGACCTTTATGGAGTAGATGCCATCATGATTGGACGTGCCAGTTTCGGACGCCCCTGGATATTCAAAGAAGTGAAGCATTATATAGAAACCGGCGAAGAACTTCCACCTCTGTCTTTCGACTGGAAAATGGATGTCCTCCGCCAGGAAGTGCTGGACAGCGTCAATCTGTTGGACGAACGCCGCGGTATATTGCATGTACGCCGCCATTTGGCTGCATCACCCATGTTTAAAGGAATTCCTAACTTTAAGGAAACGCGTATCGCCATGCTTCGCGCCGAAACAGTCAAGGAGCTTTTCAGTATCCTTGACTATATAAAAGGCAACTATACCCTTTAATCATCATTGGAACGACGATGACGCTTGCCCTTCGTGCTGTTCTTTTCCACAGTACGGGGGTTTCCGCTGTAAGACACATCGCTATTCTTGCCTTCCTTATTAATGATTATCTTTTCGGAAGCATAGCACGAAATGTCACCGGTACTACGCGGAGACGTATAAGCAGTAACTTGTTTCGCTTTCAATGCAGAACCTGTAATGTCACCGGAACCGCTTAACGAATAATTAGCTTTCGTACACTTGCCCGATAACGTAACATCGCCCGAACCGTTGACCGTACCATTCACTTCATCAGCCGAAATGCCTTTTACAGTTACATCACCCGAACCGTTGACAGCACTACTCACTCTATCGACCGAAATGCCCTTCACGGCAATATCACCCGAACCATTGACAGCCATGCTCATTTCCTCTCCCGAAACATAACCTAAAGTAACATCGCCCGAACCGTTGACAGCGACATTCATCTTACGACATTTCACCTTGTCGGCGTCAATGTCACCACTGCCATTCACTGTCCAGTTAATGGCATCATTCACGTCAACCCCATTCTTGAAAATAATATCACCCGAACCGTTGACCACAACATTTTTCACCATAGGGGCAGCTACACAAAGTTCCAGTCTGGTACCATTCTCAAATGAAACGGAATATCCCTTCTTTAACTCAAGAAACAACGTATGGTCTTTTACATACACTTGCACAATGTCCTGCAAGTTATCCGGAACAGAGAGTTCCAATTTCTGCTTGCCGGAAGTTTGGGTATAAACAATCTCGCTGCTTCCATTCAGACAGACCGCATCAAAACGCCCCACACGCACTTCCTTTGTCACATTGTTCTTACTTGCTCTTATTCTTTCACCTAAAGATTCTGCCCATACTGTTGTAGATACTAACGCCAAGGCAAATAGCATAAAAATAGATACTAATTTTTTCATAATATTATCGTTTTATATATAAGACGTATCCAGTTGGGCAAACGTTGCAGCCTTTGCGCATTTTTTTTTCAATTAATTAGCTCCGGGCATTAGTCCGAGTAAGCATTTTCGCCCTTTAGGTTAAGCCTTTCTATCAGTCGGGCTACTACAGTCTTCGGCAGTGGACTGTACAGTCTACTACAATGGACCGTACAGTCTGCTACGGTGGACTGTACAGTCCGTTGCCGAAGTCCGTAATAATCTTCCGCTTAAAAAGCCTTAGCCGACAGCAAGAAACCGCTTACTCTTCTATCCATCCGGTTCTATCTGGCCACCAATTGGAACACCACCGAGGCAAACCATCGTTTATACATCCACGTGGCCGCAATATAAATACAAACAGCAGAAACCCAACCGGCAATCACATCTATCAAATAATGCGCCTGAATATAAACCGTGGCACAGCAAAGAAGCACATAAAAGGGTGCCAGGAAATAGCATAACTTCTTATTTACCCGATAGGCCATAATCATGATAATAGTGGAAATGCCGACATGCGAACTGGGGAAAGCTGCGGTAGGACGTTCACCCACTTCCTGAGAAGCCTCTACAAGATTATAAAAGAAACCATGGTCGAAACCGGGACCGGGCAACAAAATATCATTGTGATTGAAATAATCTCCAATCGCCGGAAAATGTTGCGCCATCACATTATCCATGCCGATAGCAGGAAAGTAAAACTGCGGACCGGCCACAGGAACCAATATATAAATAAGATAATAAATGAAAAATGAGGTAACCAATACAAAAGACGCCTTCTCAAACCATTCAAAACGGAAAAGGAAATAATAGATTGTCACTATCGCAATCATCGGGTAATAAGCGAAATAGCCCAAATTAAAGGGCTCACTGAACCACATGGACGGACAAAGCTCACTGAACTCCACCGACGGCTGGCAACGGAACAGGAATTGTTCTGCAGAAGCAAAGAAATTATCCAGATTCGGGAATAAACGGTTGAACTCAAAGGTATCGGGATACCAATAAGCCAAAAATGCCATTTGCACAGCCATACGCGTAAATGCGGATAACTTGCAAGGATATTTGTGATACAGATATATCAATGCAAAAGTAATAACCACAATACCTGCACGTTCCAGAAGCATTGTGCCGGGGTGATCCATGCGCGGCCACAATATCAAAACCATGATCGTAGTGAGAGCATTATATATCAAACTGATACTCTCTACGGCAAACAATCCTTTTACACTGTCTACACGTTTGAATAAATTTAAAGCCATCCTTCTTTCTTATACCAGGCAATAATCTCTTTTACTCCCCTTTCTAACGGATACTCGGGACGATATCCCAATTCATCCGTCAATGGAGTGATGTCGCATTGCCAGTTGCGTTGTTTCATTATTTTATATTTATCACGATTCAGCGTACTTACCTTCCCCAGGCAACGCGCTGAAAATTCAGCGAGCAAAGATACAACTTTTAAAATAAATAGCGGACATTTAAAGTGTATAACCCACGGATTACCAAGCTCTTTTTGTATTAAATCGGAGAAAGCACGGCTGGAATATACATTTCCGTCACTTACAAAATAGGCACGGTGCTTCACTTTATGCTCTATAGCCAGATAGACTGCCTGCACCAAGTCCTTCACATAGATAAAGGTAAGATCCTGACGTTTGAAGCCGGCGGCAAAGTCTACGTGCTGCTTGATTGATTTGGCCATCAGGAAATAATCTTTCTCGCGAGGCCCGTAGACACCGGTCGGCCGGAAAATCACGACCGGGAAATCACCCAATGATTGCAGATAATGTTCCGACTTCAGTTTACTGACTCCATAAGCCGTATTGGGCATCGCCGCATCATGTTCATTGATGGGGGTATAATTCTCTTCACGTATAGGCCCGAAGATACTAAGCGAACTGATATAGATAAATTGTTCGGGAACCATATCCAATGTTTGCAGCGCCTCTACGAAATTGCGGGTATAAACATAATTCCCTTTGTCAAACTCTTCTTTGTGACGACATTTAGTCACACCGGCACAATGAATGATGTAGTCCCACCCCCCATGTGCTTGTTTATGAACCGCCAATTGCTCTACCAATCTTCCGGGACGGGCAAAGTCCAGTTCGGCAAACCGGATACGAGAATCTTTCAAGTACTTGCGGCTGCTGCTTTTGCGCATGCCCGCCCATACCTGCATACCTCTTTCCAAACCGCCTTCCACCAGAAAACTGCCGATAAACCCGCTTGCTCCGGTTACCAATATTCTTTTTTCCATTATTCCTTATCACATTTTATTTCACCGGTTCCACATGGATACCCACATGAGTATCTTCCCCATATTTTTCTTTCAATTTCCGTTCGATTGCCGTGGCCGTCTCATGTGCTTTGTATAATGATATATCACCATTCATACGGACATGAATCTCTATGGCATAATTATTCCCGATACGCCGTGTGCGCAAATGATGAGGCTCTGTTACTCCGTCGAAAGACAAGACTGTCTGCTCTATCTCGTGCTCCACACTTTCGGGCAATGATTTTTCCAGCAGTTCATCAATACAAGGTATCAGGAGCTTGACAGACACTTTCATTATAAAGAAACTGACTATCACAGCGGCAATAGGGTCGAGCACCACCCAATGGGGTCCGAGCAGGATAGCTCCGCCAATACCTGCAGCCGTGCCGATAGAAGACAATGCATCGCTCCGATGATGCCATGCATTGGCTATCACCGCTTGAGAGTTGTACTTTCTGCCCATACGGACCGTGTATTGATACAGTATCTCCTTCAGCAGGATAGAGACAAGAGCCGCAATCAGTGCAAGCATTCCGGGCGCACGCAACTGTTCTCCGCTCATAAAGGCCAGAATTTCGCCGGCGCCATTCCACAAGATGCCGCAACCTACTCCCAAAAGTGCCATTCCAATCAAAGCGGTAGCCAAAGTCTCATACTTGCCGTGTCCGTAGTCATGCCCCTTGTCCTGAGGCTTATTAGAAATACGCACAAATAGGATGACCACCACATCCGTTATGAAGTCGGAAAGAGAATGGACGGCATCCGCCATCATAGCAGCACTATGCCCTGCTATCCCGGCCAGAAATTTAAAAATAACCAGCAAGAAATTAACAAAACTGCCCCATAAAGTGACCTTATAGATTCCTTTTTCTCTGGCTCTTTTCTCAAGTTCAGTCATAATCGTTATTTTTGAACGGACAAAGATAGCACGTTTCGCCCATATTCAACCAAATTTAATGCATCTATTGAACCACCATTCCAATTATTTTGTTTACTTTGTGACACATAATACATTAAAATACCCATCTATGGCTAAAAAGAAAGAAAAAAAAGCAGGGAAACGCATGAAAAAGAGTGAACTGGCAGAACGCCTCATAAGCTACTTCCATGCCAAGCCGAATGAAACATTCAGCCTCAAACAGCTCTCAAGCGGGTTAAACTTAACTACTCATCCTCTTAAAATGCTTTGCGCCGACATCCTCCTCGAAATGACAGAAGATGATTTTTTACAAGAAGTTGAAAAAGGGCAATATAAACTGAACGACCACGGACTGATTATGACGGGTATTTTTCAGCGTAAAAGTAATGGTAAGAACTCTTTCATTCCGGAGGACGGAGGAGAGACCATCTTTATAGCCGAACGAAACTCGGCACACGCCATGAACAACGACAAAGTAAAAATCGCCTTGTTTGCAAAACGCAAGAACCGTAATCCGGAAGGAGAAGTAATTGAAATCATCGAACGGGCCAACGATACGTTTGTCGGAATACTGAAAGTAGACAAATTCTATGCTTTCCTTGTAACCGAAAACCGCACGCTGGCAAATGACATTTTCATCCCCAAAGATAAATTAAAAGGCGGAAAAAGTGGCGATAAAGCTGTCGTAAAGATAATAGAATGGCCGAAAGAAGCCAAAAACCCTATCGGGCAAGTCATTGACATCTTGGGCAAGGCAGGAGAAAACACCACTGAAATGCATGCCATTTTAGCAGAATACGGACTGCCGTATGTATATCCCAAGAATGTGGAAGCCGCCGCCGAAAAGATTCCGGCTGAGATAACAGAGGCCGACTATGCCGAACGGGAGGATTTCCGGGCCGTAACTACCTTCACCATCGACCCCAAGGATGCAAAAGACTTTGACGATGCTCTTTCCATCCGACTTATCAAACCGGGACTGTGGGAGGTCGGAGTACATATTGCCGACGTTACACATTATGTAAAAGAAGGAGGTACCATAGATAAAGAAGCCGAAAAACGTGCCACTTCCGTTTACTTGGTAGACCGCACCATTCCGATGTTGCCCGAACGTCTGTGTAACTTTATCTGCTCTCTCCGTCCCGACGAAGAGAAACTGGCATTCTCCGTTATTTTCGATATGAACGAAAAAGGTGAAGTGAAGGACTCGCGTATCAAACATACCGTGATTAAGAGCGACCGCCGTTTCACCTATGAGGAAGCGCAACAAGTCATCGAAACAGGTGAAGGCGATTATAAAGAAGAGATTCTGGAGTTGAACAAGTTAGCTCAAATCCTGCGCAAACAGCGATTGGCTGCAGGTGCTATCGATTTCGACCGCATTGAAGTAAAATTTGAGATTGATGAAACAGGAAAGCCTTTAAGCGTCTATTTCAAAGAATCCAAAGAAGCCAACAAGCTGATTGAAGAGTTTATGCTTCTGGCCAACCGCACTGTGGCTGAAACAATCGGCAAAGTGCCCAAGAATAAAAAAGCAAAAGTATTCCCCTATCGTATCCACGACCTTCCCGACCCCGACAAACTGGAGAATCTGAATTGGTTTATTAACCGCTTTGGTTATAAGATACGCACTTCGGGTTCAAAATCAGAAGTTTCCAAATCCATCAACCGCCTGTTGGATGATATCAAGGACAAGAAAGAACAGAATCTAATAGAGACTGTTTCTTTGCGTGCCATGCAGAAAGCACGTTATTCCACGGTTAACATAGGCCATTATGGATTGGCTTTTGATTTCTATACCCACTTTACCTCTCCCATCCGCCGTTTTCCGGATATGATGGTACACCGCTTGCTTACACGCTATCTGGCAGGAGGGCGAACGGCACAAAAGGATAAGTACGAAGATTTATGCGACCATAGTTCCGAAATGGAACAAATTGCATCAAATGCAGAACGCGCTTCGGTGAAGTATAAACAAGTGGAGTTTATGAGCGAACGTTTGGGCATGGAGTTCGACGGTGTCATTTCCGGAGTAACCGAATGGGGACTTTATGTAGAAATCAATGAAAACAAATGTGAAGGTATGGTACCCATGCGCGATTTAGGCGATGATTATTATGACTTTGACGAGAAAAACTATTGCTTAATAGGAAGACGTCATCATAAGAAGTTCAGTTTGGGAGACCCTATCACTATTAAAGTGGCACGCGCCAATCTGGAAAAGAAACAGCTGGACTTTGCATTGGTGGAGAAATAAGAAAGTTTACTATGGGAGTGTGTCAAAACTAAACCGGCCTATCCCATCGTCAGCTGTAGGGGCAGGGTTTGCCTGCCCGAAGACACAAAGTAAACTGTTTTCGGGCGAGCGAACCTCGCCCCTACGAACGAAACGACAGCATTATCCACGTTTCGACACACCCTCACAAGAAACGAAAGCTTCCTTCCACACCAAGGCAAACACTCATTTCACCCGTCTGTTCAACTGATTATTCGCTTTATCCGGTTTTGACTTCCCAATTCGTTTGCCACCTGACTTTTTTTTATTCCCTTGCTTAACCTTACCGGCGAAAGGATTCTTCTTATTTGCCATAAAACATCTTCTTTTTTCTGCAAAAATAAACTATAAAACCCAATATTCCTTCTATTTATTGGCAATGATATAGAATTTCTTTACTTTTGTCCTTATTAACCATGATAGATATGACTTCATTCGACTATACCGGCATATTGACCCAAGCAGTAGACGAGCTCTCCGACAGTCAATCCTATAAAGGACTGTTTCATCAACACAGAGACGGAGATCCTCTGCCTTCGGCTAAATCACTATACAAGATTGTAGAGTTAGCCCGCTCCATCCTCTTCCCCGGATATTTTGGTAATTCCACTATCAACAGCCATACCATTACTTATCACATAGGGGTAAATGTAGAAAACCTGTTCGACCTGTTGACAGACCAGATACAAGCCGGCCTGTGTTTCGGGCAGGACAATAATAACAATGATAACACCGGCAACAATGAACCGTGTCGGGAAACATCAGCATTGCTTGCCGCCCGTTTTATAAGCAAGCTGCCCGAAATGCGCCGCGTTCTGGCTACCGATGTAGAAGCAGCCTATTACGGAGACCCTGCCGCTACTTGTTTCGGTGAGATAATTAGTTGCTACCCTGCCATTCGTGCCATCAGCAACTACCGGATAGCACATGAATTGCTGGTGTTAGGTGTGCCCCTGATTCCCCGGTTCATCACCGAAATGGCACACTCGGAAACGGGAATAGATATCCATCCGGGAGCAAAGATTGGACATCATTTCACAATTGACCACGGAACAGGCGTAGTGATTGGTGCAACCAGCATCATCGGCAATAACGTAAAACTCTATCAAGGGGTCACTCTGGGAGCAAAAAGTTTCCCATTGGACGACAATGGCAATCCTATCAAAGGTATTCCCCGCCATCCTATTTTAGAAGATGACGTAATTGTTTATTCCAATGCTACCATTTTGGGACGCGTAACCATAGGTAAAGGCGCAACCGTAGGAGGGAATATATGGGTGACTGAAAATGTTCCTGCCGGAGCACGCATCGTGCAACGCAAGACCAAAGAAGGAGAGAAAATTTAAACCTCAATCAGTGGGAGAGTCAGGATAAAACGACATCCCACTGTATAGCCTTTATCAATGACCAGTGTTCCACCTAACTTTTCAGCAATCAGCCGGCAGATAGGAAGCCCCAGGCCTGTCCCCTGAGTAAAGTCGTCCAATTTAGTGAAGCGTTCGAAAACATACTCCTGCTTATCCGCCGGAATACCTTTCCCTGTATCCGTAACACGATAAATAATTTTCCGCTCGTCCCTTTTTAGTTCATAGTCTAAAACAATAGAACCGTTATCGGTAAATTTAGCCGCATTCTGCAAAAGATGAATCAATATTTGTGAGACCCTGCCCGGATTGGTTTTAATCAAGCACCTCTCTACAGAAGGACGAAACTCCAATTCCACTCCCTCCCGCACCAAAGTCCGGATAGCTTCCATCCCCGACAGACAACTTATATTGATATCTTCCACCTTATCATAAGGCACCTCTTCAGATTGGTCGAGAAAAGAGATATCAAGCACATCATTAATCAGTCTCAACAAGTTGTCGCTATTGACTTCAATAATCGAAACAAACTCTTTTGTCTCCGGATTATCCTGATATATATCCACCAATAGTTGAGAGAATCCCACTATAGAATTCAACGGTGTTCGAATCTCATGAGACATGTTCTGGATAAAAGCCGTTTTCATCATGCTCGCATATTCAGCCCGTTCTTTGGCCTTCATCAGCTCCTCAGCAAAAACCTTTAAGTCCTTATTCTGTTTGTTGACAATAAGTTTCGATGCTTTCAAACGTTTATTGAGTTTATAAATCCGAAAGAATAGAATCCCGCTCATTACCCAAAATACGACAGCGAATATCAAAACCAAATAAACGGTATGCAACTGATCTTTCTGAACACTTAACTGAAGCTCATTCTTTTCATTCTTCAACTGTTCCAACTCTAAAATAGAAGAAAACTCAGCCGCAGAATTCTGCAATTCTTTTGTACGGACAGAATCCGTAGCCTCAATGTAATCATAGTAAAACTGAGCAGCCTTCACCTTGTCTCCCATCTCCCAATAAATATTTCCCTGTTCCCTTACCAATTTATAATCCATATATTTAGAACGGCTGGGAGTCGAGTCATTCATCATTACATCCACCATCTTCAACGCCTCACTATATTGTCCGGCAGCACTATAATACGTTTCCTTCAGATAATAAAGCCCTATAAGGTATGTAGCCATATCTTTATTCTGCATGAACAACTTTTCAATGTCCTGTATATATTTCCAGGCCTCACTCAACTGCCCCTTCTTTATATAATAGAGCGCATACGCCTTACGGGTCGTAAAAGCCTGGTAATCCGTCTGCGCCAAAGAGAGCCCCTTTTCCAAAGCCTCTTTTGCCTCATCCCATCGTTTCAAGTCTACAGCCGACTGAGCAAACGAAGCATAATAAGACGGAAGATTGATATCTGCAATATTATTTTCCTCTGTTATCGCTATTGTCTTTTTAAAGTTATCATAAGCTAATTGATAATTGTCCTGCGTCAGATAAATATTCGCCATACAACGGTAACACTCCACAATTCCCCGCATATAGTTATCTTTCTGGGCTTCCTGAAGCATTTTCTTTACTTCATACAGAGCGATATTGGCTTTATTTTGTTTAATATAGTAGATTACCAGACGGCTTCCCCATGCAAAATAGTAATATTTCAGTTGATTGTACTTCCGACTGATTTGCTTTACCTCCTTTACACTTTCCAGAATATTCTGCTCATCGTTCTTGTAGTAATAATAATCCAGTTTCAAACATTTTGCAATAGCCATCAACCGTCTGTTACCCGCTTTCTCGCTCCGCACAAACAGAGTATCACACATATCCAAAACAATGGGAGAATCCAGATTCGCCTTACACTTTTTATAATAGGTCATCAATATGCTGTCGTTTTCCACAGCAACTTCATTTTGCCCTTTGCCGCAGCAGCAACATAAAACAAATAGAATTGTCAGACAAAGCCTAAGACACATCAAAGTGAGTAATTTTTCACAAAGATAACATAATATTCTGAGACGAAACCGAAATGAGATAAAAAACGAAAGGAAATATAAAAAGAAAGGAGCATCGGCTTTCCACCGATACTCCTCCATTCTAAACTAAAGCAAACCGACTACTTTGAAGCATAGGCTACCAACATCCAAACCATCTTTTCCTGTTCTTTCAGGTAATCACTCATGACAGCTACAGTAGCTTCGTCGCCTGCCTGTGATGCAATAGCGAGTACTTTACGTTCTTCAACAATAAAATGACTGTAAGTCTCAAGAATGTTGTTCAACGCTTCGTCGCCGGATGAAACACCCTCTACCTCTTTTATATTCGACATTTTCAAATAGTCACTATACTTATTCTTCGGCACACCTCCCAACATCAGGATACGTTCTGCCAGCTCGTCTACCTTATCGGCAGCATTGTTGTATAACTCTTCGAACTTGCTATGCAATACAAAGAAACCGTGTCCCTTGATATTCCAATGAAATCCACGCAGATTAGCATAAAACACCTGATAGTCTGCCAATAATTGTTGCAATGAATCTACTACCTTTGCAGCGGCTGCTGAATCTAATTTGATATAATCTAATGTTTTCATAATTCTATGTTTTTAAATTGATTACTATTTTTCTTTTTCTCTGATGCAAAGATAAAGGAGAAAGTAATGCGTGTCAAACTGATAATTTCTATCTTTGTATAGACAAAATCTATCAAGCCCAAAGCCTATGAACCTACAACAACTGGAATACATACTTGCCGTGGACGAACTTCGTCATTTTGCCAAGGCTGCCGAACATTGTAATGTAACACAACCTACCTTGAGCGCAATGATACAAAAGTTGGAAGATGAACTGAATATCAAGATATTCGACCGCAGTGCACAACCGGTACAGCCCACGACGGTCGGCAAGAAAGTCATTGCACAGGCACGGATTGCCCTACATCAAACCTCGCTTATCAAAGACTTGGTAAAAGAAGAAGAGCAATCTTTGAATGGTATTTTCCGCATCGCCGTCCTCCCGACAATTGCCCCCTACCTTCTGCCCCGTTTCTTTCCCGAGGTAATGGAAACCTATCCTTTGCTGGATATCCGGGTAATCGAAATGAAAACCCCTAACTGCCTTGCTGCCCTTCAAGCTGGAGGCGTGGAAGCTGCCATCATTGCCGGCCCCGCCGAAGAAAAAGATTTCATCTCCACTCCTCTTTATTATGAATCTTTCTTCGGATATGTCTCTACAAAAGAATCAGCTTATAAGAAAGAAATGATTCGTTCTTCTGAAATAAGCGGAGAAAAGCTTTGGTTGTTGGACGAAGGACACTGTTTCAGAGACCAGCTGATGCGTTTCTGTCAGTTAAAGTCCGCACAATCCTGTCAGATAGCCTACAAACTGGGAAGCATGGAAACCTTCATGCGCATGGTAGAGAGTGGAAAAGGTATGACTTTCATCCCCGGTCTGGCGGTATTGCAACTGAATGAGGAGCAGAAGAAGCTGGTCCGCCCTTTTGCCATCCCGCAGCCTACCCGACAAATTTATATCATTACAAAAATAGATTTTGTACGCCATGCCATACTTTCCATGCTTGTAGATAAGATTAAAGCTGCTATTCCAAAAGAAATGCTCATTCTGCAAAACGGACAAAAGGTGGTATAACTCCTTTTCCATAAAATGATATTAACCAAATGACAAACAACAAAAGATTTATGAATAACACAGACACTCCTATAAATGAACGCGAAATAGTTCTCCGTCTGATAGATGGAGATGAAGACGCTTTTTGTGAACTCTATGCCACTTATAAGAACCGCCTGCTTTATTTCGCCATGAGATTCGTAAAATCAAGAGATTTTGCCGAAGATATTTTTCAGGATGCCTTCACTGTCATTTGGCAAGGACGCCGCTTCATTGATCCCAATGCCTCTTTTTCCTCCTATCTGTATACTATCATGCGCAACCGCATCCTCAATCAAATTCGAGATATGGAAAAAGAAGATACACTGAAAGAAAGTATCCTTTCGCAAGCAATAGATTATAGCGACGATACTAAAAACAACATCTTGTCAGGTGACCTGAAAAACATCATCCAAAAGGCTTTTGAGTCTCTTACTCCCCGCCAACAGGAAATCTTCAGAATGAGTCGTGAGGAATTATTGTCACACAAGGAAATTGCCGACAAACTTGGCATCTCCATTCATACTGTACAAGAACACATCTCTCTAGCTTTACATACCATTCGTACTTATTTAACCAAATACTCCGATACTTATGCCGATTTACTGCTCATCCTGATTTGCATGAATTTATAATAAAAGTTAAACATACCCTAGTACTCCCTCATATTTGTGTATTACTTATGTGAGGGGAAAACAAACAGCCCCATCCCATAAAGAAGATGAAAGACCATAAAGAAGAAAAACAAAAACTACGTCGTTATCTGGACGATATGTATGTTCAGGAAGAAGCAGCCGAACTACTCGACAGCCTGCGTCGTGATGAAAACAAAGAGCTGTTGAACGAACTGGCTTCCAATATATGGGAAGAATCTTCTCTCCACCGCCAAAATACGAACACCGAGCATGATACATACAAAAAAGAAGCATACCGGTTACTCCAGAAGTTGGAACACCACAAACGATTCCATTTCCGCCACATTACTTATGCAATAGCAAGTATTGCCGCCTTATTGTGTCTCATATTCGGAAGTATCCACTATTCCCGCTATATCGAAAAGAAGAGTATTGTTTTCACCCAAGCCGGCACCACTTTCGGAGAGAAAAAACAGCTCACTCTACCGGATGGCAGCCGTATCGTACTCAATTCTTGTTCTTCCCTCCGATACCCCAATAAATTCATAGGCAAAACCCGTACAGTAGAACTGGATGGAGAAGCCTACTTTGAAATAGCCCATAATGAAAAAATGCCGTTCATCGTCAGTACATGTAATTTCAATGTCCGTGTATTGGGAACTCAATTTGATGTAAAAGCTTATCGGCAAGACGAAATTGTATCGGTGGACGTAAAAAGCGGAAAGGTGCAAGTAGACCTGCCGGAAGCCATGATGAGACTCACGGCACAAGAGCAGGTATTAATCAATACCTTATCAGGCGAATACAATAAAAAGAATGAGGAAAAGGAAGTTGCTGTTTGGATAAAAGGCAGCCTGAGGTTTAATCACACCCCTATTCGGGATGTTGCCCGAGAATTGGAACGGATGTACAATTGTCGGATTAGTTTTGCAGAAGACCAAGAATTCAACAATCTAATCTCAGGCGAACATGATAACCAAAGTCTGGAATCCGTACTCGAATCTATTCGCTATATCAGTGGAGTGAAAAACAGAAAAGAAGGAGATAGAATCATCTTATACAAATAACCGAATGTTTAACCTTATAAATCTAAACAATATGCTTATGTTATCATCTGCTTAGCTCATAAAAAAGTAGGAGTTTCCCGGCCGGATACCCCTACTTTATATCCCGGAAACTATTTGCTGTTTCGACCTCAGACAAATTGGTTTCCTGTGTCTTAACAACTTAAGTCTTAAATCATTAAAACGCACAAATTTATGAATATTATTCCGACTCATAAAGGAATAGGTAAAAATAGCCATTCATTTTTAGCTTTTTTACTATTCGTATGCCTGTCATTGATGCCTATGCTTGTGCAAGCACAAAAAGAAAACAACATCACGCTGAAAGCACAAAGCGAATCTGTAGAAAATGTATTCAACCAGATAAGTAAGCAAACCGGTCTGAAATTTTTCTATGACCAAGAAACAGTGAACAATGTTCCGCTGGTTACTATTCAAGTGACAAATGCCACGCTTCAAAGCGTGTTGGATAAAATCACGGTACAAACGAAACTGTGTTTCAACAGAAAAAATAAAACCATCTCTGTCAGCACTCCTCAGATAAAAGAGGAAAGTCAAAAAAACATCCCGGTAAATGCACATGGAACCGTGACCGACGAAAATGGAGAAGCCATTATCGGTGCTACCGTACAAGTCAAAGGAGCTACCACCGGAACCATTACTGATATCAATGGTGAGTTCAACCTGCCTACCGAAACCGGCAAGACACTGATTATTTCATATATAGGCTACCAATCGGCACAGCAGAAAGTAAGCAACAAGCCAATGAGAATCACAATGAATGAAACTTCTATTGCCGTAGATGAAGTAGTAGTAACCGCTTTGGGTATCAAAAAAGAGAAAAAAGCGCTAGCCTACTCCGTTACCGAAGTGAAAGGTGACGATATGAACCGCGTTAAAGTAGCTAACCTGGCAACCGGGCTTGCCGGAAAAGTAGCCGGTGTCAATGTCTCCAAACCCGCTTCGGGTGTGATGGGTTCCAGCCGTATCGTTATCCGTGGTAACGGCTCTTTAAACGGTTCCAACCAACCTCTCTATGTCATCGACGGTATACCAATGGATAACAGTAACTACGGTCAAGCCGGACAGTGGGGCAGTAATGACGGCGGTGACGGTATTTCTTCCATTAACAGCGAAGATATCGAAAGCATGTCTGTACTGAAAGGAGGTACTGCAGCCGCACTATATGGTTCACGCGCTGCCAACGGTGCGATTGTCATCACGACCAAACGAGGAAATGTGGGACGCATCAAGGTAGAATATAACCTCTCTTATCTCAATGACCAACTGACTTTTAAGAACGACGATTTACAATGGGAATACGGTACGGGAGCCAGAGGCATGAGTCCTGAAACAATGGCCTATTACACCGCAGTCCAACAGGCTGAATCAATGGGTTTACCCGAATCCATGATTCCCACGCTGGTAGACAAGATTGCACCGATGCTCGCTTCACAAATGGGCATGCTCTCTTTCGGCGGTAAATTAGACGGATCGGATGTAATGCAATTCGACGGTGTCCGCCGCCCTTATGTAGCTGCAGGAAAAAATAACTTTAAGAACTTCTATCAGGATGCTTGGGCGTTGACTAATAATATAGCTGTATCGGGTGGTACGGATAAAGTTCAGTTCCGTATTGCCGCAGGCGACCAACGTTACCATGACCTGATGCCCAATTCCAAACTGGAGCGTAACAACATTACCATGAGTGTCAATTCCAAACTCAGTGAGAAATTTACAATCAAAGCTAATGTCATGTATGTGCGTGAACGCGCGAAGAACCGTCCCGGACTAGGCGACATTACCATGAACGCCAATGCCACACTTTATATGTTACCGGCCAATGTTGATGTAAGGGACTTGGAAAAACGTGTAAACGATGACGGAACCGAATTTCTTCCCACGTCACAAACATTCATTGGCAATCCCTATTTCATTGCCTATGACCGCAGTCAAAAGGATAGTAAAGACCGTGTTATCGGATCTGTAGAAGCACAATATAACTTTACTCCCAACTGGTATTTACGCGCTCGTGGCGGTGGCGATATGATTAATCGCCGTAGCGAAAGTGTTACTCCGTGGGGAACAGCTACCACTCCCGAAGGTTCAATCTCGAACAGTTCTACTTACAATGGCGAATTCAATGTCGAGGCTATTGCCGGATATACCAATACCTTTAAAGACAATCTGTTCAGTGTAGACGCTTTTGTGGGTTGGAACACTATGGGAACATGGTACAACTCCCTCAGTGGCTACGGTGAAGGGTTCATTCAACCGGGATTCAATGTAATCGGCAATACCGGCACTACTTCCGCCGGACATTCTCGTTCTGAAAGTTACATCAATTCGCTGTTCGGACAAGCCGAATTCTCTTATAAAAGTATGCTTTACCTTACTTTGACCGGACGTAATGACTGGTTTTCTACCTTATCTTACAAAGGCAAAACCACTCCGAATCACATATTCTATCCGTCAGTCGGCGTAGGATTTATAGTCAGCGAAGCCGTGAAAATGCCCGAATGGATACCTTATTTCAAATTACGCGGTTCATGGGCGCAATCAGGTGGTTCCGTCGGTGCCTATAACCTTGGTCTGACTTATGGTTTCAACCAAAAATATAATGGTAAATATCCTATCGGTTCCATCAATTCGGGCACAATTCCTTATCTTGACCTGAAACCGTTAACATCCATCTCTTACGAAGGAGGTTTTGAAGCGCGCTTCTTAAATAACCGAATCGGCATCGACTTTACCTACTATGTGCGTAACACCAAAGACGACATTGTAGATGCCGGAATCTCCTCTACATCCGGTTACAGTAAAGTACGCATCAATGCCGGTAAGGTGAACAATCATGGTATAGAACTGTTACTGACCGGAGTTCCCGTTAAAACAAAAGACTTCACTTGGAATTCCTCTTTCAACTTTTCCTACAATAAGAGTGAGGTAAAGAAAATCACTGATGAAGTAGACGAATTCATCCTCGAAACAGCCCGTACCGGACATGATGGCGATAATTGCGGTCCTGCTTATATCTATCACCAGGTGGGACAACCTTACGGTATCATTAAAGGCGTTGCCTATAAACGCAACGACAAAGGCGAAATCATGTACAAAGACGGCCTGCCTATGCAAGGCGGTATCCAAAAGCTGGGAGAAAGTGTAGCCCCCTACACCTTGGGCTTCAGTAACAGCTTCACCTATAAAGACGTGACACTAAGCTTCCTGATTGATGCCAAAATAGGCGGAGATATCTTCTCTATGACCAATGCCCACATGTACAGTTTCGGCCGCCATGCCAAAACATTGCCGGGGCGTGAAGACGGTGCTATCGGACAAGGAGTAAAAGAAGACGGCGTCACTCCGAACGATATAGCTGTAGATGCCATGACCTATTATATGGCAGTGGCCGGCATCACCGAAGAGTTTGTTTATGATGCTTCTTATGTCAAATTGCGCGAAGTGTCACTCGGTTATAGCTTTCCACAGAAATGGATAAAGAAGCTGGGTATGTCTGCTCTTTCACTGTCAGTAGTAGGTCGCAACTTATGGAACATTTATGACAAGGTTCCTTTGGTTGACCCCGAATCATCTTTCAACACCGGCAATGCACAAGGCTTTGAATCGTATGGTATGCCTGCCAGCCGTAGCATTGGTTTCAACTTAAACGTTAAATTCTAAATTGCATTTACTATGAACAATAAACTGATAAAATCCGTACTTTTGTTATCCGTTGCAGGTTTGGTAACTGCTTGTGATTTCGAAGAAAAAAATACCGACCCCAATAACAGTACTACTATCGAACCGGGACCATTACTCACCTATACTCAGATGAACACCACTACCGGAGGTGCCACCAAAAATATGCAGGTAGGCACTTGTATGATGCTAGTACAGCAGACCGCCACTCTAAACAGTAGTGAGGCTAGTGCCGGAGACAAATATTATATGATGAGTGCACCCGCAAACACATACTTCTTGGATTATTACTCCTCCACCATCAAGAACTGGCGCGAAATGGAGTATCAAGCTACTCTGAACCCGGATAAATACCAAAACATGATAGCCGTTGCCAAGATATGGGGAGCTTATTTGTTTCAGCGTATGACAGACTTATATGGAAATGTGCCGTATTCCGAAGCCGGCCTAGGTTTTCACGAAGCAATTTACAAGCCCAAATATGACAGCCAAGAATCTATCTACTATGATATGATAGACCAAGTACAAGCCGGTATCGAGTTGCTAAGTGAAGATAAACCTGCCATCAGCGGTGATTTATTTTATGATGGGAATATAGCCAAGTGGAGGAAATTCGGCCACTCATTGTTACTTCGTTTGGGGATGCGTCTCTGCAAAGTCGACCCTGCACGAGCAGCCGAAACAGCAAAAGCAGCCATTGACGGCGGAATAATGAATGAAGCAGGCGATATCTGCATGGTAAGGCACAACACGCGCCGCAACGAAGAAAAGAATCCGTTGAGTTACCGTTTCTCGGTTGACAACTATGTAAACAATGACATCGTAAAAATCAGCAAGACTTTCATGGATTACCTTAAGGAAACCAACGACCCGCGTATCCGTGTGTTCTGTTCCTTGAAAAACGGTGATAACAATCCCGACAAACAAGTCGGTCTGCCCAACGGTTACGATAGTAATAATATCCCTTCTTACCCCGGCGGTTATTTAGGAAAAGAAGCTTATTCCAATTTCAACATCAATACCATTTTGAAAATGGACGCGCCTACCCTGTTCTTAATGCCGAGTGAAAGTAAACTGCTGCAAGCAGAAGCAGCGTTACGCGGTTGGGTAAGCGGAGATGCCAATACCTTATACCAAGAAGCCGTTACGCTATCGATGAAAGAACAAGAGATAGCTTATGGAATAACAATCAGTAATAAAGAGATAGAAACATTCTTGGCACAAGACCTGTTTGGCAAAGCTGGAAGCACAGAAGAAAAGATGGAAGTGCTAGGCAAACAATATTGGGTTGCTACCTTTATGAATGGCTATGAAAGCTATGCCAACTGGCGTCGCTGCGGATATCCCAAACTGACTCCAACTCATTATTCGGGCAATGAAAGCAATGGAGAAATCCCCCGACGTGTGCCTTATCCTACAGATGAATATACCATTAATAAGGCAAATCTTGAGGATGCTATCCACCGACAAGGTGCGGACAATGTAAACACCCGTGTATGGTGGGATAAATAAAACAGTAATTGAAACAACATAAATATGAAAAAATTTATATTAGCAATTAGTTTAATTGGTGGAATCTGCCTCCCTGTGAAGGGAGGCGATTCGTTATCACGAATCATCCTCCACACAAACCGGCCTGCCGAACAAGTGATAAATGGTTTCGGGGCAGCACAAGCCGGTTGGTCCGATGCCTTGTTCTTATTCCCTAACCGAGAGAAAGTAATTGACGCCCTTTATGGTCCTGACGGGCTAAAGCTCAATATTCTAAGGGGCGAGATATTTCCTCATTACTCTAAGGAGGCTCATCAATACGACTTCGGCCTACAAGCAGATACCAGTACCGCCACCGTTGCCCATGCAACTTCACTGGAAAAGAACGAACTATTGAGGCGGGGACAACTTTGGCTCACCATGTACACACAACAGAAATATCCCGAAACTCTTCTCATGTTTTCGGCATGGAGCCCTCCTGCCTGGATGAAAGAAGGCGGAGAACTCACTCCCGACCAATATGCCACCCACGGACGACTAAGTCCCGAACACTATCAGGACTTTGCCGATTATATGGCTGCATTCTACAAGGCTTTCCAATCCATAGGTATCCATACATACGCCTTGTCACCCTCCAACGAACCAGGTTATCCGGCCCCTTGGAACTCCTGTGTCTGGACTTCCGGTGAAATGGGAGATTTCATCCATCACTATCTTCTTCCTACTTTCGAAAAAGAAGAAATCCCTGCCAAAATCATCTTTGGAGAAAACCCTGCATGGTCTGTTACCTTCGACCGGCTGAAGATGATTTCTTCTGCTGATTTCACCAACGAGATTTTGAAAAAACATCCCGATATGCCATCCGACAGGTTGATAGCAGCCGGTCACGGCTACATTCTGCCCGACAGTCTGCCTCTTCCCGCAGAACTGAGACAGACACCGGTTATTCCTTTTGCCGAGGCAGAGCAACAGAAGATACCGGTATGGGTGACTGAAATCAGTGACATCACTCCACTCGATACCTCCATGGAAGATGGTTTGCGCTGGGCAACCACGTTCCATCATTATCTGGAGAAGGCTCATGTAAGTGCCATCGTGTGGTGGGCAGGAGCACAACCTACCGGCAACAATGAAAGTCTCATCGTTTTAAACAAGACAACAGGTGAGTTCGTCTTGCCCAAACGTTATGATACTTTCGGCAATTACACCCGATACATCCCCACAGGCAGCCATCGCATCAAAAGTGAATCAAGCGGAATGCCGGAAGGTGTAAAGGTAACCTCTTTTATCAAAGACGGCCGTTACACCGTGGTAGTAGTGAATCCTACAGACAAAAAGATAGACTGTCTGCTGTCATTAGAAGATGCCAGAAGCAAGGAACCCTTAAGTTCTTACACAACCACCATGGACAAACGATGGGAAGAAAGCACAATTACGTGCAGCAAAGACGGATATGCCTTGCAAGTACTCCCCCGAAGTGTAACAACTTATGTAGGAGTTTGCTATTTCGACCAATAAAAGACAAGCTAATTCTATAAACGAATCCGTCTGCTTGCACTATTAGATACAGAATAAAGGCTACAATGTAACAAAATGAATGCAAAATTGACCCTGATTCGCTGTTGTCTTGCCGCAAGATAGCCTCATCCCTATCGCTCATCCAAGTAGTGCTTGTCCTTATAAGCCTAATGCATGGCCTGGAAAAGCTTATTGTAATTGCTTGAATGAGATGCGAAATATATAAAAAGAAGTGAGTGAGAGCATGAGAGCAATGCTCTCACTTTTTATTATGCTCTCACTGTGTGTGACTTGCTCATTATGAGTTGATTACATTGAAAATGAGAGCATGAGAGTATAAATGAATGCAACTTACTATTGTATTATCAACTGTTTTTTGAGTAATTTCAATATATCGAAGAAAAAACACCTCCTCTTATCTTTCCCGAAAAAATTCATTTCTATAAAATAAAGAACGGAAGTTTCTGAGAACAAACGGAACTATCCCCACTAAATTTCTATTGTTCCGAGAAAAGACCTTGAGCTTTTTGAAAAACACTTAAGTCTTTTTCGGAAACTCCTTGGTCTTTTTTAAAAACTTCAAGGTCTTTCCATTAGGATACGTTGACATCTGTTAAGATTGACAAGACAAGAGTAAAACGGATAGTTGATGATGTTTAATCTGTTGGGAATGTGATGAATAAGATTTTGGGAGAAAGAAGAAAAAATGTGTATCTCTTAGTAAGAGATATGCATTTCGCTGCAAATTTACACAAAGTTTTGATAATTAAAACTTTTTGAGAAGAAAAATCACAAGACAAATGCAAAAATATCTTTAGTCTTAAGTTATAGGACACTTTTTTATCGGCTTAAACTATTAATAATAAAGCGGTTATGTGCGTTCGGTGTATCTCTTACTAAGAGATGCACCGAACGCAACCCTTTTTTAAGGGTTTG
>CARCZS010000008.1:70853-93565 GCA_948956705.1 uncultured Phocaeicola sp.
TCCTGTTCGGAGCCTTAATGGTTACCTCGACAGGAACATTTGTGTCTTGTAAAGATTACGACGATGATATCGACGAAATCAACAGCAAGATTGACAAGATTGAAACTACACTGTCTGAATTGGAGTCAAAGATTGGCGACAAGGGTGTGACCAGTGTGACTTTCGACGAAAAGACAGGTGTATTGACTGTAGTTGACGGTACGGGTACAAAAACGTATACCATCAAGACAACAGCTCCTGATGTAGACGAACTAACCATTACTATTGAAGGCAAAGACCTCAAAGTAGACGGAAAGGTGATAGGTCAGGTAGGTGACACAGTCGCAGTGAAAAACGGTGAGTTGACAATCAATGGTACAGCTACCGGCATCAAGGTTGGTCAATATGCTATTTTGGACAATCAAAGCGCAGGTACCGTAACCATCACTCTGCCCGATGCAAACGGCAAATTGCAAACTGTTGAGTTGATGAAAGCATCTGCTGCATTGACTTCTGTACAGTTCCAAAATGCACCTACATTCATCGATATTGTAGGAACTAATAATGCAATCCAATGGGGTACTGCCCATATCGCATTCCCTAACTGGGGAGGTAAAAAGGGGACTATTACCAGAAATCAGTTAATGGTAGGTCAGACCAATGTTGTAAATGTTCAGGTTACTCCTGCAAGCTACGACTTGGGTGCACAGACTTTGACTTTGGTTGACTCAAAGGGCAATGTGGCTCCGGTAAATGTAACTGCTGTTGCAAACAACAGACTGATTTCTCGTGCTGCATCTGCTAATGGTAACTGGGCTTTGTCTATCGAAATGACAGATGATGTTACTGCCAACAACATCAAGGAAGTATTCGATTTTGATGCTACTCATCCTATGGCATACACATTATGTGTAAATGGCATTCCTTATACTACTTATGAATTGGCTGTTGTACCTAGCAACAATAAGTCTACTGTTTCCGCACCTATTACTACAGTAAGAGGTGGTGATGTAAAATATGTAACTGCTGATGGGCGAGTAGCAACATTAAATACCGGTAAATTCCCTACCGGAAGTACAGAATTGTTTATCGAACAGTGTAATTTGTATGATTCATACATCACTTTTGAAGGTACAAACAAATCTTTGGCAGAACAATACGGAATCACTGTTGACGGTATGACTATCAATGTTCCCGCTTCTGCTACAGGTGTAACTATCAAGGGTATTGTACATACAATGGCTATCAACGGTTACGAATCTGCAATTACCGACAACGAAGTTGAATTCAATATCATCGGTAGCACAGTAACTGCTCAAACCATCGCTGCTACAACTCATCAGATTGCACCCGCCGCAACTGTTGCCGACGTTTTGAAGAACGTACGCATCGATTTAGGTGACGTATTCAAGAATATTCCTGCCGCAACTCGTGAAGCTGCACGTGAAACAGCTCAGTTCTATGTAGTAGAAGAAAAGAGCCAGACCGGATTCTTGGTAAAACATAACATCGCATTAGCTAACTCTACTTACAATAAGTTCAATACTGTTTCATATCTGAAAGCTGACGGAACAGCATGGACAGATAATACAGACGATATTCTTGATTTGCGTTATATCGAATTACCTGTATACCAGGCTGTAGCTGCTGATGCTCAACCGGGTGACTACCAATTGTCATTTGTTGTAATGGATGAGAATTATGTAACAGGTAGCGGAAATATTAAAGGCAATGAAATCATCAAGATTAATATGCCGGTTAATGTAACTGTTCCTTCATTCGCTGATATGTTTGAAAAGACTGCTACCGAATGGAATACTGCCAAGACTGAATTCAATGCTAGAATTTATGTTGAACCTACAAATGATGCTCAACTGAGATTTGGCGAAGCCTTTAATAAGACTGCCAACTATGCAGATGCAGAGTATTCACAAGTTGTATATGACGTGAAATATATTGATTCTAAATCTCCGATAGCTACCTCAAGTAATGTTGAACTTTCAACAGAAAACGGAATAGCAAGAATCAGCGGCAGAGGAGGATTAGCAATTCTGGATAAGACAGTGGTATACAATGCTACAGGAGATGCTCTGAAAGAAAATACGTTCGCAAACATGACAGCATACTATCCGTTGTTCTATCAAGTTACTAAGACTGATGCAAACCGATTCCTGACCAATGATGAGTTCGATGCTTTGCAAGAAGCATTTACGGTAGCATCTGATTCTTATACATCGAAACTTGTTACTCCTCTTGCAGGTGTAGCTATCAGTACTGGTGATATTGTTCTTAATGCAGCCGGAGAAGCAGCGCTTTCACTTAAATTGGGTACATCAACTGTAGTTGTAAACAACACTAACATTGCTAGTGGAGCAACAGCAGCACTAACCAACTCTAATGGCGCCAGCTATACTCTTAATACTGCAGCTCCTAGTGGCAATGTAGTTAAAGCTGAATTTACAATTGAATCCGGTGCAACCGTAGCTTTGACAGCTACTGGTATTAAAGTTACCGGTTTGACAGGTATGTCAACATTAAAAGTTACTTTGACTGACGCTACAGGCATTGTCTATACATCTACCGTACAGATTCAGCCTGCTAAATAATAAAGTAGTAAGTAGTATAAACCCTACTTATAAATAACTCAAAGGACCGCCCCAACCACTGTGCTGGGACGGTCTTTTTCAATATTCCACACCTTTAACAAACATTGCCAATCTTGTTTTCTGCCTTCTTTTACGCCCTGACTTCGTCAATGTGTCCCCCCAAAAAATCATCATCAAACAACAGAGCGATGCGTTTGTGGCGTTCTATAATCATTGTTCTGCTGATTTTGAAGAGAGAAAGTTATAATATTATAAGGTTCTACAAAAGAATCTGATTCTCAACAAAAAGTATTATCTTTGCCAAAGGAAAGGATAGATATTTATGGTAAAAACCAAAGCAACAAAAGAAGAAACTTTAGCCAAATTTAAAGCAGCAAGAGAAAAGAAACGTGCTTGTCTGGCTAATTTGGAAAAGTCAATGAAGGAAGCCTATAAAAAACGTACAGGTAAGGAGGCTGAAACCTTTTTTGCATTATGAAACAGCTTCTTTCATTGAAACGTATTAACGAAAATTCTTCATATCCGGTAGAAACGACTGGAGAAGATGGATTTTATCAGTTCTTTACAGACAGGGGAGTACATTATTCTGTAGGGTTTATGGAAGATGATATTTTACTGTCACAGAACTCATATCAATTGATTATAGCCAATATCAATAACCATAAATCTCCCCGTGACCATAAAGTACGTGATACGATTATTGCTATCGTTGATGAATTTTTCAGGAACAACAACTCAACATTGCTCTATATTTGTGAGACTAGTGACAGCAAGCAAAGTATGCGTAGCCGGTTGTTTGAGTATTGGTTCTCCACTTACAATCGGAAGGCTCTTTTTACAATGATTTCATCTTCAATTGTTGATGAAGAAGGTGTCGTAAACTTTGCAACGATAATTCTTCGTAATGACAATCCAAATTTATCGGAGATTATAGCTGAATTTACCGAATCAATCCAATTACTTAGTCAAAAACCTGAATGATAGGACAAGTGCCGATTTCAGGAACTTTAAACCCTTTGCTTACCAATACCAATATAATCTATTTCTCTCCGGAACACGGTTGCTAACAGTATTACTGTTACCGGTTTGACAGGTATGTCTACATTAAAGGTAACATTTACCGATAACTCAAAAGACCGCCTCAACCACTGTGCTGGGACGGTCTTTTTCAATATTCCACACCTTTAACAAACATTACCAATCTTGTTTTCTGCCCTCTTTTACGCCTTATTTAACTTCTAAAAAACAGATAATCTTCTAAATAATTGAATAGCAAAGAGAAAATCACTAAATTTGTCGCATCAATTGAAATTACGTAATTATCATTTTAAAATGAAGGAAGAATTCGAGCTAATCGCCAAGACTTTCCAGGGACTGGAAGAAGTTCTGGCAAAAGAACTCACCGAGCTGGGAGCCAGCAATATAGAAATAGGAAGACGCATGGTAGCTTTTACCGGCGACAAGGAGATGATGTATAAGGCTAACTTTTGCCTACGTACAGCCATCCGTATCCTGAAACCCATTAAGCACTTTGAAGCCAAAACCGCCGATGAAGTGTATGAAGCCATTAAATCCATCGCATGGGAAGAGTATTTGGACACCAACAAGAGCTTCGCAGTCGATGCAGTAGTATTCTCGAATGAATTCCGCCATTCAAAGTTCGTAGCCTATAAGGTGAAAGACGCCATCGTAGACTACTTCCGCGAGAAAAACGGCGAACGCCCTTCCGTACGCATCAATAACCCTGATGTAGCACTGAACATCCACATTGCCGAAGACAAATGTACTTTGTCACTCGACAGTTCCGGCGAATCATTACATCGTCGCGGTTATCGCCAGGAGGCAGTAGAAGCTCCGTTGAACGAAGTACTGGCCGCCGGTATGATTTTAATGACCGGATGGAAAGGCGAATGTGACTTGATAGACCCGATGTGCGGTTCAGGAACCATTCCTATTGAAGCGGCCTTGATTGCACGTAATATAGCTCCGGGCGTATTCCGCAAAGAATTTGCTTTCGAGAAATGGAACGACTTCGACCAAGAATTATTCGATACGATTTATAACGATGATTCACAAGAGCGTGAATTCACACATAAAGTATATGGATATGACAATAATCCGAAAGCCAACGAGATTGCTACACATAATGTGAAAGCAGCAGGACTGAGCAAGGAGGTAATCTTAAAAATACAACCGTTCCAGCAATTCGAACAGCCGAAAGAGAAAAGTATCATTATCACCAACCCTCCTTACGGTGAACGCATCTCGACAAACGATTTATTAGGTTTATACCAGATGATTGGCGAACGTCTGAAACATGCATTTGCCGGAAACGACGCATGGATACTGAGTTATCGTGAAGAATGCTTCGACCAAATCGGACTGAAGCCATCTATCAAGATACCGTTGTTTAATGGTGCTTTGGAATGTGAATTCCGCAAATATCAGTTGTTTGACGGAAAATATAAAGAGTTCCGTACCGAAAATAAAGACAGAGATTTCAAACCACGACGCGAAGATACCCGCCCCCGCCGCAACAGTGAAAGGGTGGAGTACGGAGAACGGCGCGAACGACGCAATTTTGATGACAAACGCGAAGGACGTGGAGATTTCAAGAACAAAGACAGAAAAGACAGAGGAACCGGAGAAAGAAAAGAGTTTAAACCACGCTTTAAGAAAGAGGAAAATAGATAGTAAAGAATTAACCGGCTTGAGGTTCTGAACCGGAACCCCAAACCGGAAAAAACAAGAAGCTATGAAGAATATTATACTAAAAAGCCTACTTATATTAATGACATCATGTATCTCTACTATGAGTGTTATAGCGCAGGATAAGAAAAGTTTTACTCTCGAAGATCTGATGCCGGGAGGAAACAACTATTTCAATCTACAGCCCAAGAATCTGTATGGACTGAAATGGTGGGGAGACGTATGTATCAACGCCGACATAGAAGAGGTAAAAGCGGTGAACCCGGCCAACGGAAAAGAGACTGTCCTCTTCACCTTGCAAGACACAAATGACTTGCTGGCAGCCAAGGAACTGGGAAAGATGAATCATTTATATAATGTATCTTTTCCATATACCGAAAAGTGGATGCTGGTAAACACATCTACCCACAAGGTGCTGATTGACTGTGACAAGAAAGAAATAATATGGAGTCAGCCCATTGCCGCCAAAGCAGCCAACCAAGACTGGAACAAAGACAGCCGTTCGCTGGCTTACACCATTGCCAATAATTTGTTTGTAACCACTGCAGACGGTAAAACCCACCAAGTAACCGATGAACCCAAAGGCATCGTATGCGGCCAAAGTGTACACCGTCAAGAATTCGGCATTTATAAAGGTACGTTCTGGAGTCCGAAAGGAAACCTGCTCGCTTTTTACCGCATGGATGAAACAATGGTAACGGATTATCCGCAAGTGAATACTACGACCCGTATCGCCACCCTCGAACCGGACAAGTATCCGATGGCAGGAATGACCAGCCATAAAGTTACCGTGGGAGTTTACAATCCTGCAACCGAAAAGACTGTCTACCTGAAAGCCGGTGACCCGACCGACCGCTATTTCACTAATGTTAGTTGGAGCCCGGACGAAAAGAGCGTTTATGTGATAGAATTGAACCGTGACCAAAATCATGCAGAGTTGGTGCGGTATAATGCAGAAAACGGAGAAAAAGATGCCGTACTTATCAAAGAAACACATCCCAAATACGTAGAACCGCAACATCCTATTATTTTCTTGCCTTGGGATGATACAAAATTTATCTACCAAAGTCAAATGGATGGTTACAATCACTTATATTTGTACGATTTGGATGCCCACAAAGCAAAAGTACCACCCTATCTCAGTGCCTTTATCGGTGCCGAACAAATGTTTGGAGACTGCGAAGCTACTATCACCAACAACATTATTATGGAGCAACAGCTCACTCAAGGCGAATGGCTTGTGCAAAAGATTCTCGGCTTCAACGAAAAGACCAAAGAAATCATCATCATGAGCACTGAGGTTTCTCCGTTACAAAGTAACGCATACGCCGTGAATGTAAAGACCGGGAAACGCCGTCTCATCGGGAATAAGGATGGAATGCACAATGTACAACTGTCAGCAAGCGGTAAATATGTGATAGATAACTATACTTCTTCCACCGTTCCCCGTAATATAGACATTGTTCCTACTTCGGGTAAAGGAAAAAATATCAATTTGCTGACTGCTACCAATCCGATGGATGCATACAATATGCCCGAAATCACTCTCGGCACCATTAAAGCGGCCGATGGTAAGACAGACCTCTATTATCGTCTGGTAAAACCGGTGAACTACGACCCCAACAAGAAATATCCGGCAGTCATCTATGTGTATGGCGGCCCTCATGCACAAATGATACACAATGTGCGTAACTATGGCGCCGGAGGATGGGATATTTACATGGCCCAACTGGGTTATGTGATGCTGACTGTCGACAGCCGCGGCAGTGACAATCGCGGACGGGAGTTTGAGAACTGCACCTTCCGCCAACTGGGTACAGAAGAAATGAAGGATCAGGTAAAAGGAGTGGAATTTCTAAAATCACTCGGTTATGTAGACGAAAACCGCATCGGTGTACATGGCTGGAGCTTCGGCGGCTTCATGACCACCAACCTCATGCTGACCTATAATGATATCTTCAAGGTAGGTGTAGCCGGTGGTCCGGTTATCGATTGGGGATATTATGAAGTAATGTATGGCGAACGCTATATGGACAGTCCGCTGAGCAACCCAGAAGGCTATAATAAAGCAAATCTGAAACTGAGAGCCGGCGACCTGAAAGGACGGTTGATGCTGATTCATGGCGGCGAAGATCCTACTTGTGTTCCGCAACACAGCTACACCTTCCTGCGCGCATGCATTGATGCAGGTACACATCCCGACTTCTTTATTTACCCGGAAGACGGACACAATATGTTCGGCCGTGACCGTGTTCACTTATACGAACACATCACCCGCTATTTTGAAGACCATCTAAAATAATAAATTCAATATCAGAATATGAAACTGTTACTATTAGGCTCAGGCGGACGTGAACACGCCCTGGCATGGAAGATTGCCCAAAGCCCCAAGATTGAGAAACTGTATATAGCTCCGGGAAATGCCGGAACAAGCGAGGTAGGCGAGAATGTAGCTATGAAAGCCGACGACTTTGCAGCCATCAAAGAGTTTGTAGTAAAAAATGATATAAACATGGTAGTAGTGGGTCCTGAAGACCCATTGGTCAAAGGAGTATACGACTACTTCAAAAACGACGAAGCATTGAAGAATATCCCTGTCATCGGCCCGTCAAAGGCAGGTGCCGTATTGGAAGGAAGCAAAGAATTTGCAAAAGAATTCATGCAGCGTCATCACATTCCGACTGCCGGTTATAAGAGCATTACTGCCGCTAACCTGGAAGAAGGTTTGGCATTTCTCGAAACACTGGAAGCTCCGTATGTACTGAAAGCCGACGGACTGTGTGCAGGCAAAGGGGTATTGATTCTGCCTACACTGGAAGAAGCAAAGAAAGAATTGAAAGAAATGCTGAGCGGTATGTTCGGCGATGCTTCCGCCACTGTAGTCATTGAAGAATTCCTGAGTGGTATCGAATGCTCCGTATTCGTTCTGACAGACGGAAAGAACTACAAGATTCTGCCCGAAGCAAAGGACTACAAACGCATAGGTGAAGGCGACAAAGGTTTGAATACCGGTGGTATGGGTAGTATTTCTCCTGTTCCGTTTGCCGATAAGGAATGGATGCAAAAGGTAGAAGACCGCATTATTCGTCCCACTGTGGAAGGGCTCGCTGCCGAAGGTATCGAATACAAGGGTTTCATCTTCTTCGGCCTTATCAATGTAAAAGGTGAACCGATGGTGATTGAATACAACGTCCGCATGGGTGACCCTGAAACAGAAAGTGTCATGCTCCGCATCAAGAGTGACCTGGTAGAACTTTTTGAAGGAGTGGCTGCCGGCAACCTGAATGAGAAGACACTGGAAATAGACCCACGTTCTGCCGTATGTGTCATGTTGGTATCGGGAGGCTATCCCGAACATTACGACAAAGGCTTCGCCATCAATGGACTGGATGCTATCAAAGACAGTATCGTATTCCATGCCGGAACCGCATTGAAAGACGGACGGGTAGTGACTAGCGGCGGACGTGTCATTGCAGTCAGCTCTTATGGTGCTGATAAAGCAGAAGCATTGGCTCAGTCTTTTGCCAATGCCAAAAAGATAGATTTCGAAAAGAAGTATTTCCGTTCGGATATCGGATTCGACCTTTAATAGTGTCATCATTGAAAAAATAATGCATGACAGGCTATAATAAATTCCAAATAGATGTAGCAACGGGAAGGTTAACCCTTCCCGTTGTCATCCTTATATGCCTGTTTTTATGGGGAGCCAGCATCCATTTATGGAGTGAGTTGCTCAGTTTTGTATCGTGTGCGTTGACCGGATACATGATGATTGAAATGAATACAGCTTTCACCCTGATACGAACCCGGACTATGCTGCACGTCAGTCTGTTTGGATTCATCATGTCGGCATGTATGTTTCTCCATCCATTCCATATCTCCAACCTTGTCCCGCCGGCATTTATCATCGCTCTGTTCCAATTATTCCGCAGCTACGAATCCGGACAGGCATCAGGGAGCATCTTTCATGCCTTTTTCTTTATCGGACTCGGTAGCCTTGCCTTTCCGCAATTGTTGTATTTTGCTCCTTTATTCTATATCAGTATGATTAGTTTCCGCTCATTGTCGGCAAAAACATTCTTTGCCGGACTTATCGGACTGATAGTTCCCTATTGGTTTCTCTTTGGCTACACATTCTATTATGATAAAATGGAGTTGTTTTACCACCCACTGCAATCATTGATACAATTCGAGCCTATCCGCTATACCGGTTTTACTCCCAATCAAATTATTTCGTGGGGAACCGTTACACTGATATCACTGATATGCAGCGTGCACTATTTTATGGTCTCCTATTTGGACAAGACACGTACACGTTTGTTCCTCTCATTCCTGATAGCCGTCGAAGCATGGACTTATACATTAGGTTTGTTGCAACCTCAGCACTTCAACGTGTTGCTGCAACTGCAAATCATTATCATGTCCATTTTAGCAGGACATTTATTTACTTTGACCCGTAATCGCTTTTCCGGCATCTTTTTCATCATTACATTTGTTATCCTAATAACATTAGCTATTTATAATTTATGGATGCAATTCTTCAATTCCTGATAGACTGGGGATATTGGGGGCTATTTCTCGGCTCTTTCATAGCCGGCAGTGTTCTTCCTTTCAGTTCGGAAGCTGTATTGGCAGCTTGTGTCGGTCCGCTGGGTTTAGACCCGGTGATAAGTATTGCCGCCGCCACAGCCGGAAACGTATCCGGGGGCATGACCTGCTACTGGATGGGACATTTGGGAAACATGGAATGGATAGAGAAATATTTCCATGTAAAAAAAGAAAAGATGGACCGCGCCGAGAAATTTGTACACGGACGGGGAGCATGGATGGCATTCTTTGCTTTTATCCCTATCTTGGGAAGTGCCATTTCCATCGTACTGGGCATGATGCGTGCTAATATATGGATTGTTATCCTCGCCATGACAGTCGGAAAGGTGCTTCGATATGCATTGTTGGTTTGGGGAGTGCTGGAAGCCTCCGCTTTAATGAAATAATTTTATGGAACTGGAACAGACAGCAGACGGCAGTTATACACTCTATGTGCCTGAGTTGGATGAACATTATCATTCGGTAAAAGGAGCATTGACGGAGTCACAACATATATTCATTGAAATGGGACTGAAGCATTCTCCGGTTGCCGAACCGCGTATTCTCGAGATAGGACTGGGCACAGGTCTGAATGCTTTCCTCACCCTGCTTACTGCAGCGGATATTCGGAAGAAAATATATTATACAGGCATCGAACGGTATCCGTTAAGTGAAGATACCGTACATAAATTGAATTATCCCGGCCTTATAGGAAAAGGACATGAAGAAGATTACTACGCCATTCACCGTGTCGGATGGGGCACGGACGTGGCACTCTCTCCGTGGTTCACACTCCATAAGATAGAAGGGGATTTTACCCGCCTTTTTCATTCGGAAGGAGCAAGACAGACCTCTCTATCCGGTTATGACATTATCTATTTTGATGCGTTTGCACCCGAAAAGCAGCCGGAAATGTGGGAACAGTCTTTATTCAACTCTTTATATGAACTATTAAACAAAGGAGGCATCCTGACCACCTATTGCGCCAAAGGGGTAGTGAGAAGAATGTTGCAGGCAGCCGGATTTACAGTGGAACGTCTTCCGGGACCTCCGGGTGGGAAACGTGAAATATTACGAGCCACTAAATAAACAATCAATAAATGAAAATATGAAACGAATCGCTCTCTTTTTCGTCACTCTGCTTTGCCTGAGTGCTTGCGGCTCCAAGCAGCAACAGCCCGGCAAAGAGACATTAACCGTTACACTCGAGCCGTTGCGATACTTCACGGAAGTCATTGCCGGAGATAAATATAATGTAGTCAGTATGGTTCCTAAGGGCAGCAGCCCGGAGACTTACGACCCTACTCCGCAACAGTTAGTCAATCTAGACAAAAGTACTGCCTACTTACGCATCGGTTACATTGGATTCGAACAAGCATGGATGGATAAATTGACTTCCAACGCCCCGCACCTCAAGGTATTCGATACTTCTAAAGGTATAGACCCTATCTATGAGGAAGAACACGACCATGGCGACCATCATCATGGAGGAGGCATTGAGCCACACATTTGGAACTCCACCCGGAATGCTTCTATAATAGCTGATAACATCTATGCTGCCCTGTGCCAGTTGGACAGTGTCAATGCACCCTATTACAAACATCGTCTGGATAGTTTGCAAGGCATTATCACCCATACAGACAATGAACTTCGCGGACTACTGCAACATGCAGATACCACTTTTCTTATTTATCACCCGGCATTAAGCTATTTCGCCCGCGATTACGGATTAAAACAAATCAGCATCGAAGAAGGAGGAAAAGAACCCTCGCCTGCTCATCTCAAAAATTTAATCGAGACCTGCCGTCGTGACAATGCTCACGTCATTTTTGTACAGCAGGAGTTTGATACACGTAACGCCAAATTGATAGCTGATGAGCTGGGAGTAAATGTAATTCCGATTAATCCGCTAAGCTACGATTGGAAGGAAGAAATGATAAATGTGGCAAAGTCTCTTACCAAATAAAAGTGCTTATGACAAACCATCCTATTATACAACTAACCGATATCTCTGCCGCTTATGATGGAAAGACCGTACTCAGCCGCGTCAACCTGACCGTATATGAGCGTGACTTTCTAGGTGTTATCGGCCCTAACGGAGGCGGAAAGACGACGCTGATTAAATTAATCTTAGGACTACTGAAACCGGTATCGGGCACCATCCGTTTTTATAAAAACGGTAAAGAAGTACCGGAAATAACCATGGGATACCTGCCTCAGTACAACAGCATCGATAAGAAGTTCCCTATTTCGGTATACGAAGTCGTATTGTCCGGTCTCAGCAAACAGAAATCATTGCTACACCGGTATTCTTCGGAACAGCACGAACAAGTCAGACAAATTATCTCCCGTATGGGATTGGAAGGACTGGAAGGGCGTGCTATCGGTGAGCTGAGTGGCGGACAGTTGCAACGGGCACTTCTGGGACGGGCGCTTGTCTCTAATCCGGAAGTAGTGATATTGGACGAGCCGAACACGTATATAGACAAACGCTTTGAAGCAAAACTATACTCTTTATTGGAAGAAATCAATAAAGAACGAGCCATTATCCTGGTAAGCCACGACATCGGTACTGTCTTGCAAAATGTAAAGACAATCGCGTGTGTCAACGAAACACTGGATTACCACCCCGATACGGAAGTTCCCACCGAATGGCTGGAAGAACACTTCGGATGCCCCATCGAGCTGTTGGGACACGGCAATTTCCCCCATCGCATACTGAAATGCCACTGTCACGAAGACAGACAGACTGAAAAGTGATTATAGAAAGGTGTGTCAAAATGATAGCCCGATTTCATTTTGGCACACCTCCTCTTCCTATTACATCTTTACTTTCGTTTTCAAACGGATATCCTTGGAAGAAGCACCTACCCATATCTCAAATTCCCCCGACTCAAACACCCAGTCAGATTTCTTCTCGCTGAAATACTGAAAAGCATCTTTATCCAATGCAACCGAAACACTCTTTGTCTCACCGGGACGAAGGAATACTTTCCGGAAACCTTTTAATTCCTTCAACGGACGTACCTCTTTCGAAACAATATCACGCACATATATCTGAGCCACCTCCGCCCCTCCGTAATCTCCCGTATTCGTTATATTGAAAGAAAGCGTAACCGACTTGTTCTTCTTGTCTATTTCCGCCAACTGCAAATCCGAATACTCGAATGAAGTATAAGACAACCCATAACCAAACGGATAGAGCGGTTCGACCTGTTTCTGGTCATATCCACGGTAGCCCACGAATATTCCTTCATTATAATATACTTTCTTTTCTTTCCGTGTCTCATCATAATTGCCACAGGCCGGAGAATCTTCCCATCTCTTTTCTATCGTAAAAGGCAACTTAGCTGAAGGAACCACCTTTCCCGACAACATCTCGGCAAATGCTCTTCCACCTGCCTGCCCCGGATAAAGCAGATGCACCACTGCCTTTACCCGGTCAATCCACGGACTCATTTTCACACCTCCTCCGGCATGCAGACTGACAATAAGATTCGGATTTACCTCAGCCAACCGATTTATCAGCATATCCTGACCGTAAGGCAGTTCAAACGGACGGTCACGCCCTTCCAACTCGATACTTCCGTCCAAACCGCCACAGAATATCACCACATCTGCCTGACGTGCCAACCGCAAAGCTTCCGAAAAATCCAGATTACCTTTATAATCATATCCCAAACGAATCTCTGCGGGCAAACTCCGCTGGTTCAAGTATTCCAACTTCACATGCAGACGTGTCCCCTTCTGTCCTTCCACTGCCACTTGCCTGCAATCAAAAGACTGGGAAACTGATGCATCCAAGTACATCTTTCCATCAATCCACAAACGATACCCTCCTTGTGCATCGACAAAAAACAGAAGACTGTCATTCCGTTCCACAGGAACATAGCCCTCCCATTCCACACGATAATCCTCACCCAATCCCTCCTTCGGAGTTCCCCACCATGAGAAATCTACATGACGGTCAATTCTTTCCATTACTAAATCTTTATTCGTACTTTCTCCATTGGCAGCAGGCGAAACACCCGAAACACTGTTGGCATTTACTGTCCTTCCCGCTGCTTTCGCCTGTTGCTGAATCAATTTATCGGACAAAGCATTGCCATCCCCCTGCCCCGTTTTATAATATCTTGCCGTCAATCCTTGTTTTCCATCTTCCGTATAAAACTGACAGGAACGAAACAATCTCGGCTTATATGCATTGGATATTCCTTCCGCATACCCCACTTCCGCATTAGGATATTCCGCCTCTATACCCTGCAAGACCGAAGTGACATGCCAAGGATGCACCTTAGAACTGCCGCCACCCCCATAAGTAATGCCGTTTACATTATGCTGCCTGTCCGTCACCAAGTTATAACAGGCGTTAGGTCCGATTACTGCAATCTTAGCCACCTGTTTCAATGGCAATATGTTATCTTCATTCTTCAGCAGAATCATTCCCTCCTTAGCGGCTTCGTACGCCATTCGGTTGGCTTTCGGGTTATAAACAGGAATCGTCGTATCCAACTGCGGACGGTCAAAAAATCCCATTTCGATGCACGTGCCGTAAATCCTGCGTACCTTCTCATTAATAGTCTCTTCCGTCACCACTCCCTGTTCGACAAGAGGCAACAGCTTCTCCCTGACAAACCAGTCGTTACTGCCCATTTCAAGGTCCAGTCCATGATTGGCTGCCTTGTCTGCGGAGTAGGTACATGCCCAATCAGACATCAGCATACCTTTGAATCCCCATTCTTTCTTCAAGATATCAATCAGATATTTATTTTCCGTACAATATACACCATTCACCGGATTGTAACCGGTCATCACCGCTTTCACTCCCGCCTTTTGCACTGCCGCCTTAAATGCCGGAAGATAAATCTCACGCAACGCACGTTCAGACACTTCCGAACTTACTGTATAACGGTCATACTCCTGATCATTGGCTGCAAAATGTTTAACGGTGGCTATTACACCTCTTTCCTGCACTCCCTTAATGAAAGGAACCACCATCTCTGAAGAAAGATAAGGGTCTTCACCCATGTATTCAAAGTTTCGGGCCCCCTTCGAAGCTCTATAAGTATTCACCCCCGGTGCCAAAAGAAAATGAATGCCCCGGGCACGCCATTCCTGTCCGTAACAGTCACCCACCCGGGCTGCCAAGTCCCTATTCCATGACGCTGCCAAAGACAATGCCGACGGGAAGGCTGTAGCTTTGCCAAACAATCCCCATGAAGCAACTCCCAAAGGCCCGTCCGCCAGTTTAAAAGCAGGTATGCCCAATCGTTCACAAGGATGAAGATAGAAATCCTGATAACCTGCCAACAAGTCAATCTTCTCTTCCAGCGTCATCCGCCGAACCAAATCTTCCACTCTCTCCTCCACCGGCAAGTCTGCCCGACGGAAAGGATAATCCTGAGCATTTATCTGCCACACAGAAGTACATAACAAGATGCAACACGCCACAATTACTCTATTCATGAATTTCATATTCTTTAGATTTAATAAGTGCGACCAAATTACAAAAAAAACTCCAACTCTAATCACCAAGCGTCTGTTTTATTGCCTTTACACCTGATTATCGAAGGATAATAAAGAAGTACAAACCGGATGAATTACCCGAAAAAGAGGATAGTTATGACCGCCATAACACTAAATAACAGACATTCAAGCGGTAAATAACTATATCTTTACTATCTTTGCGCTCGTCGAATGTTAACGAAACAAATATAATTTCATGAAACAGTACAAATTAGTAAACAATCTGGTTGGTTGGATTGCTTTTGTCATCGCAGCTATTACTTATTGCATGACCATCGAACCGACAGCCAGTTTTTGGGATTGCCCTGAATTTATCACTACCGGCTACAAACTTGAGGTAGGACACCCCCCCGGCGCACCTTTCTTCATGCTTACCGCAAATTTATTCAGCCAGTTTACCAGTGACCCCAGTCAGGTGGCCCGTATGGTGAACACCATGAGTGCCTTGATGAGTGCGGCGTGTATCTTATTCCTGTTTTGGAGTATTACATACCTCGTAAAAAAGTTGGTGTGCCCCGATGACAACGAAATGACATTGGGCAAACTTATTACCATCATGGGGTCGGGCCTTGTAGGAGCCTTGGCTTATACCTGGAGCGATACCTTCTGGTTCAGTGCTGTAGAGGGTGAAGTATATGCCTACTCCAGCCTGTTCACCGCAGTCGTATTCTGGCTTATCCTGAAGTGGGAAAGTGTGGCAAACGAGCCTCACAGTGACCGTTGGCTGATTCTGATTGCCTATCTGACAGGACTTTCCATTGGTGTGCACTTGCTTAACTTGCTGTGTATCCCTGCCATTGTATTGGTTTACTATTACAAAAAGAATCCTGACGCCAATCTGAAAGGCAGTCTGCTTGCCTTAGCCGGATCGATGGTACTGGTGGCTGCCGTGCTTTATGGCATCGTACCGGGTGTAGTGAAAGTGGGCGGCTGGTTTGAGTTGCTGTTTGTCAACGGACTGGGTATGCCTTTCAACAGTGGATTGATTGTCTACATTATCTTATTGGCAGCCTCCATCATTTGGGGCGTATACGAAAGTTATGTGGAGAAGAGCCGCAAACGCATGAACATCGCTTTCCTCACCACTATCGCCATGCTGGGCATTCCGTTTTACGGATATGGATGGAGCAGTGCTTTTATCGGCATTATCATTTTAGCGGCATTGGGTATTTATCTATTTGCCAAACTGGACAAGAAATACCAAATCAGTGCACGCACGCTCAATACCTCTTTACTCTGCATCATGATGATTATGGTAGGTTATTCATCGTATGCGCTCATTGTGATTCGTTCCACAGCCAATACACCGATGGACCAGAACTCACCGGAAGATATCTTCACGCTGGGCGAATACCTCGGCCGCGAACAATACGGAACCCGTCCTTTGTTCTACGGACAGGCTTATACCTCAAAACCGGCACTCAAAGAAGTGGACGGCGGATGCGTGTATGATGTGACGGAAGGAGCTCCGATATATCAACGGAAAGAAAAAGCTACTCCCGACGAAAAAGACAGCTACGAAGTGGTTCGTCATAAAACAGAATATAAGTATGCACAGAATATGCTGTTCCCGCGTATGTACAGCGAGGCACATGCACAGTCATACGAAGACTGGCTGGGCGGAGTGGAAGGTACACAAGTGCCTTACGACCAATGCGGACAGATGATGATGGTAAAAGTCCCCACCCAATGGGACAACATCAAGTTCTTCTTCTCTTATCAAGTGAACTTCATGTATTGGAGATACTTCATGTGGAACTTTGCCGGACGCCAGAATGACATTCAGGGACAAGGAGAGATAGAACACGGAAACTGGATTACCGGTATTCCGCCTGTCGACAAATTCCTGGTAGGCGACCAAAGCCTGCTCCCCTCCGACCTGAAGAACAATAAAGGACATAATGTATTCTACTGTCTGCCTCTTTTGCTCGGACTTATCGGTCTGTTCTGGCAGGCTTACAAGGTGAGACGCATCACCACGCCGGACGGAAAAATAATCTACGAGCCAATCGGTATCCAACAGTTCTGGATTGTATTCTTCCTGTTCTTTATGACCGGTCTTGCCATTGTGCTCTACCTCAACCAGACCCCCCTTCAACCCCGTGAACGCGACTATGCCTATGCCGGTTCGTTCTATGCTTTTGCCATCTGGATTGGTATGGGTGTGGCAGGTATCTCTGAATGGTTACAGAAAAAAATCGGTGAAAAGCCGGCCTCTATCCTTGCGACAGTAGTTTGCTTGTTCGTGCCTATCCAAATGGTAAGCCAGACTTGGGACGACCACGACCGCAGCAACCGCTACGTGGCACGCGACTTCGGCCAAAACTATTTGAGCACTGTACAGGAAGAAGGCAACCCGATTATCTTCACCAACGGTGACAACGATACCTTCCCATTGTGGTATAATCAGGAGACAGAAGGTTTCCGCACCGATGTGCGTGTCTGCAACCTGAGTTACCTGCAAACAGACTGGTACATTGACCAGATGAAGCGTCAGGCATACGATTCGCCTGCCGTACCTATCGACTGGAGTCGTCTGGAATATGTGCAGGGGCATAACGAAGCAGTTGCCATCCGTCCCGAAGTGATGGAAAGCATCAAGAACTTCTATAAACAAAACCCCGAAGATGCTGCAAAAGAGTTCGGAGACAATCCTTATGAGCTGAAGAATATCCTGAAATACTGGGTACGCTCCCCGAAAGAAGGTCTGCAGATGATTCCTACAGACAGCATTGTCATCAAACTGGACAAAGAAGCCATCAAACGCTCGGGCATGATGATTCCCGACTCATTGCATGGTGAGATACCCGAATATATGAATATCTCGCTGAAAGGCAAACGTATGCTTTACAAGAGCGAACTGATGATGCTCGAAATGTTGGCGAATACCAATTGGGAACGTCCGCTGTACATGGCTATCACTGTGGGCAGCGACAATCATCTGAACTTAGGCAACAACTTCATACAGGAAGGTCTTGCCTACCGCATCACTCCGTTCAATACCACAGCACTCAATGCACGTATCGATTCGGAAAAGATGTATGACAACCTGATGAACAAGTTCAAGTTCGGCGGTATCGACAATCCCGATATCTATATTGACGAGACAGTCATGCGCATGTGCCTGACACACCGCCGTATGTTTATCCAACTTGCCAGCCAACTGATAAAGGAAGGCAAGAAAGACAAAGCACTGGAAGTTCTCGACTATAGTCTGAAAGTAATTCCCAGCACAACCGTGCCCCATGATTATATCATGAGCAGCTCGAAAGAAATGGCAGACGATTATCTGGCCTTGGGCGAAACAGAAAAAGCAGAAGCCATCCTGAGCGACCTGGCAAACAAGGCAGTGGAATATATCAGCTGGTATCTGAGCCTTGACGACCAACGCTTGGCCAATTCGTATGAAGAGTGTGTCCGCAACTTCTATATTCTGGACGAACTCAACAAAGCTTTGGCACGTTGCAATGCCGCAAGCGGTGTGGAAAGCGAAGGCGAACAGAAACCGAAATCGGATATGTCTGCCCACTATACCAAGAAGTTTGAAGAACTTTACGAAGTATTCAACAACCGCGTAGGTGGAAAAAGAAAATAAAAAGCACACACGCTTATGTTAATAGAACAACCGCCACTGATACTCCGCATGCTCTATCCACGCGCCTTTTGGCGCATGGATAAGCATGTAAAAGCGGTCTATCTTACATTTGATGACGGACCCATTCCTGAAATCACACCGTGGGTACTCGACTTATTGGACAAGTATAATATCAAAGCCACTTTCTTTTTGGTAGGCGATAATGTACGCAAGCATCCCGAAGAGTTTAAAATGATAGTAGACCGCGGACATCGGTTGGGCAATCATACTTTTAACCACATCCGCGGATTTGAATACCGGAGCGATAATTATCTGGCCAACACCGACAAGGCAAACGAACTGATTCACACCAACCTGTTCCGACCGCCACACGGACACATGCGCTGGATGCAATATATGGTGCTCCGGCATAAATACCAAATAGTAATGTGGGACCTCGTTACCCGCGATTACAGCAAACGGCTGAACGGACGGCAAGTGTTGCGCAAAGTCAAGCACTATGTGCGCAATGGTTCCATCATCACCTTTCACGATTCGATTAAAGCGGAAAAGAACATGAAATATGCATTGCCAAGAGCCATTGAATGGTTGTTGGAACAAGGATATGAATTCAAGGTTTTCGACTGACCGCCGGTCGAAAACTATCCAAACAAAAAACACAAGAACATGATGAAAAGAAAAACACTTCAATTACTGACCGGCGCATTGCTTTGCCAACCATTATCGGCAGGAGAGCTCCAAGCGCAAGAACAAGACAAAGAACGTCCCAATATCCTGTTTATTCTCTCCGACGACCACACCTCACAGGCATGGGGAGTGTACGGAGGTATATTGGCTCCGTATGTAAAGAACGACAATATCAAACGCCTCGCCGATGAAGGATGCGTGCTGGATAACTGCTTTTGCACCAATTCTATCTCCGCCCCCAGCCGGGCCACTATCCTGACAGGCGCTTACAGTCACATCAACGGAGTAAGGACACTGGAAGACAGCTTCGACCGTAATCAGGACAATATCGCCAAACAAATGCAGGCAGGCGGCTATCAAACAGCTCTTTTCGGCAAATGGCACCTCAAGACACAACCCTCCGGCTTCGACACCTTCAGCGTGTTCCATGACCAAGGAGAATACATCAATCCGCTTTTCAAAACAGCCGACAACTGGAAAGATGATACGGAAGAACGTAGTGGCATAGAAGAGAAAGGCTTCTCAACCGACTTGGTGACAGACAAATGTATCCAATGGATGGAAGAACGCAACACCGATAAACCGTTTATGCTTTGCTGCCATTTTAAAGCAACCCATGAGCCATGGGATTTCCCCGAACGCATGAAACATCTATATGATGATGTAACCTTTCCCGAACCGGACACCATGATGGAATTCGATACCATTGCTTCGGGACGTACTTTCACCGGACGTCAACTTGAAAATATGGGTTGGCGATGGGAACAGGCATCCAAAGGCCCGTGGTGGTGCCAATATCCGGAACTCCCCTTCAGCACCGAAGGCATGGACAGCATTTCCGCCCGAAAGAAGATATATCAGAAAATGATAAAAGACTATCTGCGCTGCGGCGCCACCATCGACGACAATATAGGCCGTCTGCTCCGCTATCTGGACGAAAAAGGACTGGCAAAGAATACCATTGTCATTTATGTATCAGACCAAGGATATTTCTTGGGAGAACATGGATTCTTTGATAAACGAATGATGTATGAAGAACCGCTCCGTATGCCGTTTGTCATCCGTTATCCAAAGGAAATACCCGCCGGCACACGCAACAAGGATATTATCCTGAACACAGACTTTGCAGCCATGCTTGCCGATTATGCACACGTAAAGGCTCCAGACAAATCGCAAGGACAAAGTTTCCGCAACAACCTTGCCGGAAAAACATCCGACCATTGGCGCAAAGATATGTACTATCGTTATTGGACACACCACACCATTCGCCCGGCACACATCGGTATCCGCAATGAACGCTATAAACTTATGTTCCTTTACGGAAACAGGTTGGATGCCACCGGTTCGGACGATACTCCGACTGCTCCGTCGTGGGAATTCTATGACTTACAGAAAGACCCGCACGAGAATCACAACGCATATAAGGATGCCGAGTATGCTCCGGTTATCAAAGAAATGAAGGCACGCTTGCTGGAACTGAGGAAAGAGGCAAATGACGAAGACAAGAAATCGGAAGTGATGCAGGAAATAATCAAAAAGAACTTTTAAGATACAACAAAAGAAAGAAAGAAAGGGACTGTGAGAATTCCATAAGGAAGAGTAAGCAGTTCCTTACCGAAAACTAAGGCTTTTCGGGACGTAATAATCCGCATAGGAAACCAATCATCATTCTTCGTTTCATCATCGTATTCCGGTTATTCAATAAAAAGAAAAAGTTACCTTAAAGCACACGGCTTTTCAGGTAACTTTTTAATCATCCACTATATTCTTTTACTTCACAGTCACTGTCAATGGGTTACGCACCTGCTGAGCAAAGTTCTCCAAATACTTCGTCCATTCGGTATCGGCTGCAAAACCATATTTGCTCCAGCCCGAACCCCAATAGTAAACATATTCAGTTCCCGGCTCATAATCGCTGATACCCAACACATGTCCGAGAGCACCGCCATGTTCTTTCCTTTCTGTTTCAGGGAAGAACTGCGCTTTTGCAGCATTCAGGCTGGCAGGAAATACAGCACCCACATAAATAATACCGTTATTGTTTCTCGGATTCTGGGTAGAATCGGCATAAGCAATATACCCGGCATTGGAATCGAAAGAATATCCCGTCGGGTTTTCTTTATGAATAACGATACCGGCCACAATAGGAGTCACTTCCTTCAAATCAGTATACGAAATCACTGTTTTGTTCAACTGTGAACCTTTATCCAAAGAAATGACACGAGTTTCCACCACATTGCTATCTCCTTTTATAATCAATGGATTATAAACCAATTTTGCCGTGAAACGGAGCGGACCATTGTCCAGCACCTCACATTCTTTCCAGCAATACGGATAAGCAATGGTGCTATCGGGGAACAAAGCAGCTGTACCGCCGCCCAATGTAGGCCCTACTGCATACACATCCATACCGTTTCCGTGGTCTACATGATAAGAGATATTCCTATTCAGCTCACCGTCATAACGGTCTTCCACCACCGGTTCGGGCACACGTTTGGTAAATACGTCATAACCATAAGCCCTCTCTCCGGTTGCCTGAAGTGCAGGACCATAAGCACGGTAAGCGGCACGGTCGTTTTCCCAAGCAATATCATCTACACGCTCAGGATAAACACGACCGCAGGAAATGACATCCACCGGTTGCGGATTACCCGGTTTAATAGTATAAGTGGCTGTAGAAGATGCCTTTACCGAGGTCGGGAAAATAAGCATATCATTATAAGTGACCTGATAAGGAACTTCCAGGTCGTTTTCATCCAATACAATTACTTGCGCCGTATCCGGCAATTGCAACTTAGATGAAATCTCCGCCATAGATACTTCCACCATCTCACCGCTACGGTCCATAGCCAAAGGATTAGTGACAGTTACAGTAACCGGCTGCTGTTGTGAACAAGAACACAACGAACATGCCGCTGCCACTACTAAAAAGATTTTCTTCATATTATCTATTTAATGAAAGGAGAATGGGGTTGTGTCAAAACGTGGATAATGCTGTCGTTTCGTTCGTAGGGGCGAGGTTC
>CARCZS010000009.1:0-26861 GCA_948956705.1 uncultured Phocaeicola sp.
GTTTTCCAAAAAGACCTTGGTGTTTAAAAAGAACCTCAAAGTCTTTTTTAAAAAGGTCGTTGTGTTTTCAGAAAAGCTCGGCATCTTTTTTAAAAAGCTCGGTATGTTTTTCATGTAGGGGCAGATTGCATCATCCCCTCACCAAGTCGGGTATTCCTTCTTTTCCGTTCATCCTTACATTTTAATTAAAACACTCACATAATCAATCGGTTAAGAATGACAGCACATCCCCTCATCCTCCCTTCAGCCGCGCTTTCCAAGTCCCTTCACAAGCTGCCTTCAGCAATTCCCAGTGTATTCATCTTTTTAGCCTGCCGTTTTCTGTAGGGGCAGACCCGTGTGTCTGCCCGAGAACAGTTCACTTTAAGTTATTGGGGGCATTGGGCGGACACATGGGTCCGCCCCTACCGTAAAGCGCTATTGAAAAAGTTCAAAAGCCGGAAGAAACTTCACAAAATGAAAGGAGGCTGAAGGGGCGGTGACGGGATGCCCGTTCACTACCGGAACCCCCACTGGCAGGGCGTTTCAATGGCTAATGAAAGGAGGAAGGGAGAAACAACGCAATTATTGGTAGATGTCGGGATTCGGGTAAACGTCTTTTAGTCTGGTTATTTGGAAGAAAGAGAAACAATTCTGTTAATGTATACTAAGGTGCTATATCAGTGAAAAGCCATTTTAAACTTGAATGCTTACTAGTTCTCTTTTAATATTAATAAAGATTGATGGATGTTTCTCTTTCAAGTGTAAAACCATACGCTGACACAAGCCTGTATATATGTATGTATTGTATCAGGTTTTGTAATATGGATTAGGGAGAAGAATAGAAAAGATTTTTAAAGAACTATTTTATAGCTGGCACTTTTTTAAAGAAGCTCTAGTTATATAATTTTGTTCATTAGAATAGAAAAAAGAAGCGAGGAAAGTTATGTGTGAAAGTCTAAGCCTCTAAGGTGATGTAATGGGACATGGAGAATGAAAGAATAGTAGGTGCTATAAAAATAATAGCATATTAGATTCTTTCTTAACTATTAAGTAATATATTTGCGTATAATTAATAACGAATGACTGAAAAGGAATTAATCGTACAGTTGAAAGAAGGAGATGAAAAAGCCTTTACCACTTTGTATAGAAGGTATTGGCCGAAGGTTTATAATTTCTCTCGTTTATACTTATCTTCTATTTTGGAGATTGAAGAGGTTGTGCAAGAGGTATTTGTTAAAGTTTGGGAGAGTCGCACCTTGTTGCGTGAGGATGATAACTTTAAAGGATTCCTTTTTATTATTACTCGTAATTTAGTTTTTAATCAATTTCGCAGGAGCTTTAATGAAAATGCATATAAACTGACTGTATTAAGTAGTGTTATGCCTTATTATAATCTTGAAGAAGAACTTAGTGCGGCCGATTTGCAAGAATTTATAGAAAAAATGGTCAAAGAACTTCCTCCACGGCAACAGGAAGTGTTCAACCTGAGCCGGAATGCTCATTTAACGTATAAGGAAATTTCTATCCGTCTGAATATCAGTGAAAAAACTGTAGAAAGACATATTAATGAAGCTCTGAAGTTTTTGAAGAAGAACATAATGCTTTATCTTATTTTTATCTTTTAAATTACTTCATTTTTGATTTTTACAAAAAAAAGCGCTTTCGTCTGGGGGTACTTTATTAGTTGTGCGTATTTATAATAGATGCGTATAAAATTTATCTGTGCAAAAAATAAAATGTAAAATGAGCAAAAATCGGGATGATGTAATAAAGAAACTGTTTGAACGTTCTCTGGAACCCAAGGAAAGAGGGGAACTGAATAATTATGAGTTTATTAATGATGCTCTTCGCAAACAATGGGAAGAGGTACCTGCTACTATTGATCCGGTAAGAGAAGAACGTATTTTGCATAGTATATTGAAGAGTATTAGAAGAAAGAAAAATCATTTCACTTATTCTTTCTATCGATATGGAATAGCTGTATCAGTGGCTATATGTATGTTGCTTTCGGCGTTATTATTTGTGAAAAGCGGTCATCAGGAAGTGATTTATGTTGTGAATACCGGATATCAGTCAATGGACTCAGTGAAATTGGCGGATGGTACGAAGGTAATGTTAGGTGCAGGTAGTAAACTTACCTATCCTCAAAAATTTTCAGGCTCTAATCGCGAGGTTAAATTGTCTGGACAAGCATTTTTTAATGTGAGCCCCAATAAAGCTCATCCGTTTATTGTGAAAACTAAAAAGATGGATGTAACGGTAATGGGAACTTCTTTTGAAATATTTAGTTATGATAACGATAAAGAGGTAGAGGCTATTTTGTTGACAGGGAAAGTGAAAGTCGCGATTTCAGACAATAAGAAGTTGGAAGGTAAAATATATACTTTAGCTCCAAATGAAAAGTTGACTTATAGTGAGGAAAAAGGAGTGAGTCTTACAAATATTGATGCAGATGCTTATTCTGGTTGGCGAAAGGGGAAGAGAATAAGTTTCAAGAATGAAACCTTGCAGATGATATTGAATAGATTGGAAAAGTGGTATGGGCAAAGGATAGAGTGTGATCCTCAATTAGCTGAATATTATCGTTTCACTTTTACTGTACATAGCGAACCGTTGGGCCTAATATTAAATTACATATCACATAGTGCTCCATTGACTTATAAAATGGTTGGTAATAATCATTATTTGATAGAAGCAAAGGAATAAGTAATATAGTAGAACTTTAAAATTTAATGCTTATGAAAAACACTAGGCTATGATAAACATCCCCCTATGGGATTATTTGAGAACGTTTATATTTCCATTAAATGGAATTACTGTTAATTTTTTAATCTAATAAACAATTCAAATTTTATGAAAAAAAGTAATCTGCGGTTATTTTATCCGCAAAAAGTGAAAAGACATCTCTTTTGTGTCTTAATGGCTTGTGCTGCTTGTTCAATACCGGCAAATGCTTTTACTCAGGCCACTTCTATCTCACTAACTAAGTCGAATGTTTCCATGCACTCTGTAATGCAGGAAATAGAAAAACTTAGTGACTATACGTTTTTTTATAATGATAACCAAATTAGACTAAACAAAAAGATTTCTGTGAATGTCAAGAATGCTTCTATTGAGCAGGTATTAAATCAAATGTTTAAAGATTCTGGTTATACTTATAAAATAGTAAATAACCAAATTCTTATTTCGACAGTAAAAGCTGTAAGTGTAATAGAACATCAGCAACAGAAGAACAGAACTATAACAGGTTGTGTAAAAGATGTGAATGGTGAACCCATTATTGGTGCTTCAGTTGTTGAAAAGGGGGTTACCACAAATGGAACAGTTACGGATTTTGAAGGTAATTACACTCTGACGATTTCTAGTGATGAATTGCAAATTAGCTATATAGGTTATTTACCTCAAGTAGTAAAAATACACTCGGGTACTTCTTTTTATAATGTAACTTTAAAAGAGGATACCAAAACATTGGATGAAGTCGTAGTTATCGGGTATGGCACCCAAAAGAAGGTGAATTTAACAGGTTCTGTTGCTTCTGTTAACTCAAGCGAAATTAAAGACCGTGTTCAGACTAATGTGCTTTCGGCTGTTCAAGGTACAGTACCTGGAGTGACTGTAATTTCTCGTCCGGGATCTACTCCATCTATAAACTTCCGTGGACGTGGTAATTTGGGAACTTCAGAACCTCTTTATGTGATTGATGGTGCTATTGCGGATGCTGCGTTTTTTCAAAGTCTTAATCCTAATTCTATAGAAAGTATTTCCTTTTTGAAGGATGCTTCATCTTCTTCTATTTATGGTTCTCGTGCAGCTTATGGTGTTGTATTGGTGACTACCAAAAATGGCGAAAAGGGAAAGATGAATGTCTCATATAGTGGCTTGGTGGGTATGAAAACTCCTACTTATCTGCCTAAAACTGTGGATTCATGGGAGTATGCTTCTATGTTGAATGAAGGTATGTATAACCGTAATGCGGCAAATGGTAAATATCAGGCATATTCGCAGGAAGAAATTGATAAATTTAGAAATGGAACAGATCTTGACTATTATCCTAATACGGATTGGGCTGATTTGGTGTTGGATAAACATGTATTGACTACCCAACATTCTGTAAGCTTCAGTGGGGGAAGCGATAAAGTACGCTATTTTATGAATTTGGGATATATGTATGATGATAAGCCTAATTTTATGTCAGGGCAGGACAAAACTCGTTATACATTGGATACTAATATAGCATCGGATATTACTAAATGGTTTACTGTTAAAGGTAGTATTAAATACATACGCAATGTGTCTGATACAGAACATGGACAACCTTGGATGGGAAACTTTTTATTGGTTCCCTCTATTATGGTAGGTCAACAGTCAAATGGAGAATGGGGAAGTATTGCCGGTGGCAAACAGGCTACCCAATCTTTTATCACAGGCAATCCTCTTCGTGCTTTAAGTAAAAAAAATTGGAGTAAATCCAAGACTGAAGAAACAATGTATGATTTAGGTTTTGATATAAAACCAGTTAAAGGGTTGGTGATTAGCGGTCAAGGAGTGTTTCGCGGCCAAGAGTATAAGGGTAAGTCTTACACTGCATTGCAAGATGAAGTGAAGACTTTCGAGACTGGTGTACCTATTGGTGGTACCGGTACTTATACAAACTCTATGAGTATGAACTGGAGTAGTGTAACACGTATGCTGTATACTGGAACTGTAAAATATGATTGGTCTAATTCGATACATAATATTAGTGCATTAGCTGGTACTTCTTATGAGCACTATAAATATGAAGCATTGAGTGCAGGGCGTAAAAACTTTCCATCTGATGCTTTGGTGGATTTGAACGGTGGCTCTAATGCTGGAAAAGATCTTTCTAATGGTGGTGGAATGACTGAATACAAGATTCTTTCATACTTTGGACGTATTAATTATTCATTAATGGATCGTTATTTATTAGAAGCTAATATTCGTGCGGATGCCTCTTCACGTTTCTATAAAGATAATCGTTGGGGATATTTCCCTTCATTCTCTGCCGGTTGGCGTATTAGCCAAGAAGAGTTTATGAAAAATCTATCTTGGATTAATAATTTGAAGATTAGAGCATCTTGGGGTACGTTGGGTAATATTAATAATGTAGGGAACTATGATTATTTCCAAAATTACAATTTAGGTTCTGATTACAATTTCAATGATGAGGCTGTAAAAGGTATTCTGGAATCTAAACCGGCCAATTTAGGTTTGGGCTGGGAAACGGTTGCTTTGACTGATTTTGGTGTAGATATTGATTTGTTTGATAATAAATTAAGCATTGTTGCCGATTATTATATCAAAAATACCAGTGATATTTTGTTGGGCTATAATGTGCCGGTAGAAACTGGTATTTGGAGCGCACCGTCTCAAAATATCGGAAAAGTGAAAAATACAGGCTTTGAGATGGCTCTTACATATAGAGGTAATGTTGGTGGTTTGAAATATACAGTAACTGGTAACATTGCAACTAATAAAAATAAAGTTGTGGACTTAGCCGGTTCAGATGATATCATTAGTAATGGTGGTGATAAAATTCGTTTTATATTAAGAGAAGGTGAGCCTATCGGTTCATTCTATGGATATAAGACTGATGGACTTTATACGCAAGAAGAAATTGATGCAGGACGCTTTTATACTTTTGGCCGTATTCCTAATGCCGGTGATATTAAATATGTTCCTCAACGTGAGGATGTGAAGTATTATGGTGACTTGGATGCGAATGAGGATAAATCTCATGCAGCTATTTCTGGTGAGGATCGTACAATCATTGGTAAAGATGTTCCTGATTTTACTTATGGGGTTAATTTGAATCTGCAATGGAAGAATTTTGAATTGTCTGTATTTGGCCAAGGTGTAAGCGGTACAATGACAGCTTTTGAATCAGAGCAAATCTCAGCCTTTATGTTGAATGCCAACCCTCGTGAGTTTCACCGGGGGCGTTGGACACAAGAAAATCCTAATCCGCGTGCCGTATATCCGCGTATTTATGGAGGACATAGTTTAGATGACTATAATCAATATTTCTCAGACTATCAGTTGTTTGATTCGGACTATTTCCGTATTAAAAGTATCTCTTTAGGATATATGGTTCCTGCAAATGTAGTGAAGAGTTGGGGCTTGAGTAGCTTGAAGTTCTTTGTAACAGGAGAGAACTTATTTACATTACGTGCTGATGATAAAATGAAAGATTTTGATCCTGAATCGCCTTCAGGACGTGGCTTGAGCTATTTAGGTAGTAAATCCGTAGCATTTGGTGTGAATGTTTCATTTTAATTGATAATCTTAAATAACGAATTGAATTATGAAAAATATAAAGAATTTAGCTGTTCTAGGGTTATTTACAGTTGCTTTTGCTTCATGTGATATGGAGGTAGTACCGCCTTCAGAGATTGCAGCTGAAAATTTCTGGAAGACAGAAAAGGATGCATGGTATGGTTTGAACGCTTGTTATGCACAAATGAGTGGTATGGATATTTGGGATGAAATGTGTACGGATAATGCACATAGTCATAAACCGTGGGAAGGCCCCTATGAATTGATTCAACAAAATGGAGTTAGTTCTGAGAGTGACCGTGGTTATAGCTTCAGTACTATTCGTATTGTAAATAACTTCCTTGAAAAAGTTGATGGATGTGAAATGGACGCGGCTTTGAAGGAAAGAATGAAAGCTGAAGCACGCTATTTTCGTGCGTCGGATTATTTGGATTTAACTACTAAATTTGGTAAAGTTCCTTTGGTTACTACTGTGATGGAGTATGATGCGCCTAATGTGAAGCGTGATCCGGTGGAAACTGTTCAAGCATTTGTTTTGAGTGAATTAGATGAAATAGCTGAGATATTACCAGATAGTTATCCTGGCGGAGAAGGTTATGAAAAAGGACGAATCACTCGAGCCGGAGCATTAGCTTTGCGTGCTCGTGCTGCTTTGTATTTTGGTAATTTTGCAGAAGCGGAAGCATCTGCCGGAAAGATAATTCAGGAAGGACATCATAGTTTGTTCCGTGTGACATCTTTGAATGCCGCTCAACAGAAAGAGGCTGATGAGATGGAACAATATATTGATTTTGAAGCAAAGAATATCGATAAGGATAAGTTTGTGAAAGGTATGTTCAGTTATGAATGTCTGTGGCATAAGGAGAATGCCAATCCTGATAATCCAGAGTATTTGGTGACCCGGGGGTATATGGCAGATGATAATAACTACGATTGGACTCGCTATACTTATATTCGTCCTAGTCAATTGGTTTCTGGCTATTCTTCATACGAACCGATGCAGGGATTGATTGATGCGTATTGGGATATTGACGGCAAAACGATACGCCCTGAGATTCCTGTAGCAACCCGTAAAGAGAATTTTGCTAAAATAACAGCTGTTGTTGAAGGAATGGATCAAACTACTTATATTAAGACTGTTCCTACTTTGAATCTGAAAGAATATGCCTATATGGATGAGTTCCGTAATCGTGACAGCCGTCTCTATGCTTCTATGTTGTTCCCTTTTAAAGGATGGCATGAAACAGATTTTGGGACTTTCTATTATCGCTGGAATCCGGCATGGGCTGGATCGGACGGCAATGAATCATGGACAGGATATAGCTATAGAAAATTGCTTTCTTTGACAGCTTATTCGGATTGGGCTAGTATGGAAGATTATCCGGTTATCCGTTATGCCGAGGTCTTGCTGACTTATGCTGAAGCGCGGATTCAAACCAAAGGTTGGGATGCTGAAGTCCAAAAGGTATTGAACGATTTACGTGATCGTTGTGGTATGCCTAATGTACCTACAGCAATGCCGTCTAAGGAGGCTGCTTTGGATTTTGTGCGTAACGAACGTCGTATAGAACTGGCTGCTGAAGGACAACGTTATGATGATATACGTCGTTATGGAGCTGCATATTGTAACAAAGTAATGAATGCTACGGTCTATGCTCCTAATGGTTATGAGGTCGTGAATATGACATGGAGTGATCGTTTAATGTTAATGCCTATTCCTCAAGGAGCGATGGATTTAAATCCGTTGTTGCGGGATGATCAGAATCCGGGATATTAATCGAGATGAATTTTAGGTGTTAGGATTATGCACGGGATGTGTATGACATTTGTCTTCACATCCCGTTTTTTATCATTAATGTGTTAAAAAAACATAAGCAAATACAGAGTATATAAGGGAAACTTCCTTTCTTTGTACTTTAATACAGCGATTGGTTAATTCATTAAATCTAATAAGTATGAAATTACTTTCGATTTTAGCGTTAAGTGCGGTCTTTGCGCTCACTTCAATAAATTTGTATGCTCAAAAAGTATATGATATTTCCACGTTTGGCTTAAAACCCAATACTCATAAAAATGCTTCTCCTGTTTTACAAAAGGCATTGTCGAAAATAAAGGCGGAGTGTAAGGATGGTGAGGCGGTTATTCTTCGTTTTCCTGAAGGCCGTTATGACTTTCATGAAAAAGGGGCTGCCGTACGCGAATATTATATTTCGAACCACGACCAGGACAATCCCAAGAAAGTAGGTATTGCACTGGAGGATATGAAGAATCTCACTCTTGACGGACAAGGGGCACAGTTTGTCTTTCATGGGAGAATGTTACCGGTATCACTCCTTCGTTCGGAGAACTGTAGTTTGAAGAATTTCAGTATTGATTTTGAAAACCCTCATATTGCACAAATAAAGATATTGGAGAATACTCCTCAAGAAGGAATCGTTTTTGAACCGGCTTCATGGGTGAAATATCGTATAGCTAAAGACTCAATCTTTGAAGCTTATGGAGAAGGGTGGACTTTAAAACATTCTTGGGGTATTGCTTTTGATGGGGATACCAAACATTTGGTATACAATACCAGCGATATTGCTTGCCCGACGAAAGGGGCAAGTGAGATTGCGCCGCGCCGCATCCGTGCTCCTCATTGGAAAGATGCACGTCTTGTTCCCGGAACTGTTGTTGCCATGCGTGGCTGGGGACGTCCCACTCCCGGTATCTTTCTTTCACATGATTTAAATACGACCTTGGAAAACATAAAAGTCCATTATGCCGAAGGAATGGGATTGCTGGCACAATTCAGTGACAATATCACGCTAGAGAAGTTCTGTGTTTGTTTGAAGGGGGAGGATGATCCGCGTTATTTTACCACACAGGCAGATGCAACTCACTTTTCCGGTTGCAAAGGAAAGATTACTTCGTGCAACGGATTGTATGAGGGCATGATGGATGATGCCATTAATGTGCATGGAACGTATCTAAAAGTGGTGAAAAGGATAGATGACCGTACATTGGTCGGACGTTATATGCACGGTCAGTCATGGGGATTTGAATGGGGACGCGCCGGAGATGAGGTGCAGTTCGTACAATCCGCTACTATGGAATTGATTGGCAAGCAGAATAAGATTGCAAGCATTCGTCCGTATGATAAAGAACAAATAGATGGAGCACGTGAGTTCATCATTGCTTTTGATGAGGCTATAGATTCGGCTATCAATGAACAGAGTGGATTTGGTATTGAGAATCTTACTTGGACTCCGGAAGTCTTGTTTGCCGGAAATACGATTCGCAATAATCGGGCGAGAGGTACGTTGTTCAGTACTCCGCGTAAAACAGTTGTCGAGAATAACTTATTCGACCATACTTCAGGGGCTGCTATTTTATTGTGTGGAGACTGTAATGGTTGGTTTGAAACCGGAGCGTGCCGTAATGTAATTATTCGCAAGAATCGTTTTGTGAATGCACTTACCAATTTATTTCAGTTTACGAATGCCGTGATTTCGATTTACCCGGAAATACCCGACCTGAAGAATCAGCAGAAATATTTTCATGGAGGACCGGAAGGGGGTATTGTGATAGAAGATAATGAATTCGATACTTTTGACGCTCCTATTCTGTATGCCAAATCTGTAGATGGATTGATATTCCGCAATAATGTTATAAAGAAGAACACGGACTATAAACCGTTCCATTTTAATCAGAACCGTTTTTGGTTGGAGCGGGTGACGAATGTGACGATTGCCGAATAAGGCGTCGGTTTATAAATGAATACTAACTATTATATTTTAAATATTTATTTTTGAAAAGACATGAAGATTAAGAATCTATTGACTGTGATGACCGGCTTGGCATTGTTCTGCTTGGTCGGATGCGCTTCTCCTCAGAAGGAAGCTGCTGCAAAGGAGTATGCTCCTATCGAAGTTGCTGTGCCCGAGCGTCCTGCCGGACAGCAAGATGTAATTCAACTGACCACTCCGAAACTGGATACGGTTCGTGTTGGTTTTATTGGCTTGGGTATGCGTGGTCCCGGTGCTGTTGCACGTTGGACTCATATTCCCGGTACAAAAATTGTAGCTTTGTGTGACCTTCGTCCCAAATGTGTAGAAAGAGCACAAGGTATTTTGGAAAAGGTCGGTCTTCCTAAAGCTGCCGAATATTCAGGTTCTGAAGATGCATGGAAGCAATTGTGTGAACGTGATGATATTGATGTGGTATATATTGCTTCAGACTGGAAACATCATGCCGAAATGGGTATTTACGCTATGGAACACGGCAAGCATGTTGCCATTGAAGTTCCGTCTGCTATGACACTGGACGAAATCTGGGCGTTAATCAATACTTCAGAAAAGACTCGCAAGCACTGTATGCAGTTGGAAAACTGTGTATATGACTTCTTCGAACTGACTACATTGAACATGGCTCAGCAGGGATTGTTCGGTGAAGTGCTGCACGTAGAAGGTTCTTATATCCACAACCTTGAAGAGTTCTGGGGTGAATATTGGAACAACTGGCGTTTGGATTACAACAACGAATTCCGTGGTGACGTTTATGCCACTCATGGCCTTGGCCCGGCCTGCCAATTGCTGGACATTCACCGTGGTGACCGCATGAAGACTTTGGTGGCTATGGATACTAAAGCTGTAACCGGTCCTGAACTGGGTAAGAGATATGGTTTGGCAAATGATTCTATTGAATTCCAAAACGGTGACCACACCATGACTTTCATCCGCACTGAAAACGGTAAAACTATCCACATTCAGCATGATGTAATGAATCCTCGTCCTTACAGCCGTATGTATCAGCTGACAGGTACGAATGGTTTCGCCAACAAATATCCTATCGAACAATACTGCTTGCGTCCCGACCAAGTTGACGCTAAAGAAGTGCCTAACCACGAAAACCTGAATATGCACGCTGCTGTTCCCGAAAACGTGAAAGAAGCCTTGATGCAGAAATACAAACACCCGATTCACCAGGAACTGGAAGAAACTGCCAAGAAGGTAGGTGGTCACGGTGGTATGGACTACATCATGGACTATCGTCTGGTTTACTGTCTGCGCAACGGTTTGCCTTTGGATATGGATGTATACGACTTGGCTGAATGGTGCTGTATGGCAGACCTTACCCGCCTTTCTATCGAAAACGGTAATGCTCCGGTAGCTGTACCCGACTTTACCCGCGGTAGCTGGAACAAGGTGAAAGGTTATCGCCACGCATTTGCCAAATAATTCTTAAAATCTCGTTTTTAAACTGAGATAATTTCAACATAAAATGAAAGAAGAGGTTGTTACCGATACCGGTAACAACCTCTTTCTGATATATATATCCTGTTTTATTCTTCTACGATACTTGTACGCGGCCGTTGGGGTGTGATTTCCTTTTGCTGTTTCAGATATTCTATCAGAGCGTCTGATGAGGTGGCAGTCGTTTCATGTCCCGGGTCGGCATGGTCAAATCGGTAGCTGGAGGCGATGTAGCTGTTCATTCCTACTTTATACTGTTTATTCTCGTCCAGCGGGTTACCGTTCATATCTTTTAGGGTGACACTCACGGCTTTGCCGTCATGGGTATGAATGGTATAGGTCATGCCCGAAACCAATAAATCGGCACGTTTGCTGGCTTTGCGGTAGGAGTTCATTAATAAGGTGCGAATCTCTGCCGGAGTCATCCGGTAGATAACTACGCTGTTGCCGAAGGGATCCAGTTGATAAATCTCGGCCATGGTGATTTCTCCTTTGGCTATTTGTCCGATGCGCACGCCGCCGGCATTCTGGAAAGCAAAGTCGAGATTATGCACGCTGGTTACGGCATCCGTCATCAGTGAGCCGAGAGGTTCTTTACCGTTGAACTGTGCTGTGGCGTGTGCTATTACTTGGTCTAAGTGGCAATCCTCTCGGAATTTCTGAATCAGTTGCTTGATATCTGTATCTTCGTCTTTGAGTTTCGCGATATTAATCAGCTCGAATTTCTTATCTTTTACTTTATTGTCATCTAAGGTTATGGTGGTCTTGCCCAGATAATGGAGATTACTTTGTGCCTGATTAATCAGGACACCATTCACGATAATGGTGGAGTCAATGCGTGTATGTGAGTGCCCTCCAATGATAACGTCCAGCTCGGGCATCGCTTCGGCTATTTCACAGTCTTTGGTATAACCGGTATGGGTGAGACCGACAAACAAGTCACATTGAGTGCGTAAGTTCTTGTATTTAAGGGCTGTTGAGACTGGCTCTGTGAATGTGACACCTTTCAGGCGTGCAGGATGGGTGGCGGGGAGCAGTTCGCCTGTTCTTCGCTTACTCACTTCGATGAGGCTCAGGATGCATATCTTGGTGTCACCGATTTGGAGGAAAGCATAAGGTTGAGGTTGTTTGATTTTGGCTGTTTCTTCGTCGACAATCATGTTGGCACACAGGAATTGGAAGTTGGCCTGCTCCATTCGTTGGTTCAACACTTCCTGTCCATAGTCGAATTCATGGTTCCCGAATATCTCATACCGATAGCCTATCCGGTTCATTAAGTCAATCATGGGGAAGCCTTTCTCGGGATATTGGTCTACTACCGGATTCCCCGAAAACATATCTCCTCCACTTAGAATCAAGATATTGGGGTTCTTGGTACGTTCTTTCTGTATATAGCTTGCTATTTTGGCAAAGTTATCAATACTGCCGTGCATGTCATTGGTAGAAAAGAGGATGATTTGCGTTTCTTTTGCTGACAGTGAGCAGCATAGAAAGACAAATAACAATAGAAAACTAGATAGCTTTTTCATTTATTACTGGTGTTTAATAGGTTGGTTTAATGCTGCAAAGATAGGTTATTAATATTTCAAATGCTTTGCAGCATACAGAAAAGTTTGTTTCCGGGCAATGGTATATTTGTCTTCTAATGGGGGAGAATACTTATAAATGGTGATTGTAGGAAAGAAATGACTGCTGAGACAGCTTTCTAAATTACCTATAAAAAGCGATTGCGGCGCGTCGGTTTTATTAGGAATTTTGCATCCGAATAAAGAATGTAATTACTTAGCAAGAGAAAAACGTGAGAACAGCAATTCGGAAAGTGAGTATTTTAATTATCGTTTTATGGGCGGGCGTATCTGTATATGCACAGCCATATAAAACCATGATTTCGGGTAAAGTCGTATCGAAGGAGAAGGAAATCATAGATTTGGCAACTGTGTATCTGAAAGGGACCAACTATGGTTGTATGACCAATGAACAGGGAATATATCATCTGCATGCTCCGGCAGGAGAGTATACGCTGGTTGTTTCTGCCATCGGCTACGAAACGGTGGAGAAGCCGGTGAAACTCCTTCGGGATGAGAGAGTAAAAATGAATGTAGTGTTAGCTTCGTCTGTAACAGAGTTGGATGAGGTCGTTGTCGTATCCAATGGGGTAGGCCGTGTGAAGCGTTCGGCTTTTAATGCCGTGGCTGTGGATACGGAGGAGTTGCAGAACTCGACGAAGAATTTGAGTGACGCCTTGTCCAAACTTCCGGGTATGAAGTTGCGGGAAGCAGGAGGTGTAGGCTCTGACACCCAACTCATGTTGGACGGCTTTTGTGGAAAACATGTCAAAATCTTCATTGACGGAGTGCCACAGGAGGGGGTAGGCAGCTCGTTCGGGCTGAACAATATTCCTGTGAATTTTGCCGAGCGTATAGAAGTGTATAAAGGGGTTGTACCGGTAGGATTCGGCACCGATGCTTTAGGAGGTATCGTCAATATTGTGACGAACAAGAAGAAGAGAAAATGGTTTTTGGATACTTCTTATTCCTATGGCTCGTTTAATACGCACAAGTCGTATGTCAATTTCGGGCAGACTTTCAGAAACGGATGGATGTATGAGATAAATGCATTCCAAAACTATTCCGACAATGATTATTATGTGGATACTTATGTCACTCATTTTTCTCCCGATGGCAATACCACCGACAAAAAGAAGATTGAGCATGTAAAGCGTTTCAATGACACTTACCACAATGAGGCTGTCATCGGAAAGATTGGTTGGGTGGGAAAACCTTTTGCCGACCGTTTGCTCTTTGGCTTTACTTATTCCAATATGTACAAGGAGATTCAGACAGGAGTGCGTCAGGAAGCGGTATTTGGAGAGAAGCATCGCAAGGGACATTCGCTGATGCCCTCATTGGAGTATCGTAAGCGGGATTTGTTCACCAAAGGGCTGGATATCAGCTTGACGGCAAATTATAATTATAACCTGACCCAGAATGTTGATACTGTGCCTTATCAATACAACTGGTATGGCGAAAAGCAATATACCGGTTCAAAAGGAGAGCAATCTTATCAGGACAATGAATCGAAGAATAAGAACTGGAATGGAACGTTCAGGGCCGATTATCGCCTTAGTAGGGCGCAGACCTTTACATTGAGCCATGTGCTGACTGCTTTTGAGCGAAGTAACCGTTCGGATGTGAATTCCACTTCGGCCGTCTCCGACTTTACTGTTCCCAAGAAGACAAGGAAGAATATCACCGGGCTTTCTTATCGCCTGATGCCCACTGAGAAATGGAACTTCTCTGCTTTCGGGAAGTATTACAACCAGCATAGTTCGGGATTGGTCTCACAAAATGCCGACGGCATAGGAAACTATATCGATATGTCTAAGAACGTAAGCGCTTTGGGTTACGGTGTGGCAGGCACCTATTGGATAATAAAGGACCTGCAGGCGAAGCTCTCATACGAGAAAGCTTATCGGCTACCGTCCAATGAAGAACTGTTCGGTGACGAGGATTTGGAAGCGGGGAAGGCTGATTTGAATCCGGAGAACAGTGACAACATTAATCTGAACCTCAGTTATACACACCAGTTTGGCAAACATGGGCTTTATGTGGAAGGAAGTTTGATTTATCGTGATACGAAAGATTACATCGTTCGTACTATCAGTTCTTTTGGAGGCAAAAGCTATGGTTCCTATTATAACCATGGGCGTGTAAAGACGAAAGGCTTCAATGTATCCGCACGTTACAGTTATTCGCATTGGCTCAGTGTGGGAGCTACTTATAGCAGCATGGATACGCGTGACAATGAGAAATACCTGGAAGGGGGTTCCCTGCAGGAAAGCCTGAAGTATAAACTGCGTATACCCAACCAGCCTTACCGTTATGCCAGCCTGGATGCTTCTCTCTATTGGCATGACTTGTTTGCAAAAGGAAACCGCTTGTCGCTCACGTATGACAGCTATTACCAGCACGAGTTTCCCTTGAATTGGGAAGCCATCGGAGAGGCTTCTTCCAAGAAACGCGTACCAGAACAGTTTTCACATAATCTAGGAGTTACGTATAGCATCAAGAACGGACGCTATAATCTTTCGTTTGAATGTAAGAACTTCACGGACGAGAAGCTATATGATAATTATAGTCTGCAGAAAGCCGGGCGTGCGTTCTATGGGAAGGTGAGAGTTTATTTCGGACAATAAATATGAATCGATAAATAAAATAGAAGAATGATGAATGGAAATTTTTTGTTTTGGTCTGTTGCCATGGTATTTTGTGCAGGCAGTGTGTTGACTTCATGCAGTGATGATACAGTGCCCGAGAATCCAACGCCGGATACTCCCGGTACCGATACCGGGACAGGAACATACGTGGTTGCCGCCACTGTTGATGGGGTGAATTATCTCCTGACCGCCGAGTCTTTGGACGAAGGAAGCGTCACAGTAAAAAATAATGGTCTTGAAACCGAGACCGGTACGTATTGGGTGTTTCATAACAATGATTACCTTTTTCGTCTCGTGTATAATAAAGGAGGAGACGGAACCGGCTCCTCTTATATCCTGAACTGTAATAATAAGCCCGAAGAGCATCTGTCGTATGCCTTTAAACGCATCACCACGTATGGCACATGGGGCGACAATGTCATTACCGCTTCTACCGGCGATACAGACCGGACGGATGCCAACGGATATGCGGAGCAAGGCATCCTGGTGAACTATCTGAATTCGCTGAACGGTACGACGAGTACCAAGACCTACCCGTGTGAAAACTATTTGGGTAACGGTGAGTATGTTACCTTTTCCGGATTTGTGCAGGCGAACGGCAAACTTTACACTTCAGTAATTCCGATGGGGATGAGCCAATATGGTGTAAAAGCGTTTCCGGACAAGGTGACCGACCCTCAACTTGTGGCAACCGTGGCGGGAGGCAGTGCCAGCAGTGCTTATAAAGAAGGTTCTATTCCTTCCACCCAGTATCCCGATTATGCATACGTGGCCATTTATAGCGGAAGTGATTTCAGCACTACCCCAACGATTGTCGCCACGGACAAAATTGGTTTTGCCAGCGGACGTATGCGTTCGCAATATTACCAGACCATCTGGGCGGCCGATAATGGCGATTTGTACGTTTTCTCGCCGGGCTATGGACGGCTCACTACTTCTTCGGACGACTTGAAGCGTGTGCAGGGAACACTTCCTTCGGGAGTGATGCGAATCAAGGCAGGAGAAACTTCGTTCGACGCCACTTATTATGTCAATCTCGAAGAGCTTGGAAACAAACATCCGGTGTACAAATGCTGGCATATCACAGAAGATTATTTCCTGCTTCAGATGTATACTCGCGGATTACAGTCGAAAGGGGAGTACACCACCGAACTGGCTGTCTTTAAAGGTGAGGACCGGACACTGAAGCCGGTGACCGGATTGCCGTCGGAAGATGTTCTGAGCGCTTATGGAAATATCCCTTATAATGAGAACGGTTACATATATGTGCCGGTATCCACTACCGATGGCAGTGCTCCGGCACTTTACAAGATTGACCCTCGGACGGCTACTGCCACAAAGGGGCTGACTATCGTTGCGGAATCTGTTAGTACCGTAGGTAAACTTGTATCTCAAAAATGAAAAAGATATTTCGTACATTGCATCTTTGGCTTTCCGTGCCTTTCGGACTGCTTGTCAGTCTGATATGCTTTTCGGGTGCCATGCTGGTTTTCGAGAACGAAATAACGGAGTGGAGCCGCCCCGACCTTTATCATGTGAAGGAGGTAAAGGCGGAACCACTGCCTGTGGAAATGCTTCTCGAACGAGTGGCGGAGACATTGCCCGACAGTGTATCTGTCACCGGAGTGAGTATTCCTTCAGAGAAGGGGCGCACGTGGCAGGTAAATCTCTCCAAACCACGTCGTGCATCGGTTTATATTGACCCTTATACGGGTGAAGTGAAGGGAAAATACGAGCGTCCGGCCTTTTTTCTGACCATGTTTAAACTGCATCGCTGGCTGTTGGACAGTATGAAGCCCGGTGGCGGTATCTTCTGGGGAAAGGTGATAGTGGGAGTGAGTACACTAATGTTTGTTCTTATTCTGCTGACAGGCATCATTATCTGGTGGCCGCGCACACTGCGGGCGTTGAAGAATAGTCTGAAGATAACGTTGCGGAGGGGATTCCGCCGGTTCTGTTACGATTTTCATGTGGCGGGCGGTTTGTATGCGTTGCTGTTTTTGCTGATGATGTCACTGACGGGACTGACTTGGTCTTTTGCTTGGTACCAGACTGGATTTTATAAAATTTTCGGAGTAGAAACCCGGCAGGGAAGCGGGCACGCAGCTCATGGGCAGGAGAAGAAGGAAAAGTCACAGGTTCCGTATGCACATTGGGAACAGGTCTATCGACAGTTGAAGGATGAGAATCCCGATTACCGACAGATTTCCATATCCCGGGGCACTGCCAATGTCTCTTTTGACCGGTTGGGCAATCAGCGTGCGAGTGACCGTTATGAGTTTGACCCTCGTTCGGGTGAGATAATGAATGTATCTTTATATCAGGACGCTGAGCCGTCGGGAAAGATTCGGGGGTGGATATATTCGGTGCATGTAGGGAGCTGGGGCGGTATCTTTACCAAGATACTTGCCTTTGCAGCGGCTCTCATCGGGGCTTGTCTGCCATTGACAGGCTATTACCTGTGGATAAAACGTAAGCTCGGACAAAGAAAACGAAGGTGCTAGCGGCGGGTGTGCCAAAAGCAAAAACAGCGTGACCGTTATGTCAGCTTTTGGCACACTTCTCTATTTCCCATACGGTTTGAGATTAAAACCACTTTATCTTTCTGAAGATAACGAAGGCCATGGCCGATAATACGATAGATATCAATATGATGAGGCTGAAAGCATGTGGCAACTCATCCACATGCACATCCACGTTCATTCCATAAAAGCTGGCAATCAATGTAGGTACCATCAGTATGATAGAGATACTGGTCATGCGCTTCATGATAGTATTCACATTATTTGAAATGATGGAGGCAAAAGCATCCATTGTGCCTGTCAGAATATCACTGTAGATATTCACTGTGTTGTATGCCTGTTTCAATTCGATGACCACATCTTCCACCAGGTCAGGGTTCTGATAATCTTTTTCCTGAAAGATACTTTGCAATTTGCCTACCATCACTTCATTTCCACGTATCGAGGTGTTGAAATAGACCAATGTCTTTTGCAGTTTCATCAACCGCAGTAAATCTTCATTGCGTATGCTTCTCTCTAATTCCTTTTCGGCCGCTGCCACATCATTGTTTATCTGCTTCAGGTATTTCAGGAACCATACTGCGGAAGAATAAATCAGCCGCAATATCAGTTCAAATTTATTGCGCACTACTATTCCTTTTCGGCGTGTGTGGTCGATAAAGTCAGGTATCATTTCGGTGGAATGATAGCAAATGGTGACAATAATCTCATTGTTTGTGATGATGCCGATGGGAATGGTTGTATATGGAATGCTTCCCTGCTGTTGCAAAGGGATGCGGATAATGGTCAGCAACCAGTTTTCTTCGGTATCGGTGCGCGGGCGTTCATCCACGTCAGCAATGTCTTCCAAAAAAGATTCGGGAACTTTTAAGTCTTTGGTCAGAAAGTCAAAATCGCTTTTATCAGGGCATTCTACATTTACCCAGCAGTTGGGCATCCACTGCGGCTTTTCCACAAAGCCGTTCTCACAATAAAGATATTTTCTCATCTTATTGCCTCCTTTCGTTTGTTTTAAGTCCGGGCAGAGGCATTGCAGGCATGCTGTTTAGAGCCCTGCCGGATAAGTTAATACTATACTGTACGTTCGTGGGTTGGAATCGTCCATTTTGGGTTGTTTTTAATAAATTGCGGGACAAAAGTACGTAAAAACTTTAAAAACACCTAATCTCGTGTACCTATTTATGGTGATTGTTGTTCTACATTATCCTAATAATTAGGTATTGCAGGGTGAAGTGTAGTACACTACCTTTGCAGATGTAATAATTACAATTTAAAAATTAATTTCAATTTTAAAATAGAAAGTATATGGAACCTATTATTAATTCACAAGTTCCTGAATTCAAAGTTCAGGCATTTCATAATGGAGAGTTTAAGACAGTGACTAACAAGGATATCGAAGGCAAATGGGCTATTTTCTTCTTTTATCCTGCCGATTTTACTTTCGTCTGTCCTACCGAGTTGGTAGATATTGCAGAGAAGTATGACCAGTTCAAGGAAATGGGTGTGGAGGTATACTCTGTCAGCACTGATTCACATTTTGTTCACAAAGCATGGCATGATGCTTCCGAAAGCATTCGAAAAATCACTTATCCGATGTTGGCGGACCCCACGGGAGTTCTCTCGCGTGCATTCGGTGTGATGATTGAAGAAGACGGTATGGCTTATCGCGGTACTTTTGTGGTCAATCCCGAAGGTAAGATTAAGTTGGCTGAGATTCAGGACAACAGTATCGGACGTAATGCCGACGAATTGCTCCGTAAAGTGGAAGCAGCTCAGTTTGTTGCCAGTCACGATGGAGAAGTTTGTCCGGCGAAATGGAAAAAAGGAGCCGAGACTCTGAAACCGAGCATTGACCTGGTAGGTAAAATTTAAAATACCTGAAAAATATGTTGGATAGTGCAATAAAGGAACAGTTGAAGGGATTGTTTGCCCAACTGGATGCGCACTATACTTTCGACATCTTTGTCCACCCCCGGCACGAAAGTCGTGCCGAGTTGGTGGACTTGTTGGAAGAAGTGGCTTCCTGTTCCGAGAAACTCTCCTGCCGTTTGCAAGAGAGCGAGGGCTTGAAATTTATTCTTTTAAAGGAAGGGGAAGATACGGGAATTACTTTCCGTGCCGTACCCGGCGGGCATGAATTTACTTCCCTGCTGATGGCGGTACTCAACGCCGACGGCAAAGGCAAGAATTTCCCTGATGAGTTTATCACCCGGCGTATCCGTGCATTGCGCGGACCGATAAATCTTACTACCTATCTGTCACTGAGCTGTACAAACTGCCCTGATGTGGTTCAGGCATTGAACCTGATGGTGGTGCTCAATCCTCAGATACGCCATCAGGCCGTAGACGGTGCTGTGAACGAAGAGGAAGTGAACCGCATGAAGGTGCAGGCCGTTCCTACGGTGTTTGCCGATGGCGAGCAGATTCATGTGGGGCGCGGCAGTATCGGTGATTTGCTTGAAAAGCTTGAAGCGCGTTATGGCTCGGTGGAACCGGAGTCTTTTGAAACGAAAGAGTATGATGTATTGGTGGCGGGAGGCGGTCCTGCCGGTGCTGCGGCTGCCATTTATTCTGCCCGAAAAGGATTGCGGGTGGCTGTGGTGGCCGAACGTATTGGCGGTCAGGTGAATGAGACTATGGGTATTGAGAATCTGATATCCGTACCTCGGACTACCGGTAAGGAACTGGCACAGGACCTGAAGGACCATCTGGCTGCTTATCATATCGATGTGCTTGAGAATCGCCGGATAGAAAAAACTGAAGTAGTAGGGAGAATGAAAGTGCTGTCGGTCAAAGGCGGTGAGAGCTACAAGGCTCCTGTGCTGATTATTGCTACAGGTGCCAATTGGCGGAAGTTGAATGTTCCGGGCGAAGAGAAATACATTGGTCATGGAGTGGCATTCTGTCCGCATTGCGACGGGCCGTTTTATAAAGACAAGGAGGTGGCTGTCATCGGTGGCGGTAACTCTGGTGTGGAGGCGGCCATTGATTTGGCAGGCATTTGCTCTAAGGTGACAGTCTTCGAATTTATGGAGACTCTGAAAGCGGATACCGTCTTGCAAGAGAAAGTCAGGAGTCTGCCTAATGTAGATATCTTTACTCATACCCAGACGGTTGAGGTATTGGGCGATGGGGATAAGGTGGTCGGTCTGATTAAGAAGGATCGTTCTTCGGAAAAAGAAGAAATCTTTGCTTTGGACGGCATTTTCGTTCAGATTGGTCTGACTGCCAATAGCGCTTTATTCAAGGATTTGGTGGAAACGAACCGCATGGGAGAAATCCTGACCGACAAGAACGGCCGTACTTCTGTGAAGGGTGTTTATGCTGCGGGAGATGTAACGGACGTATCCTATAAGCAGATTATCATTGCTATGGGTGAAGGAGCAAAGGCCGCACTTGCCGCTTTCGAAGATCGCATGCGTGGTGAAGTGGGCTGATAGACATTATTTCTTTCGGCAGAAGAACAAAGGAACTTTCCAGGTTTTTCTCTTTCCTTACTTGTTCTTCTGTCTGAAAATCATTCTTCTTTCCTTTTAAAGAAAGCAAATACACAATTTTCTCCCTATTATGGACGAAATGGAACTATGAAATAGAAAGAAATGGCCTATCTTCGCTATGCTGTAAAGCAATGAGACCGGATTTTTAAGCGAAAAACATTTCGAAAGATAAATTATTATGAAGAACCTGATTTTACCGTTACTGGGAGGAGTTGGCCTGTTGTCATGCGGCAATGCCGGCAAACAAGATTCTGCTGTCGTGGCAGAACGCCCGAACATTATTTATGTATTTCCGGACCAATACCGCAACATGGCTATGGGTTTCTGGAACGAAGAAGGATTCAGCCGACACGTTAATTTCAAGGCCGATCCTGTGCATACCCCTCATCTCAACAACTTTGCCCGAGAGTCGCTGGTACTCTCTTCCGCCATGAGTAATTGTCCGCTGAGTAGCCCTCACCGTGGTTGTCTGTTGACCGGAATGTATCCTAACAAGAGTGGTGTCCCTCTGAATTGTAATTCCAAACGCCCCATCAGTTCATTGCGTACGGATGTGGAATGTGTCAGTGACGTGTTCAGCAAAAATGGTTATGAATGTGCTTACTTTGGAAAGCTGCACGCAGACTTCCCCACTCCCAATGATCCGGCACATCCCGGTGAGTATGTAGAAGAGCAGCGTCCGGTGTGGGATGCTTATACTCCGCCCGAGCGTCGTCACGGTTTTAATTACTGGTATTCTTACGGTACTTTTGACGTGCATAAGAATCCACATTATTGGGATACTGCCGGCAAACGCCATGAACCGAAAGAATGGTCGCCTTTGCACGAAGCCAAGCAAGTAATCGCTTATCTCAGGAATAAAGAAAAACAGCGTGATACCGGAAAACCTTTCTTTATTATGGTGGGAATGAATCCGCCTCATAGTCCTTATCGCACACTGAATGACTGCATGGAGGAAGACTTCAATCTGTATAAGGATAAGCCTATCGACAGTCTGCTGATTCGTCCGAATGCCGACAGAAACCGTCCCAAGGCAGAATCGGCACGTTATTATTTTGCTTCGGTTACGGGAGTAGACCGTGCATTCGGTGAAATTCTTGATTGCCTGAAAGAACTGGGGTTGGACAAGAATACCATTGTGGTCTTTACTTCCGATCATGGCGAAACGATGTGTAGCCAGTCTACGGATGACCCGAAAAATTCTCCTTATGCAGAGTCGATGAATGTTCCGTTCATGGTTCGTTATCCGGGACATATCCGTCCGAGGGTGGATAGTTTGCTGTTGTCTTCACCAGACATTATGCCTACTTTGTTGGGCTTGAGTCATTTGGATAAGGATATTCCCGACAATGTGCAAGGAATCAACTATGCCTCTCTGTTTTATGGAGCAGATGATGTTGTTCCACGTCCTTCCGGTGCACTTTATATTCAGAATGTAGATGGAGACAAGGATAAAGACGGTTTGGTGGTCAGTTATTTCCCGAAGGCGAGAGGCATAAAGACAGCCCGCTATACATTGGCATTTTATGTAGACAAGAAGAATAAGGAACTTACGCAAAGCTTGCTTTTTGATGACTGGAACGATCCTTATCAACTTCATAACTTGCCGTTGGAAGAACATCCGGCAGTCGTAAAAGAACTGTGCGAAGAAATGGGCCGACAGTTGAAAACCATTGATGACCCATGGTATACACAAAAGATTTTGTCCAATCTTATACCTTATTGATATTATCGTAGGAGGTGCGTCAAAATTCCAAAGTTGGTGTTTTGGCACACCTCTTTAAGTTTATAAGAAACAAAAAAGGTTCGCATTTGCGAACCTTTGTGCTCTTCCTCTTGGACTTGAACCAAGGACCCTCTGATTAACAGTCAGATGCTCTAACCGACTGAGCTAAGGAAGAATTTGCAATTAATTCTTTTCGCTCTTCCTCTTGGACTTGAACCAAGGACCCTCTGATTAACAGTCAGATGCTCTAACCGACTGAGCTAAGGAAGAATGTTTTTTTTCTTAATTGCGGTGCAAAGATAATAGGTTTTTTCGAAATATGCAATATCTTTGCAGAAAAATTTTAGGTAAATGGATAAAATAATTGGAATGGGCAATGCATTGGTTGACGTTCTTGTTACTTTGCAAGGCGATGCACTGTTGGATGAAATGAATTTGCCCAAAGGAAGTATGCAACTTATAGATGAAGCTAAGTTTCTGAAAATCAGAGATGAAATTGCTGATATGAAGACTCATAAAGCAACGGGAGGCTCTGCCGGAAATACGGTTTTGGCGTTGGCTAACCTTGGAGCGCAGCCCGGTTTCATCGGCAAAATAGGAAAAGATGATTTTGGGCAATATTTTAAAAAGAATGGTTTGAAGCGTGGTATAGACATGAATTTGTTAGTCGGCGATTTGCCTACGGGGGTTGCTTCTACCTTTATATCTCCCGATGGGGAGCGTACTTTTGGTACTTATTTGGGGGCAGCGGCAACCATGAAAGCCGAAAATCTCACATTGGATATGTTTAAAGGATATGCCTATCTATATATAGAGGGTTATTTGGTGCAAGACCATGATTTGATTCTTCGTGCCATGCAGTTGGCTAAAGAAGCCGGTGCACAGATTTGTCTGGATATGGCCAGTTATAATATTGTGGCGGAGGAACTGGACTTCTTTACTACTTTGGTAAATAAGTATGTCGACATCGTTTTTGCCAATGAAGAAGAAGCGCGTGCCTATACGGGAAAAGATGCGTGGGAAGCCATCAATGAAATTTCTGCCATGTGCAGTGTGGTGGTTGTGAAACTTGGTGCGCAAGGTTCCTGTATCAAGAAAGGTACGGAATGTATCAAACTGGAGATTCCGCCGGTGAAAAAAGTGGTCGACACCACCGGAGCGGGCGATTATTATGCTGCCGGGTTCCTTTACGGACTCACGTGCGGCTATTCTTTGGAGAAATGTTCCATTATCGGTTCCATTTTGGCATCCAATGTGATACAAGTGGTGGGCACAACCTTATCAAAGAAAAAATGGGACGAAATAAAGTTAAATATAGCGGCGCTTCTGCAGTCCTGATTAGAATAATGTATTAATTTGCGGTTAACAAATACATAAAAGAATGAAGTGGAATACTAAGAGTTTATTATTTATAGCGTGTGTCGGCTTGGCAGGAAGTGCTCTTTTCAGTTTTAGCAAAGGCGATGACCGTAACTTTCAGATAGCTAAGAACCTGGATATCTTCAATGCGGTATTCAAGGAACTGGATATGTTCTATGTGGATACGATTGATCCCGAAAAGGTAATCAATTATAGCATCGAGGCGATGCTTGCACAGACCGACCCTTATACGGAGTATTATCCTGAAGAGGATAACACACTGAAAGAAATGACCAGTGGAAAGTTCGGCGGTATCGGTTCTATTATCCGTTATTACACTCCTCGCAAGCGTGTTGCCATTATCGAGCCTTCGGAAGGAAGTCCGGCAGCCGAAGCCGGTTTGCAGGCGGGAGATATTATTATGGAGATAAACGGCAAGGACATGGCACAGGGAGACAGAACGCCCAACGAACTGACTTCTTATGTCAGTGACAATCTGCGTGGCGAACCCGGCACTACTTGTGTGCTGAAGTTGGAACGCCCCACGGCAGACAGCACTTATGTGCCGTTGGAATTGAAGATTACGCGCGGAACCATCCGCACCAATCCTGTCCCTTACTATGGCATGGTAGATGAGAATATAGGCTATATTGCCATCAGTACTTTTGCTATCGAAGGATGTTCCAAGGATATAAAGAAAGCGTTGATTGAGTTGAAGCAGCAGGGAGCGGCTTCTATTGTTCTCGATTTGCGTGGAAATGGTGGAGGACTATTGGGCGAAGCTGTGAATGTGGTAAACTTCTTTGTGCCGAAAGGCAAAGAAATAGTAGTGACTAAGGGCAAGATTAAGCAAGCCGGCAGCATTTATAAGACATCCAATGAGCCGATAGATACGGAAATTCCTTTGGCCGTGCTGGTAGATGGTGCTACGGCATCGGCAGCCGAAATCGTTTCCGGTTCTTTGCAGGACCTTGACCGTGCTGTGATTGTGGGTAACCGCACCTATGGAAAGGGTTTGGTACAAGTTCCGCGTGAACTTCCTTATAATAGTAGCATGAAGGTGACAACTGCCAAATATTACATTCCCAGCGGACGCTGTATTCAGGCCATTGATTATGCCAAACGCAATGCCGACGGTTCGGTGGCACGCATTCCTGACAGTCTGACTACTGTATTTCATACGGCTGTGGGACGTGAGGTGCGCGATGGCGGTGGTATCCGTCCCGATGTAGAAGTCAAGGCAGAGCGTTTCCCCAATATCATGTTCTACTTGTTGAATGATGATATGATTTTTGATTACGCCACCCAGTACTGTATTAAGCATCCCGGCATTGGTGAAGTGAAAGACTTCTCAGTGACAGATGCCGACTATAATGATTTCAAGCAGATGTTGAAGAAGCGCAATTTTACTTATGACCGCCAAAGTGAGAAATCGCTGAAGAACTTGAAGGAGATTGCCGAGTTTGAAGGTTATATGGAAGGGGCATCCGAAGAATTTGCAGCTTTGGAAAAGAAACTGACGCATAATCTGGACCATGAATTGAATCGTTTCTCCAAACAGATAAAGAAAGCGATAGCCGAAGAAATCGTGAAACGTCATTATTTCCAGCGTGGTGTGATATTGGAACGCATGAAAGATGACGCTGACTTGACTCAGGCTATCAAAACATTAAAAGACAAAGAAGGATATATTAAAATCCTGTCTGTCCCGACAGATAAATAATAGATTTTCTTTCGGAAAACCCACAAACAGGGGTGAAAAAGGTGATGGCAGTACTTTCTTTCCTATTTGGAAAAGAGTGCTGCCATCACCTTTTTTCTTCTCCCCAATATCTGTTTCGATTAAAACTCCCCACGTTTTTGAAAAAGGCTTAAGTCTTTTTCGGAAACTCTTTGGTCTTTTCTCAAAACTTGCAGAATGTGTCATTATGATACGTTGACATCCGTTAAGATTTACGGAACAGAAGTAAAACAAACACTTGATGATGCTTAATCTATTGGGAACGTGGTGAATAAGGTTTTGGGAGAAAG
>CARCZS010000009.1:26903-37376 GCA_948956705.1 uncultured Phocaeicola sp.
TGCAAATTTACACAAAGTTTTGATAATTAAAACTTTTTGAGAAGAAAAATCACAAGGCAAATGCAAAAATATCTTTAGTCTTAAGTTATAGGACACTTTTTTATCGACTTAAACTATTAATAATAAAGCGGTTATGTGCGTTCGGTGTATCTCTTACTAAGAGATGCACCGAACGCAACCCTTTTTTAAGGGTTTGGAAAATGTGTATTTATCTGAAATAGAGACGATAAAAAGAGAGTACAATGGACTACCTGTTCCTACATCGCGACAAGCGCACCTTTACTTCCGAAAGGCAGAAGAATCTGCTCTTCCGGGCTGCCCATCTTTACTGGGAGCAGCAGTTTGCAGGCCGTAACGTGGAGCAGGCAAGGAAAGTCGATTGTGAGCTATATAAATATGTATTGTACTATTTGGAAGTGCGCCAGGTGTTCCTTGACCCGAAGCTCTCACTGAATAAGTTGAGCGATATGATTGAGACGAACCAGACTTATCTGTCCAATGTGGTGAACCGCTACTTCGGTTGCCACCTGAAGGATTTGCTGAACAAGTACCGGGTAGAATATGCCAAGGAACTGCTCCGTTCGGACACATATACGCTAGATGAGCTGCCCCAACATTGCGGATTCCTGTCACGAAGCACATTCTACGCCGCTTTTAAGAAGATGACGGGCGCCTCTCCAAAAAAATATATGAAACAAGAACAGAGGGCTGTGCCCTCAGAACCGATAGAATATGTATAACCAATTTTAGTTTTTTAAATTTATAAATTTAAAGTTTTTCTATTATGAACAAAAAGTTTTTAAGTGCAATCCTGTTCGGAGCCTTGATGGTTTCGTCAACAGGAACATTCGTGTCTTGTAAAGACTATGATGACGACATCAAGGACTTGCAGGAGCAAATCGACAAGCAGAAGACTGACCTGAGCGATAAGGTCACTGCCATTGAATCTTCTATCGCCAGCCTGCAAACGGCTCAGACCGGCTTGGAAGGCAAAATAGCAGAAGTGAAAGATGCCGCTGAAAAGGCTGCTTTGGAAGCTCAGAAGACTGCTATTGCTGCAGCTGCAGAAGAACTCGCCGGTGTAAAGGCAGAGTTGGAAGCTGCTATCACTAAATTGCAGACTGCAACCGACGAGGAAATTCAGGCTGTAAAAGGTGATATTACAGAAATCGAAGCTTCTATTGCTGAGGTAAACGGTAAAATCAATGCTTTGCAGGCATTTCAGACAACTACCGAAGAAACTTTAGCTGCTTTGGCTGATGCTGATACTAAATTGGCAGGCACACTGACTGCATTGGATGCTGAAGTGAAAGCCAATAAGGTAGCTATCGGTAAAAATGAAGCTGCTATCGGTGCTCAGAAAAAGGCTTTGGATGCCTATATCTTGTCAAACGATGAGGCTGTAGCTGCCAACAAGACTGCCATTGAAGGCATTCTGGTTACATTGGGTGAACAACAGGAAATCTTGGATGGCCTGAAGGCATTCGATGTGAAAGAAACTCAAGATGCTATTGCAGCTATCCAGGCTACACTGGAAACTATGGCTACTGAACTGACAACCTTGTCTAATCAGATTTCAGCAATCAACTCCAACTTGGATTTGGTTTGGGCTGCTATTGCCAAAGGTGTAACTCACGTTTCTCTGTATGCTTCGGCTAACGGTGCTATCATTAATGGTGAAAATGTGAAACTTGGAGCAGCCAACATTGAACTGCTTTCTGCCAAATCAATCGCTGACTGGACTTTCGGTGAAGGAATGCCGGGTGCTGTTAAATTCACTAAGGGTGAAAGAAGCAAACTGAGAGCTACCTTGGTTGTTCGCGTTTCTCCCGTTACTGCAACTTTAAATGCAGGAGACATTCACTTTATCAGTACTCAACTGGACGGTACTACTCCGGTAGACTTGGTTGAAAAAGGTTTGGTGAAAGTAACAGGTATAGAGGCTTACAAAGGTGAAGTATTGTCACGCGCCGGTATTTCAGCAACAGGATTGTGGACTGTAAACTTGGAAGTGGGTGATAAATATGATGAAACTGCTTATGACAAGGCTACAACCGTTGTTAAATCAGAAGAAAAAGATAAGCTGTTTGGCAATCCAGATTATAATGTAGTTACTGAAGAAAAGTCTGTCTTATTTGCGGTGAAGGTTGCTGATACAGACAATGCTGCCAGAGCTGCAGTATCTGAATATGCTTTAGCGTTTACAAAAGACAATTCTGAAGCGAAGGCAACACTTGATTTCAATGTATGGGCCGGAACTGATGGTTGGAAAGTTAAAAATCTGCACAACCGTTTTAGTGAGAGTGAAGAAGATGTTGATGGAACAAAGGCTCCTACTGAATACACATGGACCGATGCTCCTGCTGCTACTCCTATATTTAAAGGTGCTTTGGCTAATACAAAAGAAGATACTGAGGATGACCGCCAAAACACATGCTTGAGTCAAGCAACTGGAAAAGTTGAAAAACCGGTTGTGTCTTCTACTGCAAATTCATTCAAAGTGAAATTGGCAGACAATATGTTGGCATCAGCTACTCACTTCTATGTAGTATTGGATAAAGAACGTGCTTTGTCTTCAGACGATTCTGAAATCAAGGCTTGGACAGAAATTTATGAACCGAAGATTACCGGTATCAATACTGTATATGATGTGAAGACTACAGGTGGCGAGGCAACAATCGGTTTCACTGCTGACAACATCAATGACGTTATCGGTTTCCGTGTTTACGCTGTAAACTCTAATGGTACTTTGGTTGACCCGGATGGTCGTGCATTCTATGTACGCGTAGGTGCTGTTACAGATGTAATCTCTGCTAAGACAACTATCATTGCAGATGCTAATGTCGCTTACAATAAGAACTTATCTGGTAAGGTTGACGTTGCAGTTGAAATGAAGGATAAGTATGCTGAGGCAAAAGGTACAATTGCCGGTGTTGAATTAGTAACTGATAAAGTTTATCACTTGAGTGGCTCTTGGATGGGTGAACCTTACTCAAAAGATGCATTCCAGGTTAAATTTGAAATGCAAGATGGTTCTATTCAAGATATTACTTACTTTAATAGTAAAGACTTGAAGGAGTTGGCTAAGGTTAAGAGTATCTATACTACTCGTACAAAGGATATCGCTGTAACTGATTATGTTGACGACCAAGTTTATAACGGTACTATCAGCTTCAAGAATGATAAAGATGTAGCTATTGCTACTCTGAATGTTTCTATGACTAAGGTTGTTCCGACTACTTTGCCTGCAGGTACTGCATGGAAGGAAAATCAATTGCAAGCTGACAAGAAGACATACTTGTGCTATGTTATTCCTGATGCATTTACTCCTGTAACTGCTACCGAAGCTACAATGAAGACCAATGAAATGTTCAATGTTGATGCCACTATCAGTGATGTAAAGAAGTACACATTCTTCTTCACAACCAACAATCCGATTGTAAATAGAAAGGTTGAAGGTTTCGGTAATACTGTTTTGAGCCTTGATGATAAATCTAAGGATGAATTTGCAATGATTGATGATGTAACTCCTTATGATGTAGTCGTTAAGTACAACTATGGTAAGGTTTCATCTAAGACTCCTACTCAGGATATTGTAATAGATAATGCAGCAGATGGCTGGAAGGCTATTTATAGCAATATTTATGGCAAGTCTTATACATTCGATTGGGCAAGTGATGCCTATAAAGCAGCCGCACAAAAGATAAAATATGGTGTAGACTTCAAGTACATGAATGGTAAGGATGTTGTCACTTTGGATAATGTAATCGAAGGCAAGAGCTCTTATTACGCCATCTATGATGCAGTATTGGCTGAGGCAAAAGGCTTGAAGATTATACCTGAGAAATGTTCTTTCGTAACAGTTTCAACAGGCGAAATTTCTGAATACTTCGGAATTAGTTGGAGTGCTGATGGTAAAACACCTGAATATTTGGAAGCTCTTAAGAAGGATTCTAATATTGGTGCCAATGTTCCTTCTATATTGAAGATTACAGTTCAGGATTGCTTTGGTAACGAACGTGTAATTGAAATGAACATGACAGTTGTTCCTAACGTTGCAAAATAATAGTTTTTAGAGCAGGTTTTAAAAACTATTCCTAATAAAGCTTACCCTCGTCGCAAGTAATTGTGGCGGGGGTAATTTTTTTAGGGGCTCCTTTATGGAAAGACTTATGATAAGCTTGCTTAATATTTCCTCGATAATAATCTTATAGGTGTCCATTTGATATTACGGAACCTGACACTTCATGGCATATATATATGTAGGCTTACGCGTACGTACGTGTAGGCCTATACGTATATACGTGTGGCCCGATGCGTACGTACGTGCAGGCCTATGCCACCGTATGTGTAGCCCGATGCGTACACTACAGTGGATAATGCTGTCGTTTCGTGCGTAGGGGCGAGGTTTGCTCGCCCGAAAACAGTTTGTTTTGTGTCTTCGGGCAGGCGAACCCTGCCCCTACAGCTGACGATGGGATAGCCCGGTTTAGTTTTGACACACTCCTATGCTGCAAAAAAGACCTTGAAGTTTTCAAAAAAGCTCGGTATGTTTCTTAAAAACTTCAGCACCTTTTTTTAAAAGCCCGGCATGTTTTTCATGTAGGGGCAGATGGGAGTTTCCCCTCATGAAGCCGGTCATTCCCTCTTCTCCCTTCATCCCTATATTTTAATGAGTACACACTGGCTATCAGATGGTTAAAGATGACAGCACATCTCCTCATCCTCCCTTCAGCCGCGCTTTCCAGGTCCTTTCACAATCTGCCTTCAGTATTTGTCCCGCCGGAAGAAATTCTACAAATGAAGGGAGGCTGAAAGGGTGATGACGAGACGTCCCTTCACTACCGGAGCCCCATCAACAGGGCGTTTCAGCAACGAATGAAAGGTGTAAGGAAGAAGCAGATTTCTGCTTGTAGGGTGAAAAAACACAGTTAGTTTATCACTGCTATCGCAAATGGGTGGCTTTGTTGGATATTGACTGGTTATTAGCCCCATCCAAAGGCGATGGATTGTAGAAAGATTATCCTCGTGGATGGATTATACAATAGAAGACTCTGCCGAAATTAGGAACAAATATTCGATTCGGCAGAGGGAATGGTCAAATTAGCAACTATATGATTTTTCAAATGCTTCGGCTTTTGCGAAAAGTTCTATGTCTTTTTGAAAAAGACTTAAGTCTTTTTCGGAAACTCTTTGGTCTTTTCCAAAAACTTCAAGGTCTTTCCATTATGATACGTTGACATCCGTTAAGATTTACAGAGCAGGAGTAAAACAAACATTTGATGATGCTTAATCTATTGGGAATGTGATGAATAAAATTGGGGGAGGAAGAAGAAAAAAAGTGTATCTCTTACTAAGAGATACACTTTTCGCTGCAAATTTACACAAAGTTTTGATAATTAAAACTTTTTGAGAAGAAAAATCACAGGTCAAATGCAAAAATATCTTTAGTCTTAAGTTGTAGGACAGTTTTTTATCGGCTTAAACAATTAATAATAAAGCGGTTATGTGCGTTCGGTGTATCTCTTAGTAAGAGATATACTGAACGCAACCCTTTTTTAAGGGTTTGGAAAATGTGTATTTATCTGAAAAAGAGACGATAAAAAGAGAGTACAATGGACTACCTGTTTCTACACCGCGACAAGCGCACCTTTACTTCCGAAAGGCAGAAGAACCTGCTCTTCCGGGCTGCCCATCTTTACTGGGAGCAGCAGTTTGCAGGCCGTAACGTGGAGCAGGCAAGGAAGGTCGATTGTGAGCTATATAAATATGTATTGTACTATTTGGAAGTGCGCCAGGTGTTCCTTGACCCGAAGCTCTCACTGAAGAAGCTGAGTGAGATGATTGAAACGAACCAAACCTATCTGTCGAACGTAGTAAACCGCTATTTCGGTTGCCATCTGAAAGATTTGGTGAACACATACCGCGTGGAATATGCCAAAGAACTGCTCCGCTCAGGCAAATGTCCGTTGGAGGAGCTGCCCCAACGCTGCGGGTTTCTGTCGCGAAGTACATTTTATACCTCCTTTAAAAAGGTGACGGGTGTCTCTCCCAAAAGATATATGAAACAAGAACAGAGGGCGATACAGCCCTCAGAACCAATAGAATATGTATAACCAATTTTAGTTTTTTAAATTTATAAATTTAAAGTTTTTCTATTATGAACAAAAAATTTTTAAGTGCAATCCTGTTCGGAGCCTTGATGGTTACCTCAACAGGAACATTTGTGTCTTGTAAAGATTACGACGATGACATCAAGGACTTGCAGGGACAAATTGACGCTAACAAAGCAGGCATCGAAGAACTGAAAAAGTTAATCGGTGAGGGTGACTATGTTACCAATGTAGCCAAAGATGGCGATAATATTGTTGTCTCTTTCAAAAACGCCGGAAACAAGACTATTGAACTGAAAGATGAAGTAGGCTCAATCTGTAAGGTAGAAAACGGCGAACTTTACATTGACAACAAGGCAACAGGCATTAAAGTGTCTGCTGACGCTCCTGTTACTGAATTCAAGCCGGCTGTTAAGGTTGAAGACGGCAAATGGGCTGTGTTGCAAGAAGACGGCACTTACAAGACAACCGGTATTCCTGCATCAGGCGTAACAGTTACCGGTTCTCAGACTGACGGCTTTACTTTGACTATTTATGATAAAGACGGTAAAGCAACTGAAGTGAAATTGCCGACTGCCACTTCCAGAATTACAGGCTTGTCTTTGGGTGTGAACAAGATATTGACGCTTGCAGCTGCCACCCCCTGGAATTTGGAACAAAACAAGAACGTCATTACAAAGGCATCAGACTGGAAAGGTCCCAAAACTTTGCCGAACGCCGGTGATGTGGTATATTCCAATGTTGCTAAGGACCCTATTGACTTGCGCATTAACCCTGTGGATATCGATGCTACCGGCATCACATTTACGCTGACTAACAGCAAGAACGAAACATTGAACTATGTTGAGCTGACTGCTAAGGAATATAAAGAAGAATATCAGACCGTACCTCAGACCGTACAGTCAAAAGCTGCTTATGGCAATGGACTGTATACATTGGTGCTGGATAACTTTGTAGTAGCCAAGGCGAATGCTGGTGATTTCAAGGAAGAATTGGAAGCTATTGAAGTAAAAGATGGTGAAGACACTAAATATATAGGTTATGCTGTAAATGCAAATTCTTCTTATCGCACAGCTTATAAGGTTGTAGTGAATACAGGTGAGGCAGAAGGGTTGGCTAAATATAATATCAACGCGGACGTAGATAAAGACCTTGGTGCTGAAACAGCCGAAGAGTTCACCGGAATAGAAGTGGGTAAGGCATACGAAGTAACATTTGATAACCCTGCCGCTCTGTATGATATGTTCTTTGATGTGAAAGATACCTATAAGAATGCATTCGGTGTGACTTGGGATAATGCTACTCATAAGTTTACTGTAGGCAAGAATCCGGATGAAGCTTCTCTTCAGGGAGAGTTTCCGATGGATATCTATACTGTGGATAATACCGGTAAGACTCAAAAGACTTCTGTCAAAATCTCATTGTCAACCGTAATTGCTCCTACTAAGGATTATCAACTGATAACCAAGAATATTGCTGATAAAGACAACTACTTTAATATTGATTTGGCATTGATGAAGAGCAATTTAGGTGCTAAGTTGCAGACTTGGGCATTGAATGCTGATATTAACGAGACAACTTATGCGCTGTATGAAAAATATGAAGATGGTGTATTGAGTGGTGAAGTATCTAGTGTGATTGCCGATAAAGCCTTGTTCACTCCTTCTATTCTGAAAGAATCTAAGAAAGATGCCGCTGTAGCAGCTGCTGCTGATGAAGCCAACTATATTCGTCTGACTATTGACAACGGAAAGGCTAAGAATGCCGGAATGAAGTTGAACACAACTTATTATGTAAGTATCACATTCCAAGACAAGAATTTGTCAGTATTGAACAGCATCGTAGTTCCTGTTAAGTTCGTGGCTCCGGCATTGTCTGAAGCATTTGAAATTGAACCGGCATTCCAAGACAAGACTACTAACGCAATCAATGCTTATTTCTATCTTGGTAATGGAATTGGCAGCAATGGCAAGGTTGCTGAAAAATCAGTTCTGTTGACTAAGTACTTCAAGAAGTATTTGGATACTACTATTGACTTTAAGGATGACGATCAACTGGGTGCAGACAAGAAATCTTCAAAAGCTATTGCTAAATTTAAAAAGGTCTCAGAAACAACTGTAGCAGAGGAAACAACAGACGAAGATGAAGAAGCGAAAGAACCGAGTACTTCTTATGAAGAGGTAACCAGCAACGCAACATTTGAAAACATCTATGTCGGTTTGAATGAAAAAGTTACTAAGAGTAAAACAGACATGCGTGAGTATGGTTATGGTGAAGCATTGACAGTAATTGCTTCTGCTGATGATTATGAAGGTTGGAAATATACTGAAACTGCAGAAAAAGAATACTCATTCCAGATTAAATTGATGAGTCCGATTTATGAAGGTACAGTATCAGGTGTAGATGGTAAACCGATTGAGGTAAATCGTAATGACCTGAAAACAGGTGCTTCCATTACTTCTGCAATGATTAAGGGTTATGACTATACTAACAAAACAACCAATGCATACAATGTAGTTCCTGATGCAGTTGGCGAAAACGGCGCATTGGCATGGGCTGATCCTCAAATCGAGAAAGTTGAAGCAAAAGAATCAGAAAATGATAAACCGGCTTTGCTTACTGAAGTTAAAATGACTGCGGCTACCGGAGCTACGGCAGACAAGCATGGTAAGATTGTAGTGAAAGGTGAATCAACTACAGGAGAATCTAATCCGAAATTGACTGTTACGGTTACCGATATCTGGGGCTATGTTAAAGCATGTGACGTAACTCTTACATTGAAATAATAGTTATTGACTACTGTTTCATTTAGAATAAAAAGAGGAGGAGAGGTTTATACTCTTCTCCTTTTTTATTATACATCAATAAACCGATCAGAATCGCAGTTCATGGTTTCGGAGACAATGTATTGAGATAATGTCTTGCTAAAGAAACAATCTACCAATTGCTCATATTCGCTAAGGATAAACTTAACATTTTGTAGTTTGTCAAACTTATATATTATTTTAAGCAATGCAATTTCATGTTCCGACAACTGAGATAATAAGATATTTCTATAAACGTTTTTCTCTTCTTCCTTTATTGATTGGTTTTGAATGTTTTGATATACATATTGGACAATAGTACAAACAGTGCGATAATAGGATATTAACCTTAATCGATGACCGTCAAACAGTTTAATGTTGGCGTTTCCATAATCTTTTAGATATTTGGGCTTACCGCCATTTATAAGGAATGATTCCTGTAATAATAAGAGTACGTTATTCAGTTCTTTTATTTTTTTCTGTAACTTGTCTGAACAGGTTTCCGATAATCTTGAAATTGATGATTTGCTTACTCCATTCAGAAATAAATAGTATGATTGTTCTAGCTCATATTTTTTTCTATCATGACATCCTTTATATACATTTGAGATGTGTACTAAATAGTAGATAGCCTTGAATTCATAAAACATAAAATGGAATACCTGTTTTGCATCTCCTACATTAGTCATGTGGATACCTGCTTCTTGGTTGTGTAGTAAGTCCAAAAAGCGGAAGAACTTGTTTTCAAAGCGCTCTTTCTTTATATCCATGCGTTGTTTTGCTGCCTCGGCTTCTTGCTTTAAGCTAATTTCTTCTTGGTTTTGGCTAATCTCTATCTGATGTTGGTTGGACTCATATTGAACCCAAAAAGCTTCAAATGTGAGCCAAATAGCAAGTAGAGTTAAAAAAGGGCTTGTAATGCCGCCAATAATGCTTCCTACATCTTTAGGCTCTCCCAAATGGATGACACAGATATCTAATTGTGTAAGGAGAATAGGAGTTATTAATGCTCCTATGGCAAAAATGAGTGCTCCGGTAAAATACAATTTTCTTTTGCGTTTCATTAATACAATCTTTTTCTCTGTATCTTTTTGTGTTCCCATATATAAGTAGATTTACGTTGTACTTCACAAACATAGTAAAATAAATTAGCTCATCTTGTTTATGGACAAAGAAATTTGAGATAAATGTTTAAAAGGGTTTGCTCAAATGGTTCGTCTAAAATTGCATTGGTTATGCTACCTTATGTTTGGGCTAACATACTCATCTCTGAAAGTGATGGAGCCTTTTTGAAAAAGCCTTAGTTCTTTTTCAGAAACTATTAAGTATTCGGAGAAAATCTATAAGTTCCTTAGAATGTGTGTTTTTACATTTTTAAACACTGCCTAAAGTGATAGGAAATAGGTGTGGGGATAAGGCTAATATGCTGATTATGTGTTGAATAGCTCTAGGGGAGAAACTTGAAAAAATGTATATCTCTTAGTAAGAGATATACATTTCGCTGCAAATTTACACAAAGTTTTGATAATTAAAACTTTTTGAGAAGAAAAATCACG
>CARCZS010000009.1:37585-86676 GCA_948956705.1 uncultured Phocaeicola sp.
CGCGACAAGCGCACCTTTACTTCCGAAAGGCAGAAGAATCTGCTCTTCCGGGCTGCCCATCTTTACTGGGAGCAGCAGTTTGCAGGCCGTAACGTGGAGCAGGCAAGGAAAGTCGATTGTGAGCTATATAAATATGTATTGTACTATTTGGAAGTGCGCCAGGTGTTCCTTGACCCGAAGCTCTCACTGAAGAAGCTGAGTGAGATGATTGAAACGAACCAAACCTATCTGTCGAACGTGGTAAACCGCTATTTCGGTTGCCATCTGAAAGATTTGGTGAACACATACCGCGTGGAATATGCCAAAGAACTGCTCCGCTCAGGTAAGTGTTCGTTGGAAGAGCTTCCCGGACGGTGTGGTTTTCTGTCGCGAAGTACATTTTATGCTGCTTTCAGTAAACTGGTGGGGGTATCTCCCAAACGTTACCTTTTGTATGAACAGAGGACAGACCTCTCAGAACCAATAGATTATGTATAACCAATTTTAGTTTTTTAAATTTATAAATTTAAAGTTTTTCTATTATGAACAAAAAGTTTTTAAGTGCAATCCTGTTCGGAGCCTTAATGGTTACCTCGACAGGAACATTTGTATCTTGTAAGGACTACGATGATGACATCGATAATTTGCAAGGACAAATTGACAAGCTTGTTACTCCCGAGACGCTGAGTACTCAGATCGCCCAGTTGCAGGCTAATATTGATGCAGCTAAGCAGAGCGCAACTTCTGAACTGGCGACAGCTAAGGCTGCTTTGGAAGCTGCGATAGCAGGTAAGGCTGATGCTGCTGTTATAACAAGCTTGACAGAGAAAGTGACTGCTGCTCAGACTAAAGTTGACAACTTGGAAGATAAGTTAGGTACTATTGAGTCTACTTTAAATTCAGTTAAGTCGGATGTTGATAACCTGAAACAAAATGCGGGTAAAGCTGAAATGGCTGAAATTGACCGTAGAATTAAAGAACTTAGAAATGAATTGCTAGCTATTATCGGTGATAAGCTGAGTAGTTTGGTGTTCGTTCCTGCTTTGTATGAAAATGGTATCGAAGCGACTCGTTATCCTTATGCTCAAGGTATTTATAAAGCATTTACAGGAAAAAGCGAAGGCGAGAAAAATGCTGAGGGAGCTGAGTTTACTATCGCTGAAAAAAATACCCTTATAAATGTTGCTGCTGAAGGTGATTATACAATTGGCTCTTTAGCTAAAGCTGTTTATCGTGTAAATCCTACCACAGCAAATTTGACCAATGTCGCTTGGGGATTCTTATATAGTGAACCTGAATATGTGGATGCATCTGTACGTGCTGCTGTAACTCCTAAACCGGTATACAGTACTAGCCAACAATTGGCTAATGGTGATTTGGAAGTGGTTTATAAAGTAGAAAACCCTGCTGAACTGAAAATTGTAGCTGACAAGAATGTGTCTGTAATGGCTTTGACCGGTACTTATCAGAACGAAGAAGCCAAAGATACAACAGTTACTTCTGATTATGCTGCTATTTTGCCGGCTGTTGTTACTTTTAAAGCGATTGCATTCAATACATTGGAAACAGAAAATACTGCTTGTGCTTTGGGTGCTAAACAGCATGAACTGTATATCACAGGTGAAGATGCAGCTAAAGAAGATGCAACTATCGACGTTAAGTATAATGGCGGTACTCTTGACTTGACTCAGTATCTGAATGTACATTATACTCAGGCTGATATTAAGGCTGCTGCTGATGATGCTGAACACCAGATTATGGCGTATGCTGATGTAGCTGATTATGGCTTGCATTTTGAATATGAAATGTTAGGTTATAAGACAGGTGCTAATAATACAGAAGAAAATAAGTATGGTACAGTAAATAACAATGGTATCTTTACTCCTTGCTATGTAAATGCAAATGGCAATACTACTCCATGTAGCACGAACGAAGACGGTATTTCTGCTGTAGGTAGAACCCCTATCGTATTGGTTAAGTTGATGGATGGCGAAAACATTGTCCTTGCAGGTTATGTTAAGTTGCATATCGTTAAGGATTTGGGTATTCAAACTTTGCCTGAGGTATTTAATGCAACTAAACCTTATGTATGTGATGGCTTCGAAGATGGCATTACATGGGATGATATGTCCGGTAAGATTATTGAAGCGTTGAAGATGACTAAGGCTGAATTTGTTAATTCATTCAATTTTGTAGTTGGAAAGACTTACATCACCAATGACAGTCAGAAGACATTTGCTGAGGTTGAAAATAACGTATACGGTGAGTTGACAATCTCTAGTGACTTTACAAATGTAACAACTACGAATGATATTATTACATGGACAGCAGACTTTGATGAAATGGATGCCATTTCTAAATTAGAAGGCCGCACTGTAACATTGTATGCTTGCTTCCAGTCTAAGACTGATACAAAATTCTTTGTATATGTACCGTTTACTGTGACTATAGCAAAACAGCCGGAAGTAACATTCGGAGATAAGATCAAGGCTTACTGGTATCCTACTACAGAGTCTACTGTAGCTAAGAGAGATACTGTGCGTATGAATGTTCCGAGACCTGCTACTAATGATAAGACCGTAGAGGATTATTCTAAGGATTTGGATGATAATTTTGAAGGCAATGTGGTTAAAGTGGCTAAGACTTCTGCAACTCAAAACCAGTATTATGATTTGGAAGTTTTGGGCACAGCTTATTCTTATGAATTTGCGGCTGCACAACCTGAAATTGCAGATCCTAACCAGAATGGTGTTAAGTACCAGCTTGTTCGTGGTACCGATCACACTAAATTGTATGTAGGTACAGCAGATGTTGCAGATAATCTTGTAGCTTCTATTGCTGCTGATGGAACCCTGACTTATGCAACTACCGACAGTGCTAAGAAACTTTTGAACTTATACGGTCACTTGATTCCCAAGCATTTTGCAAATGTTGAAATTGTTGCTACTTATGATGAGTGTAAGTTGGCTTTAGGCACAGAAAACTTCAAGGTACGTTTCTTGCGTCCGGTTGATGTTCTTGATGGTGACCAAGCTAAATTCATTGATGCTCAAGCAAATGGTTCTTCTATAGTTTTAGGTGATTTGTTTGACCTGAAGGACTGGCGTGAAGAAGCATTAATCGTTAAGAATGCTGCCGGTGTGTACGAAAGTGCTGTAGAGAATGGTGTTTCTTTGTATCCTTATTATGAATTCGAGACTATTAAAGTTGATATTGCCAATGCAGAATGTGACTTGACCGGAACTAGAAAGAAAGTTTCTGAAGTTACAGATAAATTGCAGTTGTCCGTTACAGAAGATGGAGCAGAAAGTGCTACTAATACTGTAGACATTGCAGATGTTGCAGCATTGAATACTACTAAGATTGTTTACAAGAATAATGAAGGTAATGTTCAGAAATTCACATTGTGGATTCCGGTGGAAATTACTTATTATTGGGGTACTTTGAAAGCTGTAGCCAAGTGTGATGTTGAATCAACGAAAGCAAACCAGTAATAGAACAGGTATTGCATTATTAGCAATTGAATAGATGGAAGGTGCGTTGTTGTCAGCGCACCTTTTATTATTGGTGGACTAATCTTAATTGTATTGCAAATGAAAATAGATAAAATCGTTTTTATTTTATTATTAAGTTGCTTGTCGTTTTCATGTGGACGAAAAGAAACAAAAGAGCGTATGAGGACTTATGCTGATGCAGAAAAAGAATTCGTCGGCTCATTGACAAAGACGGATTCCATTACGGTTCTCGAAATGTCTCAGAAGTGTATGGATAGCTTGAAGGCGGGCAATATAGAAGCAGCGTTAGGAATGCTTTATGTGGTTAAAGATGGTGAAGCGGTAAGACTTACAAATGAGAATGCGGAAAATCTTAAAAAGCATTTCAGTACCTTCCCGGTTGTGGATTATCATTTGGAGCATTTTAGTTTTTCCACTCAGGGATGTAATGATCTTAAATATAAGATTGAATTTGCAAAGAAAGATGTGGATGGAAATGCTCCGACGATGGCTTTTATGTTTAATCCTGTGAAGATTGATGGCATTTGGTATTTATGCATTAAGCATCGAAATCAATCCAGTAAGGAAATGCTAAATCCGCGGGAAAGTAATTCTCCGGCTCCCGGTGAGGTAGTACTACGCAAGTCATAAAATGGCTGGTTAAAATAGGAAGAGAGAACTGATTCCGATAGAATGGATATCGTTCTCTCTTCACTTTTATTTTCTAGAAGATAGATTCTTGCGTTTGCGTTGTCAATAATTCCAATGCTTTAATTCCCATTACCGAGTTTCCTTTCTGGTTCAATCTTGGGCTCCATACTGCTACCGAATAGCGCAATGGATAGACAGCTGCTATGCCACCGCCCACACCACTCTTTCCGGGTAGCCCCACAAGGTAAGAAAACTCTCCCGCTTCATCGTAAAAACCGCACGTCTGCATAATGGCATTAATACGCTTCACTTGCGATGCGGTAAGATTGGTATTCCCAAATGCGAATGGCTGTTTGTGATTGGCAAAAGCCAGAAAAGCCTTGGATAAGTCATAACAGCTCATTTCAACAGAACATTGGAGGAAGTAGAAATGAAGAACGCGCTCGATGTCATTCTCTATGTTATGATGATACTTCAGCAGATTGGCGATGGCTGCGTTCAGATAACCTTTTTCACGTTCGGATATCGCTACCTCTTTATTGTAATCAATAGTATCATTACCACAGATACTACGGATAAAGTGGAGGAAATCTTCTTCGGGATGCGCTGAGTGCTTTAAAAGTATATCTGCCAATACAATGGCACCGGCATTGATGAACGGATTGCGGGGAATTCCTTTCTCAACTTCCAATTGTACGAGGGAGTTGAAGGCAGTGCCCGACGGTTCTTTCCCCACTCTTTTCCACAATTCATCTCCCTCAAGACTGAGGCATACGGCAAGTGAAAATACTTTCGAAATACTCTGGATGGAGAAACGAGTGTCGGCTTGTCCCAGCATGAAAGTTTCTCCTTGAATGGTATTGATGCAAATGCCAAACTGATCCGGGTCTACTTTTGCCAATGCAGGAATATAGTCAGCCTGTTTGCCGATGCCGGCAAAAGGTTGTATCTCCTGATAAATATTTTCGAGTATCTGCTGATAATTCATGGCACAGATATTTTATATTTCAATATAATCGCCGTTCAGCTTAATCAGTTCAATTAATTTCTCTACGGCCTGTTCTTCAGGGATGTTCTTTTCAATGCATTCTTTTTTCTTATAAAGGCTGATTTTACCTCGTCCGGCTCCTACATAACCGTAATCGGCATCTGCCATTTCACCTGGTCCGTTGACGATACAGCCCATGATGCCTATCTTTAAGCCTTTTAAATGAGAGGTGGCGGCTTTGATTCGGGCAATAGTCGATTCTAAATCATATAAAGTACGACCGCAACCGGGGCATGAGATGTATTCTGTCTTGCTGGTGCGGATACGTCCGGCTTGCAGGATACCGAAAGCGGTAGTATCTACTACGGTGTGTGGCAGTGAGCCTTGATTATAAATGAAGATACCGTCACAGAAACCATCAAAAATCAATGCACCCATATCGGCGGCTGCCTTAATCTGTAAGTTCTCCGCTTCTTCTTCCTGATAGTATTGGAAGAATACAACAGGATTTTCCAGTCCTTCCGTCATCAGTTCATGTACCATGGTGCGATATTCGCCTAACCGGTTGGGGTGATTGCTTTGTGCAATGATAACCACTTCCGGGTGTAACTTAAGGGCGGCAATCACTTCTTCATTCATTGCCATGTAAGGCAGGAACAGAAATTTTAAATCGGCCTGGGTGTGGTGCAGTTCTATCATTTGCTGATAGTTGAAGGCGGGATACACATTTTCTTTTTCAGGATTCCAGGCACCGGCATCTACCAAATAGGCTGTTCCCTTATCGCGTGATTCGGGAATTGTTTGTCCGCAATAAATGTAATCGGGCTTGAATTGGGGATTTATTTCGTCCTCTCCTTCCAAACGTTCGGCGATTACTACCGGAAGGTTATCGCCGCCAATATTGCGCACGGCTTTTGTCTTACGGCGTGAAGGGGAGAGGTAATTGAATTCAGGCGCTTCTTTTCCGGGGATGAAGGGATGATTTTCACGCGTCAGTATATAGTCGACCAGTTTACGTGCTACCGGAATCTCTGCTTCCGGGGCCTCGCTCAATGATACGCGGATGGTATCTCCTAAGCCGTCGGACAATAATGCGCCGATGCCTAAAGCCGACTTGATACGTCCGTCTTCACCGTCGCCGGCTTCGGTCACACCCAGATGGAGGGGGAATGCCATGCCTTCCTTTTCCATTTCTGCTACTAGCAAGCGGACTGTTTTTACCATGACTACCGTGTTGGAGGCTTTGATGGAAATAACGACGTCGGTGAAATGTCCTTCCACACAGATGCGGAGGAATTCCATGCACGATTCTACCATGCCTTCGGGGGTATCACCATATCGTGACATGATGCGGTCTGACAAAGAACCGTGGTTTACACCGATGCGGATGGCGGTATGGTTCTCTTTACAGATATTCAGAAAAGGGATGAAGCGGGTGCGTATCTTTTCTATTTCTTGTGCATACTCTTCATCGGTGTATTCCAACTTCTTGAAAGTGCGTCCAGGGTCTACATAGTTGCCCGGATTGATGCGTACCTTTTCTGCATATTGTGCCGCTACATCGGCTACCTTGGGGTTGAAATGCACATCGGCTACCAAGGGGGTGTCATAGCCTTGTGAACGTAATCCGATATTTATATTTTTCAGGTTTTCGGCTTCGCGCACACCTTGTGTGGTGAGACGCACGTATTCACCGCCTGCGTCGATAATCCGTTTGGCTTGTTCTATGCAAGCGTCGGTATCCATTGTTACGGTATTGGTCATACTTTGGATGCGGATGGGATTAGCACCGCCCATTGGAGTAGCTCCAATGTTTACTTCGGAGGCTTCCCGGCGTGAATAGTTGAATAAATCGGTCATGGTTAATTCCTTATCTTTAAAGGGGTTGTAAATGTTCGTTTTAAATTTTCGGGCAGAAAATATCCTATCCTGATTAGAAGGAAAGAATATTTTCTGCCCGTGTTTTTTATAGCGCAGCTTTTCAGCAATGCTTGTTTAAAGAATCAATTCGTCTTATATTCGAACTTTACTTCTTTCAATTCTTCATTGGCTTTCACTATTTTCTTTTTCAAGCCGGTTTTGTAGTCTGCAAATTTAGCTGCGAGCTCTGTATCACTCAAAGCCAACATCTGTACGGCCAGAATAGCGGCATTCATTGCACCATTGATGGCAACTGTTGCAACCGGAATTCCGGGAGGCATCTGGATGATGGAATAGAGTGCGTCTACACCGTCGAGAACAGCCCCTTTCACGGGTACGCCAATGACAGGCAGTGTAGTGTTGGCAGCAATTACACCGGGCAATGCTGCGGCCATACCTGCAGCAGCGATAATGACTTTAATGCCACGGCTTGCAGCGTTCTTGGCAAACTCTTCCACTGCTTCGGGAGTGCGGTGTGCCGATAGAGCATTCATCTCGAAAGGTACGTGCATTTCGTCCAGTAGCTTGGCGGCCTTCTCCATGACGGGGAGGTCGGAGGTGCTGCCCATGATAATACTTACAATAGGTTTCATGTATATTTTTTCTGTAGTTTATTCGTTTACTAAAGCTTTGTAGGCTTCGGCATCCATCAAATCATTGACGTCACTTGCGTCATTAGGTTTGATTTTAACCAACCAGCCTTTGCCATAAGGGTCTTGGTTGACCAGTTCGGGGTTGTCTGCCAATGATTCGTTTTGTTCCAAAACTTCTCCTGCAACCGGAAGGAACAGGTCTGAGATGGTCTTTACTACTTCAATAGTACCAAAAACTTCTCCTTTCTCCAAGGTCTCGCCTTCAGTAGTAATGTCTACGAAAACGATGTCACCCAGTTGTTCCTGTGCATAATCGGTAATGCCTACATAAGCGATATCACCTTCTACGCGTATCCATTCGTGTTCCTCGGTATACTTTACATTGCTTGGGAAATTCATAATGCTTCTAATTTATAAGGTTAATACTAAAATTTTTCTTCAAATAAACAAAATTCCTATGACACCGCAAAACAATCCGACAATAAATCCTGCCAAAACCTCTAATAAAGTGTGTTGCTTTACGATGATGCGGGCTGTCCCCAGCATTCCTGATAGCAAAATGAAAAAACAGAGCCAAGACACAGGATTGAAATTGAATATCAGACTGTATGACAACAGGCCGCCCACCATCATGCCGCTGCTGGCAACATGGGTGCTGATTTTCCATTTAAAGTTTATCACAATGCAGATGACCATGCAGATGAGTGTGGCTACAATGATGCCCGACATATAGCGCGGCAAGTGTATCTTGTACATTGTGAGCAGGCAAGCTACATAGCTGACAATGGTCAGGGCATAAGGTACAAAACGTTTCTCACGATGTCCCAGTTCATGAATGCCCCAGCCGTTGATTTTCTGAAAAAGATAAATGGCAAGCATCGGCATTAAGATGGTAAAACAATAGACGATGCCCAGTACCACCAATTTATATTGGAGGGGCATGATGCGCAAATAGGTGAAAAAGAATAATAAGAAAAAGGCAAGAAATGGAACCATAAAAGGCGTGAATATACCTGATATGATGCGTGAGCCTATCTCTAACGGGTCACTTTTCCTGATTTCTTTCAGAGAACCGGTGGTTTCGTTTGCTTCCATATTTTTATCTTCTTAATCGTGCAACGGGAATGTTTAACTGCTGGCGGTATTTGGCTACGGTGCGGCGTGCAATGGGATAACCTTTGCCTTTCAGCATGTCGGCCAGTTCGTCGTCAGTATAGGGTTTCTCTTTGTCTTCGTTGTCTACACATTCTTTTAATATGCGTTTTATCTCGCGAACGGATAATTCCTCACCGTCTTCGGTGGTGTAGCCGTCGCTAAAGAAGAACTTCAACGAATAGATGCCATAGTTTGTTTGCACATATTTGCTGTTGCTGACGCGTGAGATGGTGGAGATGTCGAGTTTGGCACGTTCTGCCACATCCTTTAGTATCATCGGTTTCAGCAGCGATTCGTCTCCTTCGAGGAAAAACGGACGTTGGATGTCGATGATGGTCTGCATGGTGGTGAGCAAAGTGTGCTGCCGTTGTTTTACGGCATTGATAAAGCCTTGTGCGGCATCTACTTTTTGTTTTAGGAACATCAAGGCATCTTTCGATTCTTTGCTTTGGTTTTCTTTATTACGTGTATGCTCGTCCAATAGCTCGGTAAACTCCCGGCTGAGGCGCAGTTCGGGAACATTATGATTGTTCAGATTGAGGGTAATGGTGCCGTCTTCCAACGTCTCTACAATAAAGTCGGGAATAATCTGTTGGAAGTTCCGTCCCATCGCTTCGCCCAATGAACTTCCCGGACGCGGGTTTAATTTGGTGAGCTCGGCCAATGCTTCGTTGTATTGTTCTTCGGTGATGCCCAGTTTCTGAATTATTTTGTCTTTGTTCTTGCGGGTAAACTCATCACAGCATTTTCCGATAATATCCAGTTCTATCTGTTTTAGCGAGGAATCTGCTTTACGGTTGATTTGAATGAGCAGGCACTCTTGGAGACTGCGTGCACCGATGCCGGCCGGGTCGAAATCCTGAATGATTTCGAGTATCTTGTTCAGTTCATTCTCAGTGGTGTAGATTCCACGATAAATGGCAAGCTCGTCCATGATGGATTCTATGCTTTTGCGCAGGAGTCCGTCATCATCCAACGAGCCAATCAGGTATTCGGCTATGTCGCGCTGTTCATCAGTCAGGTCTTGCATGGCAAGCTGCTCTTTTAATATCTCGTAGAAGGAAACAGCGTCCGAGAAGGGTATCTCTTCGGCTACCCCCTCACGGCTGCGGTTGTGTTCCTGCAATTTATAATCGGGGATGTCATCTTCGGTACGGTAATCTCCCAACGAGATGTCATCGTTGGAGTAATCAGGGTTATCGTTATTATCTTCGTTTCCCTCAAAGTCAGTACTCTCTTCCCCGTTTTCGGGTGTTTCTCTCCCTTCCTCCAGGGCCGGATTGTCCAGTATCTCAGAATGAATACGTTCCTCCAGCTCCACGGTGGGCAATTCCAACAACTTCACAACAAGAATTTGTTGTGGCGACAGTGTCTGTACTTGTTGTTGGGCTTGTGTTTGTACTTGACGTGAGCCTTGTGCCATAATCTCTTTACTCTTTTTGAGGGCAAAAGTAGCGATTTGTATCGTAATAATCTTCCTTTTTGCCGGGATAATTTTAGGAGTTCACCCTAATATTACTAATAATTGAAGCTACTTCCGCCCAAGAATTCTCTTAATAAAGAGGTTGGAGGCAATTCTTTGTCTTGTACGGATACAAAATATTCGAGGAACTTACGGAGGCGGTAGGCTTCCGAGTATTCCGGTCGGTTATTGGGCACTTTCCGCAGAATAGGTTCCAGATAATCCTTTAAAACGGCCAGTTCGAACAGTAATGCCGAGTTGAACATGGCATCTGCATTCTCCTGATAGGGGAAAATCCATTTGTCTTCTCCGGCACGCACGCTGGGCCAGCGGCTGATGGTATCTTCCGCCGAATATCCACGGTATTTGTAGTCACGGACAATGCGGCGCAGCAGACGATTGTCGGTGGTAGGGATATAGTTGTGGTTGTCCAACAGGATGGTGGTCAGGGCGGATACATATATCTTATATTTATTTTCAGCCGGAATATGCGGTGTCAGTTCTGGATTCAATGCATGAATGCCTTCCAAAATCAGTATCATATTATCATCTATCTTCAGATAGTCTCCCTTGAATTCACGTCGGCCGGTGGAGAAATTAAAACGGGGCAGTTCTATTTGCTCTCCACGCAGCAAGGCTTCCAGTTGTTGGTTAAAAAACTCCAAGTCCAAGGCATAAAGGGATTCATAGTCATAGTTGCCGTTCTCATCTTTGGGTGTATCTTCCCGGTTCACGAAATAATCATCCAACGAAATAGGATAAGGTCTCAGTCCGTTGGCCATAAGCTGGATGCTGAGTCGTTTACTGAATGTTGTTTTTCCTGATGAGGAGGGGCCGGATATCAAAATCAGTTTGACACCCCGGCCGTTCTTTCCGCGATTATAGATTTCATCGGCTATGTTTGAAATCTTTTTTTCCTGCAGTGCTTCGGATACATTGATTAAGTCAGTGGCATGACCATTGTTGCAGGCTACATTGAAGTCGCCTACAGTGCCTATACCCAGAATCTGGTTCCAACGGCGGTGTTCCTTAAATACTTCCAACATTTTTTCCTGCTTCACGACTTCTTCCAGCTTGTCGGGGTTTTGTCGGTTGGGAACACGAAGTAACAGCCCGTCATAGTATTTCACTATATCGAACAGACGAATGTATCCGGTACTGGGCAGTAGACTACCGTAATAATAGTCTATGCTGTCGCTCAGCGTATAATAAAAGGAGTAAAGATTGCCCGAAGTTTCAAGCAATTTCACTTTATCCATCATCCCTTTTTGGCGGAATAGCTCTACCACTTCGGTGGTCTGACATTCAAAGCGGTGGAAGGGAATATCTTCTTCGATAATTTCCTGCATACGCTTCTTGATGCGTTGTACATCGTCCAATCCTATCTCTCTGCCGATATGCAAATCGCAATAATATCCTTTGGAGACAGGATGTTCCAGCATGATGCTTCCGTCAGGATAGAGGTCTTCGACGGCTTTGCACAACACAAAGCATAGTGAGCGGACATAAGTGCGCATACCCGAAGAACTCAATATATTCAGGAACTCTACATCCTTGTTGTTATAGGCCCTGTAGTTGAGCCCTTCTACTTTATTATTGACTTTGGCACTGACGGGCCCATAAGGAATATCTAAATTAAATCCATTATAAATATCCAAAAGTGAGCTTCCGATTGGGAAACTTTTAATAATATTGTTATTTTTGCAACATATTTGTAACATAATCGTAATGTTTATTACTAACGTAGTGAAATTGGCTGTTAATTTACCGAATTAAAGGGAGATAAGCCAATTCCTACCAAATTAATTGATGATGGAATATTCTTTTTATGATTTCTTAAAGCTGCTGGGTTCACTGGCGCTATTCCTTTACGGAATGAAAATCATGAGTGAGGGCCTGCAAAAGTTTGCGGGTGACAGGCTTCGTAAAATCCTCACGGCGATGACCACCAACCGGGTAACCGGAGTTCTAACAGGCGTGCTGATTACAGCATTAATCCAATCTTCTTCTGCCACTACCGTCATGGTAGTCAGCTTTGTGAATGCAGGGCTGTTGACATTGTCACAATCCATTGGAGTAATCATGGGAGCCAATATCGGTACTACTGTAACTGCGTGGATCATATCAGCGTTGGGCTTTAAGGTAGATATCGCTGCAATGGCTCTCCCGCTTTTAGCTGTTGGGGTGCCATTATTATTTTCAGGAAAGAGTAATCGTAAATCCATAGGGGAGTTTATTTTCGGTTTCTCTTTTTTGTTTATGGGGCTTTCGTTGCTCAAAGCAAATGCACCGGATTTGGGTAAAAACCCGGAAATGTTATCTTTCGTACAGAATTACACAGACATGGGCTTTGGCTCTGTGATGTTGTTTGTGCTGATAGGTACAATCCTGACGATGATTGTGCAGGCATCGGCTGCAACAATGGCTATTACACTCATTATGTGTGCCAATGGATGGATTAGTTTTGAACTTGGTGCTGCTTTGGTATTGGGTGAGAATATCGGTACCACCATTACAGCTAATCTGGCTGCATTGACTGCAAATACGCAGGCTAGGAGGGCTGCCTTGGCTCACTTGGTGTTTAATGTCTTCGGAGTTATCTGGGTGTTATGTCTGTTTAAACCGTTCACAATGGGGGTATCATGGTTTGTGGAAGATATAATGAAAACACCGGATCCTGCTGTGGCTGTTTCTTTTAAATTATCGGCTTTCCATACGACATTTAATATATGCAATGTGCTGATTCTTATTTGGTTTGTGAAGCTGATTGAAAAAACTGTTTGCAAGATTATCCCTCAAAGAGAACAGGACGAGGAATATCGCTTGCGTTTCATTACGGGCGGTATGCTTTCTACTGCAGAACTCTCTATATTGCAGGCACGGAAGGAAATCAATCTGTTTGCAGAACGTACCCATCGTATGTTTGGTATGGTGCGTGATTTGCTGCATACGACGAATGAGAACGATTTCAATAAGTTGTTCAGCCGTATAGAGAAGTATGAGAATATCAGTGATAGCATGGAGGTGGAGATAGCCAATTATCTGAATCAGGTTTCGGAAGGACGTTTGAGTTCTGAAAGTAAACTTCAGATTCGCTCAATGCTTCGTGAGGTGACAGAAATAGAAAGTATAGGTGACAGTTGTTATAATTTGGCTCGTACTATCAACCGTAAGTATCGCAGTGAAATGGATTTTACACAGAAACAGTATGATCATATCGAGCAGATGTTTAAACTGACGGATGATGCATTGAATCAAATGATTGCGCTGGTGGAAGACGAACATCATACGATTGATGTGAATAAGTCTTTCAATATCGAACACGAAATCAATAACTATCGCAACCAGCTGAAGAATCAGAATGTGCTGGATGTGAATAATAAGGAGTATGATTATCAGATGGGGGTACACTATATGGATATTATTACCGAATGCGAAAAATTGGGTGACTATGTAGTCAATGTAGTGGAAGCCGGTAGTAATGTGAAGGAGAAGAAAGCATAAGTCCGGATTGATGTCCATGATAGGAAAGATTGAATATGAGTGCACGACAGATAAAATAGAGAGTTATATAATAAAAGTGAGATAATGTCTATATTTATTTTTTTGAAACTGATAGGGTCGCTGGCTCTTCTTATGTATGGTATGAAGACCATGAGCGAAGCCTTGCAGAAACTGACGGGTGGGCAGCTTCGTCATTTTCTTGGAGCAATGACAACCAACAGGTTCACAGGACTGCTGACAGGAGCATTTGTAACGGCTTCCGTACAGTCTTCTACTGCTACTACGGTGATGACCGTTAGTTTTGTTAATGCCGGATTGCTGACCTTGGGTCAAGCTATTTCTGTCATTATGGGAGCTAATATCGGTACTACGGTGACTGCATGGATTATGTCCGTATTTGGTTTTCAGATAGACATGAATAATCTCATTTTCCCTCTTTTTGCTTTAGCCGTTCCTCTTATTTTTTCCAGTAAAAGCCAGAAAAAGTCTTTTGGAGAATTCATCTTTGGTTTTGCATTTATGTTCTTGGGTTTGACTACATTGCGTGAAAACGCTATGCACATGGATCTGGAACACAATGCGGCTATCCTTAGTTTCATTACTTCTTGCAAGGAGTGGGGATTCCTGTCTATTCTGCTGTTTCTTTTGATTGGCGGTGTCATTACTATGTGTGCCCAATCATCGGCGGCAGTAATGGCTATTACTTTGATTCTTTGCTCTAGTGGTGTACTTGACTTGTATCTGGGTATAGCTTTGGTGATGGGCGAGAATATCGGTACGACTGTGACTTCGAATATTGCTGCATTGACGGCAAATGCTCAGGCTAGGCGCGCGGCATTGGCACACTTTATCTTTAACACATTTGGTGTGATATGGATATTGTGTATATTCCATCCGTTTGTCAATATGGTAAGTGATGTGGTCAATAGTCTTTTTCCCGGGGTGAGCCCTGAGGTGGCTATTACTTATAAACTATCTGCTTTTCACACTGCATTCAATATTTGTAATGTGCTGATTCTTATTTGGTTTATTAAACCGATAGAAAAGGTGGTATGTTGGGTCATCAAGCCTAAGGAGGATGAAGAAGAATTCAGACTGCGTTTTATTACCGGTGGACTGTTGTCGACGGCTGAGCTTTCTATTGTCCAGGCTCGCAAAGAGATAAATTTATTTGCCGAACGTACCCGCCGTATGTTTGGCATGGTATGTGATTTGCTTCATACATCGAATGAAAATGATTTTAATAAGCTTTTCAGTCGTATTGAGAAGTATGAGAACATAAGTGACAACATGGAGTTGGAGATTGCCAATTATTTGAATCAGGTGTCTGAAGGACGTTTGAGCTCTGAAAGTAAGTTGAAGATTCGTGCCATGTTGCGCGAAGTGACGGAGATAGAAAGTATTGGTGACAGTTGTTATAACCTTGCACGTACCATTAATCATAAATATCGGGGTAATGAAGACTTTACAGAGAAACAGTATAGCCATATTCACCAAATGTTTCAGTTGACTGATGATGCTTTGAAGCAAATGGTGTCTTTAGTGGAGGATGAGGATCATCAGGTGGATGTGAATAAGTCTTTTAATATTGAGAATGAGATAAACAATTATCGTAGCCAGTTGAAGAATCAGAATGTGCTGGATGTGAACAACAAGGAGTATGATTATCAAATGGGTGTACACTATATGGACCTTATCGGTGAGTGCGAAAAATTGGGGGACTATGTGGTTAATGTAGTTGAGGCACGAACAGATATGAAAGAAAAGAAACAGTAGTGTTTGTTGTATCTCATTATAATGATATAAAAAAGAGAAGCGTGAGCCCGTTATCGGGACTCACGCTTTCTTATAATAGAATCATTTTTGAATGATTATTTTTCGATATCAATCAATTCAACTTCGAAAATCAAAGTAGAGAAAGGTTTGATTTGACCGGCATCGCGTGAACCGTAAGCCAAATCCTGCGGGATATAAAGTTCCCATTTTGAACCGACAGGCATCATGGTCAATGCTTCTGTCCATCCTTTGATTACTTGGTTGGCACGAGTGACAAAGGGCTCTTTACGGTCGTATGAGCTATCGAACTGAGTACCGTCAATTAAAGTACCTTTATAGTTTACTTTTACAGTTGAAGAATCGGTAGGGATGGCACCTTTACCTTCTTTGATAACTTTGTATTGAAGACCGCTGGGAGTAGTCTTTACACCTTCTTTTTTTGCATTTTCAGCCAAGAATTTTTCTCCTGCAGCTTTGTTGTCTGCATATTTGGCTTCTGTTGCTTTTGCCTGAATAGCTTCTGCTTTAGTCTGAACAAACATGTTGGCTTCTTCTACAGACATAATGTTCTGCTTCTTCAGAGTTGCGACAAAACCTGCCAAGAAGTTTGCTTTGTCCAAGCTTTGAGTAGAATCGTTGCCAAATAAACGTTGGCTCATCATGTCAAACATACGGCCGCCCACTTGTTGTCCGACCTGCAGACCTACCATGTATGCAACGTCTTTGGGGCTTGTCTTGTTGGCTCCGTCTGTAACACCTTTAAGGAACTCTGCCATATAAGTGCTGTCAACGCCTTGCTGTTGAAGATACATATCCAATCCCTGTGTGTTGGCAACACCCATCATATAAGAAAGTGAATCTACATCACTCTTCATGTTTGCTTTTGGTGCCTGAGCTGTACAAGAAGCTAAGCTGGCAGCAGCAGCGATAGCTACAAAAAAACTAATTTTTTTCATTTGCCTTAAATACTTTAATATTATAATACTTCAATTAATTCTACATCGAAAATCAATGTGCTGTGAGGAGGAATCATTTCACCTGCTTGCTGTGCGCCATAAGCCAGTTCAGAAGGGATGAATAATCTCCATTTAGAGCCTTCTGTCATTAGTTGCAAAGCTTCTACCCATCCTTTAATAACTTGGTTAACACCGAATACAGCCGGTTCACCGCGTTTGATAGAACTATCAAACAATGTTCCGTCAATCAGTGTACCTTCGTAATGACACTTCACACGGTCGGTAGCTCCCGGCTTTTTACCATTACCTTCTTTGATTATTTCATATTGCAAGCCGCTGGGGAGTGTTATAACTTCAGGTCTTTTGGCATTCTCTTCCAGAAAAGATTTGCCCTTTTCGATATTTGCTGCATTCATTTTAGTTTCCAGCTCTTCGAAATATTTGTTCACGATTTCGCGTGCCTCATTGTGACTGATAGCTGTTTCTTTTCCATCTAATACGTCTTTAATTGCCTGAGCAAAGTCATTCACGTTGATACCTTGAGCACCCATGCTCAGCAAATTTTGGCCGATTCCCAGGCCGATAGCGTAACTAAATTTATCCATAACTGTTTATTTTATAAGATGTTTTTCTACAAAACGCACAAAGGTAGGTCTTTTATTTGAATGATTATGATTTTAACAATTTAATTTTTCTTATTTTTGTGTGTCTAGTTTAAAGAGGAGGCCTAAAAATGAAGAATTTAGTGATTCTGACCGGTGCCGGAATGAGTGCCGAAAGTGGTATTAGTACCTTTCGTGATGCGGGAGGACTATGGGATCGATATCCTGTGGAGCAGGTGGCTACTCCGGAAGGTTATATTGCGAATCCTCAGTTGGTGATTCAGTTTTATAATGAACGGCGTAAACAGTTGTTGCAGGTTAAGCCGAACCGGGGACATGAACTGGTGGCTGAACTGGAGAAGTTTTTTAATGTAACTGTGATTACTCAGAATATTGATAATCTGCACGAACGGGCCGGTAGTGGTCATGTTATCCATTTGCATGGTGAGTTGACAAAAGTTACTTCTACTTTGCAACCCAATAATCCTAGCTATATAAAAGAATTAAAGCCGGAGGAATTTGAGGTGAAGGTGGGAGACCTTGCTGCTGACGGTTCGCAATTACGTCCTTTTATTGTATGGTTCGGTGAGTCTGTACCCATGATTGAGAAGGCCATTGAATATGTCGAAAGTGCTGATATCTTTTTAATAATAGGAACTTCCTTGAATGTATATCCGGCAGCCGGATTGTTGAATTATGTGCCTCGTGATGTTCCTGTCTATTTAATAGATCCCAAAGAAGTACCTATAGCTTCAGGCCGAAAAGTGTATGTCATACGCAAAGGGGCTTCGGACGGTATGGAGGAATTGAAAAAAATATTGGTGGGATAGCTTGTACATGAACAAATTCATAGTATATTTGTTATGTATTTAAAAGAACATTTAAAACATAAAACTGAAACAATTATGAAAAAGTACGTTTGCGTAGTATGTGGTTGGGTATACGACCCAGAAGTAGGAGATCCGGAAGGTGGAATCGCTCCGGGAACAGCATTTGAAGATATTCCAGATGATTGGGTTTGCCCTCTTTGTGGAGTTGGTAAAGATGACTTTGAAGTGCAGGAAGATTAATTCCGGTCTATAGGTAGCATGTCAATTAAGTGGAAGGTTTCCACAGGATATATTAGATAGCGCAGCTAGTTATTAGTTGCGCTTTTTTATTGTTGTTCTTTTATTATGGTTGGTGGTAAAAAGAAAAGCACAATCTGCATCGCAGGTTGTGCTTTTATATAAGAGTTGAATAGTCTTATTTCTTTTCTTGTCTTTCGGGACGCGGCAACAATACTTTGCGGGAAAGTTTGAATTTACCAGTCTTCGGGTCAATATCAAGTAATTTGACTTCGATTTCGTCACCTTCTTTCAGACCGGCTTCTTCGATAGTCTCGAGGCGTTTCCAGTCGATTTCAGAAATGTGCAACAAACCGTCTTTACCCGGCAAGAACTCAACAAAAGCACCGTAAGGCATGATAGAACGAATCTTACCTACATATACTTCGCCGACTTCGGGAACTGCAACAATACCTTTAATGATACGCATAGCATCATCAATGCATTTCTTGTTAGTTCCGGCAATCTCGATACGGCCTACACCGTCTACTTCTTCGATAGTGATGGTTGCGCCGGTTTCTTCCTGCATACCTTGGATAATCTTTCCGCCCGGGCCGATGATAGCTCCAATGAATTCTTTAGGAATAGTCATTGTCTCGATGCGCGGAGCATGAGGCTTCAGTTCTGCGCGAGGTTCAGCAATGCATTCGGTAATCTTGCCGAGAATGTGCATGCGTCCTTCTTTAGCCTGATTCAACGCTTTTTCCAGAATATCGTATGATAAACCATCTACCTTGATATCCATCTGTGTAGCGGTAATACCATCACGAGTACCGGTAACCTTGAAGTCCATATCTCCCAAGTGATCTTCGTCACCAAGGATATCAGACAATACTGCATATTTTTCTTCACCGACATTCTTAATCAATCCCATTGCAATACCTGAGACAGGCTTCTTCATCGGTACACCTGCATCCATCAATGCCAGAGTTCCGGCACATACGGTAGCCATTGAAGATGAACCGTTTGACTCAAGGATATCAGAAACGACACGTACAGAGTACGGATAGTTGGCAGGCACTTGTCCTTTTAAAGCACGCCATGCCAAATGGCCGTGACCGATTTCACGACGGCCTACACCACGTTGAGCTTTTGCTTCACCGGTTGAGTAGGGAGGGAAGTTATAATGTAACAGGAAACGCTCTTTGTGCTGATCCAATACATCGTCCACCATCTTTTCATCCAGTTTTGTACCTAATGTGACAGAGCTCAAAGACTGAGTTTCACCGCGAGTGAAAATAGCAGAACCGTGAGGACCGGGCAGATAGCCGACTTCACACCAGATTGGACGGATTTCTGTAGTCTGGCGTCCGTCAAGACGTTTGCCTTCATCGAGGATACAACGACGCATCGCCTCTTTTTCCACATCGTGATAGTAACGGTCAATCAACGGAGCTTTTTCTTCCAGTTCTTCTTCTGTATATTGAGCTTTGAACTCTTCGCGAATAGCATCGAATGCATCTTGGCGTTCGTGCTTGTTTCTGTTTCCTGATGCAGCGATAGCATAAGCTTTTTCGTAGCAGGCGTCATGTACAGCTTTACGGAGTTCTTCGTCATTTTCTTCGTGGCAATATTCGCGTTTGACAGTAGAGCCAACTTCTTCCATCAATTCCATCTGAGCTTTACAGTGGATTTTGATAGCATCGTGAGCGACTTTCATGGCAGCCAGCAAATCTTGTTCGCTTACTTCATCCATTTCGCCTTCTACCATCATGATGTTGTCATAAGTAGCAGCTACCATTAAGTCCATGTCAGCTTTTTCCAGTTGCTCGAAAGTCGGGTCAATAACAAACTGACCGTCAATACGTGCGACACGTACTTCTGAAATCGGACCTCCGAATGGGATGTCAGAAACAGCCAAAGCAGCTGAAGCAGCCAATCCTGCCAATGCATCCGGCATATCTACTCCATCTGCCGAGAACAAGACAATGTTTACATATACCTCTGCGTGAAAGTTATCGGGAAATAAAGGACGCAAGGCGCGGTCTACCAAACGGCAAGTCAGAATTTCATAATCCGAAGCTTTGCCTTCTCTCTTGGTAAAACCACCGGGAAAACGTCCGAATGCTGAATATTTTTCTTTGTACTCTACCTGAAGGGGCATGAAATCTGTACCGGGAACTGCATCTTTTGCTGCACAAACAGTAGCTAGCAACATGGTGTTACCCATGCGGAGCATTACAGAACCGTCTGCCTGTTTTGCCAGCTTTCCCGTTTCGAGCGTAATGGTTCTACCATCGGGAAGCTCGATCGTCTTAACAATTGGATTAATCATAAAAAATGTTTTAATATAATTTTCGTCTAAAATTCATGCAAAGATAGGTATTTATTCTTCTAATCGGGTGAAAATGAGCTAAAAAGTTACACAGATTACTGTTTTTTTTCATTTTAATGTGTAAGAAGCTAAATAAATGCTTTGACAAACCGTGAAAAGACGTATCTTTGCAGCGGAAATTTATTAGAAAACACACATTATATTAATTTTAGCGATGAAAAAGAATGTATATTTTTTGCTCGCACTTCTGTTGATGGTACTGAGCGCTTGCGATAATGAACCGAAATTTAAAGTCTCAGGTGAGATTAGCGGTGCCGATAATAAGACTTTGTATTTTGAAGCGTCGGGACTGGATGGTATTGTGGCGCTTGATTCTACGAAATTGGGAAGTAATGGAAGTTTCAGCTTTAGCGGAAAACGTCCTGAATCGCCGGAGTTTTATCGTTTGCGCCTGGATAATAAGGTGATTAATTTTTCGGTTGACTCTATTGAGGCACTGACAGTGAAGGCCGGAGCTAATGACTTTGCAACAGGATATTCTATTGAAGGTTCGGAAAATAATACGAAGATTAAAGAATTGGTATTATTGCTGGCTGATTTGCAGAAACGCGTAGATCAATTGGCCCATAACCGTAACATTCCGGCCGGAGTTGCTCAGGACAGTTTGGTGTCAATGGTCAATAACTATAAGAATAAAGTGAAACGTGAATATATCTTTGCGGCTCCTAATATGACTTATGCATATTTTGCCTTGTTTCAGGCTTTGAATGGGTATATGCTTTTTGACCCATTGACCAATAAGGATGATGTTAAGTGCTTTGCAGCTGTGGCAACCAGTCTGAATAATACTTATCCGCACGCAGACCGTTCTCGAAACCTTTATAATATGGTTATTAAAGGTATGAAGAACACACGCACTCCCCGCCAGACAGAACTAGATATTCCGCAAGACAAGATAAAAGAGGCTACCATCATTGATATTGAGTTGAAAGATATCAAAGGCAATGTACGTCGTTTGACTGACTTGAAAGGGAAGGTGATATTGATTGATTTTACGGTTTACAACAATGCTATGTCGGCGGTTCATAATCTGGCTTTGCGCGAGTTATATAATAAGTATGCCTCTCAAGGACTGGAAATTTACCAGATTTCGTTGGATGCCGATGAACATTTTTGGAAGACCTCTTCCGACAATTTGCCGTGGATTTGTGTGCGTGATGCTAATGGGGCATATTCTCAGTATGTTACATTGTATAGTGTGACTAATCTGCCTGCTGTTTTCTTGGTGAACCGAGCTAACGAATTAAGCGCACGTGGTGAAACGATTACTGATTTGGAAGAATCTATCAAAAAACTCTTGTAAAAACATAATAATGAGTCTGATTTGTTTAAACATGTTACATAGCATGGCTTTGGACTTGACTTGTATTGCTTAAAAAGCTATCTTTGCAAAACTTAAAATAATAGAGAGGGTTCCGACATCTTCAGTGTCGGAATTCTTTTTGTTTTTATAGGACCGAGTATAAACAATGAAAAATATATAATAATTAAAAAGGAGGAAAACATTATGGCTTATATGTCAGAAGAGGGTTACAAACAACTGGTGGAAGAGTTGAGATACTTGGAATCAGTAGAACGTCCCAAAATTGTATCGGCTATTGCGGAAGCTCGTGACAAAGGTGATTTGTCGGAGAATGCAGAGTATGATGCTGCAAAGGAAGCACAGGGCTTGTTGGAAATGAAGATTAATCAGTTGAAAACTACTATCGGTGATGCTAAGATTATCGATACGTCAAAACTGAAAAACGACACAGTCCAGATTTTGAGTAAAGTAGAGTTGAAGAACGCTAAAACAGGCATGAAGATGGCTTACACTATCGTGGCTGAAAGCGAAGCAAACTTGAAACTGGGTAAGATTTCTGTTAACACACCGATTGCGCAAGGTTTATTAGGCAAAAAGGTAGGTGATGTGGCTGAAATCACTATCCCTCAGGGAAAAATCAGTTTGGAAGTAGTAAACATTTCGTTTTAAAGTATAAGGCAGGGTCGTTTCGTGCGGTTCTGCCTTTTTAAATACTCATTGATATGGCAACAATATTTAGTAAGATTATCGCAGGTGAGATTCCCAGCTACAAGGTGGCCGAGAATGAAGAATTTTACGCTTTTCTGGATATCAATCCGTTAGCAAAAGGACATACGTTGGTAGTGCCTAAGCGTGAAGTGGATTATATCTTCGATTTGACAGATGATGAATTGGCTTCTATGCATGTATTTGCAAAGAAAGTGGCATTGGCCATACAGAAATCCTTCCCGTGTAAGAAGGTGGGAGAAGCTGTTATTGGTCTTGAAGTACCCCATGCTCATATTCATTTAATCCCAATTCAAAAGGAATCGGATATGATTTTCTCAAATCCTAAATTAAAACTTGCTGACGAAGAGTTTATTGAGATAGCTAGAGCAATTAATGAAGCCTGGGAAGGTCTGAAATAAGTAATCCTCTTTTTCTATATATTATAAAAAGGGCGTATCTTGGTTGAAAGATGCGCCCTCTGTTTTTTATATGAATCCGGAACGGTCTTGTCTGTTACACGAACCTATCTCCTAGTTTAATCTGGACATCGTTGACAAACTTACGGATGGCACTTTCGTCATCTTTTTTGCAGATAAGCAGCACATTGTCGGTTGCAGCCACCAGATAACCTTCTAGGTCCTGGATCACTGCTAACTTTCCTTCCGGTACCACAACCACATTCTGTTTGCAATTATATAATAAGGAATTGCCGTTAATTGCTACATTCTCATTCTCGTCTTTTGGTGCGACATCATAAAGAGAACTCCAGGTTCCCAAATCAGCCCATCCGAAGTCACATAGTTGTACAAAGACATTGTTTGCTTTTTCCATGATGCCGTAATCAATAGATATGTTAGGACATGAAGCAAAGTCTTCTTCGCCTTCGGATAATTTGGAGCACACTTCCGGCATTATTTCGTTGAATGCATTGATAATTGTGTTGATATTCCAAAGGAAAATTCCGGAATTCCAATAGAACTCCCCGCTTTCAACGAATACTTTGGCAAAGTCCAGTTGCGGTTTCTCGATAAAGGTTTTGACTTTAAAGAAATCCCCTTGTTTCTCTTCATCTATCTGTATGTAGCCATAACCGGTTTCCGGGCGGTTGGGCTTAATCCCTAGAGTAAGCAATTGTGGAGACTGTGAAACAAATTCCAGTCCTTTTATGATGGCCTCTTTAAATTCATCTTCTTTCAGAATCAGATGGTCAGACGGTGCAACGATGACATTTGCATTGGGGTTTATTCCTTTAATATGATAGGAAGCCCATGCAATGCACGGTGCCGTGCTTCTTCTTGTCGGTTCCAATAAAATTTGTTCTTCTTTTAATTCAGGAAGTTGCTCTTGGACTAATTCCTTATATAGCACATTGGTTGTTACGAATATATTCTCTAATGGGACGATTCTCTTGTATCTGTCGAATGTCTGTTGGATAAGAGAACGTCCTGTACCAAAGAAATCAAGGAATTGCTTAGGGAGATTTTTACGGCTATATGGCCAAAATCGGCTTCCGATACCTCCCCCCATGATCACACAATAATTATTGCTGTTCGTCATGATATTGAATCGTTTTAAAGTTTGTGCTAATATAGGGCTTATTTTTATATTTCCCTTGTTCAATCTACCATAAATGATGGTATATTTATCTTTTTTTGAAAAAAAACGCCGAAAAGTTTGCAGGTATGAAAAAAAGTCGTACCTTTGCAACCGCAATCGAGAAACAAACAATGTTTCAAGAGATGCCCAGATGGCGGAATCGGTAGACGCGCTGGTCTCAAACACCAGTGGATTCACTTCCATCCCGGTTCGACCCCGGGTCTGGGTACGAAGATAAAAGCTAAGTAATTGATAATTCAGTACTTAGCTTTTTGTTTTTATCGGAGATGTTCCCAAATTGTTCCCAATCATCCTTATGTGTCTTATCAAAGATGGGGCATTTACTTCATGCCATCTATTACCTTTAGTATAGAATCTGGCTTTTCTACCATTCGCAATACAGAATCCGAATCAAATCCCATATATTCTATATAGGTTCGTATTAACTCATAATGTTCTTTGGCATAACTTGTATCTATGATGCGTGTGGCGTTGAAACAGATAGGTTCATGATGTGCTATTCGGTTGCGAAATTCACGGATGGCAGTCAGTTGTTTGTAGATGTCTGTTTGCTTTAAACCATGGGCTTTGTTGGGGAATATTTGAAGAAGTGTTTTTCCTCCTATGCGGTAATTGCGTCTTGTAAACAGATAAGTCCAGAAACCAAATGTAAAGGAAGCTACCATCTTATCGTTGTTGTATACCCCCATATTGGTATAAGTGCGTTGTATGCGTACTATTTCGGAAGTTTCCTGTTCAAGCAATCCATTGGGTCTTGCTTGGTTGATAATCCAATTATCATCGTTGAAATATTGTTTGTAGTGAGCGTTTATGGCATTGCGTAGCATTATCTCAAACATACCGATAACCCCATAAAAACGTTGGCTCAACTTGATGTTGTATTGGTATAGCCGCAAGGTCTTGGCTTTTTCATTGCCACTTGCTTGTGCGTATTTATTTAATCTTGCAGGGGATAGTACCTGCAAACATTCGTCATATTTCATTTGGTATAAGTTTAAAAACGGAACATCTCTTGCAAATATAGAAATTAATGCCTATATTTGCAAGCGTAAGACCCTGTTGTCCCTGCTGAACAAGCAAACTTCAGGGTTATTGTTTTTTATGTACCTATGATAATGGCAGAATTTTGTTAGAGCCTGTCTCTCCGCAATAAACGCTGAAAATCAGTAAATTGCAAAATAAACACCCAGTTTTACACCCAAGAATGTAAATTGGCCGTTTTTTGTATATTCTTAACTGTTGAAGTTTTCCCTGAGCTGTAATAGTTGTTTGTTACTTATCTAATTTATATGCTTACTCCTCCCCACTAAATTTCTACTGCCCCAGATTAAATTCTTCCGCCGGATCAAATGTCTGCACGTTGAACCGGAAGCGATAGCGGGAGGTAGCGTTTGTCAAGAAAGGGAGACAAACTAATCCAATCACCTGGCACACAATATGACGGAGCCTGACACAATGACATATATACATGCAGGCTTATGCGTACGTCCGTGTAGCCCGATGCGTATATACGTGTAGGCTTATGCGTACGTCCGTGTAGCCCGATGCGTATATACGTGTAGGCTTATGCGTACGTCCGTGTAGGCTTATGTCACCGTATGTGTGAAGTCTGATGCGTACATACACATTTAAAAATAGGCAGCCCACACTGAATGTTGAAAAAAGACCTTTGTGTTTCCCAAAAAGCTCTTTATGTTTCCAAAAAACTTCAGCGCCTTTCCAAAAAACTTCACCATCTTTTTAAAAAAGCTCGGCATGTTTTTAAGGTAGGGGTAGATTACACCCCCTCACAAAGCTGCTCATTCCTTCTTCTCCGTTCATCCTTACATTTTAAATTTAACGCACTGACGAACAGTTGGTTAAAGATGACAGGACATCCCCTCATCCTCCCTTCAGCCATGCTTTCCAAGTCCCTTCACAATCTGCCTTCAGCAATTTCCTTTTTGACGAATGAAAGGAGGCTGAAAGGGTGGTGACGAGGTGTCCACTCACTACCGGTTCCCTTATCAACAGATGAATGAGGGGTTGAAGAATGCCTACGAACAGGCAAGAGAAGAAGCAGGGCGCAAAGCTGCCTTGATGCATATCACTGGAAGTGTTCATGATGTAACGGACGTACTTCCCGGTTGTTGATGAACTACATTCAGTTGTAGAAACAGGAAACAAGACATTTTCTCAATAAAAAGAAAATGAGAGTATGATTCTAATATTTAATAGCCACTTTGATAAGTAGGTGAATCGAATGGCTAATAGATTTTCCCGCTGCTTGTTCCGAGCATGAACCAACAGCGGGGTTGTTTGTAGGGATTTACTTTGTGGGAGGATTTATCCCACTACTAGTAATTGGAGGCAAATGGCGAGTATGAAATAAGCTATATAGCAGGCAACGGAGACAACTAAGGAGACAAGCAGTTGTTTCACAAATGATTTTTCTTTCCGCATATAATTGTAATTGAACGTCGCGCCTATGATTCCAAATAAAGCACCGATTAGTCCGCCTAGGAGGATAAGTAACACAGGCAGTCCACCCACAATATACTCGCGGGTAGACAGGCGTTCTTCCAAATCGATTTTTCGCCCGCGGAACACTGCGACATGGACAAAGTCAAGTCCGTAGACAATCTTTATTTCTTCTTGTTCTCCATTGGTATTGGTTATATGATACTTCGGATTAAACCGTCCTTGTCTTTTAATCTCTCTTCCGTCTTGATATAAACGTTGTTTAAAAGGGCCGTACTCTAATTTTAAATTGCCTTGTACGCCTTCCAGTGTAAAATTCAATTCTCTTGCCATAGTATTTATTTTAGATGTTGTTCCTTTTTAAGTTGTCGGTAGATATCGGGTAGTCTGTCGTCTTGAAAAGACGTTATCTGAAAAGAACCGCTTTCTATCCTTCCGTTTACTTGCGGGTTTGTAATAACAGAATCGTTGAAAATAAAGGCTATTTGCTGTCCTATCGCTTTTTCCGTTTCGTCCGCCCATTTGTTTTGCTTGTGTTGACTCACTTTTCCGGTTATTGCATATCTGCCGAAGGCGTCGGTGTCCAGTCGGAGTGCACTAAAGTCTTTTACAGTCACAATCGGTTCAGGGTCAATGCTGTCTTTTTGTTCGGATATGATGTGATACCATCCGTTTTCATACTGTTGTGACCTGTGGTTTCGGTTGCATGAAGCAAGGCATGAGGTGAGGCAGGCAATGGGAAGGAGTATGCCAAATAGATTTCTGAGTTCCATATTTGATTGATTTATCTGTTTTTCAATGTCTTTCTTATCGATAGGCTTACATACGGCTCTTCTGGCTCTGTCCGGCTCCTGTTCCTTTATACTTGTTCTTTGCAGCATTGAACTTGTAGCGCAGGGTGAAAGTGACCTGTCGGAACTGGGTGATATAATCGCTCATCGTGCGTATGCCACTGTATATCACTACGTCCGCATCATCGGTTTCTAAAAGATTATTGGCTTGCAGTTGCATGCTCAGCCGGTTGTCGAAGAAGGCTTTGTATAAAGCCAGCGAAACATTGCACGCATCTTTTTGCTGGTACATGTTTTGGTTGTGTCCGCAAGTGGTGTAGGCGGCGTTTACATCCAGTAATATACCGGCAGGCAGCGAGAAGTTATTGCGCCAGACGAATGTGCCGACAGGATTGTTGAGTGACATCATGCCGTTGTGGGTTTTGATGGAGAACCACTGCTTGTAGAGTTCTGCCGTGAACTGCGGTTTCCACAGCCCGACGGTGGGCGCCACTGTCAGTGATGCCGTCATGCGGTCGTAGGATTCGGTGTTTACCACTTTCAGTAGTGAAATGGTGGGGTTCTCTTCCGAATAGTTTTCTGATATCTGCATCATGTCGTCTTTCACGCGGCTGTATCCCACGGAGACATTCAGCCATTGGTAAGAGGCTGACAGCAAGATGTTTTGCGTCATGGTCGGAGTCAGGAAAGGGTTTCCTGTCTGATAGGTATAGCGGTTGGCATAATAGGTGTTGTTTCGCAGATTGTCGTAAGAAGGGCGGGCGATGTCTCCTGCATAGCTGAGCTGCACCTGTGTCTTTCCGATGGGGAAATTGATGTTCAGCGATGGGAATATGTTATCGAACTTACGGCTTTGTACGTCTATGTGTTTGCCTTTTTCGTAGTAGTCGAAGCCCACGTGCTCGTATCGGATGCCTGCCTGTATGCTTACATCACCGAAGGACCGTGTATAGTCCACAAACATGGAGGCTGCCCCTTCCTTTATCTCGCTGTCATCATCGGCAAGGATACCTTCCGGGTTGAGGTAGAGATTGGTGCGTCCGGTATGCGAGTATTCACCTCCAAATGATAAATTGCCTTGCCACAGAGGGTGTGAAAGTACCAGCTTGGCGGCATAAAGTGTATTGTTGTTTTCATTGAAGGTATTGACATGGTTTTCATCGTGTTCGTTGATGATTTCCGTCGTGTTCTGCGTTTCTTTGGTAGGGCTCCATAAGCCGTCGGCATTGAAGTCGATGTTCCAGTTGTTTATCTGTCCGTTGTAGTAATAGTTCAGGTTGTGGCTGGTGGAAGGGTCGTAAAGCATCATCCGGCTGAAACTCTTCTCGTAAAGTTGGTTGTCGGAGAACACTTGTGTGAGATATCGCCAGTCTCCATGGGTAGCCATATAGCGGTCTATGTTGTAGCGGATTCCCATGGAATGTTTTTCATTGAACTGATAACTCATGGCGAGTGTGCCTTCTATGTTGCTGCGTTTTGTCTTGGCGTATGAGCCGTCCATCTTTTGCTGCCATAACTTGTCCAAATGGGTGTCGATGATAATCTGCTGGTTGTTTCCGCCTCGCAATGTGCCTCCGAATAAACTGCCGGAGAGATCGAAGCCGTTTTTGCGGTAGTTGAAGTTGAACTGGTCATAGACGCTCCAGCCATACGTGCGGCGGTTGCGTGTCACGAGCCGGTTGTCGAAGCCGAAACCTTCGCCTTGCGATTTCTTGGTGATGATGCGCACAACGGCTTTCACGGAAGCGTCGTAGCGTGCTCCTGGATTGCGCACCACTTCCACGCTCTTTACGTTGTCTGAAGAAAGTTGCTCCAGTTCCGAGCTGCTTCTCACTTTTCTTCCGTTGATGTAGATTTCTGCCGTTCCTCTTCCGAACACATTTACCGTCCCTTCTTCAGCCGAAATACCCGGTATCTTGTCGAGCAAATCGTTTCCTGTACCGGATTTTTCTAATACGCTGCCGGCAACTGTGGTCACCATCGCATCGCCCTTCAGACGCATTTTGGGTAAGTCGGCTTTTACGGTCACTGCACCCAGCTGATGTGTGTCTGCCGTCAGTTGGACAACACCTATGTCGGCAAGATTTACCGGTCGGTATATGGTGGCATATCCGATAGAGGAGATGCGTATGATTTGGTGTGGGGGTATTGTGTTCAGACTGAATGTTCCGTCCTCTCCGCTTATCGTTCCGGTCACGAAGGCAGAGTCGGGGAGTGACAGCAGTACCACGTTGGCGTATGGCATCGGTTTGTTCTCTTCGTCTACTAATTTTCCACTGACTGTTTGTGCAAAAAGTCCGGTGATTATGCCTTGGCAAGCCAATATAAGTAATGCAATATTAAGTGCTTTCATATCGTGATAAATGTGTTCGCTATACTCTTTCGGGGGCAATGTCGCGAAAATTATTGGTATCTACAAGTAAATAGTCGGAAACTTTAGCCGGCGCTACTGTTTTTTAAGTTGGCTCTAACTGCATTTATCGGGAGCGGTTTTATACTTTTTAGAGAAGGCGGCTTTATTGATGTTTGCGATAAAGGCTCTGGGAGTAACTCCTTTGTAGCGTTTAAAATTGCGGTTGAAGGTTGCATAGGATTTGAATCCACATTGTTCTGATAGAGTGCCGAGGTCTAGGGTCGGTTCTTTGTGTATGGCGGCTATAGCGTAATCGATACGGAGATTATTAATCCATGTAGTAAAGTCCATGCCGGTACACATGTTGACAGCCTTTGACACATAGTCACGGTTACTTTTTACTTCTTTGGTAACGAATTCAATAGACAAATCCTTGCTTAAGAATCTGTTGTGATCCATGACAACGGTATGAATGTATGCGAATAAGGTCGTATTTTGCTGTGTCGGACTTTTGGGGCGGTCTATGCTTTTGGATGGGGAGATAACAGTTGCCTTCTGCTGTTTGTCCTGTTGGTTGTTGACAGTCTCTTGAAGCGGTGCTTTCTTCTTGGCTTTGTTTTGCGAACTGGTGATTTTCCATTTTATAAGGTAGAATGCAATGGGGCTGAGTGCAATAAATATCATAATACTTATGATGATTGCATACGTCAAATGGCGGGAATATTCCAATTCTGTGTCTTTTTTCTCTAGGTTGAATTGGAGTTCTTGAATTTCAAGCCGGTCTGCTAAGTTTTTGCTGTCTTTTTCCTTTTGCATTTCATTGTAAAGTTGTTGAATAGAGTCTCTGTGAGCAATTAATTCGAGTGCTTTCTTATATTGTTTGGTAGAACGACAGAAATGGCTGAAACTGGTTAGTGCCTCAATTTGTCTTTCTAATAATGGGGCTACTTGGCTGGACTCTTTCATTAAAGGCTCTACCATTGAGTAATAATAGTTTGCTTGTTGTTCTTTTTGATGTTTATGTAATAAGTTTGCTAAATAAGAAAAAGTTGATAACGAATAATTAGGCAGATTCTTTATATTGGGATTGGTTTCAATGGCTTTGTTTATGAAATATATGGCAGAGTCTTCTTTTCCTTCAATGATGTAGCTTTCAGACATTTTACAGTTAAGGAAGAAACTGTTCCTTTCTTTTCCGTTTAATCTTTCAGATAAAACAATGCGTGCGCTATCTGGCTTGTGGAGACCTAAATAGCACGTTACTAACAGATTTTGGATAGAAGGAGAAGTCGTGACTATTTCTTTATTATGCTTGATAGCATCATTATAATAATACAGGGCTTTAGAGTAATTTTTATTATCAGCTAATAGCTTGATTAATGGTGGTAAACAAGAGTTCTGTAAATTACTTAACTGGTTGGCTATGATTAATTGGTATGCCTCTTCGTACGTAGAGATAGCTTGATTATAATCACCTAACCTACTTAGGTGATTAGCGATAATGAGTAAATCATCAACAATATATTGGGGGATATTAGCTATACGGTGCTCTTTAAGTAATTCAAACCAAATAGGTAGATATTCTTCTTGTTTTCCTCTTCTGTTAAGTAATTGAGCTTTGAGCCGTTTCACTTTCCATTTTTCTTCTTGAGTTAATGAATAATTTGTTTCTAGCTCATGAATATAATTAAATTCTATGTCCGATATTATAGTATTTGTATTTCTAACTTCTAATTTATTGCATAGCTCAATTACACGCAATAGTATGCTTTTTCGTTCTCTGTTTGAAGCAAATGGTAAGAAATGCATTAACAAATCTTTTTGTTTTTGTATTGTGTTTGCTTTATTTTCATTTCTTTCTGCTATTTGGATAGCATACTTTACTTGTTCGTTGATAGGTTGCTTTTGTATTATGATTAATAGCGAATCAAAGGAAGATGATGAAATTGCAACTTTAGAGCATATTTGTTGCAATTCATAAACTTCCTTTTGCTTGTGTTTAGTGCAACAGATGCATAAGCATAATAAAAGGATTAAATATAAGATCTTCACTTATAATAGTTCCTTTAGACGAAAGTTATAGCTCGATATGCACAGACACTAGCACAATCGGCACATTCGTTACAATAATTTTCGTTTTTCAACACTACAAGTTGTGATTCTTTATCTATGTAAAGAAGACCAATAGAACATGCCTCTACACACTCTCCACATCCATTGCATTTTTTTTGGTCAATTTTCCATTTTCCTACTGGCATTGGCTCTTTCTTAGAGTTCCCCAATGATTCTTTGTTTTCCATAATTCTAGTGTTTTAAATGTTAGTTTTATCAAAATTACTCATTCTAATTAAAATAACAAGCCAAACTGCAAGGAAAAATACTTTTTATTTTCATAAGAAGGATTACCGTTGGCTTTCTCATATTCTCCTTCTATACCAATAAACCATTGTAAGTCAGATGTATGAGTGTATAAAATAGAGGCTCGGGCACTCCATCGAGGCTCTGTTAAAATATTAAAGTTTTCTTCTAACCTCTCCGGATTCTTCCACAACTTGATATCCGGCATACTTTGACCGGTTTGTGATTGTTCTTTCTTCATTATATCTCCGCTTCCTTTGCCATATTTTAATCCTATTCTGCAATTCATCTCTCCCGATTTCAGCCTGAGACTGTGAGTGAGGGTACTATGCAGCGTAAAGCGGTGCGCCGGTTGTACATATTTAATAGGATAAAAGAAAATAGTCTGTTTACTTGTATTATACAGAACGCCTGAGACGAGCGAAAACTGCGGATGTTGGTCGTTTCGCAGTCGGTAATACCCATATTCCAAAGCGTATTCATTCTGTTTGGAAGCAGAACGGAGGACTTTTCCGTATGTGTGCCATATTCCGTTTACATCCTGTTGCTGAAGCGGGTCGTAACTCTCTGAATTATTGTATACAATGCGTACATTCCATTCATGGAAGTGGGTGGCGGAGTGCCTTGTAAGGCGGGCGTTGTATTTTATCCTCCATAAGTCGGTTTCGCCTTCTTTCTTGTTCTGTATTTGGCGGCTGACTATATCTTGTTCACCCATCCTTCCGCTAATCTCCTGATATAAATGAAGCGCTCCGAATTTATTTTCTAGTTGTAAAGCTCCTCCCAGTTCTTCCGCACTATAATGCCAGTCGACATTCTCATTTCCCGGCAGTGTCTTGAAGAATCCCAGCGGATAAGAAATAAAGAAAGGATAAGTGCTGTGTGCACCTATATTCTGATAATCGACTTTCTCTTTTTTGCTCGAGTATAGAAAAGAAGCACCCCAGCGAATCGCTTTGTTCTGATAGCCGATGCCGGGAGTAAATTCCCATTCCATCCATTGATTCTTGTTTCTGGGGTCTGTATCTTTCGCTGTCAATTCAACAAGGTAGTCCAACCGACTGCCGACCATCCAATGTGCAGATACCGGTAGAGAGAATGTTCCTGTCAATTGATATTGTTCGGCACTTTGTTTTCCGCTGACAGAATCGCATAGGTTGAGGCTTTGCCAATAGTCGCCTGTCATTCCGTTCCAGTTTATGCGGTGTTTTTGGTTGTTTCTATATCCCATCTTACCATACACAGAAGCTTTTCCCAATTGTTGAAATGACTCACTGTATATGGAGTAATTGTCTGCCGATGAGGGAAAGGCGGTATTACCCAAATTCCCTTTCTGATGGCTGTATCCCGCTTTCGCGATGGAGAATGCATGAAAAGAATTGAAAGACAGACCGATTGGGTTTTCACCGTCCAGCCAACTGTTTTGCCTGTAAATTTCTTCCATAGAATATATATGTAATGAGTCGGGTCGGGCAAAAGTGAGGATACCGGTCATTAGAAGTAATATGGATAATGTGATTCGTTTTCTCATTGTCATTTCCTGTTTTTCAGAGTGGGCACAGTGGTTATCATATCGTTTGAGGAATTATTGGTATCCTGATAAATGATGCGGCCGTCTTCATTCAGACTACTTTTCCGAATCAGCGATTTGCCGGTATAGGGGCCGTCCGGAAGATAGGCTGCTCCACTGTCCAGTTCATCCGGTACCCGCTTGTAGGAGATGCGATCTGGACTTGCCACGCATTCCACGCAGTCAATTACCCATTCTTTGGGAATCATCAGGTAGAATTTCTTTGTATTGGAAGATTGGGGCCGGTTCTCCCGATTGGATATGTCGTTGACATAACTTTCGGCAGACTTGCCTTCTATTTTAAATACAATCATGGTCGGTCCGATTGCGGGAAGAGGATACATCCATATATTGGTATTCAGGTTGAGAAGCATCTTCATTGGCCTTACTCCGGCAGTAATGTCCTGCTGACTGAGGCTTACATCCCAAAATGCCCAGTCCGCTTTGGATAGGTCTACAGAATTGGTATGCTGATATTCGCCTCCCGTGTGGTCTACTGCATTAGTGGCTATGCTGATTTCTTCACCGGGATGTAAAGGATACTCTGTTCCGGTACCGGGAAATTGCCAGGTTACGTCGTTGATGGGGATACGCTTCATGTCGGTATATTTGATCCATGGAGATTGCAGGCTGGATGCAGGGTCGACGATGGCTACACATAAGCTGTCCAGATAGAGTGTTTCTTCCGAATTATTATGGAGAATGAGATATTGGTCGGATTGATATTCCTCTCCTTTTCTACCTATGCATCCGCCGTAATAAATTTCTTTAATAATGAGTGCGTTGCTCCGTGAACGAGACAGTTGCACTTTTGCAGTTCCTTCATATTGCTCGGATAACAAAGATAAAGTTTCGCTTCTGCCACTGAAGATTAAGCCCGATGTCGTTTGGTAGTGCGCCGAAGCAGTGTAATAACCGTATTCCACACGAAAGGCGGCGAGTCCTTCGGACGAACAAGGCATGGCATAAGTGATGCCTTGGTTCTGGTTGGTCAGGATGACATTGATTCTTTCATAAGGCAATGTGTCATAGCCTTCCGGTGCAATAACTTGTATATCTATCATACATGAGTTGCTCTCTTCTTTTTCTGAACACGAAAAAAGGGATACGGCAAGGAGGATGAATAGATAAAACTTTATTTTCATAATTGATTTGTGATGTTTAATAGGTCGTATTTCTCAGAATCGGATATTGATTTCAGCTCCGTAATACAGTTCCGGATTCAATATGGAGTATTGCTGTGTGCTGTTTCTGTATCGTTTCGGATTTGATTGTGTCAGGTTGTTGGCACAAAAGGCAACGGACACATGACGTCCTATTTCTTTGGTAATTCGCAGATTCAATAAGAAATAGGGCCCGAAAGAGTCTTCCTGGAAAGCCGTTAAGGTATTTGTTGACATAATCAAATCTGAAAAACGGCTGTCTGTCTCCATTTCTGCGGTAAAAGGATAAAGGCTGCCGCTTGCATCCATATAGTAGACCGGATTTAACCGTTTCTGATGTTCGATGTCGGTCATGGCATCCCCTTCGATGCGATTGCCATTGGCATCGGTGAGGTAAACCGGATTGTTGTATCGGCTTTCCATGCTTTTCTTTTGCTTGTCCATCCATACGGCTTGCAGTGTCAGGCTGGCAATGAGTCCGATGCGGGGTAGTTGAGTGATGCATTGAAACCGAGTGTTGAACTGTTCCCACACTTGCAAGTTGTCGGTATAAGAAGATGATTCATAGATGCCTACATAGGGATAAGGCTTTCCATTGACTTCTATTTGGGGATGAAAGGCAGAAAGAGTTGTATTCTTTTCCTTCATGTTCATATAATTGCCGCTGATGAGCAATGAAGAATGTAAAGGACGGCATCGGATGGGACCGATGGTATACTCCACACCTTGCTTCTTTTGTTCTATGCCGTTTTGCGGCTGTTGGTAAGTAGCAAAGGAAGATAGGTTGGTATAGCCCAGTGTCTCTCCGTGATTAACGACACCGTCGGGAGTCAGTTCGGGCTGTTCTCCTTTACCAATCAGAGTATTATAACGGTGGTAGCTGAACGGATCGGCTTGCAGTGTAGTACAATATCCGTTTTTCAGATGCTCGTTATACCATACAATATCGGTGGTGATATCTGCTATTCGGAAGTTGATGCCCATTTCAAACTTACGGTTCACGGGAAAAGTCAAATCAGGATTGAAGGTGCGGCCGGTGGCGTAAGTGTGCATGACAGCCATCCGATAATTATTTTCCGTGTCATTATATGTGAAGCTGTTTTTATCAGTATAAGAGATATCGGGATACAGATAGGGCAATACCGGCATTTTGTGCATCAGCCCCCAACCCAGTCGGAGGCTGAGGTACTGAATGAAAGAGTTGTCGTTGTTGTCCATCAATATTTGTTTAAGATTGATGCGCGGATCGGCTATGGGACGGGGGTGCAATGCGCGAGTGTGTAACTTAATTATGCGCAGGCCGGTTTCCAATTCGGTCTGCATTTCTCCGGTGCGTACGACGATGCGGTTTTCGGCAAAAGCAGAATAATGATACACAAAAGGGATGTCACGATAAGAACGGGTTCGTATTCCTATCATGTTGAGGGGAGGATTTGAAGGATTAAAACTGATTCCCTTTCCCCAGTTACCTTCCATGTCGGCTTCCACTCCTAAAAGAAAATACTCGTAGACTTGCTCACTTAATGCTTTTCTCAGATTGGCGATGAGGGAGGCGTGGGTGGTCAGTGGTTCTCCTTCTATAGAAAGGGGAGCAAAATAATTAGGCGGTAAGAAGCTTCCTTCATGTTCTCCCGGCAGTGTGGTGTAGGTAGTGACTTGTTGCGTGCCAGAATAATAGGTGTTTGACTCGTTCTTCTGTCTGCCGTAACTCATTCCTGCCCGATATTCCAGACTGGAGAGCCAAGGCTTCATTACCTTCCATTGTCCGTTGGCCGAAAAAGAGAATCCTTGATTGGTGTATCTTTGATATTCACCGTCCACACTGTTGTTTCCTCTTTTATCATTATCTTTCATCCAATACCCGCGTAAGTCAACTCTCAATGTCGCCGACCGGAAGTCTTTGGCGTAAGCGGCTTGGATACCGATACGGTGAAAGGTTTCTTCCGGAATTTGCGGCGCCTCACGTGAGAATGCATAGTCACCTCCTATATATAATGAGCCTCCGTTGCTGCCCAACCGAAATCCTTTCCCTGCGGATGCCAGTTTTTCTGTTGCAGTGAATCGCATGGATGCGCTGAAAGGCTGAATTCCGACTTTGGATTTGACCAAAACCATTCCACTGGTTACGTCTCCGTAGCGGGCAGAAGGAATACCCCGTATCACTTCAACCGACTCGACGGAAGTGGGAGAGATGGAGCGCACATCAAAGCCCGAGAGTACTGTGGAATTATAAATTCCTCTTCTTCCTTCCAATCCCATCTGCTGCATATTCATATTATTATTCAGGCGCATTCCGTCTACCAAAATGGCCGTTCCCAATGCATTTGTTGTATTGTCATAAGAAGCGCTACGGATGGTGAAGCCGGCAGGAATGTTCAGATTAGGGTTGCGTGTTGTCACTCCCGGCAATAACTGTGTCAGGCCGGATAAATCCGTAGCCTGAATATGCCGGATAGCATCTTGTCCGATAATGGAACGGGAACCCGGCGTGTCCGGTTGGGAAGCCGTGACAATTACTTCCTTTAATTGTATGTGGCGAAGAGTATCTACATCCGGCCTCTGCTTCTGTCCGTGGCAATGAAGCGAACAAAGAAGCAGTATCATAATGACAAATGTACTTGTATAATTGATGTAGCTCATCGTTGTTTTATGGGATTTCTTAAAATGTAGGGCATTTGCTCAAATGTTTTTAAGCATGTACAAAGAAAACAATTTTATTTCATCTGTTCACTATCTGCTATTAAAAAAGTAAAGAGGGCTGCCGCGTTTTGGAGTTTTCTAAGTACATTTGCAGGTACAATAACATGACTATGCTGCTATTTATATTAAAAACATTAAGTTTCTGTCTTTCATTATTTGCCTGGCTCTTATTAAGCGTGGCAGGTGTGTCCTTGATATGGGAATCCCGGCTGGTAAAAAAGAATTCAATTCGCCCTTTGTCACTCATTATAATCATGTGGGGCATTCTTTCTTATAATATATGTTCTGACAATTATCTGTTTCTGGCGGTTTACCGCTATTCTGAGTTCTTGTTTTATCTTTGTCTGATTACCGTTTACTTGATTTGTGCTTTAATAGCGAGCTATATAATGGGAAAAACTTTCCTGTACAGACTCCTTATGCATAAATTGAGAGGCTATGTTTCACCTCAAATCGTCCGTCTCCCTATTGAAATTGCAAGCGGAAACAATGCTTTTGATAATCGGCAGAGAATGGAGAACGTGCATTTTACTTCCGATATGAAAAAGAGAATACACGATGTATTGGATAATCCGAATTTGTTACAGGAACGGAATATTACAATGGAGAAAACGGCCAATCTGATTGGAGTGAATGTCTTTTATTTGAGAACTTATCTGAATTACCATCTGCAAACTACTCTTGCTAAATATCTCAGGGATAAGAGACTTGATTATGCCGAACAATTGTTGCTGGGAACTGATAAGTCCGTTGCTGAGATTGCAACGATGACAGGCTTTGAATCGGATGCCAAGTTCTTCGAGGCGTTTAAGGCACGTCATCAAAGCACTCCTTTGGCATGGAGAAAGAGCAAAAGCTCTCTTGAATAATATAAATCATCAGAGAAATATTATATTATCAGACAAGAAATAATCGATGAAATGGGGCAATATTATAAATGTTCTTATCATTCTCGATTTGGGTATTTGATAAACTTTCATTCTGTCTACCTTTGCAATATGAATAAAACACCAATGGTGTTATTGCAAATGACGAGACTTTATCACCAGTTATTTAAGATTGGTTTGTTAATTAAGATGAGGAATAGAGGGATATGGCTAGTATGCCACTCATTTAAAAATAAAAGGTCGAATCGTGATAAAGTTGTAGAGAAAACAAGTCCTCTACAAAAGTTGAGGGTCTCAATGTGAGGAATATGAAATAGAGATGAATGATGTCTCTATGGATAAGATTTATTTCTTTATATCGCGTATTTGGAATAGACCTTACATTAAAGAGTGCCGGAAAGAAAATGCCATTTTCTTTCCGGTATTATTTTTCTGATACACTTTTCTGATATGCGATACGTTGGGTACCGTTATGTGTATAGATAATGCCACATTCTTCAAAACCGTTTTTCTTCAAGATATTCTGCATCACATAATTGTCATAATGTGTGTCTACACGTATATTATGATGTTGCTCGAAGCACCATCGGATGCATTTGTCTGCAATTCCTTTTTCTTTCCCATTGGCAGCCATACGGTGAATTACACCATAGGGGGCCTCATTCAGCCACTTGCCATTATCGATAACCGTATAGGTAGGATCTTCTCCGGTAATAAAACAGAAGGTGCCTACAATTTCTCCCTGCTCATTCTCGCACACATAGCTGTGGCCGTCGGCTATTTCCTGCTGAATGTATTCTTCAGAAGGATAACCGTTAATCCATTGATTGGGGTTGCCATGTTCCTTCATAAATTGGCGGGCGTAGTCATATATGGCCATTATCGGCTTCAGGTCATTGAAGGTTGTTTGTCTGATTTTCATATTGGGTTGGGCTTACTATCGTGTTAAGATTAGAAATTCATTTTATATACGTTGGTCTCTTTCTGTTCAAACCCTATTGACTGATACAGCTTGTTGGCGGCTGTTCGTTTGGGGTTGGAAGTCAGCATCAGTACAAGGATGCCTTGTGATTTTACGAAATCGATGGCATGGCGGACTAAAATCTTGCTGAGTCCTTTTCCGCGATAAGTTGTATCCAGTACTACATCTTCTATCCATGCTTTTCCACCGGTGGGAGTATAATAAATGCCGATAGTCAACATTCCTGCGATTACTTGATCTTCTAAAAGGAAAAACAGGTGACTGTTTTCCGAGGTGAGTGTCTGCTTGAAAGCTTCTTCTGTAAGTGTGATGGAGCGGGTGGTCAGTTGAGTCAGAAACTTCCGGGTAGCTTCCAGATACTCGGGCTTATATTCGAGTATTTCGATGATTTGAGTCATAAATAAATTGGTTTTAAGTTTCTAATATAATAATAAGGTGAAGTCCGGTTTATGTCCGAGCTTTGAAAACCGGTGCGATTTTTTGTATTTCCGATTCGAAGCCGAACCAGTAGCCATGTTCTGTGTCAGTATCTGCAGGCAGAAAGCAAAGACGCAATTCAGGTTTATAATAACCATAAAGCACTTCCCAATGTTCAGGCGGGGTCTGCCGTTTGGTCTTTACATGCTCTGCCGGCAGCTTCTTGAGTGACATGCCTGCCTCTATCCATGCAATGGAAGCCTGTGTCTGATAGCTTGGATAGTATTGTTTGCAATATTCATAAAGCACCAACCCCCGTCTTTCCAAACTCATAGGTTGGTCAATGAGATTGGCTTCCGTCATGTAGGCCAGAAACTTATATAAAAAAGTCCTGTCGTTTACGATGAGTTCCCGTGTCAGGGATTGCCATGCGGGGGTATTGTAAAAGGCATCGAGTAAGCGGGACAGTTGGCGTGCTGTCTGCAATTCTCCGACGCTGATTTCTTTCGTTTGTAGTACTTCGTAAGGCGGGAGAGGGGAGTAGCGGATTCCCAACTCGTTTGCCTGACGGCGCATTTCTGTTCCGGGCAATAGCTTCAGAGATTCCAATTGGATTTCTCCGGCACAGTATCCGGCGAGGGTGTATACATCTTCGAATATTTCATCCAGATGATAAAGCGGTAGTCCCGCAATCAGGTCGGCATGAGTTTCCATATTGGAGAGTGAACAAAGGAAGGTCAGTCCTTCCAGTGCATCGGAGAGTTTTCCCATTCTCCGGCTTGTCTCCAGAACGGGTGCACGCAGACTTTGAATGCCGGCTTCCAGGTGGAGAAGTCCTGCGGGCAATTGTTTTAACTCTTCTTTCAACTCTTCCGATAACAATGCGGGATGAATTTCCAGATGGAAGCGGATGTCGGGCGAGAACTCCAGGAAGAGGCGAAGAAGTTCTTTGGCACGGCGCGGATTATAGTTGAAGGTACGGTCGAGCACACGTACATTCTTGATGCCATGACTGTGAATGATTTGCAATCTGTGCCGTATGCTTTCGATGGATAGTGTGCGAACAGGCTTTTCTCCTCCGCTTACACAAAAGGCGCAGGTGTTGAAGCATCCGCGTGTGGTCTCCAATTGTACGAAAGGTTTGCTCCAATTGAAGAAGCGGCTTTCTTCAGGGGGGACAAGGTCGGAAAAATGAAGTACGCGTGCTAAGCCATTGTCTTTATATTCCTTCTGGGGAGTCAGATAGCAGAGTCCCGGGATACTTTCCCACTTCTCGGGTTGCTCCCGACAGGCCAGCCATTGCGGAAATGCTTCTTCTCCTTCTCCTCTGAACACACAGTCGACAAAAGGATTCTTACGCAAGAACTCTTCATTATCTCCCAAAAACTCAGGGCCTCCCAAGATGAGACAAGCCTCTGGAAGCAATGCTTTGACACGAGATGTGATATGCATCAGTTGTTCGTGATTGAACAACCAAGTGGTGGCTGCAAGTATGTCGGGCCGGCGGCGGTAGATTTCATCGACAATCATCCCTACATTTTCATTAATGGTAGCAGATACTATATCCCATTCCACAGAGGTGTCCGAAGCTATCTGTGCATGCAAGGCGGGAAGTGCCAGCGAGGAGTGAGCATACGAGCTGTTGAGGTCTATCCAGAGAATCTTCATGTTTAATATTGTTTTCAGTTTGCAAAGATAGCTCTTTTTTTATATCTTGCCTGCGTTTTTAAACAGATACCGTTATGATTAGAAGGGTAGAACTACAAGATGCGAAAGCTATTACGGCTATTTATAATGAATATGTCGCACACAGTGTGGTTACATTTGATATCGAACCAGTGAGGGAAGAGGATATGCGCTTCCGGATAGCTGAGATTTCGGCTCATTATCCTTATTTTGTTTATGAGTCGGACGGAAAGGTTATGGGGTATTGCTATGCTCATCCCTGGAAACAGCGTGTGGCCTACGGACATACATTGGAAACGACTGTTTATCTTCTTCCCGATTGTGTCGGGAAAGGTATGGGAACCCAACTCATGACACGCTTGATAGAAGAATGTCGGAGGGAGGGGTATCATGCACTGATTGCTTGTCTGACGGAGCCGAATGAGGCCAGCACTTCTTTACACACTAAGTTGGGCTTTCAAAAAGTATCTCATTTTAAGGAAGTTGGACTGAAATTTGGTAGTTGGCTCGATGTCGGCGATTACGAGCTCATCTTATAGCCTGTGAACATTTCCATCAAAAAAAAGGTTATAGCCATTAAAACTAAAAACAACTGACTATGACTCAAATTAGTATTAAAAGGGTATATGAAGACTTTTCGCCCAACGATGGTTATCGGGTATTGGTCGACCGTCTTTGGCCCAGAGGAATGAAACGGGAACATCTGATATACGATTATTGGGCAAAAGAATTAACCCCTTCCAATGCTTTGCGTAAATGGTTTCATGCCGACGTAGAAAAAAGATGGGGCGCCTTTGCCGATATGTACCAAAAAGAACTGGAACGCTCACCTGCCGTTAAAGCGTTCATTGATAGGATAAAACCTTATGAAAAGGTTACACTTCTATATGCTTCGAAGAATCAGGAGCAGAATCATGCGCGTGTACTGGCGCAATATTTAAGCACACTTTCTTAGTTTTTGTGCAGAAAAAAGCTAACTTTGCGACCGTTTTAGGTAAAAAGAAGGATTATGATACAAAAGGTTCTAATCGCCAATCGTGGCGAGATAGCCGTACGTGTAATGCGTTCCTGTAAGGAAATGGGCATTCGCACCGTGGCTGTTTTTTCGGAAGCTGACCGCACAGCGCGGCACGTAATGTATGCAGATGAAGCCTGTTTGATAGGCCCTGCCGCTTCCAAAGATAGTTATCTGAATATAGATAATATCATCAAAGCTGCCAAGCAGCATCATGCCGATGCCATTCACCCCGGCTATGGTTTTTTATCCGAGAATGCAGACTTTGCCCGCCGTTGTAAGGAAGAAGGGATTATTTTTATCGGGCCTGCCGCCGAGACGATGGAGGCGATGGGCGATAAGATAGCTGCCCGCAAGCGTATGATTGCTGCCGGCGTACCTGTTGTTCCCGGAACGGAACAGCCGTTACAGAGTGCAGAGGAAGCAGTCCGCATTTGCAATGAAATCGGCTATCCCGTGATGCTGAAAGCCTCAATGGGTGGCGGTGGAAAGGGTATGCGCCTCATTCACAGTGAAAACGAAGTGGTGGAGGCTTATAATACCGCACGTTCGGAATCTATGTCGTCTTTTGGCGATGATACCGTTTATCTGGAGAAATTTGTGGAAGAGCCTCACCATATCGAGTTCCAAATTCTGGGTGACAATCATGGCAATGTGATTCATCTGTTCGACCGAGAATGTTCTGTTCAGCGTCGTAACCAGAAAATAGTGGAGGAAAGTCCTTCGCCGTTCCTTACCCCCGAACTCCGCAGGGAGATGGGTGAGAAAGCGGTTGCTGCAGCCAAGGCGGTGAACTATTCGGGTGCGGGAACCATTGAGTTTCTCGTGGACAAGAACCGTAATTTCTATTTTCTCGAAATGAATACCCGCCTCCAGGTGGAACATCCCATCACGGAAGAAGTGGTCGGTGTAGATTTGGTAAAGGAACAAATCCGTATCGCCAATGACGAGGTGCTGCATCTCAGACAGGAGGAGTTGTTCCAGCGCGGCCATGCCATCGAATGCCGTATCTGCGCTGAGGATACGGAGAATAATTTCATGCCTTCGCCGGGTATCATCAAGCAGCTCACCGAGCCGAACGGTATCGGTGTCCGCATCGACAGCTACGTGTACGAGGGGTATGAGATACCCATCTATTACGATCCCATGATAGGCAAGCTGATTGTTTGGGCTACTACTCGACAATATGCCATCGAGCGTATGCGCCGTGTACTTTATGAATACAAAATCACCGGGCTGAAGACCAACCTCAGCTATTTGAAACGTATCATGCATACGCCCGACTTTGTGAAAGGCGAATATAATACGCTGTTTATCGAGAAGAACTCCCGTATGTTGTTGCGTGGCAACGGCAATAACGAGGAAATCGAGAATATTGCAATGATTGCCTCTTACATTGATTATCTGATGAATCTGGAAGAAAACAAGAGCTCGCAGTTGCCCGACGGCCGTCCCATCAGCCGTTGGCGTGAGTTCGGTTTGCAGAAGGGAGTATTACGCATCTAAACAAACGGAAAAGAAATATGGAAATACATATAGGAGACCGCATCGCCGATGTAACTTTGGTGAGCAAAGAGGGTAATAAGGTACAGTTCCTTATCGATGGAAAGCCTTATGACGTGGATATTGTGATGGCGGAGAACGGAAGTTGTTCCATTCTTCACGATGGCAATTCGTTTAATGCCGAGTTGATTCGCGGTGAAGGCGGTAAGAGTTATGACGTGAACATGTTCTACCGTTCTTACCACGTAAATATTGTGGATACGCAAACCAAGTACTTGCGCATGAAGAAGGGCGGAGAAGAGAAACAAGACAATCGGATTATTGCGCCCATGCCGGGTAAGGTCGTTAAGATTCCCGTCCAAAAGGGAGACTGTCTTAGTGCAGGAGACATCGTGGTGGTGCTGGAAGCCATGAAGATGCAGAGCAACTACAAAGTAAGTTCGGATTGTGTCGTAAAGGATATTCTGGTGCAGGAGGGCGATGCTGTCAATGCTAACCAGGAACTGATTATATTGGATATCATAAAAGAAGATTGAAAGAACCATGACAAGAGAAGAAATATACAGCCGGTTTGAGGAACTGGACAAAAACGCATCGCTGGGTGGCGGTGTGGACAAGATAGAAAAACAGCATGCGCAGGGCAAGATGACTGCCCGCGAACGTATTGAAATGCTCCTTGACAAAGGTACATTCAATGAACTTGACAAGCTGGTAAACCACCGTTGCACCAATTTCGGCATGGAGAAGAAACAGATTGCCGGCGACGGGATGGTGACGGGATACGGAAAGATAGACGGTCGTCTGGTTTTTGTGTATGCCTATGACTTCACCGCACACGGCGGTTCGTTGAGTGAAACCAATGCCGCCAAGATTGTCAAGGTGCAGGAACTTGCTCTGAAGAACGGTGCACCTGTCATTGCACTGAATGATTCGGGTGGTGCCCGTATTCAGGAAGGCGTGAATAGCCTTGCCGGTTATGCCTCCATCTTCTATCAGAATACCATTGCTTCGGGGGTCATTCCACAGATTTCCGCTATCTTGGGGCCTTGTGCGGGTGGTGCTTGCTACTCTCCCGCACTGACCGACTTTATCTTTATGGTGAAAGAGCAGAGCCACATGTTTATTACCGGGCCGGATGTGGTAAAGACCGTGACCAATGAAGAGGTGGGAAAAGAAGAACTGGGTGGCGCTTATACTCACAGTTCCAAGAGTGGCGTCACTCACTTTATGTGTAATAATGAGGAGGAAACTCTGATGAGCATCCGTGAACTGTTGAGTTTCTTGCCTTCCAACAATATGGAGGATGCTCCCCTTGTTGCCTGCACGGATGATATCCATCGTCAGGTAGAAGCGCTTCAGACCGTTATCCCCGAAGACCCCAATATGCCTTACGACATCAAGGACATCATTGAGCCGGTGCTGGACAACCAGTACTTTTTCGAGGTAATGCCCCATTTTGCCAAGAACGTGGTAGTGGGATTCGGTCGTTTGGGCGGTCGTTCGGTGGGTATCGTTGCCAACCAGCCCGCTTACCTTGCCGGTGTGCTCGATATTGATGCCAGCGATAAGGCTGCCCGCTTCATTCGTTTCTGCGACTGTTTCAATATACCTTTGATTACCTTTGAGGATGTTCCCGGTTTCCTTCCCGGCACGGTGCAGGAACACAACGGCATTATCCGTCACGGTGCGAAAATAGTGTATGCATACGCCGAGGCTACGGTTCCCAAAGTTACATTGATTACTCGTAAAGCATACGGTGGAGCCTATATCGTGATGTCCAGCAAACCGACAGGGGCTGATGTGAATCTGGCTTATCCGCAGGCCGAAATTGCAGTGATGGGTGCTGAGGGTGCAGTGAACATCCTTTATCGGAAATCGACTCCCGAAGAGAAGCAGGAAATAATTAAGGAGTATGAGAATAAGTTCTCCAACCCCTACCGTGCAGCCGAACGCGGACTGATTGACGAAGTGATTATGCCGCGCGATACAAGATATAAACTGGCTCAGGCGTTGGATATGTGTCACAACAAAAACCAAAGCAATCCACCTAAGAAACACGGTAATATGCCGCTTTAAAGAAATAGAAGGATAAATGAACTTTTTATAGAAGAACAGTCTTGTTTCTAAAGAATAGGACTGTTCTTTGTTTTGTTCGTTATGGATTAACTGAAAAGTTGTAACTTTGTGCGTTTTGAAGGCGAAGAAGATGATTGCTTGGTTCGCTATAAGTTGCATTAAAGCTTTATATAAAGTTGAATTGCCCGACAATATAGAAATAAAATAGCGTTTTATTTCTATATTGTCGGGCAATCTTTTATCTTTGTGTAACTTAACAACCTAGAAATAATATGTTCTTTCTTTGTAGACTGTGGATATGGTGTAAACGTTTCCGTCATCGTTGTGGTTACGGTGTGCACTCTCCGTCCGACTTTTTTTTGATAACTTCCATTATTTATGAGAGATACCCTTACTATGCATACCGGACATTGAAGAAAAGGGGATTCTCAAATTACCTGCCTCACTATCGGTGTAAAGTGAACCGTTTGCTGTTCAGATTGGTTAATTATTTCAGACCGAAATCTTTGATAGAAGTGGGGATTGGCAATGGAGCGTCCATCAGTTATATGCGTGCGGCTTGTCACACCATGGATTCTGTTACCCTGAAGGGAAGAGACCGGGATAAAACCTTACAGCAACTAGCTGAAAAGTTGGAAGAACTGCAATATATTGATTGCTTGCATATTGCACATACTTCCTTCTACCAAGAAGTGTTTGAACAATCCTTGCCCTATATACACCCGGATAGTTGGTTTATTATAGGAGGAATTTATGAATCAAAGGAGAAGCGCGAATGGTGGAAAAAGGTGGTTGCTGATGAACGTGTCGGTATAACCTTTGATTTATATGATATCGGTCTGGTGTTTTTCGATAAGAAACGTTATAAACAGCATTATATAGTCAACTTCTTATAAATAAGACCATGAAAAAGAGTATGATATATACGAAGACAGGCGATAAAGGTACCACCTCATTGGTAGGGGGAGCTCGTGTGCCCAAGACACATATACGCTTGGAAGCTTATGGAACCATTGATGAACTGAACGCTCATTTGGGGCTTCTGCAAACATATTTGACAGAGGAAAACGACAAACACTTGGTGACCCATGTGCAGAATAAGTTGTTTTCCGTCGGCTCCTATCTGGCTACCGACCAGGCACAGACTGCATTGCGCATGGAGAGCCGTATAAGTGATGAAGATATTACATTATTGGAACAGGCCATTGATGAAATAGACAATGCGCTCACTCCTCTTCATGCGTTTATCCTTCCGGGGGGCGCGCGTGGCGCTGCTGTCTGTCATATCTGCCGTACAGTGTGCCGTCGGGCTGAACGTCGTATATTGGCATTGGCCGGAGAATGTGAAATAGAGGCTCGTGTAACAGCTTTTGTCAATAGATTATCGGATTATCTGTTCATTTTGGCACGGAAGTTGAATCATCTTGCAGAAAAGGAAGAAATTTTTTGGGATAAAAGTTGCAGATGAAATAATTTATTATACTTTTGCGGCTAAATAGAGATAAAAGGAAAAGTATTTACTCAAAAAATAAGAAAACTATGTACTGGACATTAGAATTGGCCTCGAAGTTGGAAGATGCTCCCTGGCCTGCTACTAAGGATGAGTTGATTGACTATGCAATGCGTTCGGGTGCTCCGTTGGAAGTAATCGAAAACTTGCAAGAGATGGAAGATGAAGGCGAAATCTATGAAAGTATAGAGGATATTTGGCCGGATTATCCGAGCAAAGAAGACTTCTTCTTCAACGAGGAAGAGTATTAAACACAGGTGATGTAAAGACGGGTCGGAGCTTTTGGTTCCGGCCCGTCTTTGGTTTTTATCGGTATCAAACACTTTTCTACCGGGGTAGGATGCAAGTTTTGTGGAGCCAGTCATTATTCTTAGGGATTTAACATATCAGGCAAACACCTGTCGCCGGATGTTTTCTCCTCCGGTTTTCAACCTCTGCATACGCTTAGAACTCCCTAAGTCGTTTCATTAGCCGGACTAAGCGTTTTCGTCCTTTCGGTTATGCCTGTCTGTCCGTCGGATTACTACAGTTTCCGGCAGTAGACTGTATAGTCTCCTTCAGTGGGCTGTACAGTCCATTACTGTAGACTGTAATAATCTTCCGTTTAAAAGGCCTTGACTGACCCTAAGAAACGGCTTACTCTTCCCTTGGTTGGTTAAATCGGGTACTGATAAGATTTTTCCCCCTTCCTGCAAAAGAATAACTTTATGCTGCGATTAAACATTATCATCGGAAAAAGTGTTTATCTTTGTGGCGTAAACTAAAAATAAACAAACATGAAAAAGATTATTAGTGTATTTATGGTAGCTGTATGTTTAATGATGGCTGCTCCTGCTCAAGCTCAGTTGCACTTTGGTGTGAAGGGTGGTTTGAACTTGTCAAAGGTTAGTTTCTCGAAGTCTGATTTAAAAGGAGACAATAAAACCGGTTGGTTTATCGGTCCGATGGCTGAGTTCACATTGCCTATTATCGGTGTAGGAGCTGATATAGCTGCTTTGTACTCACAAACAGATTTGGCTGCAAAAGGATATGATACAGATGCTAAATTGAAGACTTTTGAAATTCCTGTGAATTTGAAGTGGTCATTTGGCCTGGGAAGTATGCTGGGCGCGTATATTGCTGCCGGTCCGCAGTTTGGCTTTAATATTGGCAATAAGAAAGGTTTTATGGACTATGAGCTGAAGAAGAATAATACGACCTTCAATGTAGGTGCGGGTGTGAAGTTGATTCGCCACATACAAGTAGGTGTAAATTATAATTTTGCTTTAAGCCATACTGCTACTATTGAGACTGCCAACGAAGAAGTCATTAAGATTAAAAACAATACTTGGCAGGTGTCACTTGCATATCTGTTCTAAGCAAGCTCATTTAACAAAAGATAAAAGGGAGTGTGTCAAAACTAAACCGGCCTATCCCATCGTCAGCTGTAGGGGCAGGGGTTGCCTGCCCGAAGACACAAAGTAAACTGTTT
>CARCZS010000010.1 GCA_948956705.1 uncultured Phocaeicola sp.
TATCCTTAATCTCTTGTGTGAGCCGGCGAGGACGGCGTCTGGAACTGTCATACCTGGGCTGGATGGTAAGCAAATCACTCAAAGCCTCTTCTGGATTGTCCGTGCGGATGGCTGATTCGTACTTTGAAAGAATATTGTCAACGGTATGACGGCTGACATGAAGTTCACGAGAGATACGCCGTTTGCTATAACCGCATACTCTATACATGTGTATTATTGATTGTCTTTCTACCATAGTCTTCATTTTACCTTTGCATTTGGATTATACAAAGGTCATTATACTTATCCTATGGTGGCGCAATTTTCAACTGGAATATTGGCGCACTTTTCAATTAGTATCTACATCCATACACAAACAAGGAACAGTTCAAACGTGCCGTTTGATACCGATTTCATCCGTTTCAAAATTGTGGATAAAAAGGTAGCCAAAAGAACGGCTATTCAGGAAACCGTCATTGACCCGGTGCGGAGCTATAACGAGATACTGGTTATCGGTGGTAAAAGTACCGTCCGTACCGTGTACACCGTTCCACAGTTTACCATACCGGATGATAAGGTCTTGGTTATTGAACTGGTGGAAAAGAACGGGGGCAGACACCAAACTATCCGGGTGGAGAACTCGGATATAGTGGCAGCCAAAGTGATTAACGAACTTAAAATCAAATGAACATGAAAAGGATATGCTGTATTATATCCCTTTTTGTGCTGTGCCTGACTTTCAACCAGGCACACGCACAAAGATGTCTGCCGGGAATGAAAGGCTTACAGGTTACGGGCGGCATGGCGGACGGTGTTCACTGGAACAGTAAAAGCGATTTCGCCTATTACTTCGGGGCGGCTCTTTCCACCTATACCAAAAACGGGAACAGGTGGGTTATCGGCGGGGAATACCTCGAAAAGCACTACCCCTATAAGGATTTGCAGATACCAGTCAGCCAGTTTACAGGTGAGGGCGGTTACTACCTGAACTTTCTTTCAGACCGGAAGAAAACCTTTTTCCTTTCGCTGGGCTTGTCTGCCCTTGCCGGGTATGAAACAAGCAACTGGGGTGACAAGCTGCTACCCGATGGCTCGACCCTGACCAATAAGGACGGTTTTGTCTATGGCGGTGCGCTGACGCTGGAACTGGAGAGTTATATTACTGACCGGGTGGTATTCCTGATTAACGCACGGGAAAGATGCCTGTTCGGTTATTCAGTCGGAAAGTTCCACACACAGTTCGGCGTGGGACTGAAATTTATAATGTGATAAACTAACCTATTATATATAATGTATATGAGAAATGTAATTTATAAGATACTAACAGGGTGCTACATGGTAGCTGCCCTGTTGTTAGTAAGTTCCTGTAATGACAATGTGGATATACAACAGTCTTACCCGTTCCATATCGAAACGATGCCTGTACCGAAAAAATTAAAGGTGGATGAAACGGCGGAAATACGCTGCCAGCTTCACCGGAACGGACGGTATGAGGAAACAAAGTATTTCATTCGCTATTTCCAACCGGACGGGGCGGGAACACTGAAAATGTCCGATGGGACGGTTTTACTGCCGAATGACCTGTACCCGCTTCCGGGTGAAACATTCCGGCTTTACTATACCTCTGCATCCACCGACCAGCAAACGGTAGATGTGTATTTTCAGGATAGCTTCGGGCAGTTGGAACAACTGACGTTTTCATTTAATAATGATAGTAAAAAAGAACAGGAATAAACTTTTTTAAATGAATGTGTTAAAAAACACTCTGCAAAATATTGTTGAGTGTTTTTTTATGGGTAACTTTGCAAAAACAGTTCAAAATGAAGACCATATATAAATACATAGCAATTTTAGTATCTGTGCTTGTTTCTCTAATAATATTTAAAGTATTATTTTGTAGATTATATTGCCAAGCTGATTTTGCCATGACTTTAGCAACTTCAAGAGAGTCCATTTTGACAATATCAGGCTTGTTATCAGGTATTATTATGGCATATTTGACATCAAAAGTTCTTCAAATACGTGAAGAAAGGTTAGCCAAACTACCACAAATAAATGAACTAACTCAAAAAGTACATAAGTTTAGGAGTATTATTAATAAGTTATTATCAACTGACTTATTACCTCAAGCAGGACGAAACATTGTAGACACAAAGTATAAAGGACTAACCTTTTTTGATTACAAAGAAATTTCTTTTGTTGGTTCCAAACCATCTGAACTATCAACAAAGTATTCGCAAGATACTCACTGTGGTGGCATATCAAATCTATATTTAGAATTAAGAGCCTTTGTTCCAAAAGAACACAAGTTTGATGAAACTTTATATTCAGAATTTGAAGTATCTAAGTTCTATGAAACTCAGTTATTAGAAAAATGGGTTAAATATGATTGTGGCAACGGTTTATGGTATTATTTTGATAATGAATATGCTATTTATAAGAATAAATACAAATTTGATATTTATCAGAAATACAAAGAAGAAATTCTTATGAACTGCCTACAAATAGACAAAGAAAGATATCAAGGGATGCAATTTGATAATGAATTATTAGCCAAATTAGGTACACAGATGCACAGCGATATTATTCCAAAGTTATTTAAAGCCCAATTATCTATTGAGAGAGGCTTGCCTCTAATTGTTAATTATTTATTTGTCATGTTTGTCTTATTAGTATTGCTTGGTGTCATAATACCTTTATTCTCTAATTTATTTATGCTGTGTCCTATTTGGGATATAATTTCTATTTCTGGGACTATTGGTATTTGTTCCTATATAATTTTATCTTTCTATGGATTTATGAAACAAGAGATTGATATTAGAAAAATAGGTAAAATCTAAAAACAGGTCTTTTATTTATTTTTGATTTTCATATATTATAGAAATGCTTTAAGAACAAAATTGAAAACCTTAAAATAATCAGTTCATTTGCTATTCTCTTGGTAATAGGCGAAGATTGCTCCCTGTAAGGACGTAAACTTTATTATTGCATTTTCCGCTATTCGCTTTATTTTCCGCAACATTCGTTCAAGTTTTTTTACAATAGCAGAAACAATTCATTATATATAGCGATTATCATAATGATGACAAGGTTATCCCTTTAATGTAGCTAAAACAGCATTTTACATATTTTTTCCTCTCCCAGTATTTAGGTAATACTTACCCCGTTTTTGTTTAAAATTTACATATTGATATAATTTAAATGGGTTATCATATAATCAGAAGCGAAAGCAGCACAATGAAAATAAACGCCATGCAAAACAGGTAAACGGCAGAGATAAACAACCGGAGAACGAACCGAATAATAAAAAAGCCTATGATTAGGGCTATCCACATTTCGGGGGTGCTGGTGGCTGCCTGATAGATGATAAAAGCAAGTATAAACCATCGTAAAAAAGTCGTTATCTTATTATATACTTTCATTGTCTTGGTGTGTTGTGGGTGGATTGCTCCACCCGGCTAATAATCAGGCACAACGGAAAACAAAGCCGTTATCCATCCAGTAATCAGTTATAAACAGGTCATGGGCAAAAGCCGAATAATCAAAGTAGGTTTTTGCGAACTCCGGCAGGTCATAACATTCCTCTACGATTGCATAGGCGTAATCTTCCTCGTCTGTATACTCTCCCTGATATTCGTCCTCAAAAGAAGAAATAAGGTCGTCCGCATCTTCTTCGCTTATATCGCTGTTGTGGTGGTCGCACCATACGAAAAACGCTTCCTGCTCGGTTTCGCTTAGTTTTTCGATGGCATCCCAAAGCTCAAAGAACTTATCAGAAAGCCAACTTTCGGAAATCAAGGCTTCGGGTATGTCCTCGATGTCCTGAAACATAAATTCCGGGTCTTCTTCGTCCTCGTGGAGTTCCCGGCACGCTTCCATAAATTCGTCCTTGTCCGAATAATCGAAAAGGTCTAACCACTTGCCGAAAAGTGAACCGTTGTTATACTTGGCGTAAGTACCTACATAAACTCTTGCTGCTGATAATGTTACTGTTTCCATGACTTTTGTATTTTAATTGTTTACATCGCTTATCGCCCACCACATAAATTTTTCCTTTAACTGAATGGGAACATTGTCTTTTCAAAGGTTCGGGAATGGTACAGGGCAAATTATTATTTATGAAATACTACCCGCAGGTGTGGAGATTTCTAAAAAATAATTTGAACAGTAACAGGCACGGATATACCTTTGACAATGTTCCAATCAGTTTTAGGGAAAATTTTTCTCTTGTTTGAGAGGATAGAAGTAAAAGCCATCAGGCTTTTTGTATTGGGTAATGAGAGAGTAAAAAAAGGGCTTATAAAAGCCCCTCGTCTGCAAAACTGTAATAGCTTTCTTCTGTCAGGATGATATGGTCTAACAGGTGTAAATCCAAGACATTGCAGGCTTCTTTTATTTTTGAGGTGATTTGTTTGTCCGGTTCGCTCGGACGCAGGTTGCCCGATGGGTGGTTATGTGAGAGGATTATCCCCGAAGCGTGGACTTTCAGGGCGGTTTGCAGGATGATTTTCACGTCCATAACAGTTTCAGCCATGCCACCTTTAGAGATAAGGGAAACGCCTAAAGCCTTGTTAGCCCGGTTGAGGAACATTACATAACTTTCTTCGTGGTGTTCCATACATTCCGCATAGAACGGTTTCAGGTAAGAGTAGGACGTTTCGGATGAGAGTATTTTCACCCTTTCGGATGCTTTTACATTGTCTTTATAGGAGATAGTGATTTCCGGCATGGTAAATTCTGTTGTTTTCATGACTACTGAATTTTAAATTAAACAATAAGAAATTTTGCCGGACACCCACAGTTTGGCGGGGACTTCAACCATATCTTTTCAAAAAATACAACCCGTAGGTGTGGAGATTTTTTAGAAAACCGGAACGGCTCGGATTTGGTATTTGTCCCCACCGGGCTGTAACTTTGCTAAAATTTGTGATTGAGATACATTACTTTAGGGAACTGAAAAAGGGGTATCACTGGTGACACCCCTTAGACAACCGAATACCTTAAACCGTTATTCGTCATAGGTTCTATATCCTATCGGTTTGCGTGGCTTCGGTTCGGGCTTGCTTAGTAACTGGGTAAGTGCTTGATAAACTTCGCTGAATTGTGCATCCGTACTCTGTTCCAGTTCTTCGATGCGTTTAAGAAGTTCCTCGTAACCGATTGACATTTGCCGCATGAGGACGAAAGCACGCATGATGGAAATATTCACGTCTATAGCGGTCTGACTGCGTAAGACACTACTAAGCATGGCGACACCCTGCTCCAAAAATGCGAGAGGCGGGGTCGGCGTGTGCCGGATATTTTCAGGGAACTTATCACAATTTGTGATAAGTTCCTGCCATTCATCCTTTGTTAGCTGAAAAGCAAAGTCACTAGGAAAACGGGATAAGTTTCTTTTAACAGCCTGTTTCAAAGCTCTTGTTTCAACTTGATAAAGCTCTGCCAAATGGAAATCGAGCATGACCCGGCAACCCCTGACCTCAAAGATTTTGTTTTGGATGATTTGTAAGTCCATAATGTTATTATTTAATGGTGAGTAATTAAAAGCATAAAGGAACTTATCACAAATTGTGATAAGTCCCCCTATATACCTATTTCATAGATACTTCTTTGTAGATTTTTTCAATTCCGACAAACTTCTTGTCAAGCCCCTGCATATCGTTACTTATCTTGTTATTGGTAATGCGGGCGTATATCTGTGTCGTTTCTATATTGGTGTGTCCCAACATCTTGCTGACTGTTTCAATGGGTACACCTTTAGCAAGAGTAGTCGTGGTGGCAAATGTGTGCCTTGCAAGGTGAAATGTCAAGTTCTTTTTAATCCCGCACACGTCCGCTATTTCTTTCAAATACGCATTAAGTTTTTGATTGCTGATAATGGGAAGTACCTTTCCATTCGGCAATTTACCTTTGTATTTTTCCAATATCATTTTAGGAATATCCAGCAAAGGAACATTCACGTCTGTATTCGTTTTCTGACGCTTTGTAATTATCCATAAATTACCGTCAAAGGACTTGCGGATATTATCTTCCTTTAAGTTTGCAACATCCACATAAGCCAAACCACTGAAACAGGAAAAGATAAAAACATCACGCACCTGTTCCAATCGCTCGGAAACCATCTTCTTTTTGAGGATGATTTTTATTTCGTCCTCTGTCAAATACCCTCTATCCACTTTCTCCAAACGTATTTTATAGTTGGCGAACGGGTCGCCTACCAAGATGCCGTTATTACGGGCTATCAAGATAATGCGTTTGAAGAACTGCATGAACTTGGCAGTCGTATTATAACCACATTTACAGGTGGTACGCAAATATAACTCGAAGTCAGTAATGAACATCGGGGTTATTTCCTTTATAGAAATATCCGACAGGTTATATTTGCTTTGGATGAACTCGGCAAGATGGCGACGGGTCACTTCATATTTGCGATAAGTGGCAATCGTTTTGGATATGCCGACCAACTGTTTCACATCGTCATTGTGCTTTTGGAAAAGGTTAAGGATGGTATCGTGGTTTTCGCTATGCCCTAAAAATTCATTCTTCACCTTTTCGGCGGTAACATAATTGTCACGCCTTTGCAATTCGTGATAGATGGTATTAAGGGATGCGTTTATATCATCCAGCAATCGGTTGATACGGGTAGCTTCCGCAGAACGCCCGGCGGCTTTGCCTGCCTTACCGTCCCAAAGTTTGGGTTGAACGTCCAGTTTGGAATTAAAACGGCTTGCCACACCATCAATCGTGATGCGGACAAAAATAGGGTAACTGCCATTGATTTTTTGCTTGTCCTTTTTCACAAAGAAAAGAACGGAAAATGTACTCTTCATAAACTCACTTTTTTAGGTTACAAAACTACGGTAATTAACTCAAAGTGAAGTTTATACAGGCTCGCCAAATAGCGACAGAAGTTCGCCAATTTCGGACTAAGTGTACCCCTTTTGAACTTTCAGTTGTCGGGGGTATGAGTTAGGTTACTAACTTTGTCTTTTAAGGGCTAAATGATGTCCGGTAGGGCAGACATAAGGGGATAAAAAAAGTCCCACAAATCGTTGAATTTGTGGGACTTGGCTGTTCATTGTCCGGTTTTGTCCGGTTAGTTCAGCGGAGAGACAGGCTCCCGAACCTACGCTTTCAGAAAATATCATAAAATTGCAAATCACTGATAATCATACATTATCTACAATGCAGAGTAAATCTAAATCTTTCTAAATGCCTTTTGCTATTTCAATTTTTGGGTGTATATTTGGGTGTAGAATTTCAAACGCACCCAATTATGAATATCAAACGTAACATCATTTTTGCATTGGAGAGCCGGAAGAAGAACGGTGTGCCAATCGTAGAGAACGTGCCTATCCGTATGCGCGTCATATACGCAAGTCAACGTATCGAGTTTACAACAGGCTACCGGATTGACGTAGCCAAATGGGATGCCGACAAACAACGGGTAAAGAACGGATGTACCAACAAGCTGAAACAAAGCGCATCCGAAATCAATGCGGACTTGCTGAAATACTATGCCGAAATGCAAAACGTGTTCAAGGAGTTTGAGGTACAGGAAACCATGCCCACCACCCAACAGCTAAAGGATGCGTTCAATCTGCGGATGAAAGACAGCAGTGAAGAACAACAGGAAGAAGTACAGATTAGTTTTTGGGAAGTGTTTGATGAGTTTGTAAAAGAGTGTGGCAACCAGAATAATTGGACGGTATCCACATACGAGAAATTTGCAGCGGTGAGAAATCACCTCAAAGAGTTCAAGGAAGATGTAACCTTTGAATACTTCAACGAGTTCGGGCTGAACGAGTATGTCAATTTCTTGCGTGACAAAAAGGACATGAGAAACAGCACCATCGGCAAACAGATGGGGTTTCTCAAATGGTTCCTGCGCTGGAGTTTCAAAAAAGGACATCATCAGAACATTGCATACAACGCATTCAAGCCCAAATTGAAAACAACCCCTAAAAAGGTAATATTCCTGACATGGGATGAACTGAACAAGCTGAAAGATTATCAAATACCGCATGACAAGCAGTATTTGGAACGTGTCAGGGATGTCTTTCTGTTCTGTTGCTTCACGAGCTTACGATATTCGGATGTCCGTAACTTGAAAAGAAGTGATATTAAGCCCGACCACATTGAAGTCACCACAGTCAAGACTGCGGACAGCCTGATAATCGAACTGAACGACCACAGCAAAGCCATTCTTGAAAAATACAAGGATGTTCATTTCGAGAACCACATGGCATTGCCCGTCATCAGTAATCAGAAGATGAACGATTATCTGAAAGAACTGGGTGAACTGGCGGAAATCAACGAGCCTGTACGGGAAACCTACTACAAGGGAAATGAGCGCATAGATGAAGTCACACCCAAATACGCATTGTTAAGCACCCATGCCGGAAGAAAGACTTTCATCTGTAATGCGTTGGCACTCGGAATTCCGGCACCGGTGGTTATGAAATGGACTGGACACAGTGATTACAAAGCCATGAAGCCCTACATTGATATAGCGGATGACATCAGAGCAAACGCCATGAACAAGTTTAATCAACTATAAAAGTATCAATTAGTTTCATAGATTACCACCATTGAAGTATATTTGTATTCTGAAAATATCATAAGATGAGCAACAACGGACATAACATAGAAAAGACGAATTTTGATGCATTTATAAATGCTGTCGGTTCGGAAATACAACAGGCGCAAGTACGGCTGATTACCGCTGCCAATGCGCAAATGTTGTTCCATTACTGGAAAATGGGCAACTATATTCTCTATCATCAGCAACTGCACGGATGGGGAAGCAAAACCATCAAACAGTTGGCAAAGGCTATCCGGCTGAATTTCCCTGAAAAGAAAGGCTATTCAGAACGCAACCTTACCTATATGTGTCAGTTTGCAAGAACATATCCATTGAGAGCATTGCAGAATTTCATTGATACGGATGCAAGACTGTCTGTTCCAAACATACAGAATGTAACAAATGAAGTATTAAAACTGAACGACAAGCAATTTGCGCAGGAACTTACTGCGCAAATACAATCCGTTGATTGTCAGTCTTTAGAATTTACGCAGGAAACTCCTGCGCAAATTCAGGACGTAGAGAAAACCGTTTCTGCCATTTACAGAATGGGAATTAGGGAGATAGAAAAAATTTTCTTGAACTCCCCTGTCGCCAGAATAAACTGGGCAAGCCAAATGGTTATACTTGATGGCTCGTTACCGTTAGGCATAGGATATTGGTACATGAAACAGTCCGTGGAAATGGGCTGGAGCAGTAATGTTCTTAAAATACAAATTGAGACCAACTTATATAGCAGACAAATCAGCAACAACAAGGTAAACAATTTCACAGCCACGCTTCCTGCACCGCAAAGCGACCTTGCCAATTACCTGTTGAAAGACCCGTACATCTTTGATTTGGCTGGAACGAAGGAAAAGGCGGACGAAAGGGACATAGAAGAACAATTGGTTAAGCACGTCACCCGTTACTTGCTGGAAATGGGCAATGGCTTTGCCTTTGTTGCCCGACAAAAACACTTTCAAATTGGTAACAGCGATTTCTATGCAGACTTGATTCTGTATTCCATCCCCCTGCACGCATACATCGTAGTGGAATTGAAAGCGACCCCATTCAAACCGGAGTATGCGGGGCAACTGAACTTCTACATCAATGTGGTGGATGACAAACTGAGGGGAGAGAATGACAACAAGACTATCGGGTTGTTGCTGTGCAAGGGGAAAGACGAAGTTGTAGCGCAATACGCATTGACAGGCTACGACCAGCCGATAGGCATCAGCGATTACCAACTGAGCAAGGCTATACCTGAAAACTTAAAATCGGCTCTGCCAAGTATAGAAGAAGTGGAGGAAGAACTGACTTCCCTTCTTGATAAAGATAAGAATCCATAAACCAAGCGTATATGGCAGGAGAAATACAGATTATGATTCCCCAATACGGCGAACTCAACCGGATATACAGCGACTTTATAGTCAGCCATACTTTCTCTTTTGACAAGCAGAAATTCATCACGGACTTCTATAAGCAATACAATGACACAAAAGCTTTTGAAGCCGCCATCCTTGAACTGGTGCTTGACAAACAGAAAGAAAAATATACTCTGATTCTCAACAGCCTGAGAACCGAGATAGAGAAAAACATACTCATTTATGAAAAACATCCATTGTTTGATGATGAGATAATTTCTCGTGTGTGCTACAACTTTGCCGACAGATATGACGCTGATATAAAGGCACAATTGGAGGTTACACAAAAATTAAGCAAGCCTTTGAATGAAGCATACAACAGGTATGATTCCATTGGCTACAGGGTACATACGGCAGCAGAAGAAAAGCAAGCCGAAAAGGAGTATGAACGCTGCAAGGCTGAATATGAGAAGGAAAAAGAAGAACTGGACAGGCTTTATGAATTGGAAAGGCAGGCAAGAAAGGAATCTCTCCAATATATTGAGAACTGTTGCGGAGATATTTATAAACTGAGTTTCCATTTTATGGAAATATTGGCAAAATATATTCCCGTAGAAAAAGACAAGCCGGATGAACCGAGCAAGCAAGAGAAACAGCAGGATGCGCCAAAGGAGCAATCCGAATATTTCGATGCAGAATTACTTTCGCTTATTCATAAAGTCTGTGTGGGGGAACAGTTTGAAGATATTGCAACGCAGGACTTCTATGCCAACATGAACCTATCCTCCTGTAAAAAGGAATTAAAAATCAAGGCAAGGGAAAAGATACGGGTGTGTTACCTGATATTCCTGATGAGTGAAAGACTGCCCAAACAAGACAGGGATAAATGGAAGAATATAATCCTGAAACAGTTGGATATTGACGAGAACTACTACAAGTCAAAGTACAAGGAACCGGTGTCGGATTTTCCAAGTGACAGTAACCAGAAGTTCGCCAAAGAAATGGACGCAATATTCCGATAATCCGTGATACACCCTGATATTTTACGAAATTACCACTTTTACCACTCAAATTAATTTTTGAGTGGTATTTTTATTATCTGATATTCAGAGAAATAATAAAACATTCCATTTATACCAACCACATCCTTTCCACTCACTCCCCTATCTAATTTTGCATCGTTCGAGAACAGAGATAACAGCCAGTGCGCAGGGCTGATTGTTTAACGGCTAAATAGATTGAACGATGACAAATCTTCAAGAGTTATTATTAAAACCCGTCTGGCAGATGACAGGCGAAGAGTTCATATTCCTGAGCAAGCACGCTTCCGGTCAAACGGAAACGCAACCACGACCCGTTACGGACACAGAAAGAAAATATGTGTACGGAATACTGGGCATAGCCAAACTGTTCGGGTGCAGCCTGCCCACCGCCAACCGCATAAAGAAAAGCGGAAAGATAGACAAAGCCATTACGCAAATAGGGCGCAAGATTATCGTGGATGCGGAACTTGCCCTTGAACTGGCAGGAAAGAAAACCGGAGGACGGAAATAACGGGAGGAATGGCTATGGACTACATGAAAGAGTTTAAGGACATATCGGCAGAAGAAGCCGTAATCCTTTGGCAAGCCTCACGTTTGAGCCTGTCGAAAAGTTATGAGAAAGCACCCGAAATCCTCAAAGTGCATGGTTCTGTCATTGGGACATTGGGCAATTTCAGCGCATCCATCGGCAAAGCCAAAAGTAAAAAGACATTCAATGTTTCGGCTATTGTAGCCGCCGCATTGAAGAATGGCACAGTGTTGCGGTATGTAGCGGAACTCTCCGACGGGAAGCGGAAAGTGCTTTATGTTGATACGGAGCAAAGTCCTTATCATTGCCTGAAAGTCATGAAACGCATTTTACGGATGGCTGACTTGCCTGATGACAGGGATAATGAGAACCTTGAGTTTCTCGCCTTGAGAAAATACACACCTGAACAGCGTATCAGGATTGTCGAACAGGCTATCTATAATACGCCCGACATTGGTCTTGTAATCATAGACGGCATCCGTGACATGGTATATGACATCAACAGCCCCGGCGAATCCACACGCATCATATCCAAACTGATGCAGTGGACGGACGACAGGCAGATACATATCCATACGATACTGCACCAGAACAAAGGGGATGAGAATGCGAGAGGGCATATCGGCACGGAGTTGAACAATAAGGCGGAAACCGTATTGCTGGTGGAAAAAGACAAAAGCAACGGAGATATAAGCAATGTTTCAGCCATGCACATCCGGGCAATGGATTTCGAGCCTTTTGCCTTTCGTATCAATGACAGTGCCTTGCCTGAACTCATAGAGGGTTACAAACCCGAAGCGAAGAAACCGGGAAGACCGGAAGAGGAAAAGTTCGACCCTTACAGGCATATTACCGAGCAGCAGCACCGTATCGCATTGGAAGCCGTTTTCGGGCTGAAAGAGGAATACGGTTACAAGGAACTGGAAGATGCCTTAATCAAAAGCTATACGTCAATAGGTGTAAAGCTGAACCATCAAAAGGCGGTACCGCTCATCACCATGCTTCGCAACAAACGGATGATAGTGCAGGAGAACGGCAGAAAATACACATTCATGCCCGACTTCCACTATTAACCCGTTACCTGCACTCGCTTCACTTTATTCTGTGGGTCTATATATTAAGGATAAAGCGAAGTGATGCAAGGAATGGATAAACCGCTTCACTTTATTGCCGTACTCTATATATACGACAATTTAGTGAAGTGGTTATATAGACCGTACTTCTTAAAATGGTACGGGCGAAAAGAAAAATAAATCAATTCATTAACTACTCAAACAATTATCTTATGGATATACAGACAGCCAAGCAAATCAGGATAGCGGATTATCTGCACAGTTTGGGATATTCTCCCGTCAAACAACAGGGTATCAACCTATGGTATAAATCACCGTTAAGGGAAGAAACCGAAGCCTCGTTCAAGGTAAATACCGAACGTAACCAATGGTATGATTTTGCACTCGGCAAAGGTGGCGGCATCATCGAACTGGCACAGGAGCTTTATTGTTCCACCTGCATTTCCTACATCTTACAGAAAATTGAGGAACAGACACCACACATCCGCCCAGTGTCTTTCTCTTTTGGCAAGCAATCATTTTCCGAGCCAAGTTTTCAACAACTGGAGATTGTACCGCTTTCTTCTCCTGCCCTGCTCTCCTATTTGCAGGAAAGGGGAATAAACACAGAACTGGCGAAAAGAGAATGCAGTGAAGCGCACTTCACCAACAACGGCAAGCGGTATTTCGCCATTGCCTTTCCCAATGTATCGGGTGGATATGAAATTCGCAACCGCTATTTCAAGGGCTGCATCGCCCCAAAGGAAATTTCCCACATCAAACAGCCAGAGAAAACAAGGGAAACGTGTTATGTGTTCGAGGGATTCATGGACTACCTCTCCTTTCTGACATTGAGACAGGAGAGCTGCCCGAATTATCCGGAGTTGGACGAACAGGACTACATTGTATTGAACTCCGTATCGAATGTAAGCAAGGCTCTCTATCCTTTGGGTAGCTACGAACGCATCCATTGTTTCTTTGACAATGACCGTGCAGGGATGGAAGCACTCCGGCAAATCCGTATGGAATACGGCAGGGATTTATACATCCGTGACGCTTCGCAGACCTACAGCGGATGCAAGGACTTGAACGAATACCTACAGAAACAGGCTGAAAGAAACAGGCAAATCCAGTCCGTAAGAAAGACGCACACCCAGCCACCGAAAAAGAAGAACGGCTTTCGGTTATAGCCCACTATAACTACACGCTCCGCTTTCGTAGTTGTGGGCTCTCCCGAGGGGATTAGGGCTTTGCCCTAATGACCCACTCAGGGCGTTCACCCCTGAGAACCCCGAGCAAAGAGTGACCCTCTCTTTGCAATCACCGCTTATGGGTTGCACCCCTAAGAACCCCACTGCGGAAGCGAACAAAGTAATCTAATGTAAACAAAAAAAATCATGGCAACAAAATCAAGCATACATATCAAGCCTTGCAACATCGCATCGAGCGAGGCACACAACCGAAGGACTGCCGAGTATATACGAAACATCGGGATGTCCAAAATCTATGTTGTGTCCGAACTTTCTGCCGACAACGAACAATGGATAAACCCGAACTTCGGCACTCCCGAACTGCAAACGCACTACGACAATATCAAACGGATGGTCAAAGAAAAGACCGGACGTGCCATGCAGGAAAAAGAGCGGGAACGCAAAGGAAAAAATGGTAAAATAATCAAGGTGGCAGGATGTTCCCCCATTCGTGAGGGTGTACTGCTCATCAGACCGGAAACCACACTGGCTGATGTGCGTGAATTTGGCGAAGAGTGCCAAAGACGCTGGGGCATCACGCCACTCCAAATATTCCTGCATAAGGATGAGGGGCATTGGCTGGGTGGAAAACCTGACACAGAAGACAAGGAGAGTTTCCAAGTGGGTGGAAAATGGTTCAAGCCGAATTATCATGCCCATATTGTTTTTGACTGGATGAACCACGATACAGGAAAGAGCCGTAAACTCAATGACGAGGATATGGCAAAAATGCAGACTTTGGCATCAGACATTCTAATGATGGAACGTGGGCAATCAAAAAATGTTACTGGTAAGGAGCATTTGGAACGAAATGACTTCATCATTGAGAAGCAGAAAGCCGAACTACAACGTATAGAGGAAACCAAGCGACACAAGGAACAACAAGTAAGCCTTGCCGAGCAGGAACTCAAACAAATAAAATCGGAAATACGCACCGACAAACTCAAAAGCGTAGCCACCGATGCGGCCACTGCCATAGCAAGTGGTGTCGGTTTTCTTTTCGGAAGTGGAAAGTTGAAAGAATTGGAGCGAACCAACGAAGATTTGCATCAAGAGGTTGCCAAACGTGATAAAGGTATTGACAACCTCAAAATCCAAATGCAGGAAATGCAAGAGCAACATGACAAACAGATACGCAATCTTCAAGGAATACACAGTCAAGAACTTGAAGCTAAAGACAGAGAAATATCACGGCTGAACACTCTGCTTGAAAAGGCATTCAAGTGGTTTCCGATGTTTAGAGAAATGTTGAGAATGGAAAGACTATGCGCTGTCATTGGGTTTACCAAAGATATGATAGATTGTCTTTTGACAAAGAAAGAAGCCATCAGATGCAATGGTAAGATTTATTCCGAGGAACATAAACGAAAGTTTGACATCAAGAACGATATTTTCAAGGTGGAGAAAAATCCAGCCGATAGCGGTAAACTTATGCTGACCATAAACAGACAGCCGATTGGAGAGTGGTTCAAAAAGCAGTTTGATAAGTTACGGCAAAGTTTACGAATATCAGCAGAAGAACCAAGAAAAAGCAGGGGATTCAAATTTATTGCTGTCCGGTAAAAAACGACAAAATCATATATTCTCTACAAATATAATAAGTTACACCTGTTTTACGAAAAAGGGCTTGTCATTTGAGGCGATGTGAAATTGGTAGCATTAAGCATCAAAAAGCCCTTAAAAGACATCTATACGAGTCTGTTTCATGCTGTATGAGATAAAAATAGTCCATTTCCTATCATGTCAAAGTTTTACCGGACAGCAATAATTCAAATTATAATTGTTTAAATCAGAAAATAAAAGTGCAATTCTGATTGTTTATGAATTGCACTTTTATTTCCTACGTGTAAACATAGTAGATATAACACATAACATCACTTCTAAAAATACAATTCATCATCCGTTCGATAGCCTGCCACATAAAACAAACCACAATTTTTACATTGCAATGTAAACTCCCAATCCCATTTAGGGAAGCTACAATAAGACGATTCCAACAAACCGCCACATTGACAACAATATTTATTTTCTGAAACAAAATTTAATTGAATTGGAGAGTTTTTACAGTATTTAACAATTCCTCTTTGAGATAATTCCCAAAAACATTCTGCCGTAGCTCTTACGTCATACAAGGAATTATGCATATTATCAAAATCTTTGTGAAATAAGTAATTGTACAATTCCTTTAAAGAAGGGTATTTGTACTTTCTATCAGCCATATTACTTTCAATTTTACACACATCTACAGTAGCCTTCATCGTACAAATAATACATATTCCATAAAACAGTAGATTTATATCATCCTTTGACAACTCTGTATAACGCAAGAGCTCACATTTAAGAACATTTATATCAAAATCCGCATTATGAACTACTATATAATGAACAGCTTTTAGCTGCTCCACGAAATATCTATAAAAATCTCGTCTATCCCATCCTTCTTCCTGTGCCCTATCATTAGTAATTCCATGAATAGAAACAGAAGCAGCAGGAATTGTGAAGCAATCTGGTTTCAATATATAATCAGACTCCTTCAATATATCATTATCATAACCTGAAAAGATTTGATAACTTATTTGAACTACGTACGGCCAGTTATCTATATTATCAAAAGACACGTTCAAATCTTGTGCCAGTCCTGTTGTTTCAATATCCAAAACAAGGATTACTGTCTGATATAAATCATAGCGTCTGACACTAGGTCCTATATTTGTCACTTTACAATGGATTATTTCTTCATAATTTAATGCTGTATTATAGCCAAATTCTTGCAAAGATGATAATAAGACCGAAGAAGATATCGTCTGTGGATCATTTTGAGGTAATCCACCAATAAAATTATAATTGAAACCATATCCAGACAAAGAAGGTGGCATTATTACATGACATTTCCATCTCAATTCTATTCGTTTAAAAACGTTTTTATATTTTTCATTTGGCTCAAAAACAATAAAACCTGCATTTTTAAAAAGCTTCTCTGCGTGGCTATTCATTAGTAAATTAGAAGGCAATTCTTCCACCTTTATCCAAACATGAAAACCATTATTACTTCCAGTACTAATAACCCAATCATATATGCCTTTAATGCCCAAAGATAATAAGACCTGTTTTACAAATTCAGTAGAAGAACAGCCATCAATATCAATGCACCTATACGAATTAGCACCAGAAAGGACACCAATACCTGTCGCGGAATTCCAAAAATAAGATTTCCATTCAATATTATTGTAACAATTCGTTATGTGTTTTCTTTTTCTAAAATAAGTAATAGGTCTTTTAAATTGTTGAACAAAATCATATTGTGACAATGTAAAGTCTGTATTTTCTGTTTTTATCAAATCCAGTTCATCTAAATGAAGTATTTGATAGCTTATCTTATTTGCAACTACATCTTTATATTCACAAATAACCGCATCAGTCCACCAATCCCAATCTTCAAACTTATCAGCCTTTATACGGGCAGAATTTCTAAAACAGAAATAATTACTAAACGGTAAAGCCGTAGCAACACTATCAGTTTCAGCATCCATACCACTTGACAAATTAATCGCCTCGTAAATTCTATTTACATCATTTTTTACTATATCAATTTTAAATATAGGTGAACAGTCTTTTTGACATTCAAATATCGCCCAAAGTATATTCTCCTTCAATCCAAGACTAATGTTATATATCTCATTATCATAATATTTACAGAAGTTTTGAAATGTAAACACACGCAAAACGCCCTTATTTCCAAAATATCCATTTATGAATGTGACTTGAAATCCCATTGACTTATAAAAATGAGAATACAACGAGAATTTGTCTCTATTACAAATGATTGTGTTGCTTTGCATAACTTATGATATTTTATTTATGGAAAGTATCTCCAATTTATCCATTTCTATATTACATTTTAAATACTTAGCCAATTCTACTTTTATAGAATACTTAATATCCCGCATTTGCAGATTATTATTAGAAAAGTTTATATAATAAACACCAACAGTTCCATTCAGCTTATATTTAACCTCATATTCCATATCGTTTTTATTTTCAAAAATACTAATATTTTATATGTTTTCCAAGAAATGATTTATAATTATACCCAACTATGAGCCAGTGAAATATTAAATCTTAAATAAAACAAAAAACACCCGATTTTACATTCTTGGGTGTAAAATCGGGTGTTAATCTTATAAATCATTGAAATTCAATGATTATTGCGGAGAGACAGGGATTCGAACCCCGGGTACCTCGCAGTACAACGGTTTTCAAGACCGCCGCAATCGACCACTCTGCCACCTCTCCAAGACTTCTTTTTTCAAAAGTACTTTCTGTTGAAAGCGCTGCAAAGGTACGACTTTATTTTAAATAAGCAAATAGTTTACCAGTTTTTTTGCTATAAAATTTTCAAATCGTATTTTTGCATACGAATAATAAACGAAAGAAATAAATCATGATATACCCTCAGAATTTCGAACAGAAAATAGGTTTCGATTCCATCCGTCATTTACTAAAAGAGAAATGTCTCAGCACATTAGGTCAAGAAAGAGTAGATGAAATGAACTTCTCAGAATCCTTTAAGGATATTAATGAATGGCTGGAACAGGTGATGGAATTCATGCGCATCATACAAGAGGAAGACAGTTTTCCCGACCAATATTTTTTTGATGTACGACCATCACTAAAACGTATCCGCGTAGAAGGTATGTATTTGGATGAGCAAGAACTGTTTGATTTACGCCGTTCTTTAGAAACAATTCGTGATATCATCCATTTTCTGACACTGACCTCGAATGACGAAGAACAAGAAAAAGAAAACTCCCCCTACCCTGCCCTACAAAAACTGGCAGGAGATATTATCGTGTTTCCTCAACTCATTACGCGTATAAACAACATCTTAGACAAATTCGGAAAAATCAAAGACAACGCTTCTTCCGAATTATTACGCATCCGCAGAGAGTTGGCCTCGACAGCCGGAAGCATATCACGCAGTTTGAATGCAATTCTACGCAACGCTCAAGCAGAAGGTTATGTTGATAAAGATGTAACTCCTACCATGCGTGACGGAAGACTCGTCATCCCTGTCGCACCGGGATTAAAACGGAAAATCAAGGGAATTGTACACGATGAATCATCCACCGGCAAAACAGTTTTCATAGAACCGGCCGAAGTAGTGGAAGCAAACAATAGAATACGGGAATTGGAAGGAGAAGAACGCCGGGAAATCATCCGTATCCTGACAGATTTCTCTATCATAATCCGCCCACAGGTCCCCGCCATCCTCCAGTCATACGAGTTTTTGGCAGAAATTGATTTCATCCGTGCCAAAGCCCATTTTTCCATTCAGACGAACGCCACCAAACCATCATTGGAAGACAAACAGATTTTGGACTGGACCATGGCCATACACCCACTATTGCAACTCTCGCTGGCCAAGCATAATAAAAAGGTTGTTCCTCTAGATATAGAACTAACTAAAAATCAACGCATTCTAATTATATCCGGACCGAATGCCGGAGGTAAATCCGTTTGTCTGAAGACTGTGGGATTACTACAATATATGTTACAATGTGGTATGCCGGTTCCGATGCATGAACGTAGCCATGCCGGATTATTCGGCAGTATCTTTATAGACATAGGTGACGAACAAAGTATCGAAGACGATCTGAGTACCTACTCCTCACACCTTACCAACATGAAAACAATGATGAAAAGCTGTAACGAACGCAGCCTTATCCTCATTGATGAATTCGGCGGAGGTACAGAACCACAAATTGGAGGAGCCATAGCTGAAGCTGTGTTGAAACGTTTCAATGAAAAGGGCACATTCGGCGTTATCACCACTCATTATCAAAATTTGAAACATTTTGCCGAAGATCACGAAGGAGTGGTTAATGGTGCCATGTTATATGACAGGCATTTAATGCAAGCTTTATTCCAATTACAAATAGGAAATCCGGGAAGTTCATTTGCAGTAGAAATAGCTAGGAAAATAGGTTTACCGGAAGAAGTAATAGCCGACACATCCGAAATTGTAGGGAGTGAATATATCAATGCTGATAAATATCTACAAGATATCGTACGTGACAAACGTTATTGGGAAACCAAGCGTCAGAACATCCGCAAACGAGAAAAACAGATGGAAGAAACCATCGCCAAATACGAAGAAGAACTACAGGAACTGGAGAAAAGTCGTAAAGAGATTTTACGAAAGGCCAAAGAAGATGCGGAAAAATTGATACAGGAATCAAATGCCCGAATTGAAAATACCATCCGTATCATCAAGGAAGCACAAGCCGACAAAGAACGTACACAATCGGCACGTCAGGAACTGACTGATTTTAAAAATCAGATAGAAGATATCGAGAAAAAGAACAAGGAAGATGAAATCATCCGGAAAATGGAAAAACTCCGTGAAAAACAAGAGCGGAAAAAAAACAAAAAGGATAAAGCCAAAACGGAATCTTCCCAACTGTCAATACCCAAAGAACAGCCTATCACTGTAGGTAGCACTGTAAAGATCAAAGGTCAATCCAGTGTCGGAGAAGTACTAGGAATTAATGGCAAAAATGCAATAGTTATGTTCGGAATGATAAAAACCAATGTAAAACTGGATAAGCTGGAACGTAGCACACCAATACAGCCCACCCAGAAAACAATGGTAAAAAGTACCTTCGTCAGCAGTGAAACACAAGATCGGGTATATGAAAAGAAACTAAATTTCAAACAAGATATTGATGTACGCGGTATGCGTGGCGATGAAGCGATACAGGCAGTAACTTATTTTATCGATGATGCCATACTATTGGGAATAGACCGTGTACGTATCCTTCACGGAACAGGTACAGGCATACTGCGCACCCTGATTCGCAGCTATTTGGGAAGTGTTCCAGGAGTAGCACACTATCAAGACGAACACGTACAATTTGGTGGGGCAGGTATTACTGTAGTAGACTTAAAATAATATTTTAATAGAATAAGAGGCTGTTTTTAATTAATTTTCTCTATATTCGCACTAAAATTAGAGAAAATTAAAAGCAAAGGTGGCAGCGGGAACTTCTCATACAACTATAAGTATTAAGCTTAATGAGCAAGGGTTTCATGATATTTTCAATAAATATTATGTAACTCTATGCTTATTTGCCAATCAATATACAGAAAACCAAGAAACTTCAGCAGATATTGTACAAGATTCATTTGCCAAACTATGGCAAATAAGAGAAGATTTTTTTTATCTGCATCAGGTAAAAGCATTTTTATATACAGCTGTACGCAATAAAGCACTCAACGAACTGGAGCATTCAAAAGTAGTATATGAATACGCTCAAAATGTCATCGAAAAGAAAAAGGATTCCTTTTTTCACGATGCAATCGTTGAAGAGGAAACTTATCGTATCGTTTCTGAAGCCATAAATAAATTACCTGACCAAATGAAAGCCATTATGCAACTATCTCTGGAAGGGAAAAAAAACGCAGAAATAGCAGACAGACTAAACATATCTACAGAAACAGTCCATACATTAAAGAAAATAGCCTACAAGAAACTCAGAGAGAACTTGAAAGACTACTATTACTTCCTCTTGTTCTTTATATAAAAAGACATTAATTTGTTTTTTTTCAAAAAAAGTCGTTTTATTATTCACCCAAATTTCAAACAGACCTGTTTTATTATAAAAGAGATAAAAAACAGGTCAAAATATGATAAAACAAGATTTCTATATAGCCAACCTCATAGCAAGGTATCTGTCGGAAGAAATAACCCCGGAAGAAACAATAAAACTAACTGCTTGGAGAGAAGAATCTACAGCGCACGAGATTTTATTCAAGAAAATTTGTGATGAAGAAAACCAAAAGCAACATTTCCGGAAAAATACGGCATTCAATCCTTCATCCGGATGGAAAGAAGTGGAAAAGCGAATCAAAAGAAATAATAACAGAAGCAGATATATCAAAATAGTAAGTTATGCCGCAATCATTCTGTTACCTGTCCTTTTTGTAAGTATTTCCATGAAATTCACCTCGCCCGTTTCTCTTTCGGACAAACAGTTCATCGCACAATCCATTCTACCTGGGGAATCCCAAGCTATTCTGACATTGGAGGACGGCCAGACAATCCATATAAATAAAGAAACAGAGAGTCTGCTTGAGAAAATAGACGGAGCCCGAGTCCACATGGACTCTACAATGCTGAATTACCAAGTAACATCAAAAACAGTCCCAAAAAACAAGCCTGTATATAATAAAGTGGAAACTCCACGAGGTGGAGAATATGCTCTATTGTTAAGTGATGGAACAAAAGTGCATCTGAACGCAATGACCAGTCTCCGCTTTCCTGTGACATTTGATAACGGTCCACGCAAAGTGGAACTGGAAGGCGAGGCCTATTTTGAAGTCTGCAAAACAGGGCAACCATTTATAGTATGCACTCAAGGCATGCAAGTAGAAGTGTTGGGAACCACATTCAACATCTCTGCTTATCCACAGGAAGAGTATCAGACAACTTTGGTAAACGGTTCTGTCAAAGTAAATACAGAAACTGGAGAAAGCTGTATTTTAAAGCCTTCCCAGCAAGCTACCATCAGCCTCGGAAACAGCAGCATACAGATACGCATGGTAGATGCCGGATTTTATACCTCATGGATAAAAGGAAAAATTCATTTCAAAGACCAGCGATTGGAAGATATCATGAAAATACTATCACGCTGGTATGACATGGAAGTAATTTTTGCCAATGAGAAAATAAAAGACCTACGCTTCGGATGCAATGTAGATCGGTATTCGGAAATCACTCCATTTGTACGTTTGTTGGAAGAGACTCAAAAAGTACACGTAAAAGTCAATAACAAAACAATCACATTCTATAACTAATAAAAATGATGTATTATGGACAAAAAACACAACTACACCAATCACGGTAAAAGTAGTAAACGTTTGTGGATTACGTTCCTATTTTTCTGTATCATTACCACAGGTTTTATGCAGGCTGCCAACAAAGTGTTTGCACAAGCCACTGTCACAGCCTCATTCAAGAATGCCACGTTGAGTGAAATTCTTTGGGAAATCCAAAGACAAACCGACTTTACTTTTGTATACAGCACCAATGATGTAAAACAAATAAAAGTCCAAAACCTAAATGTAAATAACGAAAAAATAGCCAATGTGCTTGATAAATGTCTTATGAATAGCGGTTTGACCTATTCAGTTCACAACGGCGTTATTGCTATCAAGCAAATTGAAGAAAAAAAGTCTGCTGTTCCTCAACAGAAAACAACATTAACCGGTACAGTACTGGATGAGACGGGAGAACCTATTATTGGAGCGAATATCTTAGTCAAAGGTACTACGAATGGAACTACTACAGATTTGGACGGGCACTTCTCATTAGATGTAGACCGTATACCTGCCACTTTGATTATCTCCTATATAGGTTATGGCAAGCAGGAAATAAAAGCCACTGCCGGAAAGATACTGAAAGTAGTCATGGCTCCTGATAATAATGTTATGGAAGAAGTGGTTGTTACCGGTTATGGTACTTTCAAGAAATCGGCATACGCAGGTTCTGCTTCTACTGTGAAGACAGGAGAATTAAAAGATTTACCCGTAGTTTCATTCTCCAGTTTGCTAGAAGGTAATGCTCCCGGAGTACAAGTCACTTCCAGTTCAGGTCAGCCTGGTGCCTCCACTTCTATCCGTATTCGTGGTATGGGTTCTTTCAATGCAAGCAATTCTCCACTATACGTAATCGATGGTGTTCCCGTCCAATCCGGTTCTGTTGCTGCTACCAGCTCCGACTCCGGATTTGACATAATGTCTACATTAAACAACTCGGATATTGAAAATATTACAGTAATAAAAGATGCTGCAGCAGCCTCCCTTTATGGTTCACGTGCTGCAAATGGAGTTATTTTAATCTCCACCAAGAAAGGAAAAAGCGGAAAAGCACAAATTTCATTAAAAGCAGACTGGGGTAGCAATGATTTCGCAATGGATTATCGCCCAGTTATGGGGGGAGAAGAACGACGTGAATATATTTACAATGGATTGATATTATATCAACAACGTAAACTAGCTGATAAAAATCCTAATATATCAGAGGAAGAGCTAATGTCACAAAGTAAAACTTATGCAGATGGGCAAATCGATAAATATGCTCCAATTCCATGGTGTGGTTTCACAGACTGGAATAAAGAGCTTTTCCAAAAGGGACATCATTCTACCTATGAAGCATCACTAGCCGGTGGCAGCGATAAATTTAAATATTACTCTTCTTTATCATATATGAAGCAGAACGGTATTGTACAAGGTTCCGGTTTGGAACGTGTAACAGGGCGTTTGAACGCAGATTTCAGTGCAACAGACAAATTGACTGTAGGCGCCAAGATACTTTTCTCAAATGTAAATCAGAGTGTTTATGACGAAGGATTCACTTATACATCTCCTTTCTATTCCTCACGTAATTGGGCTACTCCTTCAGATCCGGTCTACAATGAAGATGGCAGTTGGAATCGTAAATTTATTCGTAAAGCCAATGACCGCAACCCCAAATTATCAGCTGAATACGATTATAAACATGAAAAAATGCTACGCGCATTCAATACGCTTTATGCCGAATACGAAATCATAAAAAATCTGAAATTCAAAACAACATTCAGTTATGATTACACTACTGTAAAAGGTGAGAAATGGTATGACCCACGTACTTCCAACGGTGAAGATGAAAATGGAGAAGTAGTAAAACGCATAAGAGAATATAAAAAAATGGTATGGAGTAACACCTTAAGCTATTTAACTACTTTCAACAACATTCATCATTTGGACTTTCTTGCCGGATATGAAATTGATGATACCTACAATGACTATTTATCAGGGGAAGCTTACAATTTTACAACTCCCGACAAACATGCCATTAGTAATGGAATGAAAACAGTATCTGTAGGGGGAAGTGATTCAAGGTACAGACTGGTATCCTATTTAAGCCGTTTGAATTACGATTACAAAAATAAATATTATCTAGGAGCTAGTTTTCGTGTTGATGGCAGTTCACGTTTGCACCGTGACAATCGTTGGGGAACATTTTGGTCTGTATCCGGAGCATGGCGTACTATTGAAGAAGAATTTATGCAACCTGTAAAAGATTGGTTGACAGACTTGCGTATAAGAGCATCATACGGTGTAAACGGTACTCTTCCTTCTGATTATTTCGGCTATATGGGATTAAGCTCCATTAGTGGTGGTTACTTGGAGCAACCCGGTATTCAAATGTCCCAAATTGCAAATCCTAATCTGAAATGGGAAACCAATTATAATATGAATATTGGCTTGGATTTTGGTTTTTGGGATCGTCTGAACTTCACGATTGAATATTATACCCGTACAACTAAAAACTTATTAATGGACTGTCCTGTATCCATGACAACAGGATTTAGTAGTTATTTAATGAATATAGGTGAAGTGAAAAATAAAGGTATTGAATTAACTATTAATTCCACTAATATTAAAATAAAAGACTTTAACTGGAATACAACTTTCAATTTAGGTCATAACTCCAATAAAGTTGTAAAATTAGATGGCGAACAGACACAAATTGTCAGTGGAACCCAAATACACAAAGTAGGAAGTTCTTATCGTACATTCTATGTACAAGAATTTGCGGGCATCAATCCTGAAACAGGAAATCCTCTATTCTATACCAATGAATTGGATGAGAACGGAAATTATATAAAAGAAATTACCGAGAACTCTAAAAATGCACAATTCATTCCTTATAAACATGCAGAACCAACTGTTAACGGAGGTATCTCTAATTCATTGCGTTATAAATGGCTTGATTTAAATTTCTTATTCTCCTATCAATTCGGAGGATATTCTTATGATACTTGGGCACAAAAGACAGAACATGGCGGTTACGATTCCTATGCAAACATTCCGACTTATTATCGTGATAGCTGGAAAAAGCCAGGTGATCAAACCAATATAGAAGTATATATGCCGGGTAAATCATCTTCTGTATCAATGCATAAAATAACAAGTAGCCGCCGTATCCACAGTACTGATTATTTCCGCTTAAAAAATATCACATTCGGCATTACGTTACCTAAAGAATGGACAAATAAAATCAATATAGGAAATGTTCGTTTTTATGCATCAGCAAGCAATTTATGGACATGGGCGGCCTATGACAATTATGATCCTGAAGCTGTTAGTGCCGGTAGTGCAACTCAAACCACACCGCCTTTAAAAACCGTTACTTTTGGTCTCAACATCAATTTTTAACCACTAAAAAACAACAATATGAGAACATTACATAATTTTTTATCAATAGTCTTATCCATCGGATTGTTTACTTCATGTGGAAACGATTGGTTGGATTTAGAACCGTCCACACAAATTCCAACAGAAACGAGTATCAAATCTCTCTCCGACATTGATTATTCACTAAACGCCATTTATGCGACAATGCGTAATGCCTATGCGTATTCCGGGCGTTTAATCTACTACGGAGATGTAACAGGAGATGACATGCAAGCTGTACAATCAACTTGTAGAACAGCTCACTATTACCAAATGGATTGGTTACCTGCAAATGGACCAAGTACACACTGGTCATATCTTTATTCCATCATTCAAAACTGTAATGTAATTTTAGACGGCATTGACAATATCGAAATTCTTCCAAACGATGAAGATGAGCATATCTTCCGCAATGATTTGGAAGGACAAGCATTAGCAATACGTGGTCTGGCCCTTTTTGACCTTACGCGCTTCTTCGGATATACTTATTTAAAAGATAACGGAGCCTCTTTAGGAGTACCTATCATCACTTCAGCATCAGCCACTGCCGACAGTAAACCTTCACGTAACACTGTAGCTGAATGTTATGATCAAATAATCAAAGACTTAAAGAATGCGGCTAGTTTAATGATACCCACATATTCATGGTCAGGTACTAGTTTGAATCAAAAAGATTTATCCTTAAATAAGAAAGGTAAAATCAGTAAATGGGCCACATTAACTTTGTTAAGTCGGGCATATCTGTATATGGGGAAGAACAGTGAAGCTTTACAAGCTGCAGAAGAAGCAATAAAAGGATCGGAAGCCAATAAATACCAATTATGGAATACCGAAGAATATCCCACTGTATGGGGTACGGAAGCCTCCGAAGCAAATCCGGGAGAAATTCTCTTCGAAATAGTCAATACTACTACCGAAAGCCCCGGCAATGAAAGTATGGGATATCTAACTTCTCCAAAAGGATATCAAGATATGTGCATTACAGTCAGTTTTTATCACCATCTGTTAGAAACGCCTAATGATGTACGCATTAAGTTATTAGTTAATCAAGACAAAAAAGTAATGTATTTGAATAAGTATCAACCACAACCTGGAGAAAATATTATGGATGCCAATATTCCTATAGTACGTCTTTCCGAAACTTACTTAAATGCAGCCGAAGCAGCCGTGAAAAACGGAGATGCAACAAAAGCTGCAAAATACCTGAAAGCCATTGCACTCCGAGGAAATCCGGACTATACGATGCCCGCAAAGGTTACCCTTGATGATGTTCTAGAAGAACGCAGGAAAGAACTCATTGGTGAAGGGCACCGCATGTTTGACTTATTACGTAATAACTTACGAGTAATTCGTATTAACGAAACAGACGATATGATGAAAGAGGTAGTGCATTTCGCTGACGAAAAAACATCTATGGATTTCGACAGAAACTATTATCGTACAATATTACCTATTCCTCAAAAAGAAATTAATGCTAATTCTAATATTGTACAAACACCAGAATATCTGAAATAATAGTCAACACAAATTGATAAAATCCAAATCAATAAATCCTTCTCTTTAAGTTAGGGAGTATTATCACTCCCTAACTTAAAGAGAAATTAACTATATAAAATACATAAAGATATGAGAAAATCCTTATTATTATTCATCTTTGCTTCATGTTTATTTAATAGTTGTGATGACACCTTTACCAATGACATAATAACCACCCACCCCAATAATCCACCAAGTAATCGTTCTGCTTTTGATAATTACTTTGATTGGGACCGTATAAATGACATTGAAACTATAAACCCATTTACACATACCATAACTACCATGGGAATTCCATGGAAAAAAGGTAGCAGCAATAATCTAGGAATTCCTTCAACATGGTTAGACGAGAATGCTTCTGATCCAATATATGCAAATCGATATTATTCTAGAGAAAATGGCTGGGAACTCATTTATAGCAATATAACCGAAAGTACTCCTACAAAATATTTTGCTTTATACCACAAATATACAGGATTACTCCGTTTTTTCTTTTATGAAATAGCTTCATCAGCAGGCTTAGGTAGTTCAGAGGCCTTTTGGGGAATCCGTACAGACAAAACTACCAGTCTATTCAACTTTATGGAAGAAATTTCTATACCCATAAATCGTTCAGAAAAATCTTCATATATAGCAAGTACAGAAGGTACATTTTTAGGAAACGAGTTTGTTAGCTCTGGATATAAAGCAAACAATTGGTATGGATTAGAAATAGAGTGTGCTTATGATCCTAGTCTTAATACACAAAGCTTAGCTAATTTCGAAATTAGAGGTTGGGCTGTTAATAAAATAAAAACTACAGGTATGGCTCAAACAAGTGGAGATATCACAGGTACTATCGTAATGAACACCACTAATATTTCTAACTTCAATTTCAATCTTGCCAATACATTCAATAATTCAAAAACTTCTATTGCAGTTAATCAAGAAGGGTTTATTAATACAGTCAGTAAAGAAATTGAAAACGGAATAACTAAGAAAGATTCTTTTTGGAAAAGTATTGGAAACAGTATTAAAGGTGCAACTGTTAGTGGCATTAAAAACGGGTTAAAAGCATTAGTTACGTCAGGAGGCTCTGCAGCTGTAAGTGCCTTAAAAGGTCTAGCAGGTTCCATTATTGGCATCAACAAAAGTAAGCCTTCAATTGGACAAATTGATCTAAAAATCAATACAAATACACAAATGCAATTTGAAAGTGAACAAACAACAACTGGTTGGGGAAGTATTTCGTCATTTCCAGTAGCAGGAACCACAAACAACAATAATGATGTACCCATTTATAACTTTCCCCTTGGTGTGTGGAATCTAAAAAAATCTCCTCAAATAATCAGAAATGTCGAAGGAGAAATCGGAATGTATTATGATGCCGGATATTTTACTTATGAATATGAAGTAGGAGATTACGAAATTCTTGTTAATCCTGTTGTTTCTCAAGAATATAGGGTGTATTCCAAAGCTAATTTACTTTTCAAATCAAACAGTTATGCATCTGCCCCTCCTTTTGGCTATATAAATGAAATGAAGTATTATGGGGGAGGTTCCAGCTTTAGCACTGATATTCTAGAAGGGGATTCCAGTGATAAACATTTTCATGCACATTACCCAATAAAAAAGGATGATTTACTTATCCATCTTTATGTAGAACTAATAAATAAAAATAATCCAGATATAAAATTCAGCTTCTCAAAATATTTTGCAACTGGAGATATTATAGAAGGAACAAGCAATATAGAAGAAATAGATGATAGAGAAGGCCCCATTACTGAACATTATTAATAGATGTCCTATAAATTTATAATTTTAATATTAAATCAAATCGATGACAAGCAAGACTAATTTTATCAACTACTTTCTTCTTGCATTTACCCTCGCATTCATCAGTTCCGGCCTTAGTGCCGGAACTCTTGATTTCAAAGACAAAAAGAAAGACAAAGAGAAAAAAGAAGAATTAACAGCCGACGGTCCATACGTATTGTATCAGCCTGACGGCCAAATCAGAGTAATCAATGTAGATAAGAAAGGGAATATCATTGATACCACTTATACCACATTACCTCAAAACTTTACCCTGCATGTGACAGATCACAAAGGCAGGTTTCCATTTGATGTAAAACTACACCCGGTAAAACGTCCCGGATGGAATTATCCCCAGGCAGACAAAGTTTTTGTCATGTCCGACCCTCATGGAAGGCTGGACTGTGTAATCAGCCTGTTACAAGGCAATCATATCATTGATAAAGACTACAAATGGAGCTTCGGGAAAAACCATCTGATGATTATCGGTGATATTTTTGACAGAGGAAAAGATGTACCGCAAATCTTCTGGCTATTTTACAAACTGGAAGAGGAAGCAGCCAAAACCGGAGGACACGTATCGTTCATGCTGGGAAATCATGAACCGATGGTACTGGCCAATGACCTCCGATACACCAAAGAAAAATATAAAATATTAGCAGAAAAACTAAAGATGGAGTACCCCCGGCTATTCGGTCCCGATACCGAACTGGGCAGATGGTTGGAAACCCGTAACACCATGCAAATGATAGGTAACGACCTATATGTACATGCCGGACTGGGCAAAGACTTCTATGACAAGAACTTGAGCATTCCCACTGTCAATGAAGAAATGAGTAAAGGGCTATTTATGACGAAAAAAGAACGCAAAGCGCTTTCTCCACTCACAGCCTTCCTGTATGGAAACAGCGGTCCCATCTGGTATCGCGGACTAGTACGCACTGATGGCAAATACAATCCGCTGGCAAAAGACTCCCTAGAAATGATTATGGACCGTTATAAGGCAAAACATATTATTGTGGGACATACCATTTTCAAAGATATTTCCACTTTCTATAACGGCAAAGTTATCGGAGTAAATGTGGACAATAAAGAAAACCGGGAAAAAAAGCGCGGACGTGCCATGCTGATTGAAAATAATCAGTATTTTGTCGTCGGTGACAAAGGTATCCAAAGACAATTAGAATAAAGACAATACACCAAATCCTACCGGTGGTTTTCCAAACTCTCCTGACAACTTTCCTATTTGTCAAGAGAGTTTTTCTTTTCCTTTTTTGCTACTTTCCCCCTTTTATTTTATACCTTTGTTCCTCATAATAACTAACCTTATAAAACGAAATGAAATCTATCCGAGAACTATACCGCATCGGCACCGGTCCGTCCAGCAGTCATACTATGGGACCGCGCAAGGCTGCTGAAATCTTCTTAGGAAAACATCCCGAAGCCAAAGCTTTTCAAGTTACTCTTTATGGAAGCCTCGCCGCTACCGGTAAAGGACACATGACCGATGTAGCCATTTTAGATACATTGCAACCGCATGCGCCTACAGAAATTATCTGGAAAGCCCATGTCTTCTATCCGTTTCATCCCAATGGAATGACTTTCAAATCTTTGAATGAAAAAGGAAAAGTGACAGATGAATGGACTGTTTTCAGTGTAGGCGGAGGTGCTCTAGCCGAAGAAGGGCACGACAAAGGCTCAACTCCGGAAATCTATGATATGAACCGTATGAGTGAAATCCTCTACTGGTGTGAACGTACCGGACGCAATTACTGGGAATACGTCCAGCAATGTGAAGACGAAGACATTTGGGACTATCTGGCAGAAGTATGGAAAACCATGAGAGAAGCCATTGAGCGTGGTTTGGATCAAGAAGGCGTATTACCCGGGCCACTCAATCTGCGCAGAAAAGCCTCCACTTACTATATTAAGGCAAAAGGTTATAAGGACAATCTGCGTTCCCGCGGGTTAGTATTCTCATACGCTCTGGCAGTCAGTGAAGAAAACGCCTCAGGTGGCAAAATCGTCACAGCCCCTACTTGCGGATCATGCGGAGTGGTTCCGGCTGTACTTTATCACTTGCAAAAAAGCCGTGACTTCAGCGATATGCGGATTTTAAGAGCACTGGCTACTGCCGGATTGATAGGAAATATAGTAAAACACAACGCCTCCATTTCCGGAGCCGAAGCCGGTTGCCAGGCAGAAGTAGGAGTGGCCTGTTCAATGGCATCCGCCGCTGCCAGCCAATTATTCGGAGGTAGCCCGGCCCAGATAGAGTATGCAGCCGAAATGGGCTTGGAGCATCACTTGGGAATGACTTGCGATCCGGTATGCGGATTGGTACAAATCCCTTGTATCGAAAGAAATGCCTATGCAGCGGCCCGAGCTCTTGATGCCAATATCTATTCTGCCTTTACAGACGGTAATCACCGTGTATCCTTTGACAAAGTGGTGGAAGTAATGAAACAGACCGGTCATGACCTTCCTTCCTTATATAAGGAAACCAGCGAAGGCGGTCTGGCAAAGGATTACGAGCCGATGGATTAATAACAGGGCAAAGACCGAGAACTGTATTTATAATACATAAGAGGGTGAATCAAAATTCGTTGCAACTATCTTTTTCAACGCTGATAATAAAAAGATAGTTCAATTTATTTCTGATACACCCTCTTATGGCATCATTACTATAAGGAGAGATAGTTCCCCTATTACAGAAAAAATCTTTTTTAATCGCTCAACTTCAAGAATCCTCCAAACTGATCGAAGTCTACTTCCAACCCATTTTCCAATGTCAGTTCATATCCCTTGCGGTTACGTTCTATCTTCACCGTTTTATGCCCGTTATAATTAGCTTTCATATACTTGGAAATAGCCTGAGGGATAAAAGTAGAAGGAACCGACTTGTTCTTGCAATCTATCTCAAGCCACTCTCCCTTTGAATTGAACTCCAATTCAATGCCATCGGCCAATTTCACATCATAGGAAGTGGTCTGAAACAAGTCCTTTTCAATCTTGATATACGCAACTTTAGTCTGGGAGAAATGTTTGCCGATCATTTCACGTGCGGCAACAGGAAGCTTATTCACATCGCGGGTCACAACATCGCCTGCCATGGCGAACTGAAGAGAGCATACCAGCATAGCCATTAAAAATAAAATCTTTCTCATAATCTAATTTATTCTTTAGTTAGTTAATGCCATACCAACAACTAACCGCCTAAAAAGATTATGACGCGAAAAATTATTCCTGTATTTTAGATTTAATTAAGGCTGTCTCCCAACATGGGAGGAAGCTCCTCCATATCCTCATTTTTAGATATGCTCATTTTTCCTTCAGGAGTAATAGTGATGGAGAAAGGAATATACAAATCTGTCTGAGGATAACTCACACTGGCAGCCAATATGATATTTTTTCCCTCACGGGTCTTCTCTTCATCAAATACCACGCCCTCCAATATAAAATGACGGAGATGATCAGCACTTACGAATCCAGAGAAACTTTGCTTGGTAAAAGTTTTGGCAAAGACCCGGCTCCCATTTTCACGGGAAATTCTAACGATGATACGATTGTCGGCAAAAATTCCCAAGTCACTTTTGACTGAAGGCAGAGAATCACTGGGAGCACGCTCTATAAACAAATTATATTTTTTTCCGCCACTGACAATATGCTGGTCAATACGTGAAACCTGCATACGCTGCAAACCTGTCACATGATCCACACTGTCTATTTGGAACATCAATTGTTCTGCATCAACGGAAGCCTCTTTCTTACCTCCGCAAGCGGTCATTACAACCAGCAAAACGACAAATAAAAAATATATCTGTTTCATCTAAATCTCGATTTCTAGGTGACAAAGTAACAAAAAGTAACGGACACTCACAAGAAAACCTCCATAAAAAGCGAAAACCGGGCAATATCACATTGGCCGGCCTTCAGAGAAAACTAAAAACTAAACTAAATTATTTATTAAGTTAGACTAAACCCAAAAGAAAAGGTTTAATCTCACTTAGAAAAAAATATTCTTTCTTTGAAAGGCATTCCTGCTACAACGCCTTCCAAAAATCCATAAAATTCTTATAAAGCCCATAGCAGACCAACTGATCTTCCTCCTCCAACTCATAATTTTCCTCAAAATGATTCTCCACCTGATGCTCCAATATCGAAATACCCAAACCGTTCAGCACTTTCTCCCCTTTTATCAATGCAATGATTTTTATATTGAATTCCGTTTCTAATGACAGATCACTCACCTTATAGCCTACAAAACAAGAAGGAAGTTTGAACTTCATCACATAATGTTCCTCGTCAATCTGAAAAGACTCCACATTGACGTGTAAATCCAACAACTGAACCAAGCTCCGTGCCGCTTCTTTCTCCGGTGTCAGAATACTATCTAAATTAAAAGCCTCAAGCACGGTCTTATGCACATCATCTACCGCACGGGCATAGATATGTTTCACTCCTTTCTTTTTCAGCAGTGCCACCACACGCACAGAAGCACCAAAATTCTCGCCGATAGCAACAATAACCACATCCACATCTTTCAGTGGCAGCACACTGAGCGATTGTTCGTCCGTAGCATCAATAATAAAAGAAGTCGCGATTTTGTCCTTCAACACATCCACACGATGCTCGTTTGTATCCACTCCTATCACCTCATGTCCCAATACGGAAAGCTCTTCAGCCAACACTCCGCCGTAATTTCCTAAACCAATAATAATGTATTTCATAACTAGTTGATTATGATGTTATCACTCGGATATTTATATTTTGTTATTTTTTTCTGTTTAATAAGGCTGGATATCAAAGTAAGCACCCCTACTCGTCCGATAAACATCAGAACAATGACAATCAGTTTGCTGTCACTTCCCAAAGTAGGTGTCAGATCCAAGCTTGAACCTACCGTACTGAGTGCCGAAGTACACTCAAAAACCAACGCCATCACTGAAGCCTGCGGCTCTAGAATGCTTAAACCGAAGATACCCGCGAAAACAATCAGCAGATAAAGAATCAATGTGGCATTAGAACGCCGGATGGAATCATGAGATAACTCCCTGTTGAAAATATTGACTTTATCGGCACCTATAAGAATAGCACGCAAGTTCAACATGACTACAGCAAACACATTCACCTTCACACCACCGGCCGTAGACTGCGTACCGCCGCCAATCATCATCAGCACCACCATCAGCAGCAACGTCTGCACACTGAAAGTAGTCATGCCCACACTTGAAAATCCTGCCGTACGGGGACAAGTTGCGTTAAAGAAGCCCTGCACCCATTTCTCCGTAGCCGTCATTCCCTCAAAAGCATGATTCCATTCGAAAACAACAATGGCCACAGTACCCGTCACTAGCAAGATAGCCGTCATAATCAATACGATACGGGTATTCAGGTTATATAAATGTATTTTACGGATTGTCCTCTTATTCTTTTTGACATAACGGTGATACAAGCGCTTGCTTTCATAAGAAACCGTTTCATACAGATTTACTAGAATCGGGAAACCTATACCTCCCAAAATAACCAGGAAAGAGATAGTGATATATAGCAAGTTATGATTATGAAGTACCAGTTCGTTACCTAAGTTTCCATACAAAGTAGAGAATCCGGCATTGCAAAAGGCAGAAATGGAATGGAAAGCAGAAAAAGCCAGTTCTTCCTCAATATCCATGCCCATAGTGCCATGTATACTTAAAAAAATAACCCCCATCCCAGCAGCCTCTATCACCAAGGTAAACCCTAATATATATAATAAGGTGGAAAGCAGCGAACTGAGTGACTGCGAGCTTACCATATCACGGACCACCAACTGATTGTAGAGCGAAGTATTCCCCATAAAAAACATGGCAAAGAAACTGGTCAGGGTCATGACTCCCAAACCGCCGATTTGTATCAGCATGATAATGATGAACAACCCCTCGGACGTGAATGTAGAAGAGACATCGACCGAAACCAACCCCGTGACACAAATGGCACTGGTAGCGGTAAACAGAGCATCGATAAAGGAAATGCCATGATAAGTGGCACGCGGAAGCATCAGTAACGCTGCCCCTATCAGAATAAATATGAGAAAACTGGATGCAAAGATCAAAGACGGGTTGGTGCGCCTGCCCAGCAGCCGGACTATCCCATTAGACAATTGCAGCAGCGAAAGCAAAGTGAGCAGCACCACATGATATAAACGACTGTGGAAAAAAGACCAGAAATCATGAATTCCTCCTTGCACCTCCGGTTCATGGAAAATAACCGGAATCAAAGTCAGATAAAGCATCAGACTCAGTATCCATGCCAGTCCCCGGTACTTCCGCTTGGTATCCGAGTAATTTAATAAAAGATGCAGGGAAATATCAACCAGAAAAACAATCCAGACAAAATGATACAGCGTGTTTATCATCTCCATTTCTTCAAAAGAAATAAGAAATCCATGCTCATAAACCAATGTAAGGATGAACAAGGCCGACATCATATAAGTTATCCCGTCCATCCATTTCAGCAATCGCTCTATGTACGGTTTTACTAACTTCTTACGATAGATAAATAGTTTGTGTAAAGGTTCCATGTCGATATCATCTTGCATTAACAGAAAACAAACTTAATCAAAATATTCACATCTCTGCCTATAATAACAAATAACTTCGCATTTTTACTCTGACATCCCTTTTTTTATTGTTCCCGACAAAAAAGCAGTTGAAAATTAGTAAGGAATACTTTTTTTACCTAATTTTGACCGCAAAACTATTAAATTGAAAGATTATGAGCACAAAACAGAAACGTTTTATCTTACCAGAGGATGAAATTCCTAAATACTGGTACAACATACAGGCAGACATGAAGACCAAACCCATGCCGCCGTTGAACCCTAAAACCAAAGAAGCGCTGAAACCGGAAGACCTCTACCCCATTTTTGCCAAAGAACTTTGCAAACAGGAATTAAACCAGACAGACGCATGGATTGAAATTCCCGAAGCAGTGCGTGAAATGTACAAATACTATCGCAGCACACCATTGGTACGTGCCTACGGACTGGAAAAAGCACTAGGGACTCCCGCACATATTTATTTCAAAAATGAAAGTGTCAGCCCCATCGGCTCCCACAAACTGAACTCGGCTCTGGCCCAGGCATATTATTGCAAGGAAGAAGGCGTAACCAATGTCACTACAGAAACCGGTGCCGGACAATGGGGCGCCGCTCTATCGTATGCCGCAAAGGTATTCGGGCTGGAAGCTGCCGTTTATCAAGTAAAGATCAGCTATAATCAGAAGCCCTATCGCCGCAGCATCATGCAGACATTCGGAGCAACGGTCACCGCCTCTCCATCCATGTCTACCCGTGCCGGCAAGGATATCATTACCCGTAATCCCAATTATCAAGGTTCACTGGGAACAGCCATCTCCGAAGCTATCGAACTGGCAATGAGCACTCCCAACTGTAAATATACACTAGGGTCGGTATTAAGCCATGTCACACTGCATCAAACGGTTATCGGTCTGGAAGCCGAAAAGCAAATGGAAATGGCAGGCGAATATCCCGACATGATTATCGGTTGCTTTGGTGGCGGTTCCAATTTTGGAGGAATCTGCTTCCCCTTTATGCGCCACACTATCCTGAATGGGAAACAAACCCGATACATTGCTGCCGAACCGGCTTCGTGTCCGAAACTGACCCGTGGTAAATTCCAGTATGACTTTGGCGACGAAGCCGGATATACCCCGTTGCTGCCCATGTTTACACTGGGGCATAATTTCTCTCCGGCCAATATCCATGCGGGAGGTCTCCGTTATCACGGTGCAGGTGTCATCGTTTCACAATTATTGAAAGACAATCTGATGGAAGCGGTTGATATCCAGCAATTAGAATCCTTCCAGTCTGGTTGTTTGTTCGCACAAGCAGAAGGAATCATTCCGGCTCCCGAATCGTGCCATGCCATCGCCGCCGCTGTACGCGAGGCGAACAAGTGCAAGGAATCCGGTGAAGAGAAAGTGATCCTGTTCAACCTTTCAGGTCACGGGCTGATTGATATGGCCTCATACGACCAATACCTGGCAGGTAACTTGATGAATTATGAGTTAAAAGACGAAGATATCCAGAAGAACTTGGATGAAATAAAAGACATGTAATCAGGACATAAAATAAACGAAGGATACGGAAAGGATATATTATCCTATAAACTACGGCAAGCTAAGCGGTTGTATCCTTCAGGTTAAGGGTTCTTTTACTGACAACTTCTATCTCCCAAACTTGCGGAGTTAACTCCATAGCCTTTGGAGTTATCTCCATAAGCTTGGGAGTTAACTCCAAAGGCTATGGAGATAGAAAGGATACGTTAGTTTAAGCTTAGGGATAGGATAGAAAAGGCTTAACCATACAATGAAAGACACAAACCACTCTACCGGCGGGATATAACATTAACATAAGTTCGATATAAGAAATAACTCGTTACAGGATGGTTTTGAGTTAAATGACAAAAGGATTATTAAAATTCAATATCAGTCTTGCTCATATTCCTGTCAGTTATAAGCTAGTCTTATAATAAACTCATGTTATCATAAGAAAAAATCCGCGTTATCCCGCACAACCCACACCTAAAAAATGATTCAAAACCACAAAATAACAGGCACTTCAAGCCTGTTTATAAAGAAAATGAACTATTTTACAGGATTATGTATGAAAAGTACAAATTAATTTCCCTTTTTATTCCTTTCTTTGCACAGTTACATCAATAATCCAAATAAGTATGAAAAACATCATGAAGCTTTTCTTGTATGCTGCATTACCTTTGGCATTAATTGCACTAGGCAGTTGTAGCTACCCTAAAAACATCACGTTCAAAGCCGACTCACAAACAGGGGCGCTAAGCGGACTTTATCTGACAAGCGACACTTCCATGAACTGGATCCTGCGTACGGATGGAACACAATACGAATGGGTGGACTCCCGGTATGGATGGGGATTGGGACATCTTCGGATAAACGGCACTGAATACTCCTGGAATATCCCGACAAAAAAACATGACACGAGCCATCACATGACCGTGAAATACCAGACAGGTGACATAGAAATAAACGTAGCCCGAAAATGGAACAGGGACGGGAACCTGGTAGAATCCTACGAATTCGTAAACACCGGAGAAAAAGACGCCGACTTACAGGACATTGCCATCAACACACCTTTCAATGACAATTATCCGGATGCCCAGACTTGCTACGAAGCCCGTTGCAATGCACATATATGGGCAGGAGGAAATGAAGCCTATGTCTATTGCACCCGGATGAGCGGAGCCCCCGGCGGATTGGGACTGATTATGGAAGAAGGTGCCATTAAAGGCTATGAAGTGAGGGAGCGCTCGCAGAAAAAAGGAAGCTCCAACTTCCGCGGTGTTTTCCAACTTAATCCACAGGACAAGACTTTAAAGCCGGGAGAATGTTATACCATACAATGGTTACTCCTATCGGCGGACAACTGGGATGAATTCCAAGCAAAAGCCATAGACAACGGTCTGATCATAGCCTCAGCAGACCGTTATGTAGTAGAAGCAGGCGAAAAAATAAATGTTTCGTTCAAAAGCAACTGCCCCTCACTGAAAGGCAAGCTATTGCTGAACGGTAAAGAAGTGGCAGAAGTAAGCGGTGACAACATCAATTATACCACCATAATAAATGAACCCGGAGAGAAGATTTTCACACTGGCCTACGGGAACGGAAAGCAAACGTCGGTAGAGTGTCTTGCCGTCAGCAACTTTGACAGCCTGGTCAACCACCGGTGTCAGTTCATTGCCGGACACCAACAGTTCATCAAGCCCGGTGACCCTAGAAGCGGTGCCTTCATTGTTTATGACAACGATACCGAATCCCTTTACATCAACGGAGAAAGTGGCAGCAAACGCTCTGACTGCGACGAAGCCAGAGAAAGGGTAGCTATGGGGATTCTGCTGGCTCTACAATACCAACGTACTTCCGACAAAAAATTAATGGATGCCCTGAACAACTACGTATCTTTCATCCGCCGCATCCAGAAACCGGACTACACAACCAATTCCACCGTAGACTTCAAGAGCAAGAACCGGGGATACAACTATCCGTGGGTGGCCGATTTCTGGTTTACCATGTTCCGCACCACAGGCAATAAACAATATCTGAAAGACGGGTACGGCACACTGCGTGCACTGGTCCGTTATTTCAAGCATGGTTTTTATTGCATCAATATCCCGACCTACGGCTATACTCTATTGAAAGAAAACGGATTTACTGCCGAAGCGGACACTCTGCTGAACGATTTCAAATCAATGGCAGACGTATTTTGTGAAAACGGGCCTAATTATCCGACCTCCGAAGTCAATTACGAACAGAGCATCGTAGCTCCGTCCATTATCCATCTGCTGAATGTATATATGCTCACCGGGGATGAAAAATATCTGAAAGGGGCCGAAAGCCAGCTTCCTTTATTAGAATCATTTGGCGGAAAACAGCCCAGTTTCCACCTTTATGACATCGCTATTCGTCACTGGGATGGTTATTGGTTTGGAAAAGACCGGATTTGGGGAGATACCTTCCCACATTACTGGAGCACTTTATCGGGTATTGCCTTCCGTCTTTATGCCAAAGCGACCGGAAAACAAGAATATGCAGAACGGGCCTTGAATATTTTCCGGAACAATCTATGCCTCTTCACCGAAGACGGAAGAGGAAGCTGCGCCTTTATCTATCCGAACAAAGTGAACGGACAAAAAGCTCATCTTTATGACCCGTTTGCCAATGACCAGGATTGGGCAATGGTATTTTGGTTGGAGTATGGCCCGGATTTCAAGTAAATGAGGAGATGCCGAAAGTCCGTCCGATAGTGCTGTCATGTATTCAGCTGTAGGGGCAGGGATTGTCTCATAGCCGTCAAGCAAAGGAAAAACATCTACCGTAGAACACCGACCCAAAAGGGTCGGTTTCTTCATTTTATAAGTTTTAGATAACAGTCTGCAGGTTCTTCCAGAGTTCCGCTTCTCTCCCGACTTTATCGTCAAGAAGCTGCTTACAAGACCACGGTCGGTCATACTTTGGAAAGAGAACCTGCAACTGCTTTCGTACTATCAGGCAGATACACGAGTCTGCCCCTACGGTGGTGAAAATACTATTTGCCAACTCAGATTGACGAATATAAGTTTTTTTGCCTGCCCGAACCAACGGGCACGATCTTGGGAGAATATGCAAATCAGCCTATTTTCGGGCGAGCAAACCTCGCCCTTACAAGCAAAATGATAGCTGAATTCCTTAAATATGTTTTCACCCAGCCACAAACTATGACTCAAAGCTGCGAAGCATTTTAATCTCGTCCCGCCAAATGGTGTCATCGGGAGTTTCAAGAATAACGGGCATATCGTCAAAACGGGAATCCTGCATAAAGCGGCGGAAGAAATCAATACCAATCAGCCCCTTTCCGATACTGTCATGACGGTCTACCCGGCTACCCAATGGTTTCTTTGAGTCATTCAAGTGAATGGCACACAAATAGTTTCTCCCCACTACCTCATCAAACTCGGTAAAGACCCGGTCATATTCATTCACAATATCATAACCGGCGGTATAGGTATGGCAAGTATCCAGGCAAACTCCCACACGAGATTTATCCTCCACCTTATCTATAATATATCTCAAATGCCAGAATTCATTTCCCACATTACTTCCCTGTCCGGCTGTATTCTCAATCACAGCAGTCACACCGGTCGTCTTATCCAAAGTCATATTGACAGACTCGGCAATCCTGTCCAGACACTTCTCTATGGATATCTTGTTCAAATGACTTCCGGGATGAAAATTCAGCATTTTCAATCCTAAAAGCTCGCAACGCTGCATTTCGTCCAAAAATGCTGCACGACTCTTCTCCAGCCCTTCCTCGTCAGGATGTCCCAAATTTATCAGATAACTGTCATGAGGAAGAACATACCGGGCATCAAAACCTTCTTTCTCGCAGTTTTCTTTAAACAGAGTAACACTCTCGACAGACAAAGGTTTTGCAATCCATTGCCTCTGATTCTTTGTAAAAAGAGCGAATGCGTCCGCTCCTATCCCTAATGCATTAACGGGGGCCATTTCCACGCCCCCGCTTACGGATACATGTGCACCTATTTTTTTCATTCTCTTTCCATTATTGATAGACACAAAGATAGGAAAAATAAGTTAGAAATTATATTGCGCACTCAAGTTTATACGGTTTGCTTCACGGTTCACATCATTAAAATTCTCTCTCCAACCATGAAGATATTCCGCACCTACCTGCAAGTTATGACTTACATTCCAGAATACATTTGCAACCAGGTACTGACCTTTTTTATACTGAGTTTCATTAAAGTGAGCATAGCAATCTTCTGTAAACAGACGTGACTGGCTATACGTAGCCGATGCGAATACCCGTTTCGAGAAATTATACTGTAATCCGGCATACCATCCTTTCATGGGCAGTACCTGCATACGTCCGGACTCATCGGCCAAAGGAACGATATCTACATTCAAGTTGCTGATATCATTCAAATATTGAGCAATACCTCTACCATAAGTATATTGTCCGTAAAGCTGGAAACCACCCAGTCTTGCTGTCCCCGATGCCTGTATCCCCCAACCGGTCAATGACTTTGCCTTATTATTCACTTGATCCTCATAAGTCATACTTCTCAAGATTCCTCCCACACGTATATGACTAGCCTTTGCCCAGGAATACTGTACATAGGCAGGAATATCCGGCATCCTCTGCTTACCGATTCTCACATCTTGTGCCGGAGTACCGTCTACTGACGGCATTTCCACACCGACACCCACTTTCAAACCTTTCATCACATTGGCTTCATAACGCAACTGGGTGGCGCGATAGAAAGTCATCCCGTCAGGTCCTTGAAAATCAATAGTCGGAGGAGCTGCGGCAAGATCCATAAACAATCCGGTATCATACCCCATAGTAAAGCCCAGGAAGGATAAATAAGCATTCTGCAATTCAAAAGTCTTTCCACTTCCACGGAAGTTTCCGGCTGTATAAACGATGAAGTTACCCAAATGCTTGGTTCTCCCCACCAACTTTAAAAAGATAGTGGAAGTGCTTGCATCCATCTGGAACTGATTACGGACAGACGTGGATCCCGGTTGCGGAATGAGTGCAGGGATAAAGTCAACATCATCCACTATCCCATTAAAATCATATTCCATTGTAGTTTTCAAATAACCACCGATACCCAATGCAAACTTTCCCTGTTGGTCAGTAAGTAAAAAACGAGGAGCACGGGGATCATGGAAATGCGGACGTTGCGTTTCTTCAAATACATTGATTAATTCTTCCTTGCCATTTTTATCTTTTGAGATAATAACAACAGGTCCCGGTCCTTCCAGCTCCGGATAAAGTTTTTTTTGTTGCGCAAACATCGACGTAACAATCATTGCGCCCAATACAAGGCAACTCATTGATTTAAAGATACTTTTCATAAAAGTTAAGTTTAGGTAAATAGTCAATTCAATGGACTATGAACAAAAAGTTTAGAAAAAAGTTTGGGAAATGTTTGCAAATTCAAAAAAAGTCACTACCTTTGCACCCGCAATCGAGAGAGAAATCCTCGATAAAAAGGATGGCCCGTTCGTCTATCGGTTAGGACGCAAGATTTTCATTCTTGAAAGGGGGGTTCGATTCCCCCACGGGCTACCAAATAAAAAAGCCATCGATAAATCGATGGCTTTTTTATTTGGTAGCCCTGCTTTGTGCAGGGTATCCGGCGGCTCAGTTTGAAAACGGGTCAGTCTTAAAATTTGGACCACTGACCCAAAACTGACGGATTCATGAAGGATTGTGCTTTAAATTCTTCATAATAAACAACTGTAAGCAAGCGGATTAGACACTTATGAAGGATTTGAATCAAAATAAATCTGGATAGTCTTGTACAGGGGGGGCTGAATCAACAGAAGGGTCAGTCCGAAACATAAGACAACGGGACAGATCCAACTTATTCATCGACTCCGCCCCGTTCTATGTCAGAATACCATAAAAAGAATATGATTATTCAATCTCTCCAAAAAGCTCAGCCAGTTTATTTGCCAAAGCCTCACCACGAAGATTTTCTCCTACCATGACCCCTTGGGCATCTATCAAATACATAGTAGGAACAAATTTCACTTTATATATATCAGCAATACCTTCAGTATCCAAAAAATTAGGCCACTGAAGTTGTTCTTCTTTCAGCGCTTTTGTCCATTCCGCCTCTTTTTTATCAATAGAGATACTTACAATCTGGAAACCCCTGTCTGCATATTGCGTATAGAGTTTTTTCAAATTAGGAATCTCCTTACGGCAAGGATTACACCATGATGCCCAAAAATCAATAAGGACATACTTCTTACCTTGGCACAAATCGGTTAAAGTTACCGATTTCCCATCTTGTGACTTGGCTGTAAAGACAGGCACTTTAGAACCGATCTGACTATCAGGAGCCACACTCTCTTTCACCATTTTTCCATAGCGGGAATGTTTAGCCTCTTCTGACAAGGCATCATACCACGGTTTCTGCTCTTCGGTAAGATAAGAAAACAAACTGATCATCATCAGAGGCCCCCAATAAGACTCTTTATTGTCCATAACTAATTTATAGTAAGTGGCATCTACCGTAGCAAAGAACAAACTATCGGCCACGGCAGATGCTTTGTAAGCTTCCGTAGCAACGACAGAATCCATCAAGATCTTATCTTTGGCAACTCTCGCTTTACCATAGGCAACACGGATATCCTTAAACTTCTCGTTATTCGTCACATAAATAGAATCCAAGGCATCACGTGTGCTCAATAATTTTACATATTTGTCCGTCAAAGGAGATCCCGTCACTGAAACCTGTGAAAAATTATAATTCACGGTTCCATTAAGGTTTTCAGAAGTCACCTTACCCTCCACGCTTATACTGCCATTCTCCAACATCAGAGGCATGGAACCGTATGCATCTTTCACCATCAACCGTACAGCCAGAGGTTCATCCGCCACCCCTTTAAATATAAATTTTCCATCTACAACAATAGTATCCGCCACCGGTTTTTCATGACCATGACTTACAGGAAATAGCTGTACATGGGATCCGTCAGGAATTCCATCAATTGCAGCTGTCAGTGTGTACCCCGTTACCGACTGCCGGGTACAAGATGCCATCATCACCAAAACAACGGCGAATGTTGCTAATAAATACATCAATTTCATAAAGTCTGTTTTTATAGGTTATTTAGATACATTTTGAGTGATAGTTCCACTACCCGGATTCTGAACGGCACCTGCCGGGAAAGGCATAATCCAAAGATGTGAAGCCGGGGTTAATGTATAAGTCTGCCCTTCCCATGTTTTGGATAGTGCACGTGCAAAAGTACCTTCGGCATTAAACCTCCGGGTATCAGCGAATGGCACAATAGTGAAAATCAATTCATTGTCTTTCGTACGTCGGATCAAGTCAATGGCTTCTGTCAAAGTTGAAGCCTGCAAGGGTTGATATATCTCCGGCAGAATACGGGTCTTACGTACCTTGTTCAACACATCCATAGCAGCAGAGAAATCATTACCTGTGACCTGACGTGCCAAACATTCGGCCTTGATGAGATATACCTCGCAAGTGGTCAGACCAGCCCCGTTGAAATATCCTTTGGCCAAACCTTGATAGTAAGTATCCTGATTTACCGTACGCAGTTTCCAGCGGGAAAGAAAACGCGCATCCCCTCCCTCGAAACTCTCCGCACGTTCCACCGGAATATTAAGTTCGCTGGTAGCATAGTTAGGGTTACCCTCTCCACAACGGAAATAGTAATTCTCCACATAATCATACCCTGTCGCTGACGGTAACGACGGATAACTGTCTTCTTTTGTAATAGCTTCCTTATGACTGTTGTAATAAGATATCCAATCATACAGAGTATCATTCTGTTCCAAAGCCATATCCGCGTATTTCAGCGCTTCTTCATAATTCGCCATTTGCAAATAGACCCGTGCCAAGAAGGCATAGGCTGCTCCCAAATTGGGATGGATAACAGTCCTTGACTGTTGGGGTAATCCTTGTTGTATGGCTTCTTTTACATCTTTAATCATGAAATCATAGATTTCTTGAATAGTGACCTGCTTGTGAGGAGCATTAATATCGGCACTGGTTATCAAAGGTACACTCAGTTTAGTACCGGCAGTTGCAGACACATAGGTATCAGCATAATAATTGGCCAGTATGTAATAGCTCATAGCGCGAATCACTTTGGCATAAGCCATTACCTCATTGCGTTCGGAATCAGTCGCTTCGGTTGCAACGGGAACATGCTCCAGCAAGAGATTACAAGTGGAAATAGCCATATAACTACGGTAATAAGTCCCTTCGTCCTGATTGTTCAGTACAATTCTGTCCGCTGTTTCATTCCACAGATAATTGGCACTCGTAAGGGTAACGCTAGTCAGACTGCTTTGTCCTACAAATTTATCATTCAACAGATAAAGACTATTCGTTACAGGAATATAGCCAATGGTATATTCATCTCGCAGCAATGCTTCAAAATCAGCCAAGGTAGTAGGAATTTTGTTCCCTTTGGGAACAATATCCAAATAATCATTACAAGAAGTCAGATTTATCCACCCTAACACTGTCATTATCATAAATAGTATCTTTTTCATATTGCTCTCATTTAAAAGTTCAAATTGACATTACACAAATAATTTGGTTTACTATATCCCCCAAGCATCCATTTCACATCACGACTTTTAGCCAAAGTGAACACATTTTCCATACCTAGCATGATACGTGCATTTTTTACATAAAACTTCTGACATACACTTGCAGGAACATGATAAGTAACAGAGAGATTCTTCAAGCGCCAGTTATCGGCATCAAGTACATGAATGGAAGCCTTGCTATAAAGATCGGATGAGTAAGAATTATAATCCTTGCTTTCTGACGGAACATAGCGTGGTACATCGGTATATGCCTCATCACCAGGCTGACGCCAACGTTTACTCACATCCTTACTTGTCACTCCTAATCCCGGATAGGCTATATTGGTATTCCGCATTTTGTGCCCCCCTTCAAAAAGCAGTTGAGCAGCCAGTTCCCAATTCTTATAACGGAGATTGGTATTAATAGCCCCACTATAAACCGGAACAGAAGTTCCTAAATACACAACATCCTCCACTTTTTGCGGTGAACTGCTTACATGGATATTTCCTTCCGAGTCATACACCTGAGGCTGCCCTTTACTATCCAGCCCTGCCCACAGATATCCATAAATGGCATTATAAGGCACTCCAACACGGGGATAGGCGGCAGGATAATCGAACTGAAGAAAAATAGCAGGTGCTTTTACATTGACATAAGTCACTTTATTCTTATTGTATCCCAGCACACCACCTACGTTCCAATTCCAATCTTTTCCCATAATGACATCACTGGAAAGAGTCAACTCGAATCCACGGTTTCTCATTTTACCATTATTCATGGTATAAGTAGAAAAACCAAAACCTTCAGTAGGTACTCCATTGGTATTGGCTAACAAATCCACGCCCGATTTATTATAATATTCAATAGAACCGTTCAATCGATTTCTAAACATAGAGAAATCTACACCAATATTAGCTGTAGTTGTCTTTTCCCACCGCAAATCAGGATTAGGACGGTTGCTGATAGTCCCTTGTATGCCGCCCACATGGGTATTATTATTATAATAAGCCGTCATATAAGGAGCAGAATTCTTGGCGATGTTACCACCGATACCACAACTGAAACGCAGTTTCATCATATTTATAAATGAAACTTTAAAAAAAGATTCTTTGTCCAGATTCCAACCAGCACCTACCGACCAGATAGGTTTCTTCTGATACTTGGAACCAGTAGCAAACAAATTGGTACGATCCCAACGAATGCTTCCTGTCACCATATATTTACCATCATACGTGTAAGCTGCATTCCCATAAAAAGAAACAAAACGATTTACCAGTTCATAGATGTTGGAGATATCATTTTTATTGAATGATACATAGTTTCCCAAAACTCCGGTATAAGTATTACTCAGCACCCGTTCATCAATAAGATCATAAGTTAGTAAAGCCGGATCATAATTATAATATTTCCGATTATTGTATTCCGTCTTATTTTCACGTACTTCCATACCAAACAAAGCGGTCACATCATGTTTTTCTGCAAATGTCTTGTTAAAATCCAATTGCTGACGGAAATTATAAGCACGGATACTATTAGTCCCCGTTGTATAAATATTGCCATAAGGAAGATTATAAGTAGCCTGGCCACTCCCACTTGCATCAGTAGCAAATGTATTTACTTTATTACGCACAGCATAGCTTTCCTTATCTTGCAATTGGCTTGTCTTATATTCCCCTACTTCATATTGGAACGAAGCAGTGTATCTCAACCAGTCTGTGAATTTAAAATTAAGTCTCGCAAAAGTACGATTACTAAAATTCTTACTCTTCGACAAGTTTCTTCCCAATTCGTCCAAAGGGGTAATATCCATACTATACAATCCGTAAGAAGAAATAATTTCCTGTTGTGACTTACTGTACCGGTCCGCAACCGTGTTAGTATAGTAGCTTCCATCGTCATTCAACAACGAACTATAAGGAACATAATTATATCCGGGTGAGGTCAGATTATAACTTTGCGTTGTACCATCTCCATAATTCAGATACGTTCCCAAATCCAGACTCAGCCATGAAGTAAGCCGGGTAGTGTTCTGCAAATTCAATCCGAAACTCTCGCTGTCAGTATATTTATCTTCTTCCCGGTTATTCCTGTAAGACAGCGAAGCATTAAATGTATTTTTTTCCGTTCCACGCCCGATATTCAAGTTATATTGTTGCGAAAACGGATTTCGTTTACCATATTTCTTCACATCATCATAATAACGGAATCCCTGTGAAGCCAGTTCATGTAGCGTCTGCTCCATTTGTGCTTCGCTGATCGCACCTGTATGATGTTTTAAAATAGCCTGTACCCCCAAACAGGAATACATGGATGCATTGTCCAACAAATTCTGTGCATATTGGGATGCTCCCTCTCCTTGAAGATTAGGATTCATGGCCGCCCACTCCTTTTCCATCTCTATCATGTCAGCCGTACCGGCTAAGTGACCGGTATAAAAATTATAAGGGCGTACTGTCAATGTCGCTGAAAATGATACATTCAGCTGATTCTTTCCGGCTTTTTTAGTAGTGATGACTACTACACCATTAGCAGCACGAGCACCATAGATAGACGTAGCCGCGGCATCTTTTAATACCGTAATATTCTCTATATCCTCTATATTCAAATCAGGCACATTTTCGACCCAGTTGCCCAGTCCGTCAGAAATAGTTTTCTCTACCGGAAACCCATCAATCACATACAGAGGAGTAGTAAGTCCGTTCATCGAAGTCACACCACGTATCTTACCGTCACTATAACCTGCTATTCTTCCCTCTATCAATGAGCTGACACTACTTAACCGTTGGGTTTCCAACTTTTTCGAATCTACTTTCGCAAATGAACCGGTAGCCCGTTCCCTGGAGATAGTCTGATATCCGGTTACCACCACCTCGTCCAGCAGTTCGGAGGCCGGCTCCAAGACAATTCTGTAACTGTTCGCACTTGTCAATCTTACTTTCTTTGATTCATAGCCCAAGTAAGAGATTTCTATCTCTTTCGCTGTGCGGAGCAGGGTCAGCCGGAAGTGCCCGTTCATATCGGTTATGACAGCAGCCAGTTCCTCCCCTTTCGTCTGGCTCACCTGACGGATGTGAGCGGCAGGCAGGGGATCTCCATTCTCATCTACAACTATACCGCTGATCATCCGGTCTGTTTGTGCATATGCCATTGTTCCACACAAAAACAATGCAACGAAAAACATCGCCAGTCGAAGTAGCTTTCCGTGGTAATCTGAATGTTTCATACTTTTTATAGATTTAATATTAATACTGTTTATAATCACTTTTAAGTCCCGTTTTATTGTTAAAACAGTTTTGCAGCTTATATTGCGTCGATAGCAAATTAATGCATAAAGTTTTAAATTATAGCAAAAACAGGTTGTCCAAATACAGCAATTGCCGCATTTGGATAAATTTATGATAGCAAATTAATAGATTATCTATTTTTATGCAATTCCTGCACTTTGTTTCTATACTGGGCGGGAGTCATACCAGTAGCCGCCTGAAACTGGCTATAAAAAGTAGTCATGGAATTAAAGCCCAATTCAGCTGAAATCGCCTTTAGCGGAGTTTGGTTATCAGGATCGGAAAGTGAACGGACTGCCTCTTTTGTGCGGAAACCATTTACAAATTGAGTAAAAGTCTGCTTGGTCTGCTCATTAATAATTTGAGAGAGATAAGTACGATTAGTTCCCAACATTTCCGCTACTTTCTCTTTAGTCAGCAAATTGTCTGTAAATACCTTCTCCTCCCGCAACAGCGTTTCCAAACGCAGAAATAAATCCTGCTTCTTTTCATCTGTCAACGAGGATGAAGCATATTTCTCAGGTTGCGGCAAAGAAGTTTTCGTCGAGTCCGTAAGATATTCTTGTAAAAGAGCGGACTGGCGGCCTATCTCTGCAAACTGCTCGTCTATTTTGTTCTGCAATTGCTGTTCACGCCGGATAGCGTCCTGATTTTGCTTCACAATGGTAAGGTACAGCTTATTTTTTCTGTAATATAAGTAATATAGTAAAGAGGCAGCTATGAAGATACAGATAAATCCGGCTATAAGCAATTGCATCTTATTTTCCTTTTCCAATAATTCCAGACGGTTTTGTTTTATCTCGTTTTCCTGCCGTTCCATATCGTATTTTGCACGTATCTCCCCCACAGCACGTTCCTTTTCCGCATTATATAAGCTATCTGTTTCCAGCTGATAGAGCTTATGATACTTCAACGCCTCTACCAGCATACCATCTTCTTCATAACATCGGGATAAAGCCTTCAACAGGTCACTTCGATAGATGGCATTAGCCTGTTGGTAAGACAGTTCTATTCCGGCTTTCAGCATCCAGACAGCCCGGTCATACTGGTGATGCTCCATTAAAATTTCGGCATAGCCCAAATAAGAATTCATCACTGAAGAAATATTTCCCTGTTCTTTCAAATCCAAAGCCTTCCGGAAAAAAACCAGCGCTTCATCATCTTTATTCAATTTATGCAGAATATATCCATAAAGATTGTAAACGTTTGATTGATCATAAAAGTCATTCTGCACCATGGTGAACTCCGCCTCCTGAATATATTTCAATGCTGTATTATAGTCACTCTTCAAATAATACATATAAGCGGTATTGGTTGAACCACTATAAATCAGATAAGGATCTTTCCGTTCATGTCCCAGTTCATAACATTCAAGAGCATATTTCAATCCTGTGCTATCATTTTTCAAATAATAAATACCGGCAATATTAGAAAGCAAAATGGAATAGAGCCTGTCATAATGACAACGTCTTGCAGCTTCAACTCCTTTGAAGAAATAGGTAAGTGAACGATAATAGTCTTTTTGGACATTCGATGCATAAAGTCCCAGCCCATTATATACGGAACATAAGGCGGAATCATTTTTATTACTTTCACCTATCAGCCTGGCCTGCCCTAAATGACTATAAGCCTCCTTTACATTTCCCTTCATCATATGGGCCTGCCCCAGACAAATATGAGAATAAATTACAGCGCCATTGTAATCCCGTTCATTATAACCCAACTCAAACAATTGTCGACCATAAAAGATAGCCTGATCATAATCTGCTTTATTCAGATAGAGAAAACTAACTTTCCGAAGTGCTTCTTTGTCTTTAGGATACTTTTTCAGATACTCCAACTGTACATTAATGGCATTATTTATTTCTTCTTGCGCCTCTGAAACAACGGGCAAGAGTCCCAATAACATTACAACCATCCACAGTTTGAACATCTTCATTCCCGTCATCCTCCCTTTTCTTCTTTCCGCATACTGAACTCACAGCCACAATATTGCTGATTATAAAAATTATATTCCTTAATGATAGCAATGCGACGCTCGCTCAATCCACCTTTACGCCAGTTCTGTTCCCAATAAGTGACATCCGGATAAGGAGCCGTAGCATATCGGCCCGCTTCCTCTATCTGTTCCAAACTTTTCCAACGGCTGGAAGCAAGCGTAGTAGTGATAACCGGGAATCCATGTTCGTGGGCATAACGTGCGGTTTCCTGCAGTCGCATCTTGAAACAACGCAAGCAACGGCCTCCTCGTTCAGGCTCTTGCTCCATTCCTGCCATTCGACAACGCCAGGCATCATGATCATAATCGGCATCTATAATTTCCAATCCCAAGGACTGGGCATACCGCGTACATTCGTCCTTGCGGATAATGTATTCCTCCAACGGATAAATATTGGGATTACAATAATAGATAACCGGAGTGACACCATGCTGCATCAAGCACTCTATGATGGCTGATGAACAAGGAGCACAACAAGTATGAAGCAACACTTTGTCGGCTCCTCCCGGAACTTCAAGCTGAAATTTCTTTTTCATACGGCAAATTTAATAGATATTTGCCATACTGACCAACGGTTCGTATAATTTTTCTATATCCTGCGCATCTATTTCTATCTCCACTTGATCACCGGGAACCAGGGTTTGCCCCTGAGGAAGTAAGTTTTTACGATTCCGATGTATACTACGAATGATACAATGATTAGGTAAAGCCAATGTATCCACTTCCTTTCCGTCAAAATAAGACCCATCCATTATCTCGACAAAAAGATGATAGCGGGCACCAGCCTCTTCGGAAGACTCCGGATTATGGCTACGGAACATCCTGTCATACAGCAATACATTGTAAGGTTTTATCTGTAACAATTCGGTGAAATAATAAGTCAACCCACCTACCACGATGGAAGGATAGAACACCTCGAAATGACCGGTAATCTCCGTTATCAGAACAATGGCAGTCAAAGGGGTACGCACCACAGCCACCAAAAAAGCCACCATCCCGATCAGCATCATATAACTCACATTCTCATACCCTATCCATCCGCGCTGTACCAATACCAACCCGAAGATTTGTCCCAATAATCCTCCCGTAACCAAGGTAGGAATGAAACTTCCTCCCGGCAAACCCGAAGAAAGAGAAAACAGCGTAAAAACAAAATGAATAAGCATCATGATAGTAAGCCACCGGATATCATGAGTTCCATTCATTCCCTGCATCATCAAAAACTGCTCTCCGCCACCTGTCAGATTCGTCTCTGTTAACGATATGGCATAAGCTATGATCAATAAATACAACATCTTGACAGGAATGGAGAGTTTCATGGCAGGTATCCTTTCTTGAAAGAAAGGAACGATGAGCGAATAAAACTTTGCAATGACAGCCATAAGGGCGGCAAAGATAATATAAAGCTCTGCCTGACGGATAAAAGATAAACCGGGAACGACCGCACTAATCAGATGATAAGGAGTCGTGGGGAACATCCAACTAGCCACTCCTCCGGCTACCACGCCGGCCAACAAGGTAGTAATGGCGGTTTTAGGCGCATCAAAACGCTCGATGGATTCTATTACCAGCAAAGAAGAAGACAACGGAGCGGCAAAAGCGGCAGACAAGCCCACACCGGCTCCGGCAGCCAGCAATTGTTTCCGTTCCCCTTTCAGGATATGTCCCCAACGGGAGATAAGTGTTCCTATATAAGACCCTATCTGAACAGACGGCCCCTCGCGTCCCAAGGACAGCCCCGCACTGAGAGCCAACACACCTCCGCAGAATTTGGCCACCAGTTCCTTAAAAGGATGCTCATAACGGATACGACCGTTATTGGCCGCACGTGTCTGAGGAATACCGCCTCCGGCTATCAATGGCATACGTTTTACCAAAGAAGCGACAAAGATCAGAATCCCCCATAAGATAAAAAACAACAATACATGCCAATACCACGGATAATGCGCCGTGAAAAAAGTTTTCCGCACATCAAAGAAATACCAGAGAAGATAGTGATAAGGCACAGCAACCAGTCCCGTAAGCAGCCCCACGAATATGCTCACGAAATACAGACGGGCATCAATCAGCTTCAGTTTCCATATTTGCCATTTGCGCAGATTGCTCCACTCCTTCCACTTGTTTTTCCATTTCTCCAGTTTCATATCCGGAATAAACAAATGGAAAAGAGAAGGGTTTATTTAAACAATGGCTTTAATAGTTCCGGTATTTCTATTTCATTTGCTTTCAGCGCTTCCAAACATTCACGCCCTTTATCGGATAAAGTAAAATGCATCTGCCGTTTATCCTTATCCCCCAAATTACGGACGATTAATTCTTTCTCTTCAATGGAACGGATGACTTTAGAGGTATGCGAAGCAGACAGACCTGTGTTTTCCGATATCACACTGGCTGTCAGCGTATCTCCGCCAATGCAACAAAGTGCCATTGCCTCATTCAATGACACTCCATATTGTTCCATCAAGCGGGTTTCAAGTTCAGAGAGAGCCTTGAACAGCTCTCTCATGACACATATTGATTTTATTTTCTCCATGCAAATTTAAATAAACAAGTTTACATTCGCCTGTTCGGCACGGTTCATATAGGTTGCCACTCCGCCAATAGTCACATGATCCAGCAATTCCTCACGTTTCACACCCATTACATCCATTGACATCTGGCAAGCAATAAATTCCACTCCGTTCTGAATGGCTTGAGTACGCAGAGATTCCAGTGAGTCGATATTTTTCTTATTCATGATATATCGCATCATCCTGGCTCCCATTCCACCCATATTCATTTTAGACAATCTCAACTTTAAAGAACTGGAAGGCAGCATCATGCCGAACATCTTCCCCCAGATATCTTTCTTCACCGCAGGCTTGTCCAATCTTTTGATAGCATTCAGCCCCCAGAAAGTAAAGAAGATGGTCACCTTCTTTCCCGTAGCCGCCGCACCGTTTGCGAGTACAAAAGTAGCTAAAACTTTGTCCAGGTCGTCACTGAACAGAATAAAAGTTTTCCCTTTATCCTCCCGGCAAACCTCCGAGGAAGAAGATTGCGGAGTACTTTTCTCAACAATTACCTCATACTTTCCTGCTCCTGACTTTACTGAGACAAAACGGTTCCCGGTAGTCTGGCACCATGCTTCGGCATCGCGGGGGAAACCGGCATCCGTAGCGACAATCTCCAGACGTTCGCCGTCCGCCAGTTCTTCCATACTCTTCTTCAGCTTCATGATAGGACCGGGACAAGATATGCCACAAGCATCCACTTTTATTGCTTTCATAGAAGGAATGACGGAAGAGGCAATAGTATAAGCTTCAGCAGAATCTTTACTGTGTTCAGAATGATCAACTTTTGAAGAATCAGAACTTGAAGATCCGGAATTTGAGAACTCCTTCGGCTTGGGCAGAGGAGCCGTTGCCGCTTTATACAGTTTCAAACCTCCTATTAAATTCCTTACTTCCCCAAAGCCATTCTGTAACAATATATTAGAAGCCAGATACCCTCTCAACCCCACTCCACAATACAAATAGACCGGCTTATCCTGAGGAATCTCTTTCATCCTTTCGCGCATATCATCCAAAGGAATATTGACAGCCCCCTTCAAAGCACCGAGTGCAAATTCATCGGGAGTACGGACATCAACCAACGTAACTTTACTCAAATCGGCAGCCTGCAACTCGCGCCAATAAAGAGGCTTCATCTTTCCGCTCAGTATATTTCCGGCTACATATCCGGCTACTGCTACAGGATCTTTTGCCGAAGAGAAAGGAGGAGCGTATGCCTGCTCCAAAGCCATCAAGTCATATACAGTTCCGTTATGCTTAATCACTTGCGAGAATTCGTCAATACGTTTGTCCACTCCGTTATACCCCACAATCTGCGCTCCAAGTAATTTCCCGTTCACAGGAGAGAAGGTTATTTTAATGGACATCTGTAAAGCATCGGGATAATATCCCGCATGGGAACCGGAATGGATGGTTGCCGACAAATAATCAATGCCTGCCTGTTTCAACCGCTTTGCCGGAAGGCCTGAAGCAGCGACAGTCATATCAAAAATTTTGGCAATGGAAGTACCGACAGCCCCTTCGTATGTAACCTTATTTCCAAAAACCATGTTATCTGCCACAATACGCGCCTGACGGTTGGCCGGACCAGCCAGATAATTCAACCACGGTCTATCAGTCAGCGGATGACGGAACTCGATAGCGTCGCCCACCGCATAAATATGCTCGTCGGAAGTCTGCAAGTAATCGTTCACCTTAATGCCGCGCATCTCCCCTATCTCCAGTCCGGCCTCTGTCGCCAATGAGGTATTTGGACGTACCCCGATGGATAACAACACCATATCGGCAGGCAGCCTTTCGCCCGATTTAAAAATAACCTCCAGTCCGTTGACCGTGCGCTCGAAAGAAGCCACCGCCTTTTCCAGGTAGAGATGCACTCCTTTCTGCAACAAATGCTCGTGCACCAAAGAAGCCATAGAGAAATCAATAGGAGCCATGACTTGATTTGCCATCTCTACAACCGCCACTTCCGCACCGGCTTCCTGCAGATTCTCCGCCATCTCCAACCCGATGAATCCGGCCCCGATGATTACCGCCCGTTTCACCTTATGCTGCTGCAAGTAACTCTTGATAGCATCGGTATCATTCACATTACGTAGGGTAAAAATTCCTTCATTGTCAATGCCCGGCAAGGGAGGACGAACAGGCGACGCACCCGGAGAAAGCAATAATTTGTCATAACTCTCCGTATAAGTTTTCCCGTCGGAAGTACGAATATCCACTGTCTTATCGGCAGAATGGATGGCTATTACCTCGGACCGGGTACGCACATCTATGTTAAAACGTTTCCCGAAAGCCTCCGGAGTCTGTACAAACAATTTTTCCCGCTCCGCAATCACACCTCCTATATAATAAGGCAGACCACAATTGGCATACGAAATGTATTCTCCCTTCTCGAACAAAATGATTTCCGCCTGTTCCGTGTTTCTTCTGATACGTGCGGCAGCAGTTGCACCTCCTGCTACGCCTCCTATTACTATATACTTCATAATCGAACTATTTTATTTGATTTAATATTTTCCAATGGAAACTTTATGCAAACATACATGATATTTCTTATAATAAAAAGTTTCCTATGGAAAATATTATCAAGTTAACTCTTTTTAAGGAGAAAGAACATTCCGGGTATTAAATAGACAATCTCTATTGTTGTTTGATATTTTATTCCCTACCTTCGCAATAAATTTCAAAATAAATAAGAAATTGAATCGAACAGACGCACATCATGTTATCTAAAATAGACTTGACGCAGGGAGGCATCACCGGCACTCTGCTACGTTTTACCTTACCTATGATTATAGGCTCACTGCTACAACAGTGTTACAACATAGCCGACACGCTGATTGTAGGACAATGTATAGGTTCCGGCGCATTGGCCGCCGTCGGTTCCGCCTACACGCTGATGGTTTTCCTTATTTCCATCCTGCTGGGATTGTCCATGGGAAGCGGAACCGTTTTTTCCTTGCAATATGGAGCCGGACGAACGGATTCCCTACGCCGTAGCATCTATGTATCCGTCCTGCTGATCGGCACAGTAACATTGATTCTAAATATAGCGGTTTTCGTCTGGATTCATCCCATCCTCAGGATATTGCAGATTCCCAAAGATATTTATGGCATGATGTATGATTACTTGTGGATTATCTTTTGGGGAATCGGCTTTACCTTTATCTATAATTTCTATGCGGCATTGCTGCGTGCCATAGGAGATGCCGTCACTCCTCTTTGGTTTCTGGCGGTTTCCGTTGTACTGAACATCGGGCTGGATTTGTTCTTTATCTTGCAGTTGGATTGGGGAATCAAGGGAGCAGCCATCGCCACGGTAGCCGCACAGGGAGTATCCGCTTTGGGAATTATGGGATATGCCTACGTGAAATACCCCGAACTGAGATTACACCGCAACGACCTGCATTTCGACCGTCACTGCCTGAAAGAGATCACTTCGTTCTCCGCACTGACCTGTGTACAACAATCGGTAATGAATCTGGGCATTCTCATGGTACAAGGATTGGTCAACAGTTTTGGCACTGTAGTCATGGCCGCCTTTGCGGCAGCAATAAAAATAGACTCGTTCGCCTATATGCCGGTACAGGAATTCGGAAATGCCTTTTCCACCTTTATTGCCCAGAACTTCGGAGCGAGAAAAGAGGAACGGATCCGCAAAGGAGTGAAAAGTGCCTTGATTACCACCGTTCTCTTCTCTCTGGTCATTTCCATTCTGGTCTTTTTATTCGCCAAACCATTGATGCTGATTTTTGTCCGCCCCCACGAAACGGAAATTCTGAACATCGGTATCAGTTATTTACGCATCGAGGGAGCGTTTTATTGCGGAATCGGGATTTTGTTCCTGTTATACGGATATTATCGTGCCATCCGTATGCCGGGAATGTCCGTAGTGCTCACAGTGGTATCGTTGGGAACCCGTGTAGCCCTTTCCTATTGGCTTGCCGGCATTCCTGCCATCGGGGTCATCGGAATCTGGTGGTCTATTCCTATCGGATGGTTTATAGCGGACGTCATCGGCATCATATATTATAAGTATCGAAAAAGCTCCCAAACAATTGAATTTAAATAAATGTTTTTGTTAGTAAAAGACATACATACAACACCTTTTCATCTAAAATTTATGTATTTTTGTAGCCCTATAGAAAAGAACAGACATACAAATGATGGAAGAAACAACCTGCAAACCTGATTATTCGAATTCGATGGCGGAACATCTGGGTATCCGGTTTCTACCCTCCACCGAGGATGCGGTACATGCCGAAATGCCTGTAGACCATCGTACTTCACAACCCTTTGGTATGTTGAACGGCGGCGCGTCACTGGCTCTGGCCGAGATTGTGGCAGGGCATGGCTCTACGTCGCTATGCCGGGAAGACGAATATGCCTGCGGAGTACAAGTAAGTGGAAATCATCTGTCGGCCGTGCCCGTCGGAGGCAAAGTATTCGCCACCGGCAAACTGATTCACCGCGGCAGATCCTCGCATATATGGAATATAGATATCACCACTCCACAAGGACAACTGGTTTCTACTGTTCGTGTCGTTAATTTCATACTGAAAAAGAAATGAATCTACCAGATATACATACGCAAAAATTATTGGATTGCCTGACACACAGCCGCCTCGGTTTCGCCCTCTACCGGTTACCTTGGACAGACGAATGCTACCTGGTATTGCAAACCTCGGGCGATGTGGAACAATTAGCGGACATTCAGGAACTGAATGGAAAGAAAGGATTTGTCATGGCTCCTTTCCGGATATCGGAGGAACATCCCTTGGTACTTATCCGTCCGGATGTCACCGCATACGACTGGAGCGAAATCAGCGAAGCACTGTCTTCACTGGAATGTGCGGATGCCCTGCTCACCTGCAAAAGCCGGCAGAGTGAACTCTCCCCTTTTGTTTCCGAAGAAACGGATAAAGAACAATATACCCGCGCATTCGGGCGTTTCATCACTCCCTTACAAGAGAAGCTGTTCCAGAAACTGGTTCTGTCACGTTCTTCCGCCAGACATATCGGAGATGATTTTTCACCACTCGGCGCTTTTGTCCGGGCCTGCAACAACTATCCGCGCATGATGATTTACCTATGCCACACCCCTGCTTCCGGAACCTGGCTGGGCAGCACACCGGAAATCTTATTAAGCGGACACGGCAAAGAATGGCACACCGTGGCCCTGGCCGGTACCATGCCGATGCAGAACGAAGTGATGCCGACAGACTGGGACAAGAAGAACCGGGAAGAGCAGGGCTATGTGGCTGATTACATCCGCCGGATCGCCAAAAGATTCGGCAACAAGATGACGGAAAAAGGTCCTTATACCGCCCGTGCCGGACAATTGGTACACCTCAAGACCGATTTTTATTTCTTGTTGAAAAATACAGACCATATAGGCGATTTATTGCAAGAACTCCATCCCACTCCCGCCGTCTGCGGCCTGCCCAAAGAGGAGGCTTTCCGGTTTATTCCGGACAATGAAGGGTACGACCGCAGTTATTATTCCGGATTCACCGGCTGGCTGGACACAGAGGGGCATACCGATATCTACGTCAATCTGCGCTGCATGGAAATAAAGCCGGGTGAAGCCATCCTGTATGCAGGAGGAGGAATACTGGCTTCCTCGGAAGTAGAATCGGAATGGATGGAAACGGGAGACAAGATGAATACGATGCGGAGCATCCTTCATCCTGACTTTATAAATAAATAAATGGAAACAATTAAAGTAGAAGAATAATGTATTCAGACAAAAAGAACATACTTCAGTTGGTGGCACTTCTCAAAGCGCACGGTGTGCGGAAAATAGTGCTTTGTCCCGGCAGCCGTAATGCTGCCATCGTACATACTCTGGCCAATATAGAGGACTTCACTTGTTATTCTGTAACCGATGAACGCAGTGCCGGTTTTTTTGCCATCGGCCTATCTTTACAAGGGGGAGGCCCTGCCGCAGTATGCTGCACTTCCGGTTCGGCCCTGCTGAACCTGCACCCTGCCGTAGCCGAAGCCTTTTACCAACAAGTACCTCTGATTGTCATTTCCGCCGACCGCCCCGCTGCCTGGATAGGACAAATGGACGGACAAACCCTGCCCCAGCCCCATGTGTTCGGAACGTTAGTCAAGATGTCTGTCAACCTGCCCGAAGTACATACTGAGGAAGACGAATGGTTTTGCAACCGCCTTATCAACGAAGCCATACTGGAAACCACCCACCACGGCAAAGGGCCTGTACATATCAATGTACCCATTTCCGAACCCATTTACCGCTTCACCGCCAAAACACTTCCCGAAGTACGTGTCATCACCCGTTATCAGGGACTGAGCGTGTACGACCGTGACTATAAGGAACTGATCGAACGGCTGAACAAGTACAACAAGCGCATGGTTGTGGTAGGCCAGATGAATCTGATTTACCTGTTCGAGAAAAAATATGTGAAACCGCTTTATAAACATTTCGCCTGGCTGACGGAACATCTAGGCAACCAGACCATCCCCGGCATTCCTATCAAGAATTTCGACGCCGCCGTTTATTCCATGACACCGGAACGCCAGGAAGACATGGCCCCCGAAATACTGATTACCTACGGCGGACACATCGTATCCAAACAATTGAAGAAATACCTGCGCAATCATCCCCCGCGCGAACACTGGCATGTTGCCGCCGACGGGAAGATAGCCGATTTATACGGTTGCCTGACCACCGTCATCGAGATGGATCCGTTTGAGTTCTTGGAAAAAATAGCTTTCCTGCTGGACAACAAACCTACCCATTATCCGCTGATGTGGGAAAACTATTGCAAAACCATTCCGATGCCGGACCTTGCTTATTCCGAAATCTCCGTTATCGGAAAACTCATCCGGGCACTGCCCGAACCCTGTGCCCTGCATCTGGCAAACAGCTCCACCGTGCGCTATGCACAGTTATTTACAGTTCCTCCCCAGGTGGAAATCTGTTGCAACCGGGGAGTGAACGGCATAGAAGGCTCCCTGTCCACCGCCATCGGTTATGCCGCCGCTTCCAGCAAGCTGAATTTCATCATCATAGGCGACTTGAGCTTCTTCTATGACATGAACGCACTGTGGAATCAAAATTACGGTGCCAACATCCGCATCCTGTTACTGAATAACGAAGGAGGAGAAATATTCCATACCCTGCCTGGAATGGACAAATCAAGCCGTTCCAGGGAGTTTATCACAGCCGAGCATTACACCACCGCCAAAGGCTGGGCGGAAGAACGCGGCTTTATTTACATGAAAGTGACCGGAGAAGAAGAGCTGGAAGAAGCGATGCAGCCATTCACCTCACCCGAGACACGGATGCAACCCATGCTGCTGGAGGTGTTTACCGACAAGGAAAAAGACACCACCCTGTTAAGAGAATATTATCACGGACTTAAAAATAAAAATGAATAATGGAAACAAGAGAATGGAAAACCATCAAAGAATATCAGGATATTCTGTTTGACTTTTACAACGGAATAGCGAAAATCACCATCAACCGTCCGCGTTACCGCAACGCGTTCACCCCCACCACCACTTCGGAAATCAGCGACGCCCTGTATTACTGCCGCGAGTGCCAGGATATCAATGTAGTGGTTCTGACCGGAGCAGGCGACAAAGCCTTCTGCAGCGGGGGAGATATGCACGTAAAGGGGCATGGCGGCTATATCGGCACAGATGGAGTTCCCCGTCTGAATGTGCTGGACGTACAAAAGCAAATCCGGTCACTGCCTAAACCGGTCATCGCCATGGTAAACGGTTACGCCATCGGCGGCGGTCATGTGCTGCATGTGGTATGCGATCTGACCATTGCCTCAGAGAATGCCATTTTCGGACAGACAGGTCCCAAGGTAGGCAGCTTCGACGCCGGATTCGGCTCTTCCTATCTGGCACGCATCGTAGGGCAGAAGAAAGCCCGTGAAATATGGTTCCTTTGCCGTCAATACTCCGCACAGGAAGCACTGGAAATGGGATTAGTCAATACAGTCGTTCCTTTCGACCGCCTGGAAGACGAAACCGTGGCATGGGCAGAAAAGATGATGGAGCACAGCCCGCTCGCTCTTCGTATGATCAAAGCCGGACTGAATGCCGAACTGGACGGACAAGCCGGCATACAAGAACTTGCCGGAGATGCCACCATGCTGTATTACATGACAGAGGAAGCGCAGGAAGGAGGGAAGGCATTTTTGGAAAAACGCAAGCCACGGTTCCAGGATTATCCGAAGTTACCATAAACAAACTACAAATTCAAAGCATGGACATTGAAGAATTCAGAAAATATTGTCTTTCGTTAGGTGACGTTTCCGAAAAGATGCCATTTGGCAAATTTGCTGCAAGATATGATTCCATCCTTGCCTTTTATGTTTATGGACACATGTTCTGTTTTATAGACATTGACAATTTCACTTTTGTCAATGTCAAATCTACTTCGGACGAAATTGAGTATATAAAAGAGAGACATGTTTCAGTCGGCAATCCCATCAACCAAAGTCTGAAACATTGGCTTCAACTTAATTTTGATGGTGATATTCCCGACACGAGCATATACACATGGGTCCAACGCGCCTTTGAGATTGTCAGGGATAAATATACCAAACCAACTACACATAAAAAAAAATGTTCCAAACCCAAATTATAAAAAAACAATTACACTTCAAGCAACCTGCCGGTACTTCCAGAGGAGTATATACTACCCGGGATGTATGGTACATCCTCCTCACCGACACCGGCAGCCGCCACTATGGCGTGGGTGAATGCGCCCCTCTCCCTGCCCTGAGTTGTGACGATATCCCCTCATACGACGAGGTGTTGGCCACTGCCTGCAAGAACCTGGAAAAGAACGGGGAAATAGACCGGGAAGCCTTGCTTCCCTATCCGTCCATCCTGTTCGGAATGGAAACCGCCCTGCTGCATTTCCGGGCACGCAGCCTGCAATTCTGGCACACCCCGTTCAGCAAAGGCAAAGAGGGCATCCCCATCAACGGACTCATCTGGATGGGAAACTTTGACGAGATGTACCGGCGCATCGGGGAAAAGATGCAGCAAGGCTTCCGCTGCATCAAACTCAAAATAGGCGCCATCGACTTTGAAAAGGAACTGGAGCTGCTGGCGCACATCCGCCGGCATTTCACCCCAGCCCAAATCGAACTGCGTGTAGATGCCAACGGTGCTTTCTCTCCTGCCGATGCCCTCGAAAAGTTACATCGTCTTTCCGAATTCCAGCTCCATTCCATCGAACAGCCCATCCGTGCGGGGCAATGGAATGAAATGGCCCGGCTCTGTGCCGCCACCCCCTTTCCCATTGCACTGGATGAAGAGCTGATAGGCATCAACCGGCGCGACCGGAAAATAGAATTGCTGGAAACCATCCGTCCTCAGTACATTATCCTGAAACCTTCTCTGCACGGAGGAATCAGCGGCTCCGAAGAATGGATGGAACTGGCGGCTGAAAGAGGCATCGGCTCATGGGTCACTTCCGCTCTGGAGTCCAATATCGGACTGAATGCCATCGCACAATGGTGTGCCACCTTGCAGCCCGCCCTCCCCCAAGGACTAGGTACCGGCTTGCTGTTTACCGACAATATAGACTATCCGCTTCACATCGAAGGGGACTGCCTTTGGTTCCACCCCGAAGAACAAGAACCCGACTTACTAAACTGGCTGAAACAATGACAAAATTCTGCACCAATAGAAACAAACAGACCATTCTGATAGAAAGCATCCCCTACTCCAACTGGGAAATTGAAATGGTAAGAATGAATATCCCTGCCGACAACCGAAGCTTCCGGCAGGAACTTCTCTCCTTTCTTTCCGAATGGTTTGACCCGGCAGACACCCTGCCGGTACATACTTCAGGCTCCACCGGCAAACCCAAGGAACTGTATGTAGAAAAAGAACGCATGATGGAAAGCGCCTGCCTCACCTGTTCCTTCCTCGGACTGCAAAAAGAAGATTCCGCCCTGCTTTGTATGCCCTTGCAATACATTGCCGGAAAAATGGTGGTAATACGTGCCTTGGTAGCGGGACTGGACTTGCTGCCTGTCACCCCCTCCGGACATCCTTTAAAAGACCTGACAAAAGCACCCGTCTTTGCCGCCATGATCCCCATGCAAGTCTATAACTCACTGCAAGTTCCCGAAGAGAAAGCGATATTGCAACAAATCAGACACCTCATTATCGGAGGCGGTCCTATCGACTCCCAACTGAACGCTGCGTTAAAAGATTTCCCCCATGCCGTATGGTCTACCTACGGCATGACCGAAACCTTGTCACACATTGCCCTACGCAGACTGAACGGTCCTGAAGCTTCAGACTGGTACACCCCTTTCGAGAGCATACAGATCCGTCTGAGTAAAGAAAACACCTTGGTGATATACGCTCCCGAAATTTGCGAAAAAGAACTGGTGACCAATGACATAGCCGAGATAAACGGACAGAACCAATTCCGCATTCTAGGCAGAAAAGACAACACGATCAATACAGGAGGAGTAAAAGTGCAGATAGAACAAGTAGAGGCCGCATTGAAAGAACACCTGTCCGTTCCTTTCCTGATCACCTCCGCCCCCGACGAAAAATTCGGAGAAATCATTGTACTGCTTGCCGAAGGACAACTGCCCGACGACATAGAACAGACCTGCACACATCAATTACCTCCCTACTGGCGTCCCAAACGTTTTGTTCCGGTATTCAAACTTCCCCTGACAGAAACCGGGAAACCCGACCGTGCCATAGCCAAATTACTGGCGCAAAAATAACTCCGATCCATTCATAAAGGGTGAATTCAAAAACCAATCAAACGGTCTTTTTGAATTCACCCTTCTTTCTGTAAAAAAGAATAATTTTCCGTGTTCTCCTACAACTTACGGAAAGCTCAAATTGTTTTCCTATCAGTATATTAAAAAAATCAAATACACGTAGTTTTTTTCCGTTTTATTTTCCCTTATGTCCACTACTCCCGGTGGAATGTATCATTAAATTCTAATTTTGTGAAGCTAGATTTGATACAAAGTATGTTATATAATAACCCAAAACCACAGGATACCAAAGAAGGACTGTCCGACCAAGATTTCAGTATTTATATGGATGCGCACACAGTGCCTTTCAGCAAATACCCCTCTTATATGCCGGCAGGAGTTTTGGGTATATGTACCGAAGGAAATGCCGAGATCCAGGTTGGTCTCCGGAAATATGTTATTTGCGCAAACGACATTCTTATTTTCATGCCGGGATTCCTGGTTTCATTTATAAAATCCAGCCCGACTTTCACCATCGACTATTGTACTTTTTCAAATGTCCTTTTTTATGACGTGATCAATGGAAGTATCAAACGTTTTCCGACCGGTTTTCATACCTACACCCAGACCCACTGCGTCTATTCGCTATCCCAAGAGAAAGCGGAACAGTTCTCCATCTATTTCCGGTTATTATACAACAGAGCCACTTCGCCAACTTATTTATTTACAAAAGAATCTATTACCAATCTGCTGAAATTACCTTTTCTGGAACTTTATGCAGACTATTACAGCACGGTAAAAGAACATAAAGTCACCACCTTGCATAAAGAAGAAATCGGATACTTTTTTCTGGATTTGCTGTTAAAGCATTACAAAGAAAACAAAGAAGTGGCGTTCTATGCCGAAAAGTTGCATGTTTCCTCCAAATACCTGACTGAAGCCTTGACCCTGGTAAGCGGAAAATCCCCCAAAGAATGGATTATACATTATACCCTGCAAGAGATTTACGCACTATTGGAGAATCCATCCATCAGCATACAGGAAATCGTTCAAAGAACCCGGTTTGCCAATCTTGCCACCTTAAGACGTTTCTTCAAGCGGCATACCGGAACATCCCTGTTGCAATACCGGAAACAGGACTTATACAAAAATAATCAATAGGTACCTCAATAAAAAAATCAGCCCGTTCCACACATTCTTCCGGAACGGGCTGATCCCTCTATCTACCAAAACTTGTTGTTTTCCTTACTATACTCAAATCCGGCCGCCTTCAGTTTTTTCACCAACAGCTCCTTGTCTACATTCATATCATCACAAAGCTCGTCCAGCGAATGATAGCAGTCACGAAGTTTCATATTCACCATGCTGAAAAGCATCATCGGGTCATCAGGTAATTCCATATCAATATCTCCTTTTTAAAAATCGGCTGCAAAGTTACAAAACTTTTCATAATGATACGTATTCCATCGCCAAATATCGGTTTGACAAAAAGTTATCCCCTGCTTTTTATCCTATCAGTCCGTCAGCTTCACCGTTTCCATCTTCCCCGGAACCAAAGTAAGACGCGCCGTTCCATCCCTGTCTATCTCCACTTCCATATACCGGGCCCGGATAATGATCCTTCCGTCTACAGCCAGTACCCCCCACTGGCAGGAGCTGTCCTGATAGGCGCAATAACCACCCACCGGATGCAATATCCTCCGATAGACAGGTGGAATCAAAATCCGCTCCGCTGTCCTCAGCCCCCATTTCACTCCTATTTGAAAAGGTACGGCCTCCACACTCCTGCTGATTATACGCTGCCGTTTCCGTTCATACTCGCACTTCTCCTCACGCAAGCGTTTCTCCACACGCTCGTCCGCCTGTCTTCGGAGCAATGCCACCGCCTCATCAAAATCCTCACTCCGGTCCGACGGACGGTTACAGGCCACATAACGCTTTCCATGCCCTTTCTCCACATGATAATACCGTCCCTTCTCATCCATCACCACAATACTTTGATCCGGCAACCGTCCGCTCAGGTAATAAGCACGCTCCTCATCCCCCTCCAACAGACAAACCTGCGGTTCACAACAAAAGCCTCCTTCTTCCATGCGGCGGCATCGGGAAGGCACTCTGCCATCGTACATCTTCACATAAAACCCCATCCACACGATGGACGAAGAAGGCAACCCGCATGTATTGGCATACACCTGCCTTGTCCTGCTGTAATAAGTACGGTTCGCCTGTAACAATTCTATGCTCCCGTATCTGAGGACACGCGGGCGGACAGAATAACACCGGCCGTTCCGTAAATCCACATAAGACACCGAATTCCCGGCATGACGGACTTGCAACAAATCATCTTTCAGAAACCTCACCTCACGGCAATGCCCCGGTTCGGCCACCAAAGCCCCCGTATCATCCAGTACCCGGACACACCCGTTCCGAAGCCTCCCCACGGCAAAACGTCCTTTGATACTCAAAACCTCTTTAAACGAAGCGTCCGGCAACATCTCATCTCCCTTTTCCAATCCCCAAAGACCTGTTTCCTTATCTACAAATGCCCTCAGCCTGCATGACGGTGACTGCTCCTTCTCATCCGGCAAAGCCTGCTCTCTGATGGAAGAAAGCAAACGCCCGTGCTCCATAACCACCACCAAGTCCCCACCGGCTTCAGCCGGCCTTTCCACCACCGGAAAAGCGGTAACGGAAGCATCACAGTTCATCCGTCCGGGCAAACTCCCCTTTCCCGCCATCCGTCCCCGGAACATAGCATCCCAGTTCCATCGCTGTGTAGGAAGCCCGAAAATGCGGTACAGCCCCACATTGTCTATCAGCATACACGCCTCCTTGCCCTCCGATCTCCGCAATCCGCGCCCTACCTGCTGCAAATATTTAGCCAGTGACAAAGTAGGACGGGCCAGTTGTACAAACTCCACATCGGGACAGTCGAACCCCTCGCTGAATACATCCACATTCACCAGCACCTCGATTTTTCCATGTCTGAACTCCTCCACCATCCGCTTACGCTCCATAGCAGGAGTCTTGCTGTCCACAGCCACCGCATTCACTCCCCGCCTGCTGTAATACTCCGCTATCCGCCGGGCATGTTCAATGCTGATGGCATACACCATCCCCTTCTTGCCGGAAGCAAACTGCCTGACACTGCGGTACAGGCGCTCGATACCGGGACGCCTGTTCAGTACCGCATCCATCTCTTTCACCTGATAATCCCCATCGGCCCCCCGTTTCTCCAGACCGTCAATGAGCCGCTGCTCCTCGCTGCCGGGACGGATGGATACATAATCGAACACAGACAACACGCCTTTTTCAATAAACTCGGCAATACTCCACGAAGTAACCAGTACCTCGAACAGTTCCGTGAACCCCCTACGGTTCAGGCGGCAAGGTGTGGCAGTCACACCCAGTTTCTTTGCGGCAGGATAACGCTTCCACATCTCCGTGTAAGAAGCGGCCAAGGCATGATGAGCCTCGTCTATCACAATCAGTCCCGGAGCATCACCCGCCTCATTCCAGTGCCGGGACAGCCATTGGACAGCCATCACCCTGACCGGAGTATCCTCCCTCCGGATACCATATTTAGCCAGCGTTTCCTCCATTTGCGCCACCAGTTCCCTACGATGGGCAATAAGCCATACCCCGCTGCCGGCAGAAGACACGAACTCACTGACCACAGATGCCAGCAAATGTGTCTTGCCCGTACCGGTAGGCATCTGCACCATCACACTCCGGTGAGCTTTCCACGCTTCCATCAGACGTGTTTTCATCTCTATCTGATAATCCCGCAACATAAATAATTTGCCGATTTGCTAACGTGCCAATGGAGTAAGAGGATAACTGAAAAAATTATTTACTAGCCAGCATATTATTAATCTGCGCCCGTATATTGGCTATCGTACCGCCCGACACAAGCCGTTTGGCAAAAGGTAGCAACGACTTGATGAAAGCCGCTTTCACCACCGTGTGTTTGTCTACATTCCTACAGTTCTCATCGGCCAGCATCTTTCCTACCACCACCGCCAGTTCGCGTGCCGTGGTACACTCTCCCCAAAGTATCTTGTAAGCCCTCATCACCTTTATATCGGGTATATAGACCGATACGTAAAATTCATCATCCGACAGTTCCGCCGGCTCCTGTGCCGGCTTCTCATCCGTCACACTTTCTGTACTCTCCGTTTTCTCAGAATCTTCCGGTTGGTCGGCGGCCTCATCACCCCGGTCGCCATAAAAGTTCTGAATGGCGGAAGACGCCACAGGGGCAATCAGATTGTTTCCGCCATAAATATTTATCATCATATCAGGTTTTTCATTCATATACTATTTCTTTTCTCTATTCTTTAATTATTATCAACAGATCGTTAATCAAAATCCATATTTTATCAATATATAATCAATAGCATGCACCAATAGTAAACAGATAGTAAACGGTTATGAACCGATTTCCATACGTCATTCCCTACCCGTATATTTGTGCAGATAAATCAAAATCAATTTCTTTTATGAAAGAATACATCATGTCATTTTTCAATGCACCCGTCACCAATAAAATACCCACATGTATATGCAGTGTGGCAGGGCTTCATACCTACATCAGCACCAATCCGCAACTGGAAGAACTGACGCGTAAAGTCAGAGCCGGACTCGGAGACAAGCAAGTGTTCCGAAAGAATAAACAGACCCTTTTACCGTATGTCACTCCGGCAGGTATCTTCTCTTACTGCAAAGAGCAATGCATGCAAGTTCCTTCGGGCCTCTTTGTCATAGATATTGACGAACTGGCTTCCACCGAAGAAGCGGCAATGTGGCGCGACCGCCTCTTTGCCGATGAAGTGCTGCACCCCGTACTTTCCTTTGTCAGCCCCGGAAACCAGGGAGTAAAACTGTTTATCCCTTACCGCATAAACCCTTTCCTGAGCGTGGAAGAATCCTTCGACAATGCCCTGCACACCGCATGGGAGTATCTGGAATGGAAATACGAGCTGAAAGTGGACAGGGCCAATGCCGACTTGTCCAGAGCCTGTTTTCTGTCGCACGACGGAGAAGCGAAAATCAATAACCATAAATATTAAAAAATGAACGATTCTATTTCTATCTTGGAACAGCTGGTAACAGCCATCGAACAAGCGGGAGTCAATGTGGCCCCCACCTATCAGGAATATATGCCGCTGGCCTTTGCCATAGCCAACAGTTGCGGAGAAGAAGGACGCACCCGGTTCCACCGCATCTGCCGCATATCCGAAAAGTACCACCACGATGAAGCAGACAAACTGTACGGACATGCCCTGACCAAAGGAACAGGCAGAAATTCCCTGGGAACCGTCTTCCATCTGGCAGAGGTGGCCGGGGTGAAAATGGACCCGAAACTTGCAAACTTGCAGAACTTGCAGTCTCTCCACACCCACACACGTGCGCGCGTATCCTATAATGCCCATCCGGATGCTTCCGACGGGACTCCGCCCGATGCCGTTTTCACGGACCCAGCCTCCCCCCTGTCCGACGGCGTGTCCAAGACCATCCTCCCTGCCCGACTTCCCTCTTTCCCCGACTACCGCTGGCCCGCCTTCCTGCAAGGAATCATAGACTGCGGTAACTCTCCCGCCCAACGGGATATCCTGCTGCTGGGTGCGGCAACCGTGCTGGGAAGCACTCTCAACAAACTGGTAAGTTTTGTGTACGGACGAAAGCACAAGTATCCCTGTCTGCAAGTGTTCGTCACCGCGCCTCCCGCTTCCGGCAAAGGTGCGCTGACCTGGGTACGCCGTTTGGCAGAACCCATACACAACGCGCTGCTGGACACCTACCGGGAAAAAATAAAGACCTACCGCATGGAAAAGACCAAATGGGACACTTTGGGGAAGGAAAAGGCAAATACCCCCGAACCCGAACAGCCCCAGCTGAAAATGCTCCTCATAGCCGGCGACAATACCGGTACAGGCATACAGGAAAACCTGATGGACTCCGGAGGCGTAGGACTGATATGCGAAACCGAGGCCGACACCGTGAGCACCGCCATTGGAGGCGACCACGGACACTGGAGCGACCTCCTCCGGAAATGTTTCGACCATGACCGGCTGGCCTACAACCGGCGCACCAATCACGAATACCGCGAATGTAACGTCACGTTCCTCTGCGTACTTCTCAGCGGCACGCCTGCACAAATCAAGCCCCTTATCCCATCGGCCGAAAACGGATTGTTCTCTCGCCAGCTGTTCTACTATATGCCTGCCATTGAAGAATGGGAAGACCAGTTCAACGAAGCGGATACAGACTATGACTCCCGTTTCCTGGAATGGGGGGCACAATGGAAAGAAGTGCTGGACGCCATCACCGCTTCGGTGAGCAACATCAACATGAAGCTCACCCACGAGCAAAAAGAGATATTCAACTTCCACTTTGCCCGTGTATTCGGACGAGCCTCCGCCATTCACGGTAACCAGATGAAAAGCGCCGTAACCCGTATTGCCATCAATATCTTCCGCATCATAAGCATTATCGCCCTGCTGCGCTCTCTGGAATCCCTGCTGCCGGGAGGCGAAAGGAGCGGTGAGCCACAGGAAAACATCGTGCGTACCCTGCTGGACTGTCCCGGACTGACCCCGTCGGGCCATATTCCACAAGAAAACATAGCAGACGGAATCGTACCGCAATTCAACCTCTCCATCCGCACCGACGACTTTTATGCCGTGCTGGCCCTGGTGGAACCTCTGTACCGCCATGCATGCCACATTCTCTCGCTCCTGCCCGCAGGAACCCCCACCGCACCATCGGCGAACATGACTCCCGAAACCCTGTTCGACTGCCTTCCCCTGCGCTTCACCCGCAACGAAGCCATCGACAAAGGAGAACAGGTAGGAGTTCCGGCAGGCTCGGTGGACTCGCTGCTGAAACGTATGACCGAACGCGGACAGCTGGTCAAAGTGGGGCGTGGCGAATACGAATTCAACGCGCGCATGCACACACGTACGTGTGTGGGTGTGAGAGAGAGTGCAAGTTCTGCAAGTTTGCAAGATTCCTGAATTTAAAATGTATAAATATGAAAGATTTCCTTTATTTCCCATCCATGACAAAAGGTAGCCTGGCTCTGCTCTATTTTCCCGGTTCAAATCCCCGGATAGCCACCCGGCATCTGATGAGGTGGATAAACGGCTGTCCCCCTTTGATGGAAGAGTTATCCGCAACGGGTTACCATACCTCGCAAAAAGTCTTCACGAGCCGCCAGGTGACACTGATCAACCGGCATCTGGGCAGCCCCGGATAGCCCTGCAAGCTCTTTGGAACAGGATGAAAGCCATAAAGTGCCACAAGGTGTCATAAAGCGTCAGCACGCATTTCACAGTACCTATCTTTGCAATGTCAACAATGAGGGAGCCGATACGTTACTAACCTTCGGCCTAGCATGTTACTAACATGTAACCCCATACGTTACTAACCTTCAGCCTTACACGTTACCTACGTGCAATCCGCAAGAAAAGTAAAGTATTCTCCCTCTTCACTGACGAAATTCATTTTTTATTTTTCATCTCTTAAAACCCTATTTATCATGATCAACTACAGCACCTGCATGCGTGGTAACCCCACCGACAAAGACGCGGCCAAGAAGGCGTATGCCAACGCCCAGTACTCACAAGTAATGACACTGGACAAGTTCTGTTACCACATTGCCAGCCACGGATGTGTATACTCGCGCGCCGATATCCAAGCCATCCTTATTCTTGCCGTGGACTGCCTGCGCGAGCAGTTGTTGAACGGACAGCAGATACAGATGGGCGATCTGGGCGTATTTTCGAACAGTATCCGAAGCCTCGGCGCCCATTCGATGGCAGAGTTCACTGTGGAGAACATCACCGAGGTGAACGTACTGTGGGCTCCGGGCGTCCGTTTCAACAACCTGCGCCAAGATGCCGAATTCCAACTGGTTCCCACGCGCAAGGCAGCCGCCGAAGTAGTGAAGGCATTGAAGGCCGGAAAGACTACGGTAGACCTGACGGGCAATTCTTCTGCCGCCGGCATTGCCGCTGACGACGCTGACACCTCCCGCATTCCAGCCGCCTCCGGCGAACCGGCAGACGAAAATAGCTGACCGGCTTGTTCCGCTCCACAGAGATAGCATGATGTGATTATGGAACACGGGCGACACGGACTCTTCTTTCACTCCCCCGTGTCCGTCCGCCAGTTCCGTAACCTCCTTTTGTTCCATTCGCATTTTAAACTGACAAAAAACAGATATTTCCATGAATGAATCCAACCACGAATCCAAGAAAATCACCTGGACACAAATCCTCCGGGCAGTTATCCAGGCAGCCATCGCGGCACTCACCGCTTTGGGCATTACCAGTTGCGCATCCCTCATCTAAAGAACAAACACAACATTTTCCAATTCTCAATTTATTATGATACAAGAAACATTCCCAATGATAATCGGTGAGGAAGAAATGAAAAACGAACGCCAACTCCTCACCGTAGAGGACGGACCGCTGATGCAAGGACGCGAATCAGTGCGATACCTCATCCTCCACTGTAGCGCCACACGTTGTGACAAAGACTATACTGCCGAGCAATTACTTCGTGACCATAAGACCCGTGGTTTCCGGACTGTAGGTTACCACTTCTATATCCGACGCGACGGCACCATCACCCAGCACCGCAAACTGCTGGAAGTGGGGGCACACTGCCGTCCCTGGAACCGTTGCAGCATCGGCATCTGCTACGAGGGCGGTCTGGATGCGGACGGACATCCGGCAGACACCCGGACCGCAGAGCAGACAGAACAGCTTACCTTGTTGCTGATGCGTCTGGCAAAGCTCTTTCCCGGTGCCCGGATAAGGGGACATAGGGATATGAGCGGAAGCATCCCGAAGGCTTGTCCGTGTTTTGACGCGGAAGGGGTGTTCGGATATTTGGAAAGGTAATTTCTTTTTCCAAGGTTTCCCTTTGCCAGTGTTCGTTTCAGCTCTCAAGTAGAGAGTGATACTACTGGCAGAGGGAAGTTTTACTAAGATCATCCGGCCGGTACCGACACACCGAAACAGACTATCATATAGATAAAAATTCTTCCTGTTACGGGTTATTGTATAATCCGCGTTTATTTTTAAAGCTGAATAAATCCTAATCGGATAATCTTCTTTATTATTAAAGCTCCGGGAACAAGCGCTCTCGTTCCCGGAGCTCCCCTGCACTTTTCACAAAGGACAAGGGTTCTGATCTAACATTAGTGCCGGCTATGTTCCATTTCCGGCCGGCAGACGGAAATAACAGGCTGCAAAAACAAAGTTTTTTAACTGCTAAATTACTAAGGACCCTCATCGAGAAGGATCGTTAAGAACAGCCCGTTTTACTAATAGGCATTCTTCTCGCCACGGAAGACATTCGCCACCGTCCTGTACATGATGTAAAGGTCCAGACCGAAGCTCCAGTGCTCCAAATACCAGATATCACCACGGATACGGCCCTCCATGTCTTTTAGTTCCTTCGTTTCCCCACGGAAACCCGTAACCTGGCTCCATCCCGTTATACCCGGTTTCACAAAATGCCGCACCATATATTTATTGATCAGCCTTGAATATTCCTGCGTATGGAGAAGCATGTGAGGACGAGGCCCCACGATACTCATATCCCCCAACAGCACATTGATAAACTGGGGCAGCTCATCTATATTCGTCTTACGCATTATATTGCCCCAGCGCGTCTTGCGGGGATCATGCTCCGTGGCCTGTATCCTGTCGGCATCTGCATTTACTTTCATACTGCGGAACTTGTAACAATAAAACTCCCTGCCGTTCAGCCCGTTCCGTTTCTGGCGGAAGAACAGCGGGCCGGGCATGGTCAATCCGGTCACTATCGCCACCACAATCAGAATAACCGGAAAAAACGTACAAAGGAACACCGATGAGACTACTATGTCAAAGGTTCTTTTCAACAGGCGGTTCCCCGGCCAACTTAAGGGATCGGGGCGAAGGCCCAGGTAAGGGACGTTCCCCATGATGTTGAACGACATACGGTGGTGGAGATAATTGCGCACATTGGGCACACTGAAGAAATGTACCAGATGGTTCTCGCAGTAATCAATCAGAGAAACGATGACCTCTCTGTCTTTTGAGGGCAGGCAGCAGAACAGGTAATGTACATAATCATGTTTCTCCAGATATTCCTGTACCTGCGCCGGCTGGCCCAAATACGGACATTCTACCGGGAAAGCAGGATTCGCCTGACCGTCAAAATAGCCCACGACCGAATAACCTGTATCTTCACTGCCCGACATCTCATGGTAGATTTCCAGGTTGTTGTCCGTACTTCCTACCAGTACTACAAAACGCGTATGTTTCTTGCTCATACGGTAAAGCCTGATGAGAAGACGAAGAGTGAAACGGAACGAAACAAGACACAGAAACAGGAGAAAAAGGTATTCCAGCATGAACAGGGAGGCTATATCCGCATACTTTCCTACAGAAAGGACCAGACCGCCCAGGAGGACAAACAGGAACATATTCTCGAACACACGTTTCCATATCTGAAGGGAATGCACTTTCCTCCGGTGAAGCACTACTCCTGAATGGATGGCGCAAAGGGCGTAACATAACATCAGTGTAAGCATGACTTGCAGAACGGTGGTTCCACCAACCTGCAGGCTATCCCACTGCATCTCATTGGACAGCTTGCTGAAAAGCAGGAATAGCAGACCGCAAAGAAAGGTCTCGGTGACAATCACAAAGGTCTCGATCAAGTGGTTGTAGGATGCTAATTTGTCTTTCATAGTCATAGTAGTATGATTTAAAAAATTATGATCATATATGTGGCTATCATTATCAACTCTCATACCTGTTTACTTCAAACAGATTTTGAAATAAAGTCCCGCACTCAGATATTTACCATCATTCAATTCTGCTATCAGATTAAAACGATCTTTCCAAACAGCATAGTTAAAACCTATATTAATGGTTCGTGCATCATATTCCGCCATCAAATTCAGTCCATTCAATATCTTATTTCCCAAAGAAGTATCAGGCAAACAACACCGAAAATTAACACCTAATGCAGGTCCTTCATAATTCAAGCCAGTAGCCCTGCTATAAATATAAGCCATATGAAGCCCTAATTCCCCCACATTCTGAAAATACAAATGTTTCGTTGCAGCCAGAAAAAAACGATTGAAATAATTATGAGTACCAGCTTCTTGATTAAAATTGATATTACCACCACCATTATTATCAAAACTTCCGGGATCATTGGCTCCCAATACAAGTTGAGGAGTCCATTCTTTCCACCAGCCTTCCTTCCATAAACGGAGTCTTCCTGAAAAATTACGGTCCTGATTACGAAATTTTCCCCAAGTCTGTTCAGGCCAATAATTACCTTTAACTCCCTTTACCAAGGTACAGGTATATGCTACTTCCAGCCAAGGAAAAATAGTCACATTTATATAGTAATTATATGTGTAGGTGTAATTTTTATTATTCCAATAAGTAGAAAGCGGATGCTTATCCAGCACATTACCGCCCAGCATAACAGTTTTGTCCTTCTGCATATCAGCAGTAGGCATATGCAATAGTCCACTAGTACCATATAATGCCTGTCCCTTCAATACAGTACAGAAACATAAACATAGAAAAGCTAAAAAAGAATTATGCATTGCGAAATTATAAGGGTTTGCTATCTTTGTACCATGAAAAGATTAGTTTCTCCCACAAAAAGCGTGCAGGAAAAAGTAAGGCAGCTTGTACATAACGTTTACGGGTATGCTTCTCTTTATACATACGATAGACAAAACGCAGATTCATACGATCTATCCATAGAGGGTAGTATTCAATCTCATTATTAGCAGTTTGGTGAATAAAACCACCACAGGTAAAACCAATACCCTGGAATCCGGCATTACGCACCTTTAGCAAAAAACGTTCTTGCATCAACGCCCCCATTCCTACAATAAGAAAATCAGGATTAACTTGTGTAATATGTTTCGCTTCCGCATCCATTTCTTGTTCCGAAACAAAATACCCATTACGACAACCCATAAACTTCAACTTTGGATACCGTTCCTTAAATATTTCAACAGCTTTTTCTACCTGTTCTTGTTTTGACGCAACAATGTATAACATCTTTCCATTATTTTCGGCAAAACGGAATAATTCCGGTGCCATAGAAGTCATATCAAAGCTTCGCCTTTTCACTGTTATTCCATATAATAATCTTATGGCAGCCACTAAGATGGAACCATCGGCAAAAATACCATCAAACTGTCCAAACAAATCTTTACGATCTAATGCCATCAAATAAGAAACAGGATTTAGAAATGTATATATTTTACCTTTATCCATGAAAAGATTATCAAGACCTCGTAGATTTGTTCGTAAGATATGACTAATTAAAATAGGTATCATAACACTTTCCTGTAAAGAATAAATAGTGTAACTTTTAAAATAGAGCACTATATTTTAGTGCTTACTTTCCTACACATTGCATCATAAAATAAGAATTGCATACTTTTATCATTGTTTTCTTCCCATATTTTGGTATGATTCAATATTTTTTTCCTAAAATCATCATCATCTATACCACGCTCTATTAACTTTGCTAAATGTTTCTCATCATCATGAATAATTGTTGTGAAATCTTTCTCTAGTATTAAATTGTCAACAATACATTCCTCCCAAAACAACCTGTTGTCAAACATTTCTTCTGGTATAGCTTTTCTTGTACCTACAAAAGGTATTCTCAACGATGACACCTCTGCAAGAACGATAGGAAATCCTTCAAATATACTAGATAAAACAAACAAATCAGCGTGAGCCATATATTTATAAGGATTCAAATTAAAAGGCAAGAATATAGTTCGTGAATAAACTCCCAAATCTTTAGCTAATTGTTTTAGTTCTTCCATATACTCTCCCTCCCCCATTAATACAAGATACACATTCCACCCACCTTTATTCAAATAAAGCGAAAATGCCTTCAGTAGTTTCCATTGCGCTTTCTGTTCTGAAAACCTCCCTATATTCATTATATATTTTTTATCTGGGCAGAAAACAAAATCATCAATTCCACATTGAGATTTAATCTTAATATCTTTGCTATTAACATAATTATTAATGACATTTATATTTTCACTCCGAACCCCAAAAGAAACGATCAAATCATCTTTCACTTGTTTTGAAACAGCTACTACGTTATTACACTTGTTATACATCCACCTTATCATACAATAAGTTAACTTCTGTACTATGCCCAACTTAATTTTCGTATATTGAAGAGAAAGTACATTATGCACCGAAACAACCTTTACAGCAGAAGTAGGCACAAGAATCGTCAGTAGATTACTTTTTTCAAGAAAAGAAAAAATGACATCCGGTTTTATATCTGCAACAATTTTTTTTAGTCTAAAAAATAGATTAAATTGTTGTAACGTTTTCTTTATCAAATTATTTTCGTCATTACAAGACCCATAAAATACATCTACATTCTCTGTCCACTTGCTTTGTCCACTATAACCTGAAAGCACAAAAACATAAGGCACATGTCCATTCTGTTTCAAATAGTGGTAGTAATCAATCAAAATACGTTCCGCGCCTCCAGTAGCTATATGATCTATTACTAAAATGTATTTCATCATTCTTTGAGTTTATAGTATCTTATCCAATCAACTTTCATTTCACAAGGAAAAGCAGAATCATCCATTCCACAAGATCCACCCCATCCACCGTAAGCAACATTTAAAATTAAGTAATATGGCTTATCAAAAGGCCAAGCTTCTCCTTCCTTTTTATCAAATTGATAACATAAATTACCATCAAGTAAAAATACAAGTTTATCCTTGTACCATTCTAATGTATAAATATGAAATTTAGAAACATCAGCTTTCACTAATTGAGGATTCATTTTTTTTATACGATTCCCATTTTTTTTATCCGTCACATGGACATTGATCTGATACTCCTTAGAACTCCAACAGTCAATATATTCCATTATGTCAATTTCACCAAAAGGTAAACCTTCTTCTGCCGGCAACATCCAAAAAGCAGGCCAAATACCTTTTCCTGTAGGACATTTTGCCTTAATTTCCAACCTGCCATATAAAAACGAAACCTTACCTAAGGTATGTATTCGACCAGAAGTGCATAAAGCCTTATCTTTTTTCTCATCTAAAGTCCTAATGATTAATTTACCATTATTTACACATACATTATTTGAACTATTTGTATAATATTCACTTTCCTGCCCTCTCATTCCCACTATATAACTCCAATACATAGAACTAGGAACATTATCTCGGTTAAATTCATCTCGCCAAATAGGATCATTTTCAAATAAACCTTGAGCAAACAATACAAAAGAAGACAATAATAAATATATGCTTAATAAAATCTTTATCATAGCATTTTTTTTAATTTCATATAAATACTGAATATCCCTATATGATAAAAAAATGGTTTCATTTTAATGATAATCTTTCTCATCAATGTAAGAGGAAAATACTTTGCTTGTAATCTGTCAAAAGGCAAGTTATTCAAATCTCTAAAAAAGTCTGCCCTTCTCGTACTGGGAATTGCCGATTGTAACATCATACAACCATCTTGTTCTACAACCTTTTGAACATTTGATTTCTGATATACAAAATAAGATTTTAAATATTCAAAATAATCAAATCCTTTTTGAGAATGAATAAAAACATGAGTAGCGCCTGCTTTATCCATGATTTTATTGTAAAATTTAGCATTCCAACAATCAAAAATAGTAAAATCACTAACCCGCTCAATACTCTTAAATACACACTGATGACATGCTGGTTTTGAACACAGCCCTTTAAAAAAGAACTTTAACATTAAATCTGCCTCCATCCCATAATGATATTGAATTCTCTCATCTTCAAAATCTAAAGTCATAGTAGAATAATTATAACCATAATACTTATCCCTAAACTTAACTCCTGTTACTTTATTTTTATACTTTATTTGCTGGTATTCAAGATACTTTCTAAATAAAAGCGGTGAAGGATTACCATGACATACCAAATCTACTGTGATAAGATTTGCATAGTCTTTCTTAAGATAATTCTTCAATCCGGCTATTTGACAAGGAGTTCCACTAAAACATACAAGACAACCAGTTTGCAAAAGTTTCTTTGCTTCTTGATACGTATGTCCTATTTTACTCTGTACATACTTCGAGCCTCTAAATAATTGAATTTCTTCTTTCTTATTAGTTCCATAATGTACCACCTCCATCTTTTTATTATAAATAGCACCAAAAACATATCCATTTTGGTTCAAAACATAATCACTGATAGCACTAAAAAATCCCCCAGATGTACTATCTCTTCGTATATTATTATCTTTATGCTGAATAACATAACCAATTGTTTCTTCATGTTCTTTAATCGGTTTATGAAGAATGGGACATACTGCTTCACACAAACCACATTCTATACAAACTTCAACATCTACTTCAGGATAACGAAACCCCTCATTATCCTCTTTCATCACCACACAATGCTTTGGACAAATATTTTCACATGCCCAACAACCACAACACGTGACCTTATCAGTAATTACAATCATAATTCTATTCCTTTTAAAGCTTGCTCAAGATAAGCTAGAGAAGACTTTCTCAATATTTCTAATCTCTCATCTACATCCACATAATCAAGCGGCATAGAAAGAAGATTATCGATATTCTTTTTTGTATCTATTTTCCGTTGAGAGAGATTAGTCAAACTCAATAAATTATCTATGCGCGTGTTAGTGTTTTGCATAGCATTTTCACTAAATCTACTAAATACAAAAAAGTTCTTTTTATAGAGAATAGAAAACACAGAGCAGTGAAAAGAATCCGTAAAGATATATTCCGAATTTCTCACATAATTCAAAAACTCGGCAGGACCTACATCATAAGGAGTTTCATTAGCAAATCCTTCATCCGATGGTATATATTCATCCAAATGCTGAAGCGCCACTATCTTCAGACCTGTTCGTTTTTGCACTTCGCTTATAAATAACCTTTGTTGAGGATTATTCCCTAATAAGTAACAAAAAATATATTTACCATTAGTTAGAGGCTTTTCCTGCTGTATATGCATCCATTGCTCACCTGTAAACAAAAGAGTAGGATCAAGTACGACTTGAATCTCACGCCCAATTAATTTATAAACCAAATCACAAGCGCTTTTTTCTCGTAATGCCATATAATTAAAACGTTTCATAAACCATCTGTTCTTCTTCCTCTGAAACCAAGGTACTTTTTTAATCCCAAGACTAGTAGAGTAAGCTATTTTACAGATATTGTCTGGCACCCATTCTAAAGTATAATACCCATGCTCTACGCTGTCGGTACGCCACAATTGATCACTTCCCACCACAAAAGCAGAATAATTGTTAGCCATAGCTTTCAATTCTTCTCTATTTTTACAATAAGGTGATAAATGAAAGTATTCTTGCGAAAACCTATCAAAACAAGCATTTCGTAAATCTACATTTCTGCCAAATGAATCTGGATATTTTTTTTTATAATACTCTATTTTTATCTTACCTATCCTCATTTTCCAATCAGCTATCAAAATCTTTTTGATAATATAAAGCAATTTATTCCCTTGCATATAAACAATAGGAGATTTACACGAAATAGTCTGATAAGGTAAATTCATTTTCTGAAAAATCATTTCCGTAGCATATGCCTGAAGCATACTACCATAGTTATGATGAAAATAGCAAGTTACGAGGCCTATAGGTTTCATTTTTTGTTTAATTTATATACCAACAACAGCAATAAAGTAGCTCTATATTTTACCAATAAATAAAAAAGGCGATGCTTCATTGGCAACAATTGATACGGATAATTATTTAAGTAATGATAAAAAAATGCATCTTTGCATATTTGTTTTAATTCATAATTCTGAATTGAAAAAGATTTTTTCTTTACAATTTGATATTTAATATAAAGAGAATTACGTAAATAATGCAGAGCTTTGCGTTGTAACCTAACCCAATAATCCTCTTCTGCAAAATACTCTGCAAATACTGAATGCATCTCTTGAATAAACCTCTTTAACCGTTCTATTTTATCCTCTGTATAAGTATGGGTAATTGAACACTCATTTTGAAAATAATTATAAAAATATTCCGGTATAAAACCTACATTTTCTGCTAATTTCAAATATCTCACATGAAAAAACATATCTTCAGAAGCTACCACTTTTTCAGATACAAATCGCAATTGATTATCTTCTATTATTTTTCTAAGATAAATAGCCTTACAAACTGAAACCATATATTTCACATCAGAACGATAACTAGGCAAAGGAGCTAACATATCTAATAAAAATGAATCAACACTTTTTCGTCCACGAAAAAAGACTTCCTGACCTACCTCTTCAAAAGGTATTATCTTATCTTTTGAATAATAATATTGCAAACTACAATATACAGTATCACATTTCATTTTTTCAGCTACACGATAAAGAGTCTCATACATCGCAGGAGCAACCCAATCATCAGAATCAAGAAATGAAACAAATTTTCCAGATGCAAGATTTAACCCTGCATTACGAGCAAAACCTAATCCTTCATTTTTTTTATGAATAACTTTAATGCGCGCATCTTTTTGAGCATATTCATCACACAAAGCTGGACAATTATCAGGTGACCCATCATCCACCAATATGATTTCCAGTTCCTTTAATGTCTGATTCAATATCGACTGTATGCACCTATCTAGATATTTTTCCACGTTATAAACAGGTACAATCACACTTATTTTGGGAATATCGTTTTCCATTATATTTTATTGTAGTTATAATTAGTAAGTAGTCTTTTTCAGCTCTTTAAAATCAATAAGGCAAAAAGTTGAATATTTTAAATTTCACTTAACTATAGTTACATTGGCAAATACTAAAAGAATAAACTTTTTATAGTTCATTACAAATGAAAATCTATTTTGAATACTTACAAAACATAGCTCCCCCTTACAAAATAATACAATTTTAGAATTACAAGTATGTAAGCACTCAATTTAGGGCATCCCCCTTCGAAAGGGCACTTTTCAGTGCCCTAAACCGAGTTTTGTTAATTAATTAGTTTTGAATTTAACATTGGCTGGCAGCCAAAGTGATTTTGTCAGGAACCATGTTAACATAATCCCTGCACCCGTTAAAGATATTTTTGAAAAAAGTTCCGATGAAGTTCCAGATAGAACTGCCATGAAGCTTTACCGTTCCTATCACACTGTGATAAGTTGCTGCCATCTCTGCACCGGCATCACTACCATAATGAAGTGAATTGTTGCGTTGAGTGGTCAGCTTTCGAATGGTTCGCTCAGCCAGGTTGTTGTCTATTGGTAATTCACCATCA
>CARCZS010000011.1 GCA_948956705.1 uncultured Phocaeicola sp.
CTGTTGACGGATATGCCTGAGCGTCCGGAACGTATTGACAACATAAAGAGTTACCTGCGTCAGTCTGCCCTGACCAGTCATCCTGACTCTCGTAACCTGAGTCTCCAGATAGCGGAATGGAAACGCAGGGGCTATACGGACGATCCTGCCAAAGAGGAGCTGCCCCGGATTGATTCCCTGACATTCCCCGATATTGTGGAGTATTACCAGAAGAATATAAAGGGAAAGCCGATTGTCATTGGAATTATGGGAAATCCCAAAGATATAAGTGTTGAGGCGTTGAAAAAGTTCGGAAAAGTGATAAGAATGAATGAGAAAAAACTGTTTAATGAAAAAGATACCATGTTCTAGGGCTTTTATAGAATTAAACAAACCAAGACAGTAAGTGTTTGAGAAGTAGCTGCCTCAATATTTTATTTTGAAACAGCTACTTTTCTTATAATATCTTCCCTATTTCATTCCAATCCTCTATTATCCCCGTAGGCTGAAAAGGAAACTTTGTCGTTTTATTCACATTATAAAATATCTGTCCGAGTCCTGCATCTTTGGCACCGACTACGTCATTTTTCCAATTATCTCCTATCATCAAGGAAGTATGCAATTCCGACTGCGTGGCCGACATCGCAAAATAAAATATTTCAGGAAAAGGTTTATGTACACCAATATCCTCTGACAAGACTACTTTCTTAAAGAATTTATCAACTCCTGCCGAACGCATTTTTTGCTCTTGTAACTCTCTAAAGCCGTTGGAAAGAATATACAGATTGTATTTTGAAGATAAATACTCCAATGCTTCAACAGCATGCGGCATTGTCTTTTTCTTATACACTATCTCAGCAAAGAAATCATCTGAATATGCTTTTACCAATGTTTTATCTTCCACACCGACCTGCTGCAGAGGGTATGAAAAGCGCATATCATTCAATTCATCTTTTGTGATATGTCCGGCACCATATTCTCCCCAAAGAATTTCATTTCGTTCACTATATATAGTATAAAACTGATGAAAAGAATCAAAGTATCGTTCAAAGTGATACTTCTCATACATGTCCTGAAACGTATCGCAGGCATTCTCGGAGAATGCCCAAACCGTATCGTCCAAATCTATAAATATGCTCTTATACATATACACTCAAAAAGATTAAAAAAGGGGTTGTGTCTGATGGAGACGCAACCCCTTTACAGGATAATTATTTATTATTTTATTTTACCTGAATAACAAGATATCTTGATACACTCCAAAACTGATTAGGATTGGTTATCTTCAGAATTAACTGACCTTTTGCATCTTTTACCAGTTCGTAAGAACCTGCAGGATGAGTAGTCAACAGTTCTGCGCGTTTTGAATACAATTTGATTTCCTTGTCTGTACGGATATCAATCTGAGTAAAATAATCTTTATTGAAATCGTCATTCTTTAGTACGTCACCATTCTTAAGAATCTTCTGATCTTTCAATTCCGATTTTGTACCAAACACAAACCATGCAGTGTTCAAAGCCTTATCCTGACTGGCAACAGTGGCAGATTTAGCTTCATTTTCAGCAGTTAAATCACTTACATTCTGACTTAAACCGGCTACTGCGTCATCCAATTCCGCTATACGAATATTCTTTGAAGCAAGCTCTGTCTGCAAAGTTTCAATTTGTTGTTGTTTAGCTTCCAACTCCTTAGTCAAATTAGCAATAGCTTTCTTCAACTGTGCGGAATTATACCTGCTGTTCTTCAATTGCTCTTCCAACTTAGCAATCTGTTCGCGATTAGCCTGCAATTTTTCACTAATAAAACGAATATCATCTTTTATCTTATCTGCACTATTTTCACGAATAGAACCACTCTGCAAGTCAACACGGTTTTCTGCTTCGTTTATTTGTCGAAAACCTTCTTGAACCTCATTGAATGCACCCATAATCTCGTCCAATTCAGCATTTCTGTTGGACAGTTCCACCATTAAAGAATCATTCTGAGCCTTCATAGCCTCATTTTTTGCCCCATTACCACAAGAGCTTAACAGGGCAACAGACAACAATGATAAAATTACTAACTTTTTCATCTGCTTTACTTTTTAAAGTTCATTATTTTTAGTCCTCTTTTCCACCGAGCACAATAACAATCTCGCCACGCGGTTCGTTCTCTGTGAAATGCGCTATAACTTCTGTCAATGTACCCCGTACACTTTCTTCGTGTATTTTAGAAATCTCACGACATACGGAAACAGGCCTTCCGGCACCGAAAAACTCGGCAAATTGAGTCAAGGTTTTCACTAAACGATAAGGCGACTCATAGAATATCATCGTTCTCTTCTCTTCCTGCAGAGACGTGAGTCGAGTGACCCGACCTTTCTTTTGAGGCAGAAAACCCTCAAAACAAAAACGTTCATCAGGCAATCCGGAGGCAACCAATGCTGGCACAAAAGCGGTGGCTCCCGGCAAACATTGCACTTCAATACCGTTTCTTACACATTCCCGCACTACCAAAAATCCGGGATCTGAGATACCAGGAGTGCCGGCATCGGATATCAATGCCACAGTTTCGCCCGCCTTGATTCTATTAACAACGCCTTCAACCGTTTTATGTTCATTGAATTTATGATGGGACTGCATTGCATTCTTTATTTCATAATGTTTCAAAAGAATGCCGGAAGTACGAGTATCTTCGGCCAATATGAGGTCAGCCTCCTTCAGCACGCGAATAGCGCGAAAAGTCATATCTTCCAAATTTCCTACGGGAGTAGGCACTACATACAGTTTTCCCATAAAACACTCCTAATTCTGTTATATGGTGACAAATGTAGAAAGAAATCGAATGTACAAAGTTAATTGATGCTATTATTTAACAGATGTTGCACATTCCTTTAACATTATATCTTTTATTAATAAAAATATTGGGGATTATAGTCCTTTTTTGGGGTACAAATAGTACATTTGCATTCATAACTAAAATCAATTATCACTATTTATCATGGTAGTTTTTTCAGAAGACCACATACAAGAGACACGTAGAAGAGGAAGGATAGAAGTAATTTGCGGTTCCATGTTCTCAGGCAAAACGGAAGAACTTATCCGACGCTTGAAACGCGCCAAGTTTGCTCGCCAGAGAGTAGAAATATTCAAACCGGCTTTGGATACCCGATACTCGGAAGAAGAAGTCGTGTCACACGATAGTAACTCCATTGCCTCCACTCCTATCGACACTTCTGCCAGTATATTATTATTCTCTTCAGATAAAGATGTGGTAGGTATAGATGAAGCACAGTTCTTCGACGATGGTTTGGTAAGTGTATGCAACCAGCTGGCCGACAGTGGCATACGTGTTATTGTAGCCGGACTGGATATGGATTTCAAGAGAATCCCATTCGGGCCTATTCCGGCTCTTTGTGCCATTGCCGATGAAGTGACCAAGGTACATGCCATCTGTGTAAAATGCGGCAATTTGGCTTATGCTTCGCATCGTATAACAAAAAGTGAAAAAAGAGTACTTCTCGGCGAGAAATCCGACTATGAGCCGCTATGCCGCGAATGCTACCGGAAAGCTATTGAAGAAGAACAAACCATCAAATAAGTCCATACAATTATGTTACAGAAGAAAATAACATTTGACAGTTTTATCCGTGGAATTCTAAGCGGAATTGTCATTATAGGGATACTCTATTTGGTCAATCGTTTAAGCGGAGTGTTACTCCCATTTTTCGTTGCATGGCTCATTGCCTACCTTATTTATCCTATGGTTACTTTCTTCCAATATAAATTGCGTTTAAAGAATAGGGTTATTTCTATTTTTGCAGTCATGCTGGTATTAATATGTATCGGTGTACTGGCATTTATCGGACTGGTCCCTCCTATTGTAGAAGAATTCGGGAAATTAAAAGAATTGCTTGCCGATTACTTTGTGGAAGGCTCAAAACAAGCAGCCATTCCCGGCACTGTGGCCAATTTTATCAAAGAGCATATCGATATGCTCAAAATAAATGAGGCATTGAATGAAGATCGTATTGCTCAAACCATGCGCGACGTACTGCCACAGGTATGGGCTATCTTTACGCAATCTGTCAATGTTGTCGTAAGCGTATTCACTTCTTTCATAATACTGCTTTATACCTTTTTCATCCTGCTGGATTATGAAGCTATTGCCAAGGGCTGGATAAAACTGGTTCCTGTAAAACACCGCGATATGACCGTTAAAATAGTAAATGACGTGCAAGAAGGTATGAACAAGTATTTCCGCGGACAAGCAGTGGTAGCTTTTTGTGTAGGCATTTTGTTCAGTATCGGTTTTCTGATTATTGACTTCCCATTAGCTATCGGCTTCGGATTGTTTATCGGTTTACTCAATATGGTACCTTATTTACAACTCATCGCTTTTATCCCTACTATATTATTAGCACTACTCAAAGCCGCTGATACCGGAGAAAATTTCTGGTGGATATTATTCTGTGCATTTTTAGTCTTTTGCATTGTACAAATAATACAGGACGGACTGATTGTTCCCAAAGTAATGGGGAAAATAACGGGTCTGAACCCCGCTATCATTCTCTTGTCCTTGTCTGTTTGGGGAGCATTGATGGGAATTGTAGGAATGATTATTGCCTTGCCATGCACCAGCTTAATGCTTTCCTACTACCAACGATACATCCACATAAAAGAAAAAGAATTTTCGAGAGATGACAATACGCCTGATAATCAAGGAGAAAACAAATTAACTGAAAAATAATTCAAAAAAATTAGGTAGTATATTTGGAAGTTTAAATAAAAACCTCTATCTTTGCACTCGCAATTCGGAAGAAAAGCAATAATAAAGGATTGATTCGCTAGCTCAGCAGGTAGAGCACAACACTTTTAATGTTGGGGTCTTGGGTTCGAGCCCCAAGCGGATCACTGAACGAAACGGCATAACGCCGCAAATCGCTGAAACTAAAACAGTTTCAGCGATTTTTGTAATACCCCTATCCAGCAGAATAGTGAACATTGTGAGGTTAAGCCGTGTGCAATTCGTGAACAGCCACGACCGTGAACAGTTTTGTTCACGATTTTGAGTTGCGGTTTGTAACTTGCTTGTATTCTGTGTTTTTCTGCGATTTGACAATTAAAAAGTGGGGCTTTGATACGCCTGCGCAGGTTCAAGGCCCCACATTTGAGTGAAAAATGGGCAAAATCAGATGAAATTTAACTTTCATTTTTAATTTTAACTGTTATATCGGCTCAAATCGCCTGTTTTTAACTCTTTTCACGTTGGATTGCCATTCTCCATTCGTGAACAAAACGGTAAAAATGGAGAAAAACGATGAAAATGCACCATCTTAAGCCGTGAACAGTTTTTGAACGACCGGCCGATGTTCACGGTCCTGTTCACGAATTCCGACATACGGCACTGATTTCCTTGCTCTTGCCTATTGTGTAATCGGGAAATAATGATTATATTTATGTAACCATTAATCCACAAACAGTATGTTACACGATTCTTATTTCACCCTCTCCTTCATCGCAAGGAAAGCCCGTGCGCTCCGCAACGGGGAGTATCCAATCTTCGCCAGAATATCAGTCAGCGGTCAGGTGGCGGAGATGAACATCGGTCGCAGTGTCGTTCCTGCTAACTGGGACCAGAAACGCGCCATGTCAACCGGTCGTGGCAGGCGTGACCTTGAACTGAACAAGTACATCGAGGTCGTCCGCGCCCGCTTCCTTGAAATCCACAATATGCTCGTACGCGAGGGCATGATGGTAAATCCGAAGATACTGCGTGACCATTTTCTCGGCACTGTGGAGAAACCAAAGATGCTCTGCGAAGTGTTCCGCGAGGCCAACAAACAACGCCGTGCTGAATACGAGCGAGGCGATATGGGCAAACCCACATACGAGCGGTGGGTGCGCTGCGTTGTCTATCTGGAAGAATTCATGCAGTTGACACGCAATGTGAGCGACATCCCGATAAAGGATGTTACCAAAGGCTTCGTGCTGGACTTTGAACACTTCTTGAGGATGAACAAAAATGCCGCCAATAATACCGCAGTACGTTATCTGCGCTATCTTAAGAATGTGATGCAGTATGCCATCGCAAACAAATGGACGACTGAAGACCCGTTTCTCGGAAAGCGTTTCAAACGCACTGTCGCTGACCGCGAGGCCATTACGGAAGCTGAGTTGAAACGGATGATGGAGCTTGACCTGAAATCGTTTCCACGGCTTGAAGTCGTGCGCGACACGTTTGTGTTTTGCTGCTTTTCGGGCCTCGCGTTCATTGACATACAAACACTTAAGCGAAACGACATCTCAACGGATGCAAACGGGAATATGTGGATACGCAAGAAACGCGAGAAAACCAATGAGTTGAGCGTGGTACCTCTGCTTGAAGTACCGCGACAACTCATGGAGAAGTACAAAGGGCATCCGAAAGTGATGCTTGAAGGTGTGGTCATACCTGTAATCTCCAACCAGCGCACAAACGCATATCTCAAGGAGATTGCCGATCTAGCCAAAATTGAACGGCACTTGACCACACATCTGGCGAGGCACACGTTTGCCTCCATGTCGCTGAACAACCATGTCCCGATTGAAACAATCTCAAAGATGCTTGGCCACAGCGATATCAAGACGACGCAGATCTATGCGAAAATGATTGACAGCACAATTTATGAGGATATGGCAGCAATGCGTGACAAATTTGATTGCGTGATGATGAACTGACATCATCTGACCCACTAAGAAAAATGGCAACCGGGCGATATTGTTGCTCGGCAGCCATTTTCTTTTTGGTGGTCGCCCGTCAGGCAAAACGCGGACAATAGTTGGATTGGAGGAATTTTTCTATGTCGTCCTCGGCATAGAGGATTTTACCGTCGATACGGTAATATGGTATGTAACCTTTATCGCGGTAATCCTGAGTGGTACGTCGGCTCACTCCGAGAGTGGCGGCGAGTTGTGCATCAGTGATGAAGCGTTTGCCGTTGAGCAAAGGATGATAATTCTCCCTCAAATCCCGGCATTTGGCCATTATGTCATCGGCTTGAGTGTGGAAACGCTCTATGCGTGGGTCTTTGGATGTTATCAGCTCCTTCATACGCTATTTGTGCATTTGGTTATCAATCCGACCACATCTGAGCCTCTGAATTGTGTCAGTCGGCCAGTATGCGAATAGCCAATCCTGCCGTGTTCTTTCAGTGAACGCAACTTGCGCTCCGAGATATGCAGGAATTCACAGGTCTGTTCTGTTGTAAGCCATTCCGACAGTCTGCGGTCGCGCAGTCTGTCGTGAAGAGCCGTAACTGTTTTATGCAGGATGTCAACCCGGTCAAGCAGGGAGAAAAACACATCCTTTTCGATTTCAATTGTTTCCATAATTTATTGAGTGTGGAGTTAGTGGGTGCTTGGGATATTATATGAAAAAGCAGGCGGGTATCCCTCCCGCCTGCCACCACTAAATCCACAATCAAATGTTTGAAAAACAATATATGACTGCGATTCAGTGGCAAAGGTACGGATTTATTTCGGGATTTTTTCTCGGTGGTGTCAGAATCTACGGCGCATACCTTTCTTTTTTCGCTGCAAACGGCGGCGGAAATCTTCCTCGTCGGGATTTACCGACTGCCCCGGCTGGAACAGGTCAAGACCGGGAATAATCGGGTCGTAATCGTTGGCGAGATTCTTAGCGGAACGGGGTTGCGCGGTGTTTGTAGTGTTTGCCGTGCCGGAGGTGGTATTGCTTGGCGAAGATGGCGGGGGGACAACAGTCGGTACAGATGTCGGCTGCCGGTTCGGTTGCTGTTGTATCGGCTGTTGTGGCTGAGCCTGACTGAAACGTGTCTGGAGCGCGTTTGCCGAAAACTCTTTGCCCAATCGTGAACCGTTCAAGGATGTCTGCGTGCCGTGATCCACGAAGGTAACTCCGTAAATCCTGCCCTCGTCGGTGTAGCGGAACACAACATCAATATTGCTCTCTTTCAGTTTGGCAATGAAACCATCCTTGTCTGATGATCGGGCAAGTGCGTCGGCAACACTGCGTCTGGTCGGTGCGATGTCGATTTTATCTTTTGCCCGTTCAAACCGGCTGTCAATGGCGGTACGGCTTGCGAATTTACCGAGGCGCGAGGCTTTCAAAGGTGTGACGATGACATTGCCGTTGTCGTCAGTGGCGAAGTAAACAAGTCCGTGATATTCGCGTCCGTTGACACGCCCGTCGGTCTGCTCACATTTGATGTTGTATAATCCGAGTATGGCGTTGTATTCGCCAATGCTCTGGAATTTCCAACGCATACCAACCATCTTGACCGAGTTGGCAACCTGTCGCTTGATGTCGCCGTCGGGGTCAACCTTGCAGATGGGAGTATCCGGTGAGAGCTTTTCGCGCTGTGCCTTGTGAAGATGATATTTTTCTTCAAGCTCGGTAGTAATCTTTTTGCTGCGACGGTAGAGAAAATCCTGATTGAGCCGCTTGCCTTCCTCGTTCACGTTGACAGTGACAATATGGATATGGTGGCGGTCAATATCCTCGTGCTTGTAGATTACATAGGGCTGCTCTCCGAAGCCGAGTCGGTCAATGTACTCACGGGCAAGGCTCTCAAAGTCTTGGTCGGATAATTTGTCGTCAGGGTGCGGGTTAAGGGAGATATGCAGCACCGGTTTCTTGGTCTTGCCCATTTTCGGCATGAACAGCCGGAAATTATCCGCCATCCTGCCTATGTCGGCACTGCCGTCAACCGGTACGACAATCTTGTTAGAGCCTAATATGCGCCCCTCGGTCTTGTTGATTTTCTCACCGTTGTAAGACAACGCCCCGTAGAGTGACGCTCCTATTGAGATTTTTGCAACCATCGCTCCTCGAATTTCTGCGACAACTTCATCACGTCATGGGTTATACCCACAAGCTCAAGAGTGGCTCTTTCCAGTCTTGAAACGTGTGCCGTTGCTTTCTTTTCTGAAAAATTTGCACGGAGTTCCTTTACGGCGAGGTCGTAATTGATCCCGACAGTGCGGTACTGGCTGAAAAATTCAGAGAGTTTTGCGCAGTATGCGGCAAGCGATCTGTCGGTGGTGAGCACCCGGAACGGCTTTCCAAAGATAAGCTGCTTGATGAAAGTTGCCTTCACGGTGGTGTCGGCTTTCTCCATCATGCGGGTAAGTTCATCCCATTCGGCGTTGTTGAAACGCACTTTGACACAGTGGTCGCATCGGTCGATAAGCGGCGGTCGTCCGCCTTTGTTGAAATCGGTCATATTATTAGTGGATTAAGTGGTGATGCCTCACGGGTTCTCATGCCAACGGCGGTTCGGTCGCGGGATATTCGACTTCGGAGTAGTATCCTTACATAGCAAGGTTGTTTTGTGGGAAGGCCGGTTCCCCAAAACCTTTTCGGTTCCCGAAAAGACACCTTGCTATGTCCATGTGGACATTCCTCATACTATGAAACTGCGAGTTTTGTGTCTGCGGCGGCCGGTATTGCCAACAGTATCATGCAACCCTGTGTTTCATCGTGCCTGCGGATTGAAATCTCCGTGTTGCCTACATAAATTTACGAAAAATCCGGCACAAATCCTAACCGATAAAAAGAAAACCGGAGATTTTTCGGCATGATATATCAGGATTATCGTGTCTGAAAATTCTGTCAAGAAAAAAATGATTGGCGAAATGTTAAAAATTAAACCGTGTTTTATGGACATACTCGGACATTCCCGGACATAGCCGGACAATCTGTTTCAGGGCCGGATATCGGGAGGTTCAAGGACTTGACAATCCGCCGATTTTTTTGTTTCTTTGTGTAAGGATTGGCTGATTTACCTGCCGTCAAGGAGTTCGGTTGACAGGTATATAAAGGAACATTCCGATGACCCGCCGGTCAAATCAGACACTCTTTCAGTAGTACATTCATTTATTCAACAGACTAACTTTACAGCAAGTCAATGAATATCCTTCCCGAAAGTTCAAATCATCTATCATATTACGGGGCTGTTCGCTGAATGATGTTTTCATAGGCTTAATGCATTGTTGTATTGATGATAGAATGAACGTATTACTAACAGACAGGCTTATCGCCGGATCATTCAATAAGCGACTGAAGGATCCAAGGCTTAATGGCCATTAGGCTTAAAAGCCGTGTCCGAAGGAAGCAAGCGATGATGCCGCGTAAGTCACACCACTAAATCCATATCCAAAAAATTAAAGAAAATGACTGACGACACCAACTATTCCGGCTGACAGAGCCGATGCCCTCCTCGCAGCGGAGGAAGGTCGCCATCCGCGACAGAGATAGCTGCACCTATACAATCAAGCATGGCAGGCAGTCAATGCGACTGCCACGGCAGGATAAAGGCCGGTATATCCCGTGTCAGGTCATACGCTGACAGCCATCGCCATGCGTTTTTTCAACATAAACACCTCCTATAAATAATGGCAAAAGTTTATGAGTCACAGGTTGACCCCGATGAATTCATACGGTCATTCCGGGAAGACACCTCACAACTCTCGAAATTGAAACGTAGTTCCAAACCGGAAACGACAACTGCCCCAACGTCCGATGCTACTTCACCAAGTGGTAGCGGGAGTCCGCCTGCGTCGGATCGCGAAAAAGAATACATTGAAAAGTTCGTCACCAACATGGCTTTCATGTCGCCGACCGAAAAGTTCACGACAGTGGAGATATGCCCCGCTTTCATCAAGAAAATCAAATACATTCTCTTGGCACAGGACGGACGCAAATGCTCACTGAAAGCATATATCAACAACGTACTTGCCGAACATTTCAAGCAATACGAGGACGTGATTGCAAAACGACTGTAATTAAACTTATAAGATAAGAACACTGATCAGACTTATAACTTGACAAGAAGTTATGCCTTGTTTTTTAGCACTGACTTAATCGGTGCTAAAAAACGCGATTTTATGATTTCCGTTGACGATACTCGGCTGGAGTCATCCCGGTCTGTTGTTTGAACAGCCGTGTAAAATATTGAGGATATTCAAATCCCAATTCGTATGCAATTTGGCTTATTGAATGGGAGTCTAATGCAAGTTTGTCTTTCGCTGTTTCAATTATCCGGTTTTGGATATGTTTTCGGGTATTCATCCCTGTTTCTCGTTGTAATATGGCTGTCAGATAATCGGGAGATAAGCTCATTCTGTCGGCAAAATATTTAACCGTAGGCAGTCCGTTTTGAACAAGTGCATTTGTGAGAAAATAGTCACGTAATAACTTCTCAAAATGGCTTACAATATCCATATTTTCACTATGTCTCATTTTGAACTGGCGGTCGTAGAATCTGCGGCAATAGCTCAATAACGTGCCTATGTACGAACACACAATTTCAGGGGTATACTCATCAATTTGTTTTTCAAGTTCCTGTCTGATATGTTTGAAAATGTCAAGAACTTGCTCTATTTCATCTTCTGATAAATGTAACGCTTCGTGAATCTCATAAGAGAAAAATATGTAATTCCCGATATCACGTCCAAGCGATGTTCCTCTAATGAAATCAGGATGCACCATAATGGCCCAGTTGTCTTCAGCCGGACAGAATGGCTCCCCATATTCTTGAAACTCCACTGTTTGCCCCGGACTCGTAAAAACCAGTGTGCCATCTGAATAATCATATTTGTTTCGGCCATACTTCACATCGCAAGATAAATTGCCACGGCAAAGAGCTATGACATAGTAATCTTGTTTCCAACCTTGCGGATGGCGGTATTCAGCGATCTGCGAGAAATCAATCACGGAAATAAGTGGATGATATGTCCTGATTCCTATAATGCGGTTAAAAGCCTGTGGTGTTTCGCAATGTATGATATTACTCTTGTCTTCCATTCGGCAAAAATAATGCAAAACCAATTCCTCTACAACATCATCTCGGATTTATATTATACAAACACGGATTTGTTTATGCAATATATTGGGAGTAAGGACTACTTTTGCCAAAATTTTATTAGCGGACAGGTTCATAAAGTAAAATAAGACATTATGACTCAGATTGAAAATAAAGAAACAGTGTCGCCGGTTACGATATTACTCTTTACCGGGGCTATATTGTTACAGATTATCGGTATGGCCTTATTTCCATTGACCGCGGGATACACAAATTTTTGGCCGACAATAGCATCTGTTTTGTCGCTGTTGCTCGGTTCGCTACTTTTCTGCCGTATGCTTTACAAAGGTGTCAAGCTCAGTTTACTTATACCTTTGGGATCTGCTGTGATGCCGCTTGCAGTAAGCGGATTGGGGATGATTGTATATGGAGAGAGTGTATCAGTATGGAAAGTTTCACTTCTTGTTGTGGCCTGCATTTTGATAGGGGTTGCTGGCAGAATGAAATGAGAAAATTATGGATAATATCTCAATAACCGGAGTTGTACTTTTTATAATCGCAACGGTGTTTTCACTTGGAGCGACAGCACTTTGGCCAATGACAAAAGGCTTTACCAAGCTTGTGCCAACAGTGTTGTCACTATTGATGCAAGTGGTATGCCTCATACTGATGAATCGCATTGTCTATTCAGGTGTTGAATTGAGTTTTCTGATACCGCTCAACGGGGCATTTTCTCCGCTTGTAATGATTTTTGTAGGTGTATTTTTATACAAGGAGAAAGCATCATTTGGGAAAATAGCCTTATTGACTGCATCATGCGTGTTGATTGGGTGTGCAAATTTTTTATGACATTAAAATTATGAATGACAAACTTAAAACAACCCACAAAGTATGGCTGATTACGGGAGCCTCGCGTGGTATGGGTCATGCAATCATGGAGGCTGCACTTGCAGATGGAGATTGCGTGGTGGCTGTTTCTCGAAGAGGAGATATCACAACAAATATTGAGGATGCTGCTTCACGACTGTTGCCGTATGCCCTTGATGTGACCAACACTGACCAGTCGGCATTTGACTGTATGGTAGACATGGTCATACAAAAATTTGGGCGTATAGACGTATTGGTAAATAATGCGGGACACGGGCAGTTCACCTACTTCGAGGAATCTGATGAAAATCAGATACGCGATGTGTTTGAAACCAATCTTTTTGGATTGATGCGTGTAACTCGCGCTGTTTTGCCTGTTATGCGCCGACAGCGTTCGGGCCATATTTTCAACGTGTCTTCCGCAGCGGGATATTCGGGAGTCGGACCATCAATATATCATACGAGCAAGTTCGCGGTAACCGGTTTCTCAGAGTCGCTTGCTTTTGAAACGGAGCAATTCGGCATCAAAGTAACGATAGTTGCCCCCGGTTTATTCCGCACGGACTTCATGAATTTTAATTCATCGTATCATATTCCTGCCAATCCCATTGAGGATTATAACACGTTCAGAGAACGTATGAGCGGATTTGTGAAGTATATGAACGGGCGAGAGCCGGGCAATCCCGAAGCATTGGGGAAACTCATTGCGAAAGTCGCGTGTTGTACCAATCCTCCTTTACATCTGCCTATGGGTGCTGATGCAATTGAAACACTGGAAAAGCATCATGCAGCCCAATTAAAGGATGTGGAAACATGGCGTGCTGAAATCTGCGGCACTTCATTTCCTCCCGAAAATACAGATGTCAATACACAGGCATTCTTTCAGTAATCCGATTTTGGCATTAAATATTAGCGTAACCCACAAAGCATAAATGAGAACGAATCATTTTTGATTATAATATTTTATGAATAAAATCCTTATCGTAGATGCTTCCGCATCCGATAGCAGGGTCATGTCAAGTCTGCTTTCGCGGGCTGGATATGACCCCGTTTGTGCGGAGAGCATTGAAGCCGGGAAACAAGAGGCGGTGGAGCTGCCACCCGGTGCGGTCATCGTCACGGCCTTGCGCCTGTATGATGGAACTGCAAGAGAGTTGATAGACTGGTTGAAGACCGAAGGATACAAATTCCCGGTCATTGTCGTGATGGATCTGCTTAATCCTGCCGACCTGCTGGAGGTAATGAGCGGAGGTGGTGCTGTCGATGTGATACAACGTCCGGCCATTGACAAACAACTTGTGGAAACCGTTGGCAAGTATGCCCGACCAGAGCATATCGTGCTGACGCTTGACAACCAGCTGATACCGCGCATCAGTGAGGCATGGAAGAAGGTGGAGGCAAGAATTGACGCGATAGCGGCCACTAATGCCAACGCAATTATTTTCGGCGAATGCGGCACAGGCAAGGAACAGATTGCACGGCAGATATATCAGCGCAGCTCACGCGAACAGAAACCGATAACTGTCGTGGAATCAGGAAGCGCGGCATTCATCGGTGTGCATAGCCCATCATCTGACAGAAGCGAGATGTATAACCGCATCAAGAGCTATTTCTCAAAATCGGCAGGCGGCACAATCATAATAAAGAATGTGCATCTTCTGTCAATAGACAAACAGTCAGTCCTGATGCACATTCTTGAAAACGAACACCCCGATGTGCGTGTGATATGCACAGCCGAGCCGGAGTTGCTGAAGATGGTAGCCAACAAGTCTTTCCGTCCGAACCTGTTTTTCATTTTAAGGCAATCCGACATAGCCGTGCCTGCCTTGAAAGATGATACGGAGGATATTCCTGTTATCGCGGACTACTTTCTGAAACGCTACGCCGCTAAGACCGGCAAACAGCGAAAGAGGCTTGACGCATCCGCAGTCAAGGCATTGAAACTCTATCCGTGGCCCGGCAATCTTCGGGAATTGAAAGATGTTGTTCTTTTCGCCGCCTTCCATGCCAAAGATGAAACAATCTCGGCTGAGGATATAAACTTCAATCTCTCTGAGCCTGAAACCGTCGATGAATTGAACCGCAAGAATCCACGGCAGGAGAAGGAAAATATCATCAAGGCATACCAGCGTGCAGATTCATGGACAGGAGCGGCGAAACTGCTCGGCATCTCCGAAAGGGCTCTCCTTGAACTCCGTAAGAAGCTGGGAATTGACAAGAACGGCCAACCGCTCCCTTGAAATATCGCTAAAAATGCGTAACTTTGCAGCGCAAAATAGCAAAGATACCGTCTGAAGAGTCAGACGGATACAACAATATAGGATAACATAACTTCCGCATAAATTCTATTGTAAATCTGGACCATTTATAAAAGACGAATTTGGCGTGATGCTTATGCTATGCTCTCAGCATAGCGTGCATACACACTATATCGTCTTAGGCAGTCCAGAGCCATCAATAGAGATAGCGTGAATTGCACGCTATTTTTTGTCTTTTGAAATACACATTTTTTCTTTTCTTAATCTATATTTCAGTCATTAGAAATGTTGTATTGAATAAAATACACACTTTTTTATTCAACACAATGATTTGATTGAATAAAAAGAGCTATATTTGCAGTCTAATATAGCGACAATGAAAAATATAATCTTTAATCAGAAGGCAGAGCGTGATGAGCTGATGGCACGTCCATATCAGCAGCGGCATACTAAGTACAATGTTGATGAATTACTCGCCAATCCGCTTATCAAACTTATTACCGGACCTCGGCGTGTCGGCAAGTCTGTGTTTGCGCTGTTGATGCTGCAAGGCAAAAACTTTGCATATCTGAATTTTGATGACAGCCAATTATTAGACAATTGGAATGAGGATTTGGTAATGGCCGTTCTTGATGACGTATATCCCGGTTACGATTATTTGTTGCTTGACGAAGTCCAAAATCTTCCTGATTGGGATTTGTGGGTAGGCAAGTTGTACCGTCGAGGAAAGGACCTTATTATCACCGGCAGCAATGCAAAGATGCTGAGCAGTGAGATGGCAACTGCACTTACAGGACGTTATCTTCAAATTGAAATGTTCCCGTTCAGCCTTGACGAGGCTATGCGCTGGAATGACATAGACATCAGCAATCCGAGAGAAGAACAGGCTACAAAGGCTGTGGCATTGGTAGATGATTATATGCGTAATGGCGGTTATCCTGAAACCATAAAGGCGAGGAATATAACAAAGAGTTACCTTTCGACTCTGTTTGACTCTATTTTGCTGAAAGATGTTGCGAAGCGTCATAAAGTAAGGAATACATCAGACTTGTATAATCTTGCATCCTATCTGCTCGCCAATTTCTGCAATCCGATATCTGCCAATGATCTCGCATCAGAATTAGGGTTGTCAAGCGTGGCTACAACAAAGAAGTTCTGTGACTATCTTGCAGAGCCGTATCTGTTTTTCTATCTTCCGCGTTTCAACAACAAACTGAAATTGATGAATAAAGCTCCGCGCAAGGTCTATGTCGTGGATAATGGATTTGTGCAGAGTACGGCTTTCAATCTAAGTGAAAACCTCGGAAGACTATTGGAAAACCAAGTGTTTGTCGAACTGTTGCGCCGTGGATATGAGCCGGGCAACACTTTGTTCTACTACCGCACCCGTAACGATAAAGAGATTGACTTCGTTACTCGCCGAGGTACAAAAGTCGAGCAACTGATCCAAGTATGTTACGATATGACCTCCGAGAAAACCCGCAAACGCGAACTCGATGCCCTCGTCGAAGCCGCCGATGAACTCCACTGCGACAACCTCCTCGTCATCACTAATGACCAAGCGGAGCAAATCGAGTGGAAAAGTAAATTGATTAAAATTATTCCAGTTTATAGAATTTGAAGATTGATGCAAAAGAAAGAAAAGATAGATGTCTATTTTAGAATGAACAACAGGTACTACCTTTTATTTAGTGTGATTCAAATGAAAGGAAATGGAGTTGTTGATCTTAAAATCACTGATTTTTATAATGGATTTGTGATAGAAACTCCAGATAAGTCCCATGAAGATGGATGTTTGACAGAGCAGGAGATGGATAAAGCTAATTTTATATATAACGCTGAAATATCCTATCATGCAGACGGTTCTTTTCTGCGAAAAAATAAAGATTATAGTACCCCCAAATATTATAATCCATATGGAGAGGGTGTCAGATGGACTCCAACTGATAGTATTGCAGACTTTCAGCCAATTATGAATATAGCAATTAGGCGAATGGAGATTTACAATAAAAGTATTTCAATCATTCCTGAAGACACTGCAAAACGTAAGTCACATATTTGTTTATGTGATGAATTGTTTGACTTGAAAGGAAGTTATTACCTTGTATTGTTTATTAGAAATAAGTCTTTGCCGTTCTGTTTGTGTGGCAATAGTCAGAACTATAGCAATAAAATAGCTGAGTTAAATAATGAATTAGATTTGTGTATATTTATACAGCGGCATTCTTTTCCGCATCCAAGTCCCTACTATTCTAAATATTTTAAGGGATGGATAACTCCATATGCACAGAACTCAATAAACTTCTGTAATAAAGACAGTGCTAAAGATGAAATGATGGATAAATTGGGCAAAACGATGTTTGACCCTCAGTTTTATGCTTTTCTCCAGATGTTAAATGATGGGGAGTATTATTATTTTTCTGAAAACAAATTGAAAGTTATTGATGAAATTGATCAATTTTTTCATGGCTTTGAAAATCGAAGAAGTCTTCCTAAACCATTATTTATTAGAGTAGTTTTTCAATTATTGGGAAAGGAGATTGATTCATTTAATGCGTTAGTGGCAACAGAAAAAGCCCTACTGTTGTCCCAAATTGACACCCATATCAAACAAATAATAAAGAATTCAAATAATAAAGAATTCGAATAAACCATCCAATTAGAATCCATAAAACATTGTGGAATTAAAGAAAGTTTCGTACCTTTGTAATACCCCGATGGCATAATTGGGAAGAACATTGAAATAGTGCCGTGTGCAATTCGTGAACAACGGATGGCGTGGCATTACAACAATCTGAATGCTACTTAGTTAAAGCGATAATCCGCAGCCCCAGGCGGATCACCAGAAAATCAAGCGGTTATCTAAATCAGATAATCGCTTTTTTCTTTCCATATACTACCTTTTGGCGCATTTGTGTAAACCAGTGTGTAAACCGGAAAACCGAATGAGCGAAACAATTAAGGTACTGTGTTATAAATCAAAAACTCTTAGTAATGGAGAACATCCTCTGATGTTATGCGTCTGCAAAGACCGCAAAAGAAAGTTTCAAAGCCTTGGCATATCCATAAAAGCGGAATTATGGGACTTCAAGACAAACCAGCCAAAAGCTAAATGTCCGAACCGTGAGAGAATCATTCTCATTATAAACGAGAAGATTAACGAAATACAGAAAGCCGCATTGGATAAAAGGATAGCAGGCAAAGACTTTACGGCTACTACTCTCATTGAATCCACCAATAACAATGTCAGCTGCAAAACGGTGGGCGAATACTATCTGACCTATATTCAAAACTTGCGGAAAGAGAACAGAATCAGATACGCAGGAATGTTCGAGGTCTCCTATTCGTCCTTTATAAAGTTCAACAAGCGTCTTGATATTCCATTTTCTGATATAGATGTCGCTTGGTTGAAGCGGTATGAGAAATGGATGAAAGAGCAGAATCTTTCAGTAAGCACCATAAGCACACGAATCAGACACCTGCGAGCCGTCTTTAACTTGGCGATAACAGAGCATTCTATAAAAAGCGATTGTTATCCGTTCCACTCCTACAAAGTCTCAAAGTTGAACAGGCAGACCGCTAAAAGAGCATTGACTAAGCAAGACATACTGAAAGTCATGCAGTACAAAGGGACTTCCCCTATGGAATGCCTTGCTATTGACATATTTATATTCTCTTATCTAAATGCTGGCATTAATTTTATTGACATAGCCAAATTGAAACACTCCAATATAATAGAGAACCACCTCACCTATAACAGAGAAAAGACAAAGAAACTGATAAGCATACCCCTGCAAACGGAAGCATGGGAGATAATAGCCAAATACAAGAATGTGAAATCGCCGTACCTGTTTCCTATACTCTCACCGTTCCACAAGACAGAGGTACAGGTTGCCAACAGGCTACATAAAGTCTTGGCAAAGGTAAACAAGCATCTGAAAGAGATAGGCGAAAAGTTAGAGCTACCTATACCGCTTACGACATACATAGCAAGACATAGCAAGTTTTCTTTTTTGCTAAAATTCAAGCACTTGCAAAATATTTCAGCTTAATAGGTAACGATGTGGAAACCAGCGAAATTCTGTGTTTCACCTCGTTTTGCAGTAATTCAAAAGAACGCTTTTCCTAAATGCAAAGATAATATTATTTTTTGAATAATAAACCTTTGCAGATAGTCAAATTCAACAAAATCGGCTATGGTTGCCTGAATTTATATTTAAGTCCATACTCTTCAAGTTTGCCGTATAGAGTTGTTCTGCTTATTCCCAACAGCTCGGCGGCGGCACACCGATTGCCGTTTGTCTGTTTCAACGCACGCATTATCCGCTCCTTATCCTCCGCGTCATTACGCAGGGCGAAGCTGACGGGTGAGGTCGGCTTCGGCACGGCAAGTTCAAGATGTTCTTTCGTGATAACTCCTTCATGAGCCTGCAACACGGCTCCCATGATTTTCTGCCGAAGCTCCCGCACGTTGCCCGGCCATGCGTGGGTCAGCAACGCTTTTCGGGCTTCGGGACAGAAGCCACTTACACTGCACTCCAGTTCCTTGTTGGCTACCTCACGGAAAAACTCCGCCAGCGGCATGATGTCCTCCTGACAGTCACGCAACGGCGGAACGGTTATCTCGAAATCACGCAAGCGGTAGAGTAAATCCTGCCGGAAACGCTTTTCGCTCACTGCCGCCTCCAGATCCTCGTTGGTGGCGGCGATGATGCGGACATTGAAACTTCTGTCAGATTTGTCACCGACAGGGCGATAACGCCTTTCCTGTATGGCACGGAGCAACATCTGCTGGGTTTCCAACGCAAGGTTGCCCACTTCATCTAAAAATAGCGTACCTCCTTCCGCCTCGTGGAAGTATCCTTTCTTGGTGCTATCTGCACCTGTAAACGCTCCTTTGACGTGTCCGAAGAAAGCCGATGGCGCAAGTTCTCTGGAGAGTGACCCGCAGTCCACCGCCACGAATGGTTTGCCAGCCCGTTTGCTTTTTTCGTGCAGGTGGTGGGCGATATGCTCCTTGCCCGTGCCGTTCTCCCCGAATATCATCACGCTCATGTCGGTGGCGGCTACCAGCCTTATCCGATGCATGATTTTCTGAAAGGCGGAACCTTCACGGGCGAATACGGGCATCCGGCTGTGTCCAGACTGACGCTCCTTTTGTATGGAGCGGACAAGGGGTACGAGTTTGTCCTCAATCAGTTTTTTAGGTATATAGTCTATCGAACCGAGTTTCATGCTTTCCACGGCGGTATGCACTTCGGCGTAGTCGGTCATGATGATGAACGGCTGCATCCTGCCCTCCTTGCGCATCCAGCGCAACAGGTCTATTCCATTGCCATCGGGCAAACGTAGATCCGAAACAACTATATCATCATCCGTCGCCTGTTGCAGATGTTTCTTCGCTGTCGAGAGGTGGTAAGCCTGTACGGTATCGTATCCTTCCCGTGCCAGCATATTGCAGATATACTCGCAATACACGATGTTGTCTTCCACAACGATTATTCTTGTCTTATCCATTTTCGTATTTTCTCCTTTCTTCTTTTGCTTGTTGAACTATCTCCGCACCTCTATCAAGCACAGAATTAACCGCTTGCTGAATGGTGTTATCATCTGGCGTTACCCCATTGTGAAGCACTCTATAAAGCACCCTTAACGGTTGGTCGGCGCGAAGTATCTCCCACGAACTGCGCAGATGGTGTGTCAGGGCATCCAGTTTTTGCAGGTCTTTCTCTTTTGCTGCATCACGAACCGCCTGCATTTCTTTCTCGGTTTCCGTTATCAACTTTTCCAACATGATGGCTTCATTGCCGTAGGATAATAAAGCAGAAAAATCAATCTTTTCATTGGGAGTTGTTTTTATGGCGCATCTGTCGGAAACCTCCATCAGTTCCAATATGGAAAACGGCTTGAACAGGCATCCGGCAAAGCCACGTTCCAAAAGTTCTTCCGCATCGCAACTGCCCGAAGCGGTTGCCACAACCACGGGGATTGTCTGTGAATTGCCTATGTTGGACGAGCGCAAAAGTTCCAGCAACTCGAAACCGTTTATACCGGGCATATTCAAATCCGTCAGCAACAAGTTGTATTCTTTCCGGCGTATCATTTCCATCAGTTCCGCCGCATCGGTGCAGGTATCGCAGTGTATTCCCTCCTGTGCGTACATCTCTTTCAGCATCAGGAGCAGCACCTTGTCATTGTCGATGGCGGCAATATTGAGGTTTCTATCCTTTTGGCGAATATAGGTTTGTATTGATTGGTCTTGAACTTCCTCGGCAATCTGCATAGGAATTTTCACCGTGAAACGGCTTCCTTTCCATTTCTCGCTTTCCAGTCGTATTGTTCCGTGGAGCATTGTCACGATGTTATGCACGATGGCAAGCCCAAGTCCGAAGCCGTCTTTTGCGGCGGCATTTGAAAGGCGTTCAAACGCACCGAACACTTGTTGCTGTTCCTCTTTTGTCATGCCCGTACCCGTATCCTCAACGACAAGGGTCAAAATTCCGTTATTGTAGTCTGTTGCAAGTGATACACCACCTTCCTCCGTGAACTTAATAGCGTTTGACAGCAGGTTGTTCCCAATTTGGATTATCCGCTCCTTGTCGGTCAGTACAACAGCATCGCTTACATTTCTCACGGTCAAGGAAAGTCCTTTGTTCAGGGCTATAGGCATAAACTCCGTTTCAAGGGTATGTGTGATTGCTGAAATGCGGCAGGGTAACAGTTTAGGCTGTTCCTTGCCGTTGTCCAAACGGAAGAAGTCAAGCAGTGTGTTGAGCATATTCCGCATACGCCCGGATGATTGCTGTATGCTTTGGATGTATTGTCCGTTATTACCACTATTGCACTCTTTCTGCAACAGCTCGGTATAACCTGTTATTGCCGTCAGCGGTGTACGCAATTCATGGGTGATTGTATGTACCGCTTTCTTTCTTGAAGCTATCAATGCCTCGTTCCATTGTACGGATTGTTCCAATTGCCATATCAAATCCGTTGTCTTTCGTTTGTATCGTTTGATTCTCTTTGCATCACGATATATGATGATGTAGGAAATTAACAACAGCAAAAGAACAAATCCCATCAGACCGCCTACTTGCATGAATGACTTTTCACGCATAGCGATTATTTCGTCTTCCCGTCCTTGCAGGTCGGCTTGTACCTTGTTTTCTATTTGACAGATTAGCCCCTTCAACTGCCTGTTAAAATCTGCATTGCGGGCTGCAAGACTGTCGGCTTGTTCCGACAATCTGCGGCTTTGCTCTTTCTGTTCGCTGACCATGCTTCTATTGGGTGAACGAAGCGTCGTCGTTGTTGTCGTTGGCTTCGTTTCCTCTTTTTTGCCGAAGATGCCCAAGAAACCTTTACGCTTGGGTTTCTTGGGCTGTTCCTGCACAATCTTCTGCACAATAACCGGTGCTTGACTGGCTATCTTCCTGTTGATGGATTGTTGCTCATCTATTAACCGGACTATCTGGAACATCTGTCGTTCCTTATCCTCTAAAAGATAGCGTACACTATCAACACGCTCAATTGGATAAGTTACATTGAAACCGCATAATATGCTGTCCAATGCTATACGTTGGGCATGATAATTCTCCAAATCCGTTTCATTCCAATCCAATACAGTTTCTCCTAACAAAGAAAACTCTATCAACCGGATATGAATACTGTTCACCTCTTTCCTGAACTCATCTATCTGTTGATTGCCAACCTCCAATGCTTCCACCTCCTGCCATTCATTATGCCAAGTGTAAGCTATTCCACCTATTAGCAATGCTATTAACAGATAACCAGATGTAACTATTTTCCAATGATATTTCATTACTGTGTATTTCCAACTTCTGCTCTATCTAAATGTCGAAGATAACCAATTGGGTAAAACCAATATTGATAAGTTGAATCAAAAAATAGTATTACCATATTTACTATCCGTTCTTTATTCGATTATAATTAACAAGCAATACCTCCATCTTACATAGTTACAAGTACCGAATGGAGGATAACAATTCCTATTAAAATAACGCTACAATGTTTAACTTGTCAAAAATAGTAACAGTGCATAATTTTAGTTGATAAGGGATATATGTATATTATACATATTGATTCTAATTTCGTAAATACTGGAAAATTATAAGGTTAAGATAGAAGAAAACTCTTCTATACATTTACTTACTTCAAACTCTATGATTTGATATTTTGCTATTTGATGAATGAAAAACGGATCTTGTGAAATGATATTTTCGACATCTTGTTTATTAGATGCTTTGCACAAAATTACGCCACCTATTCTAGGATTTTGTCTGCCAGAAGCAATAAAATCTCCTGTCTCATAAAATTTATCCAAATATTCTTTGTGAACATCTAGATATTTATCAACCTTATTTAGTGCTTTCTTATAAGTAAGTATCAATATAAACATAACTTAAATTTTATAAATGAAACATTTTATTTATATTCTCTTGAATGTTCCGCAAAATTATAATACCTTTGATATAAAATTAAACCTAAAATAATACTTTATAGGTATGAATAGCAATAATCTATTATATTTTAGCGTGTTAGCAAAAGAGTTGCACTTTGGAAAAGCTGCACAAAAGTTACATATAACTCAACCGCCGCTAAGTAGAGCCATAAAACAATTGGAAGAGGAGCTGGGAGTAAGTTTACTTGAACGTAATCAACGTACTGTTACACTGACTACTGCAGGAGAATATCTAAAAAGGAAAGCTGATTTAATTTTACAAAATATAACGGCAGCAGAAAAAGAAGTAAAACGAATAGCAAAAGGAGAAATCGGAGACTTGCGTATTACTTATGTAGGCTCAGTACTACATTCCATATTACCACCGTTGAGAAGTTTTACTCGCTTATATCCAAATGTACATTTACATCTATCGCAATATACTGTATATGACCAACTCAAAATGCTAAAAAATGAAGATACTGATATTGCTTTCCTACGTACTCCAATACATGCAAAAGGATTACATTTACGTGAAATTTATACTGAAAATTTTGTTCTAGTTACCTCAAAGACACAGCCAATTATATCCCTAAATGAGAATAAAGCATTGTTTTTGTTGTCAAAACTTCCTTTCATTTTCTTTCCTCAATATTTGGCAAGTGGGTTATATGAGCAGATAATAACAATTTGCAATACAATTGGATTTTCTCCTCTTATTGCACATGAAGTATCTGAATTAGATTGCATTGTGCGTATGGTCGAAGATGATATGGGAATAGCAATATTACCTAAATCGGCTTTATTGGGAGTAGAAAATAGGGTTCGTTTATATGAATTGGACTTTATAAAAGTACATTCAACCATATCTATATGTCATCGTTGTGAATACACCAATCCTGTTCTTCAATCATTTATTAATTTTATAGTACAAAATAAATCTCACTGAGGTCGTAGTTGATTAATCTTGAAAAGACAGAGTATGCATAACCATACCCTGTCTTTCAAATTAGAGTTTCACACCACTACTCACAATTATAGAGTTTTCAGACATACATCGGCTTTACAACATAGACGTGATTACGAATAAATTTCTTTGATTTGTTGTTTTGGCAATTTTCGGCATTCATTTCCTTTTTTCATTATTATCTATTTGTCCGATTTCCAGCACTACGTCCACTTATCAATAATTCATTGAGGATGGAATTGCAGGCTCTATCTTTGTTGCCACTTAGCCTCCATCTCCCTCGAAAGTTCCACAATCTCCCGGCTCAGCTTCACAAGGTCGATGGTGCACTTCTCCAGCTTGTAGAGCAACGCCATCGCCTTCTTCTCCGAAAAGTGGATGCGCAACTCTTTCACAACCTGATTGTAGTTCGTGCCTATGCAGCGGAACTGGGCGTGGAAGTCCGACAGTTTGGTGTAATAGTCCACCAGCGTCTTGTCCACCTTCAGCACCTTGAACTTCTGTCCGAAGAAGTGCGCCTTGAGAAAGACGGCTTTCGCGTACACGTTAGATTCCTCGTACATCGTCAGGAACCTGTTCCATTCCACATCATCGAAGCGCACCATCACGCAGTGCGTCTTCGGGTTCAATTTGGGATTTCTCCCGTACTTGCTCTTCTTTTTCATTCTTCTTATTCTTTCAATTTTATGGCTTGTCCATTGCTTAATCTTTGATTAATGAACCCCGAAATTATCCGACTGCGGAGGATAATTCTGCCCACGGCGGTGAAGGCATTTTCAGTTACTTAGAATTATTCGGGTAACTGAAAATATATCTTGCTGTGTCTTTGAAGACACAAAAATCCTCCGTCTGTCGGATTGAGGGATACCTTTCAGGACTCCGGCTGCGCCGCCATCAACGCCTCCTATTGTCTGGGAGTAAAGTTAAATCATTAATACAGTATTGAACAGGCACTTAACCCAGTCAATGAGTGCCAATCTGCGCAACGTACTGCCACTTGCCGGAGAAGTTATACAAGTTCCAATACATCGTTGTTTATTTGCAGCATAATTCAAAAAACTAACGATTTAAAGATATGAGAAACGGAATATTAAAATACCCCGAAAACTGCTTCATCGGACACTTGCCGAAGCGGATACCCGAACCGTCGGAAACCCGGTTATCCGACAATTCGGTGACGTATAGATTCAATGACTTCATGACGCAATGTCGTCATTCATTGCTTATCTGTAACATTGATTCGGCACTGAACCTTATAGGAGGTAATCTGCCTATATGTGTAATTATGGAAACGAAAAATCATCAATCATTAAAAAAGAAAGACTATATGGAAATCGTATCAATCGAGAGAAAGACCTTCGAGGAACTGGTCGCCAAGTTCGACCGCTTTGTCAGCCGGATGGATGCCATCTGCCATCGGCACGGCGAAAAGAAAATGAGCGAGTGGATGGACAATCAGGACGTGTGCCGGATGCTCAACATCAGCCCACGCACGTTGCAGACGCTTCGGGACAACGGAACTTTGGCATACAGCCAAATCAACCACAAGACCTATTACCGTCCCGAAGACGTGCAGCGTATCATCTCCATTGTGGAGGACAGGCGAAAGGAAGCAAAGTTCAGAGGAAAAACAATCTGAGAACTAAGTAGAGTGATAACAATAATACCCACTAAATCCAGAGTAATATGAACAAACTGATTAACAAAGACAACGAGTGGATAATCCACTTCATAGGCAGCCTCGACCGCCTGCTGGACAACGTTGAGCATCTGACCGCCAACTACCGCCCGACACTGAACGGGGAGCGTTTCTTCACAGACAAGGAGGTGTCGGCACGGTTGAAGGTGAGTCGCCGGACGCTTCAGGACTACCGTAACGAGGGGCGTATAGCCTACATTCAGTTGGGCGGTAAAATCCTCTATCGTGAATCCGACATCGAAAGGATGCTGGCTGACAGCTACCGCTCTGCTTACCAACTGACGGCAACCTGATTTCCCGTCAGTCGCTTGTTTCCGTTGCCGGATGCCTTTCAAGCGTGTGGCTGGCAGTGGCAAGATTTTCGGGCGGAATACGCTCAACCCCGTTTGAGGAAGATTCTGCCCGAAACGGCTTTTGCCGCTCGACCTTGCCAATGCCGTCAAAGCCACACGCTACCTTTGCATACGAGCATCGGGAACGGGTGGCTGACGGGATGAACCTCAACTATACCATAGGTTGCCGCCCTTGCCATAGGAAACAAACAATGTGACCGGGCTTCCTTTCTTGGTGGTGCAGATTTCATTTATTACGAACCGTCTGAACAAAAGGGTCCCTTTGCTACATATTTTGAAAGCGATGGCTATAATCATTTCAAGGTCATACACATCATAGCTGATGCCGTCAAGCTGCTTGATGTATTTCATCGTATCAGCCTCGCTTAACTCCTTGTTTTTGTAGATTGCCCGTATCGCCTTACGGATGTCGCACGAGAATACCCCGAACAGGTCGGCTATCTCAAACTTGGTCATCCACACGGGAGCGGTTGGGATTGTAATTGCGCCTGTTTCACTGATTGTTATTATTCCTCTGTTCATAATTCCCTTATCTTATGATGATTATTTATGATTTTTTCTTTTCGCCAGCCGATATTATCTTTCTTCGTTCCATCAGTTTGTCCATATCTTCCGAGATTTTATCGTCAGTAACTCTGGCATAGCCTTGTGTCGTTCGGATATTCGTATGCCCCATCATCTTGCTGATACTCTCTATCGGCACACCTGCTGATAACGTCAAAGTTCCGAACGAATGGCGGCTCGCATGGTAGCTGAGGTTTTCTTTGACGCCTGCCACAATGCCAATTTCGTGGATGCAGTACCACAGCATATCACGTTTAGGCAAAGGGAATATCGGACTGTTATCATCAGTAGTATTATACAGTGATAAAATTTGCTCTGCCACTGGGTGGAGTGGTATAAAGGACTCTACGTCTGTCTTTTTCCTGTTGATACGGATGAAACGTCTTCCGTCCGCTGTCATTCCGATATGTGAGGGATAAAGCCTTTTCACATCGACATACGATAACCCGGAAAAACAGGAAAAGATGAACGCCCTTCGTGTAAGTTCCTGCAACCTTTCCGGCATGGGCTGTTCCATAATCCGTTGCAGTTCGGCTCTGCTTATGTGTCTTAGCTTGTAGTCTGGCTTCTTTTCATAAGGGACATCCGAAAGCGGATTGAAACGGATAACTTCTCTGTCAACGGCAATATAGATAAGCCTGTTCAGCCATGTAAGGCAGTGGTTGATATGTCCGGCTCCGCAACCTTTGGCTTTCAGGTATAGTTTATAGTCCCAGCCGAAATCTTCGGTGATATCCTCGAAAGCGATGTCACGCCTGTTCAATGACAGGAGGTATTCGTGAAGGTATGCCTGTGAGGATCTGGACTGGCGATAGGAAGAAGTGGAGTTTATCACTTCGGAGCGTATTCTGAGCCTTTCCTGTTCTTCCTCTCCGGTTTTAAGCAGTGTGACCGGTATGTCTGCTACACGGGTGATTTCATTCTTCAGTATCTCCGCTGTAACCATTCCGGTTTCCTTCAGCAGATTGGCATAGAATGTTTCTATCTTGGTGCGCAATTCTCCAAGAAGGTTGTTTGTCCTTATATTTTTCACCTCTCCTGTCTTGGCTTTCCAATCTTCGGGGATGCAATAATAGCCTGTTGAAAACACGCTGTTTTTGCCGTCAACCGTGATACGGCACATAATGGCGGTGGTTCCGTCAGCTTTGACCTTGCTGCGGTTAATGTAGTATAGTATTGAAAATGTACTTCGCATAATTATCTTGTTTTAATGTGATTAAAGGATGAGTTTCAGATCCTTTGTCGCCTCGATGTATTTGTCCATATCCTCAAAGAGTTTCTTCGGGGTCACACGGGCATATACTTGGGTAGTCCTTATATCTGCGTGTCCCAGCATCTTGCTGACTGTCTCTATAGGAACACCGTTTTCGAGTGTCATCAGGGTCGAGAACGAGTGCCGTCCCATATGGTAGGATAACCGCCCTTTGATTCCGACTTTCATCTTGATGCTTGTCAGACACCATTTCAGGGCTTGATAAGGAATGACGGGGAACAGGGTGGCTCGCGTATCGTCACGGTATTTCTCTATGAGGGCTATTGCCTCAGGCAACAGTTTAACCCGGCTTAACTGCCCGTTCTTGCCCCTGCGGTATTTCAGCCATAAAGCCCCGTTATCATCCTTTGAGAGGTTGTCGGAAGTGATGGCGACCACATCCACATAAGAGGTTCCGGCATAACAGGCGAAAAGGAACAAGTCCCTGACTATGGAATGTTCCGGGCGGCATCCGGTAAGCTCGATGTCCCGTATCTTCTCAAAATCTTCCCTGCACAACGCTCTCGGCGGTGTCTCTTTCTGTTTGGGTAATTTGTAATGTTCAAAATACAACTTGTCCGAGTATCCTTCCTTGAATGCGATACGGCAAATCTTTTTCAGGATAGCCAGATAGTGGCGTACCGTCTGGACTCCCAATCCTCTTTCAATGACGATATACTCCTGAAATTCCCGTATGAACAGTTCGTTGAGCTGGCAGAAGGCAAGGTCGGACACCTTGAACTTGCTTTTGACGAAATCAGCAAGACGGCTACGGGTATAAAGATAGTTCGGGAGTGTGCGGTGGGACACGTCTATTCCCACACGCGCCCTGATTTCCTCGATATGCCTGTCAAAGAGTTTGAACAAGGTCATCTGGGTGTCCATACTGCCTTGAAACGTATCCTTGACCGCCATAGCATCAAACTCCTGCTTACGTTCCAGCAAAGCATCAAATGCCGAATTGACGGCAAGCAACAGTTTTTCAATTTTGGCATTGGTTTCCACCGCCTCCTTGCTCTTGCCGTTCAGACGGCTTTCACGGGGATTCCACAGTTCGGGAGGGCATGACAGCTTACAACTGAATTGCGCCATCGTGCGGTTCACCGTGATGCGTCCCATGATGGGAGCCTTGCCCGACTTGTCCAGTCCGCTCTTTTTGAGGTAGAGCAGCACCTTGAATTTTTCTACTTTCATACGCTTATATTTTAAGTGCAAATTTACTTGCCATATAAGCGTCCCTTGATACGCAAAACACTGTGTATTAACGCAAACAAAACGGTGAGGATTTCTTTTCATCGCTTGCCGTTACCTATTCCCGTTTCGGTAACTGCCCGACTAACGATTTGGTAACTGAACAACCTCAATATTCTGTTGTAGTTTGCATTTTCTCAACTTCGCAAAATGCCGAAATATCGCTTATTCCTAACGGTTTACATTTTATCTTTACCTATCCACAGTCGCTTGCTTTGGCTATTCTGTTGCACACGGCCCGCCACAGCTTTGCCTGCACAGTGGCACTCAGACAAGGTATTCCCAAAGAGGTATTGCAAATCATGATGGGGCATACTTCTATCAAAACCACTGAAATCTATGCGAAGCTGCCCATGCAAGTGGTTTCGCAGCAACTGGATAAAAAGTTATTCCTTACGTGGAAGTAATGGAATTAGTACAAAAGGGGATTCATGTAAGATTGTAATCGTGTATAGGTATAAGAATAAAAGCTATGTATCAAATTATCAACTATTTAATTTTTATTTCCCTCTACATATACATATATTAAATCATTATTGGAGCTAAAACATGATAAAAACCTATCTTTGAAAAGAAGTAACAAATTAGCCCCCCTATAATGATATCCCTATGGGGGACTGATTTGTTACTAAGAATTCATATTGACGGTTCAAATTTAGTCCGTATAAAAGAGACTATAAAAACATAAAAGCGGATATAAGTAGATTGATTATTGATACTATCCCCAATATCCAACACCATAAATTTAGTGTAGAAGTCTTTTTTTCTAACATTTTTTTTCTTCGTATAGCCTTTTCTCTGAATCTATACGAACTTTATCCACAAGCGATTCTGTATAAACCATCGCATCAGAAGCAGAACCTATTTTATCGTAAGTGTTATTTGTTCGTTCAATTTCTTCATTAATTTTGATGTTATAATATAATTTCATTTCATGCAGAAATTCAAATTTTGCAGAGTTGGTTTGTGTATTTATCTGTTTGAGTAAAAGATCATGGCTTTCTTGCATTTTTGTGATTAGTCCTGTTAAACTTAATTCATTTGATTGGGCATTTTCTGTTCCTTTTATAGATAGAATTTCTTTCTCTAATAACTTACATCTATTTGAAAGCTTTTCTACCTTATTAAATAAATCTTCTTGGGCTTTCAACTGTTGCACAACACCTAATAAGGATTCTTTAGCCCTTTGGCTTATTTTATGTTTAGAAGCGTCCTTCAAACCGGATGTGATTGTGTCTATGACCACCCTTGTAGTAGCAATATTTGCGACACCTAATCCAAAAAGATATTTTGTTGCATCTGTAATATTTGTTAAATTGTCAAACATTACTTTTTGAGCGTCTGCTATATTTTGAATACCAACAGCCAACTCGAGACCAGAATTTTGTAGAGCTTCAATCGCTTCTTTCTTGTCTTTACCGGTTAAACTCCAACCTGCACTTTTTTTACTTGCAGCGTCAGCACTATCCTTAGCATTTCTAGCTGCTTCTAAAGCTTTTTCTACATTTTCAGCTGATTGGCTTATTGTTTCGATTTTTGAAAGAACAGTAGGAGCTAAATTTGCAGGAACCAACTGAATATTGTTATTTATATTATTATCCATTAGTTGAGTATATCTTTAATTTCGTCTATTAGGTCAGGATTATTTTTTTCGATGTTTTCTTCATTATTTGATATAGAATTCAAGTCCTCAGATATAGAATCCCAAGAAGTTGTAAAATATGATATAGATTGTTTAACAATTGCAGTTGTTTCCTGTACGGCTATACTTGCGTCTTTTGCAGATATCCACATATCAGCATTTTTATACATCATCTTGGCATTGTAAAGCTCTATTTGCTGCTGGTATAACAATTGTCGTTCTCGGTCTTTTTTTTGTTTTTTAAATTCCATTTTAGTGTCTGTCCAAACAGCAATAGCAAAACGTCCAATGCCTACAAAATTTATATGCAATATAAAATTAGAAGCAAATACTGCTGGTTCACCTCCAGATTTCATACCTGAGCGAATAGCTGCATCTGCCATATCAACTGCCATAAAAGTACCTGATGCTATTGTTAGCATTCTATTGATTGTGCGATTATTAACCGGTATAACATTTTTCCAATTAACATCTGCCCATTTTTCACATTTTTGTTTTTCAATGATTAGTCTACGTACAAAATAGAAAGTTCTGACAATAATCTCATTCAGAATAATAGGAATTGCCTGTTTTCCAAGATATTCAACGACTGCAACCTCTGCTCTCATATCAAACTTGTCTTTTGAATAAATATCACTGACAATTCCTGATAAAGAAGTCATATTTAATGGGGGAATAGAAGCTATTTCTTTCAACAAAGAAAGAAATAAACCAGGCACCCCCATTCCTTCTCCAGCAGTATTCTTGGAGCCTGCCATATCGCTTGCTAAATGCCCGAACCAATTATAAGCAATTAGCACAACCTCAATTACCGCAGGAGATGCAGCTAATGCAAGAACCAATTTCTTTATTGGTTTTGGTAATTTGCTGTAATTATCTGAATTTTTAGATTTTGCCAAATGAATGAGCCACAATAATATACCCGAGATTATGATGGGAAGCCAAATTTTAAGCCATTGTTTAGGACTTGTATCTATTGTTTGGAAATGCCAATTTCCCTTTTTGTCTACAAATATACCTAGCCGCAGAAAAGATACAATAATTGCTGCAAGTAACCCAATAGGAGTAGGGTGATGCGCAATATCTTCAAGATGATGAAGTCTGGAACTGCTAATTCCAGTTGCTTTCCAAATGTTATCTTGATCAACATGGAATTTGCCTTCTAAAAAACTAATAGCACCTTTTAATCGCCCATCGCCACTATAACCATTCTTTTTTGCATAAGCTTCGATAAACTTATTTATATGTTTATGGCTGTCAGCTTTAAATTCCGCAAAATTAAACTCTCCAACAAAAAAAGAATCAATAAGAGCACATAAAACTCCACTACTAACCGCAACAAGATTATCAAATCCGTCTGTATGATTTGTTAGTTTGTCAATATCCTTATTGATTTATCAATCAAATTTTGCACATTAGAAATTCGACTATTGATATCAGAGAGACTTTCTTCAATTATAGCCCGTTGGTTACTTAATTTTTCATCAATAAGAGAAACTACAGAATATTCCACCTGCGTTTCGTCACTATCTAATTTAAAATTGATAAGATCTTTCATTTATAGTATACATTTTGAAATATGTTACAGTATATTTATTGCAAAATTAATCATTTAATTGGATTGTTGAATCTTGTATAACTAAAATTACAGCTTGAATCCTCTACTTTTCCTCGATTCTTTTGCTTTATTGCGTAAAACTTGCTGTAATCTCTCCATTTGCTCTTTGAACCATTCACCTATCGGCTGCTTGTTTATGGTCAATACAAGTTTGTCTTCATCGGTCGGATTCCTCTCCACCTTGAAGATGCCATTTCTGACTTCAAACATTCTCCTATGTCCCTCGGAATAAACATTTCCATTGCAGTGGATGGCTTCTTTCTTTACCAAAAGGCAATCCACCGTATCCTTGTTTAGCCCAATGGTTGTGCATAGTTTTTCCATACTCAATATTTCTTTGAACATAGGAAACCATTTGAATGCCTTTTCAAGCAGAGTATTCAGTCGTGATATTTCCTGGTCTTTGGCTTCGAGTTCTTGGCTGTGTATTCTATGATGATTGTGTATCTGCTTGTTATGGAGTTCTTGCATCCGTTGGATTTGAATGTTTAGTTTATCAATACTTTTGTCACGAGTAGCTATCTCCTGATACAACTCTTTAATGCTATGTTCCAGCTCTTTCAATTTTCCACTTCCGAAAAGAGAACCAACACCGCTTGCTATAGCAGTAGCAACATTAGTGGCGGCGCTTTTGAGTCTATCGGTGCGTATTTCAGATTTTATCTGTTTGAGTTCCAGCTTGGCAAGTTTTACTTGATATTCCTTATCCTGCTTGGCAGCGTCTATGCGTTGCAATTCGGATTTCTGTTTCGCTATAATGAAGTCGTTTCGTTCCAAATGTTCCTTGCTTGTCTGCCTTTTCGAGATTCCCCTCTGCATTTCCAAACACTCAGCCAAAACGGTCTGCATTTCGCACATGGCTTTCTCGTTCAGTTTGCATGACTTGCCTGTTTCGTGGTCCATCCAGTCCCAAACGATATGCGCATGAAGATTGGGCTTCCAAGTGGCAATGTCTTGGGGATTGCTGTAATGCCCCTCATCACGGTGGATAAACACTTGCAGGGGTGTGATACCCCAGCGTTCCTTGCACACCTCACAAAAATGTCGCAACTGTTCCATAGTGGTGTCTTCCTTGATTACCACTACACCCTCTTTGAGCGGAGTGCTGCCACGGACAACGGTCACCTTTCCGGTCTTCTTGTTCACTCGCTCACGGTCTTTGGTCTGCATCGCCCGACCTGTCTTTTCCTTGACCATCGCAGCTATCTGATTGTAGCGTTCTTTGAGCGATGTGCTGCCCAAATCAGATGCTACCCACATTTCGTTGTTCGCCATCAGGTCGGTGCGTATGTATAGCCTTTCCTTGTTGATACGGGCAAGATATTCTGCTTTCCGCCTGTTGTGTTCTTCGCTGCTGCCGATGTTGCAAGGCTTGATATTGATGGATGTCTTCTGTGTCATAAGCTTACTTTATTCGGGTTTCACAATGGGTTCTTAGGGCAGAGCCATAAGCCCCTCGGGAGAGCCCACAACTACTTCAAGCGAAGCGTGTAGTTATAGTAGGCTATAACAGAGCAGGCTTTCTGTTCATGCCTACCGTAAGTCCTCACCTGCAAATACCACCAGCCGGGTAGTTGCTTTCAACCGGGAAAGGGTACGTTCTCCATATTTCTCCGCCAGTTGTTCCTTGGTGCAATTGGTATTCGTGATAAGGAATTTGCCCTTGCGCTCGCAATCGTCCACGAAATCAGGGAACACATTGAAATGGTTGCCATACTCTTGGTACGGTTCTTCTCGCCCTATATCATCAATAACAAGCAGTTGCTTCTGCATCACTTCGCTATAATGGTGATTCATCTCACGTGCCAGACAAATGGTGAATATCCTACGGAAATAATGTTGCATAATGCAGGGAAGAATCTGTAAGCAGATAGTAGTCTTTCCCCTGCCACAATTGCCCATACAGAACAAGCCGAGACCTTTATTGTCGGTCAGCCAATCTGCCACTTCATCGTATTCGGATTGCCACCAGTAGCTATCCCCCAAGAAATATTTCAGTCCTGCATCCAACACCTCTTTAGCGTTAAGCAAACGGATATGCAACCGTTGGGGATACAGGTTTATCTTCCGTTCTGCAAAATTGCGTACGGCTGCGCTGTAATCTATCATGTCGTTTGAATTTGTATTTACCATCCTGATATGTTTTTGAATTTATCCGGGCTGTTGTCCGTCAACTTAACTCCTACTCTTTGAGAAGACAAAGATTCCTGCCTGTTGCCTTTGTTGTTTTCTTTTTTCAGCAGCCAATTCACAAAATGTTTTTGCGCATCGGTCACAGACTTGGATTTCGTTCCGTTGGTTTGCAGGAAAAGAAAGAACTCTTCCACTTTCTCCCTTATGTTTGCTGCATCCATTTTCAGCCCCAGTCTGCCCAAATACTCCTCTACATGATTCAACCACCCCTTGTCACCGCACAAGATATTTTGCAAACTATCCAAAGGCAAGAGTTTTCCCTTAGGAATAATAGATATATTGTCTTTTGTCTTATATGTCTTTATAATAGTTCCATCTTGTGTCACGTTTGGTGTTCCGTCCTGTGTTCCATTTTGTACGATTCGCTCGTCAGGCTTTATCAATAAAGTATAACCGGGAACAGCGGATTCATTCTTTCCCTCTTGGTAAGTGATGAGTCCGCGCTCCTGCAAACTTTCCCGTAATCGGCAAAGGGTTTGACGGCTTATGCCGAGGTTGTTGGTGATTCTTAGGGTGCTGCATCCGAATGGATTGCGCCAATACAGACGGTTACACTCTTCCAAAAGGAAGAAGTACAGTTGCGTTTCTCTTGCCGAAAACATCCGTACTTCGTTTTCCTTCCAAAAATGTTTCAGATACTCAAAGGCTCTTGCTTCCATACTATTTGCGATTGAGTAAAGCGGCATCCACCTCCAACTTGCTGAAATAAAGATGCTTGGCATTCAGATGATAGGGAAGTTGTTTACGCTGGCAGCGTTTGCGTACTGCATCGACCGACAAGCCCAGATATTCCGCTACCTGCTTCACATTCATCACCACATCGGTGTGTCTCTCCATACGATGAATCACATCGTTCACTACTTTGATATAGTTTTCCTGTTTCATGATCGTTTTTTTAAGTGAATCTTCTCCCGATTGCGGTATCTTCAATCAGGAAGCGACACAAAAGTACAGGGCAGGTCATGCAGAATACAAAATACCCAACACTTTTCTCCAAATACTTAACTCGTATTATAAGAAAAATCTACTTCATACTCGTTTTTCATACTCGAATGACACGTTTTCATTACCAAGTGACCAAAAATGTAACAATTAGAAGTCTTTGATTCTATTAAAAAAACAGAGTAACAAGAGAAAATAGCCCCATAGAATGAACTTAAATTCAAAAAGAAATGCTACTTTTGCAGGCAAGACGGGTGAAGAGTACCCTCTGTGTGAGTTTATAAATCTGTGTTACCGCATTGTGTTACTCACTCAAATTGAACGCTATAACAAAACATCGGAAGACTCTGATACAGAAAAGATAACGCTTGATATTTAGCGATAAAAAAGGGCTAATTTCAAATACCAAGCGGATCACTTGAAAGTCAGAGAGTTACATCAAAGTAGCTCTCTTTTTTTATACCCAATTTGCGTAGGTTTACATGGTTCAGTTAAATAATTGTGGATCAATCTGAAAACCCTGTGGGTGTTTCATGTAGATTATCAAAATAGTATTATCTTTGCGTATTAGACTAAATTAGTAGTGTATCAACAAATCTCCAAACTCAAGAATAAACAGAACATTCATTGAAGGTGAAACCATACACAGCTAATAGAGTTATTGCCATTAATAACAATCAAAAAATCGAACAGTAAATACATTATCTAAACAACATATGTTCAAAGAATATATAAATAAACAGTTTACATCATATCAAAATGCTGTTGAATACTATACTATTAATCCTGACTGCATAATTAATATTGAGAAATTTGTAATGAATGAAATTCGTCATTTTATTGATTTACATCTTCCCGAAATTAAAAGAGATTATGATGAGGCATCGTATTTGTATCCCTTTTGGAAAAACTATCCTCCCCTTGATCGTGGACGAGCTCCTATTGGAGACCAATATCCTTGGATTGAGGTTGGAGAACAGGTCTTTGGTAATAAACTATCCCGTTATTTCGCGTCAAATTTTGGAATCAAAGACTCTGGATTGCCTTCTGGTTCTGATGATAGATGTATTATATCTAGTGAACGAATAAAAAAAGATCTTAGTATTACTGATTCTGTTTGGGTTTTCATTGATATTAAATCTGCTGGACCTCGTGATGATTTCAACCATGCTGTTATGTCGCCATATCAAGTTTCCGGTTCTGGAGATTGGAACCAAACGGAGGATGGAGTTTCCAATAATCCTATTTTAGCATATGGTAAAATGGCATCACATGATTTTCGATGTTCTCTTTCACCTGTTTATGTTTTAAGTGATGGAACAATAGCTCCTTTAGTTACATTTGTTATTAAGCCTGTATATAAAATGCTTTATAATGGGAATGAAACAATCGGGCAACCACTTGAAAAGATTAAAATCGCATGTATTCCTAATGGTTTACTGCTGACCCATAATCCTAATTATTTAGGGAAATATCCTGGATTGTTTTTCCCGGGAAAAGATGATAAAAGCAAGGATGCAAGGAAAATTCGTGCACGAGTTTCTTTTGATATTCTTAAAAAAATTGACTCGTGGCGTGTTGAAGAAATTTATGTTTGAAGGAATTTATGAGCACTCTACAAATTAATACGGTTTATACAGGAGATTCTTGCGAATTGATGAAGAATATCAAGCCAGAGTCTCTTTCACTTTCTTTTTGGTCTCCCCCCTATTTTCTTGGCAAAGATTATGAAAAGGATGCTTCATATGAATCTTGGCAGTCTTTGCTAAAGACTGTTATATCCCTCCACTATAATGTATTAAAGCCTGGTGGTTTTCTTGTTATTAATATTGCAGATATACTTTCTTTCCAAGACGAAAATATGCCACGTATTATGGGACTTAATCCTTCCAATCGAAAATGTGCTGTTACAAAAGAAATGATTCTTAAAGTAAAAGAGGAACATCCTGAATTTAATAGAAGGCAGATTGCAACTGTATTAAAATGCAGTGAACAAACTATTGACCGAAGATTAAATGGGAATAATATTCGTGGCGGACGATATGCAACAGGAACTCATGTAAAACTTGTAGGTGGTAATCTTGAACAATATGCATATGAAGCAGGATTATTTCTTTATGACAAACGTATATGGAAAAAAGATCCGGCTTGGGCAAATAGCAAATGGACCACAAATACTTTAAAGGCCGTTAGTGAAACCGAAGATTTATATATTTTCTGGAAGCCTGGTGAATATTTAGTAAATCGGGATAGGTTATCGTCTACAGAATGGAAAGAATGGGGACATCGACAAATATGGGAAATTCCAAGTGTACGTGCAAATAACATACATCCAGCGATGTTTCCAATAGAATTGGCCCGACGAGTCATACGCTTATTTACAGATGAAGGTGATACAGTACTAGATCCATTTCTTGGCAGTGGAACTACAGCTATCGCTGCAATAGAAACGAAAAGAAACTTCATAGGTATCGAAATGATGAAAAAATATGCAGAACTTGCTATTGCAAATATAGAAAAAGCTAAAGTAATATACCAGAACAATCGATGATTTTAAATATTAGCTATCATTTTTAATGATATATCAAATACTGAAAGTTTATAGAATCTTGTTTTGTCTGTACGAAAACTATCTTTGCTTTCGCATGCTCCATGAACAAACTACAGCAAAAGCATGTAGCAAATTAGTGGGACAATTCATGGGATATGCTTGAAGCAAAAGACATAAAGCTCTAAATATCAACACAATAACTTAGCAAAGAAAATCCTAAGCAGATCACTGAAAGACAAGTCAAAACAATACTTTAAGAAAACAACTCCTGCAATACCTTGATATTGTAGGAGTTGTTTTCTTTGTATAGTGTCCGTGACCAAAGACACGATAATTTAAGAGAACTTAAAACTCATAAGCCGACTATGGCACTATAACACAATGTTATAAAGATAACCTAATACAATAATAAATAAGGTTATCAATCCAAAGAAAATACCAATCAGCCGCCAAGTCATTACTTTTTTCAACAGCGTAGCTTCGGGCAGTGATAGCCCAACAACCGCCATCATAAAAGCAATTGCCGTTCCTATAGGAATGCCCTTAGCTACAAAAACTTCAATCACCGGCACTATTCCGGCAGCATTGGCATACATTGGAACGGCCAACACAACTGATAAAGGAACAGCAAACCAGTTATCCTTAGACATATATTGTTCAAAAAATCCTTCCGGCACATAACCGTGCATAAACGCACCAATGCCAATGCCGATAAGGATATACAGAAGTACCCCTCTGACAATCCCCCAGGCTTCTTGCATAATAATCGGCAATCGTCTAAAGAACGGAGTATGCTCTTTTTCCCATGCTCCAGAGTCGGACGTTGAATTTTGCTGTATTTGTTTTACCCAATCACTCAAATAAGGCTCCAATTTCATCTTACCCAAAATAAGTCCGCCTGTCATACCCAACAGAATACCACTAATCACATAGATAAAGGTAATGCGTAACCCAAAAGTACCAATAAACATAGCAACGGCAACCTCATTCACCAAAGGCGAAGTTATCAGATAGGCAAATGTTACTCCCAAAGGAATACCCCCTTTCACAAATCCGATAAACAGCGGTATGGAGGAACAGGAACAGAACGGGGTAATAGCACCAAATAAGGCGGCAAAGAAATATTGCAATCCATATAATTTGCGGGAAGTCAAATAATTGCGCAAACGTTCTATCGGGAAATAGGCATTAATAACACCCATTATCACGCTGATAAAAAATAATAATATCAAAATCTTTATCGTATCATAAAAGAAGAAGTTAACAGCTTCTCCTAAAGCTGTTGAAGCATCCAACCCGAAGATGTCATACACCAGCCAATCAGCAAATCTTTGTATCATAACCTTATTGTTATTTGTAATAACACGAACAACCTGTCTAAGAAATTAGCGGCTACAAGCACATTCAGGCAATTCTTGTTTTTTTATCTCCGTAATGTAGAACTTGGTAAATTCATTCTTGATTTCATTACGCACTCTTTCAAATTCACTTTTGATAAAGTCAATTGTTCCTATTGCTTCCGAGGGGTCGTCAAAACCAATATGCAACCGTTTCCCTACATTACCTGCAAAAGCAGGGCATGTTTCATTAGCATTACCACATACGGTTATCACATAATCCCATGTGTCACTTAAATAAGTTGCCACATCGGTAGGAATATGCCTACTTATGTCAATACCAACTTCTGCCATTGCTTCAACAGCCCAAGGATTAACTTTCTCTGCCGGATGCGTACCAGCCGAAAGCACTTGTATATTCTTATCAAACGATTGCAGGAAGCCATGCGCCATTTGACTGCGGCAACTATTTCCTGTACATAAAATCAAAATCCTCATATTATACCCCAATTTATCAATCCATAATAAATGCCTACCAAGAGAAACAGTATAGCTACCACATAATTGAACCACTTCTGAAAAGTCTGCACCCGATTATAAAACTTTCCTATCCCTGCTACACTGTATGCCAAGATCCAAGCAACAAGCATAACCGGAAGCCCTGTTGCCAATGCAAAAATGACAGGCAACAAATACCCCTCACTTTCCATAGCCGACATGGGAATAAGCATACCAAAATAGAATAGCCCACTGGTAGGACAAAATGCCATGGCAAACAATATCCCCAGCAACAAGCTGCCCCATGAGCCTTTTAGTTTTTCTGTCTTTTCAGTAGCGGAAAATCCGAACCTGGGTAATTGCAATTTATCGCCGAATAGCATAAACAACCCTATCAACACCAAAGCAGGAGCAAGCAGCAGTTCTCCCCATTCGCTGATACCTTTTTGTATGGCAAACATATCCGCACCTTTTCGGAGTATTGCGATAAGTATTGCGCCTAATGCGGAATAAGCCAATACACGCCCTAAAGTGTATAGAATACCATTTGTAAATATCCGGTTGCGGTTATCTATATCCTTACTGATAAATCCGATAGCGGTAATGTTGGTAGCCAATGGACAAGGACTTACAGCAGTCAGCAGACCTAGCAGAAAAGCGGTAATAACAGGTATTTCACTATTATCCAACCATGTTTGTAAGTGTTCCATAAAACTGCGTTATTTTAGCAACTGATTGATTTTCTGCTTTAATTCTTTCTTGAATGCCACTGTATTGTTTCGGGCATTTTGAAAGCCGAAGCGTGTCATATCGTTACGTTCTTCTTTGCCGTTCTTCCATTTATTAACATAAAGAGATGACCAGCTTACACGATATTTCTCTGCCAGCTTTTCACCTTCAGGAGTTGAAATATCTATTTCCTTGAAACGAAGTTTGCCATTTTTGACCAATTCCGCCAAATCTGTATCAACTACTTCTTTCGTGTGTTTCTCAATGGCTTTACAAGTCACACAACGTTGTTTCCCATGAAAATAAAGAACTTCCACATAGGTATCTGTCGCAACCTGAGCCATTCCCCAAATAGAAAACAAGCAAGCAATAGTAAGGAACAAAAAGCGTTTCATCACAATCTGATTTACTTGGTTAATACTTCTTTTACCTCTTTGGCTGAAAGTTTGCCTTTTGCCACTACTTTACCATCTACTACAAGAGCCGGAAGTGTCATTACATTGTATTCCATAATCTTCATCAAATCTTCCTCTTTGGTAACTACCGCCTCCAAAGACAATTCTTTTACTACTTGCTCAACTGTGGCATACAAGGCTTTGCAACCTGCGCAACCTGTTCCTAAGACTTTAATTTCCATAATCTATAAATTTATCACATTAAACGTAATTCGCAAAACAACGAACGTCAAGATTAAAAAAAGGGGACTATCAGCAACACTCCCCCGATTTACAGATACATTGCCCGAAAAACTCCTTAAAGAGTTCACGAGCCAGCTGCCAATTCTCCCGGTTGATGCAATATTTCACTTTAGGCGTTTCCACCTCTCCTTGTATAAGTCCGGCATCTTTCAACTCTTTCAAATGTTGGGACACCGTTGCTTTAGCGATAGGGAGCTCTTCGTGAATATCCCCAAAATAACACGCTTTCTGCTTTGCCAAAAAGTGCATAATGGCAATCCGGGCAGGATGTCCCAATGCTTTGGCAAATCTTGCCAACTGCTCTTGCGTAACTGTATAGTCTTTCTTTTCTTCCATATTTTGTATATCGTTCGCAAATATACGAACAATATTAAAAGAAACAAATTCCATTATGCTTTTTCTCATTTTTTTCCCCTTTAATCACTTGGTGACAAAGCTCCGGTAGCCTTCAGATATTCCACATAACTCAAATAGAGTCGAAAATGAGTGTCCACTTGTGTACTATAGGCCTGTTGCCATAAAGTTTGAGCTTCAAGATAATCTGATAAAGTTTCCAAGCCCACTTCATACTGCTTCTTGCTGACCCTCATGTTCTCTTCCGCTTGTTGAAGGGAACGGTCGGAAAGTTCACTTTCCAAACGGGCCTCATCCAGATTGTTGACCGCCAAAGTCAGCTCCAACAGCATTTTCTCATTCATATCAGCCTGTTCCAAGCGAGTCTGTTCCAACTTAGCTTTGGCGGCACGCACTTTATTGATACGTTCGCCAAAGTGAAAAAGAGGGACACTGACATTCAGCAAGACAGAGAATCCTCCTTTATACAAGAATGTTTCATCATTCACTTCCAAACCGTGAATATAATTATATGAGCCTTTAACGCCAACCTTAGGCAACAGTTCGCTACGGTTCAATTTCACTTGCTGTTTTGCCATGTCTACTTGTTTGTTCAAGATACCATATTCGGGACGAGCTGTAATGTCTGACACCTGCATCATCATATCCTCTTTTACCTCAGGATAGTCTCCCGAAACCTGTATATCGGCTATCAAAGGTTTTCCTATGAAATGACACAAATTCATTGTCGCCAGACGCAATGCATTCTCCGCTTTTCGCATATTGAGTTCGCTTTCATTCAATTTCACCTGCACTTTCAACACATCATTTTGAGGCTTTAACCCATGACGGTATGCACTCCCCACATTCTTATGCAACTCGGTCAGCACGGCATGATACTTATCAGCCACTTTCTTCATTTCCCTTGCTTTAACCACTTGGGCATACGCCTTATCTGTATTTAAAATAACGGTAGTAGCGGTCAAGGTTTCGTTCATCTGTGCCATCTCCTTACCCAATACAGACATTTTATAGGCTGCCGTAATCTTTCCTCCCATGTAGAGGGGTTGTTCAACTTCCACGCCACCCATATAGACAAGCCCGATTTTATACTTTAAATCAATTCCCGGGAAATAGGCAAAACCACCATTCGGCAGAAATTGGCCGGATGCATTGGGCATAAATACCGGCAGATTTCCTCCTGCTATGCCATAATGTCCGTCGGCGCTGCTATATATACCGGTTCCACCCGCTGTAATATTCGGGAAAAAGTTTCCTTTATAACTTTTGACCATATATCGTGCACTTTCCGTCTGCCGGGCAGAAGCTGCTATTTCTTTATTGTATCGAAGAGCCATCTCACGGCATTGCTCCAAACTCAATACTTCTTGAGAAAAAAGAGGCAATGAGCAAATCAAAGCACCAATCAGAATAGATATCTTTTTCATTTGTCTGTCTGTTTTATATGAAAAAATAATGCATAAAGAACAGGAATAAACAGTAATGTTATGAGTGTACCAAACAGTAATCCTCCCATGATGGCGGCTGCCAATGAACCAAACATAGCATCTGTCAGTAGAGGAATCATGCCCAGAATAGTAGTCAGAGAAGCCATCATCACTGGGCGCAAACGACTTTGCGAACTATCGATTAATGCTGTCATCGGTTCAACTCCCCGGCCTATCTGCAACGTTATTTCATCCATCAGTACAATACCATTTTTAATCAGCATACCTATCAATCCCAGCGTCCCTACTATCGCAACAAAGTTAAATGTCTTTCCGGTGAGTAGCATGACTGCTACCACTCCCACAAAAACAAGAGGAATACAACAGAAAATAATAATCGGTTTACGATAATCCTTAAACAGCATAATCAAGATAGCAATCATCAGGATAACAGCTAATGGAAAATTCTTAAACAAATATTTCATAGAATCCGTACTGGCTATCTTTTCTCCCTGCCAACACAATGTATAACCTTCGGGTAAAGGAATGTTCTCTATCTGCGAAGCAACGGCCAATCGTGCCTGTTCGGTTTCAAGTCCCGGAGCCGGAGAACACTGCACACGCTGACTTCTTTGTCCGTTATAGCGCGGCACCACAGGGTCCTCCCATCTGACGTCTACCCCTTTGCTGATTTGTTTCAATGGAGTGCTACCCATGATTCCTTCCACAAGTTCTTCTTTTGACAGTGTACCCGCTTTTAGTTTTACCATCATTTCTTCATTCAGCAGGCCATTGAGCGAAGGCAGGGAAGAGAACACCTGCGTATTACCCAAGTCTTCTATCGGGTCGCCTTCCTCATTCAGACATTTCAGATAAATTGTATTGGCATGGATTCCCTCATAGAATGAACCGATAGGGATTCCACCGGTAGCAGTCAGCAGCGAAAGGCTGACATCATTACGGCTCAGTCCTAAAGCGCGCGCAGCCGGCTGGTCGTATTCTATAGTCAGCACCGGGACTTGCGGTTCCCAGTCTGTTGTCACAAGACGTACCTCGGGGGTATTCTCCATAATATGGCGTGCACTGTCTGCCAAACGATGCAATACTGCCGGGTCAGGCCCCATAAACTGCGCCTCGATAGGGTATTTCTTGAACATCAGATTATAACGCTTCAAATTGACATAAGCATCAGGATATGCCCGTGACAGATAAGACTGAATCTCATCCATATTCTCCACCAGTTCTTCCGGTGAAGTAAAATCCACAATCAATTCCCCATAAGACAAAGAAGGATTGGCGATACTCCGTACCAAATTATAACGTCCGGGAGTTCCGCCAACAGAAGTTGTAACATGGGTTATTTCCTCCCTGCCCTTCAAATATGCCTCGATTTCCTGCAAATCACGGACAACTTGTGTAGAATTAGTTCCTTCGGGCAGTTTATACTCCATATAAAGCTGATTGTAGACCATATCAGGAAAGAATCCCTGTCTCATATAACCATAGCCCCAAAGCGACAATCCCAACAAACCGACCATGGCAAATACAAAACTCCAACGATGAGCCAGGCCAAAGCGAAGGGCAGTCCTCAAATAAGCATAAACACGTCCTTTGTACACTCTGACATTCGCCTCCCCAGTCGTTTTCTCACTTTTCAGCCTCCGGTCCGCCATCAGGGGAACATGAATCAATGCCAATATCCAACTCAACAATAACGATACTGCCAATACAATGAAGAGGTCACGCGTATAGACTCCTGCCGTATCCGGTGACATATAAATAGGCAGAAAAGCAATGATGGCAATCAGAGTGGCCCCCAGCAATGGCATCACCGTTTGTTTCCCAATGGCTGTCATTGCCTCCATGCGGGACTTCCCAGACTTCAGGTCAACCAGAATACCGTCAATAATCACAATGGCATTATCCACCAACATCCCCATTGCCAGCACAAATGCCGCCAAAGACACACGCTGCATCGTGCCACCGGCAAACAGCAGGAACAAGAACGAGCCAAACACAGTTACTATCAGGCTTATTCCAATGATAACCCCACTTTTGAATCCCATTGCCAACATCAGAATGAGCACAACTATAATTACAGACTCTATTAAGTTGATAACAAATGTACCTAACGAATCCCCCACACGTTCCGGCTGATAAAACACTTTATGACACTCCACTCCTGCCGGCAAACGATTCTCTTTCAAATGTTCCAATTTCTTTGCTACCGCATTTCCCACCTTAATGATGTCCGTACCGCTGGAGGCCGCCACCAGCAATCCCAGTGCCTGTTCGCCATCATAAAACAATTCATTGCGGGTGGGCTTCTCATAACTTTTTTCTATTCGTGCGATATCACGCAGGCGCAACTGGTCATCATCATGCCCCTGAATCAGCATATTTCCAATATCGTCCACCGTTTTAAACTTATCATTGACCGTTACACGGATACGGTTATCTCCATTCTCATAGTATCCTGTATAGGTCGTTTTGTTCTGTCCGTTCAATGTGGCAAGCACTTCAGCAGGCTTCACTCCTAAATTTGCCATTCGATCCTGCAATAAAGAGATGTTGATACATTCCGGTCTTGTGCCGTAGAGCTCCACTCGGTCCACACCCTCCAAATCACTTACCTCCCTCTTGATAAGTTCTGCATAATCAGATAGTTCCCTGCCCGTCAGTCCGTCTCCGGTCAGAGCATAGAACATCCCATATACATTGCCGAAATCATCTTTCACCATCGGTGTACTTGCTCCCGGAGGGAGCAAAGCACAAGCATCACTCACCTTACGCCGCAACATATCCCAACATTGCTCCACATCCTCATCCTTAACCGTGCTCAACAATTCTATCTGAATAATAGACAAATCATTATAAGAATAACTCTCCACATTGTCTATATTGCCCATTGTACGAATCTTTTTTTCCAGCACATCCGTCACTTCCAATTCCACCTGATGTGCCGATGCTCCCGGATAAGTAGTGACCACCATAGCCAGTTTCACTTTAACTTCCGGGTCTTCCAGCTTACTCATCTCATAGCAAGAATAAACGCCCCCCAAAAGAAGCACAGCCACCAGAAAGTAAACCAAGTTCCGATTCTGAAAAGCCCATTTACTAATATCCATCACAGCAGCCCTCCTACATTAGTTGATGTAACTGGCGGTAAAGGTTTCACCGCTTCTCCGTCCTCTATGTGATGTGCCCCCGATGACACAACAAGTTCGCCCGGTTGCAATGCATCCGAAGTTATCACACTCCGTCCGTTGGTCAACAGCCTGAGTACAGTCACCTCACAGCTTCTTACCGTTCCTTTCGACGAATCATAAACAAACACCATTGCCTTTCCGTCTTTCCGCAAAACAGCCCCGCTCGATACAGACAAAGAACGAGTGTCACCTGCACTGCAGACAATAGTAACCATTGTATTCATTCCCGGAGAAGGAGAAGGACTGCCATCCGGAACAATTCTCAGTCTCATGGAATACAACTGATTAGCGTTTGCCTTAGGGGTAATGCTGATACATTCCAAAGGATAAATCTCACCCGGATAAATATCAAATGTAGCATGATAACGGTTGAACTGTGTGCGGCGGATATACTCTGCTGCCGGAAGGTTTATTTCCACCTCCGGCGCACCCAGACTAATCATCGAGATAACCGGCATCCCTGCCCCTACCGTTTCATGTTCATCAAACAAATGCTTTTGTACGAATCCGTCAAACGGAGCATAGAGACGCGTATATTCCAATTGGTCTTTGTGATGTTGATACTTAGCTGTTATCTGCTTCAGTCCATACACAGCCTTGTCATTGGCATTGGGTGTAGTGCCATTGTCCTTATAAAGGGCCATCACACGTTCAGCCTCAGCTTTGACCTGCTGATACTCGGCTTCAGTCGCTTCCAGTTGTATCCGATAATCAGTAGGGTCAAGCTGTGCCAACAACTGGCCTTTCCTCACCCGGGCTCCGTCTTCCACACATATTTTGCCTATCGTTCCGCTTACCCTAAAAGATAAGCTGACATCCTGAGCAGCTTTCACTTTTCCCGGAAATTGCAAAGTAGTTTGCCCTTCAGCAGAAAGGATTGTATCTATCTTCACTGTCTGCACTCTTTGAGTCTCTTTGGTATTATGACTGCAAGAAGCCGACATGACCATGAACGCACCTAATATAACAGGATAAAATAGTTTCATAGATTTAAGTTTTAGTGTTTTCCTGCAAATTTACCTTACTTAAATGAAGTAAAAAAGGTCTATATGCTAAATTAACTGTTCTATTTGTCAACTTCCCCCATAAATCAGCACAAAACAAGAAGAAAGCCCTTTCGATTTGCCTGTTCTATTTCACGCTTTTAAGTATAAATAATGCCGATATCTTGGTCATCTTTAGAATAATAGATACCTTTGCGACCTTAATTTCAAAAGCAATGAAAATCAATATAGCCAGGCATACTTATCTAACAATTCTTTTCATACTATCCCTTTCCTGTTGCGGAACAGTCCGTGCGCAAGAGGCAAGCAGCGATTCTATTGTAATCAGTTACCTGAAAGAATCAGGTATTCCCATCACCCAAAACAATCAACTGAAACTATTAAAAAGCGGACGTACCAAATTTATCGACCTCTTTGAAGAAATAAGGAAAGCCAAACATCACATCCATCTGGAATACTTTAACTTCCGCAATGACTCAATTGCCAATGCTCTGTTCGACTTATTGGGCGAAAAGGCAAAAGAAGGAGTGGAAGTACGAGCCATGTTCGATGCTTTCGGCAACCTGTCAAACAACAAGCCCCTGAAGAAAAAGCATCTGAAAGCCATCCGCAAGAAGGGAATTGAGATTGTGAAGTTTGATCCTTTCAAGTTTCCGTACATCAATCACGCCCTTCATCGCGACCATCGCAAAATAGTAGTAATAGACGGCAAAGTAGGCTATACCGGAGGGATGAATATAGCCAATTATTACATTAAAGGATTACCCGAAATAGGCGATTGGAGAGACATGCATGTCCGCATCGAAGGTGATGCCGTTAATAACCTTCAGGATATCTTCCTGACCATGTGGAACAAAAGTACCAAACAGCATATCGGAGGGCCGGCATATTATCCTTTGCGCAACGATTCCATTGACACAAGTGGCAAGAGTGTGGCGATAGTCGACCGGGTACCTCGGAAAACTCCCAAAATAATGCGCCGCATGTATGTCAAGTCGCTGGATGCCGCACAACATAAAGTGCAAATCGTGAATCCCTATTTCACCCCTACCCATAGCATAAAGAAAGCTATCAAGCGAGCTTTGAAACGTGGCGTAGAAGTGGAAATCATGATTCCGGGAAAATCAGATATTCCCTTTACCCCTGATGCGGCATTCTATACCTCAAACAAGCTCAGAAAAAAAGGAGCCGAAATCTATATCTACAACGGAGGGTTCCACCATTCCAAAATCATGATGGTAGACAGTTTGTTCTGTACCGTAGGCAGCACCAATTTAAATAGTCGGAGTTTGCGTTACGACTACGAGGTAAATGCTTTTATCTTTGACAAAGGAACAACCCATGAATTGAGCAACATGTTTGAAAACGACAAGAAAGACAGCACACTACTCACCAAAGAAGAATATAAAAAACGCTCCGGTTGGAAACGTTTTGTAGGCTGGTTTGCCAATCTGTTTACACCGTTCCTTTAAGCAGACCATAGTTTCATTCAGTTTTATCAGGTTGAAACGTTTCAACCTGATAAGGTTTTATTTACCCTCATGAAAACTGCAGTTCTGTGCCGATGATTTTTTCCCTACCACATGGTTTTCACATTATTATAAGGCAGAGATAAAATAAATCCCCTTTTCACCTCCTTAAACTACAATATTTTTCTTATTTTTGCCCAAATATGTAATTTTGCCGGAGAAGGCACAAGAGACGAGATATAAGAATGAGAGTAGTTGACTTAATAAAAAGTACCGATAAAACGGCTTTTTCTTTTGAGATATTGCCCCCGCTGAAAGGGACAGGCATTGAAAAGCTTTATAAGACGGTGGATACTTTGCGTGAATTTGATCCTAAATATATCAACATCACCACCCACCGCAGCGAATATGTATATAAAGACCTTGGAAATGGTCTCTACCAACGCGCACGGTTGCGTCGCCGTCCCGGAACGGTTGCGGTAGCCGCCGCACTACAAAATAAATACAATATCACAACTGTGCCGCATATCCTATGTAGCGGCTTTACCCGTGAGGATACGGAATATGTGCTGCTGGACTTGCAGTTTTTGGGTATTACCGACCTGTTGGTATTGCGTGGTGACAAAGCCAAGCACGAGTCTGCATTCGTTCCCGAAGGAAACGGATACAGTCATGCGCTGGAACTGGAAGGGCAGATTAATGATTTCAACAAGGGAGTATTCGTCGATGGTTCTCCCATCAAAGTGACAGGAACACCGTTCAGCTACGGAGTGGCCTGTTACCCCGAGAAACACGAGGAATCGCCCAACATGGAGCAGGATATTTATTGGTTGAAGAAAAAAGTGGAAGCCGGTGCTGAATATGCCGTAACACAAATGTTTTATGACAACCGTAAATACTTTGAGTTTGTGGAAAGAGTCCGTAAGGAAGGTATCAACATACCTATCATACCGGGAATCAAACCTTTCGGTAAGTTATCTCAATTGAGTATGATACCGAAAACGTTCAAGATTGATCTTCCGCAAGAATTGGCCTCGGAAGCCGTGAAATGCGAGACTGATGAAGAAGCGCGTGCCCTTGGCGTGGAATGGTGTATCCACCAATGCCGCGAATTGATAGCACACGGTGTGCCGAGTATCCATTTTTATACGGTAAGCGCCGTAGAAAGTGTAAAAGAAGTAGCAAAAGTAATATATTAATATAGACAGATGTTTTTTAAAGATGTAATAGGACAGGAAGAAGCAAAACAACGGCTCATTGCCGAGGTGAAGGAGGGAAGAATTCCCCACGCACAACTGATTTGCGGTCCCGAAGGCACAGGAAAGTTGCCTTTGGCAATAGCCTATGCCCGTTACATTTGTTGTGAGAACCGTGGAGAGCATGACGCTTGCGGCGTATGTCCCAGTTGTGCCAAGTTCAATAAACTGGCACATCCCGATTTTCATTTTGTTTTCCCTGTCATCAAGAAGAAAGCCGGAAAAGATACGGTGTGCGACGATTTCATCTCGGAATGGCGCCAGTTTGTGATGAACAACCCTTATTTCAGTCTTAACCATTGGTTAAAAGAAATGGGCGCTGAAAATCAACAGGCACAGATTTTTGTTAAAGAGAGCGACGAGATTATGCGCAAGCTCAGTTTGAAATCCAGTCAGGGAGGCTATAAGGTAATGATTATCTGGTTGCCCGAGAAGATGAATGTGGAATGTAGCAACAAGTTGCTCAAACTGTTGGAAGAGCCGCCGATGCAGACCGTTTTTCTCCTTGTGTCGGAAGAGCCGGACGCGCTTTTGCAAACGATTCAAAGCCGGACGCAACGGTTCAACATCCACGGTATCGACGAAGCAGAGATAGCCAAAGTGCTGCAAAGCAAATACGGATTGCAGACACAAGACGCCGATGATATTGCCCATCGCTCGGAAGGTAATTTCCTGAAAGCACTGGAAACCATTCACCTGAGCGAGGAAAACAAACTGTTCTTCGAACTGTTTGTCAGTCTGATGCGTCTGTCCTATCAGCGAAAGATACGCGACATGAAACGATGGAGTGAAGGAGTGGCAGGCATGGGACGCGAACGACAGAAAAACTTCCTTACTTATTGCCAGCGCATGATACGTGAAAACTTCATGTTCAATTTCCGCCAACACGACTTGGTGTATATGAGCAATGATGAACAAAACTTTTCCACTCGTTTCGCTCCGTTTGTCAATGAGCGTAATGTGATGGGAATTATGGAAGAACTAAGTGAAGCCCAGCAACATATAGAGCAGAATGTGAATGCCAAAATGGTGTTTTTTGATTTCTCGCTAAAAATGATTGTGCTGCTGGTGCAGAAATAACATATATATAACAACTATGGATAATGAGTTTAAATTGAAAAACGGAAGCGGCTGTTTGTATTGCAAAGGCTGCGGACGACAGGATAAACAACTGAATACCTACGACTGGCTGGCTGATATTCCCGGAAACGCCGAGGAACAGGAGATGGTCGAAGTTCAGTTCAAGAATACACGCAAGGGATATTTCAAGAACAGCAATAAGTTGAAGCTGGACAAAGGCGATATTGTTGCTGTAGAGGCAAGTCCCGGACATGACATCGGAGTAGTGACGCTGACCGGACGGCTTGTTCCGTTGCAAATGCGCAAGGCGAACCTGAAACCGGATGTCGAAATCAAACGTATCTACCGCAAAGTGAAACCGGTGGATATGGAGAAATATGAAGAAGCGAAAGCCAAAGAACATGATACGATGATTCGTTCGCGACAAATCGCGCTTAATCTGAATCTGAACATGAAGATTGGTGATGTGGAGTATCAGGGAGACGGCAACAAAGCCATTTTCTACTACATTGCCGACGAACGTGTTGACTTCCGCCAATTGATTAAGGTATTGGCGGAGACGTTCCGTGTACGCATCGAGATGAAACAAATCGGTGCACGGCAGGAAGCCGGGCGCATCGGAGGTATCGGTCCCTGCGGCCGCGAACTGTGTTGCGCTACATGGATGACAAACTTTGTCTCTGTTTCCACCAGTGCCGCCCGCTATCAGGATATTTCACTCAACCCGCAGAAGTTGGCAGGACAATGCGCCAAGCTGAAGTGCTGCCTCAACTATGAAGTAGATGCCTATGTGGAAGCACAGAAACGCCTGCCAAGCAAGGAAATCACACTGGAAACCATCGACGGCACTTTCTATTTCTTCAAGGCTGATATTCTGAAAGGTACCATCACCTACTCCACTGATAAAAACTTCATGGCAAATATCGTGACGATTCCCGCGCGACGCGCCTTTGAAATCATAAATATGAATAGACGTGGCGAAAAACCGGAAAGCTTGCTGGAAGCAGCCAAAAAGAATGAGCCGCAACAGCCTGTCGACTTAGTGGAACAGGAAAGCCTGACTCGTTTTGACAAACGTAAAGGCAATAATAACAACCGCAAGAAAAAGAGGAAAGGAGAGAGCAACGGCAATAACGAAGGTGCTACTACCAACGGCAACAAACCGCAGCAGCCCAGAGACAGTCAGCCGAAGGGAGAAGGTCGTCCGCCAAAAGCAGAAAACAGACCTCCCAAAGCAGAAAATAGACCTCCCAAAGGGGAAGGCCGTCCGCCAAGAGGCGAAGGCAGACCACCGCGTGAGAACAAAGAAAACAGACCTGAAGGAAGACGTAACCGTGAGGACGGACGTGAGCGCAACCGTAACAACCGACGTCCCGGTAATGGTGAGAACACCACTCCCACCAACAATAAAAACGGAAATAATAACGGTAACAATGCCCAGACTCCGAATGACAAACCCAAACCGCAAGCTCCTGTGGCCGACAAAGAATAAAATAGCCTGCCTGCCGATAGTATGTCTGCTATTGGCCGCATGTAACAGCAATACAGTTTATCACTCTTACCAATCCATCCCCACAATGGGATGGAGTAAGGGTGATACTCTTGTTTACACCCTCCCGACCTCAATACCCACAGGAACGTATAAGATGACTATCGGTATCCGACATCAGGAAAACTACCCTTATCGTGATTTATGGCTGGGTATCAGTCAAAGTGCAAAAGACACGCTCACCTATTCCACTGATACGCTGCAACTGTTCCTTGCCGACGAAACGGGAAACTGGAACGGAGACGGCCCCGGCGGATTGTATCAATTCACCCGGCTCTATACTCCTTCTTTTACAATCGCCCAAGACAGTGCTTCCAGAAGTATCCGTATCGTTCATATCATGACAGACAATCCACTGAAAGGAATCAGTGATGTCGGAATCCGTTTGGAAAAACCTTAATGGCTTCCTCGTGCCGAGTCAATGCGCAAGAACACAAAGAGTAGGATGGTAAAGCCCCACAAAGAAGAACCTCCATAACTGAAGAAAGGCAATGGAATACCAATCACCGGCGTTAATCCGAGTACCATTCCTATATTAATAAAGAGATGAAACAGGAAAATGCTCAGCACCGAGTAACCATATACACGCCCAAAACGTGTATGTTGTCTTTCAGAAATCACTATCAGCCTTAAAATTAAGGCCATAAAAAGCAGTAAAACAACGGCAGAGCCCAAGAAGCCTTCCTCTTCACCCACCGTACAAAAAATAAAGTCCGTATCCTGTTCGGGAACATATTTCAACTTTGTCTGTGTTCCATTCAAAAAACCCTTCCCCAACAGTCCGCCCGAACCGATTGCAATCTTGCTTTGGTTCACATTATATCCTGCCCCAGCCAAGTCCTCTTCCATTCCCAATACCACTTTGATACGCACTTGTTGATGGGGTTCGAGCACATTCTCAAACACATAGTCGGCAGAGAAAAGAAAACCCACAGAGCCAATGGCAAACAGGGCAATATAGAAATAATTACGCATACGCTCGCGCATGGAAAGAAATATAAGGTAGAAGACCAATGCCACACACAGTCCGTATTGGAACCACGTAATATCAAAAGGAATCACATAATAAGAAAAAAGTAATGCCAGTAGGGTACCTCCTGCACCAAAACCAAGAATATACCACACCACCGGCTTCTTTTTACAATAAGAATTAACCAGCAAAGCAGACAGCACGGTTATCAGCAACAAGACCGAAAACTCTCCAACCGATGTACAGTCATCCACCATCATCTCCTGACTGAAACGGATACCGACTACAAAATAAACCACGGCACAAATTCCGGCAAACAGAATGGAACCGGGCATTCCTTCTCTGTATAACATAAAGAAAAATGCCAGATAGACCAATGCAGAACCCGTTTCCCGCTGTAATACAATAAGCAGCATGGGCAACAATATCATTCCCACTACCGGAAGAGAATACTTCAACTTACTCATCGTAAACCCATAGACGTTCATAAACTTAGCCAAAGCCAAGGCTGTAGCAAACTTAGCAAACTCTGCCGGCTGCAAACTGACAGGGCCAAACTTAATCCATGAATAGGAACCTTTTGTATCCTCCGCCAGGAAGGGAGTGGCAAGCAACAGCAACATCATTGCCCCATAAAAGATATAGGCAAACATATCATAAAGCTTGTCTTCGAGCATCAACAAAATAAAGCCCAACCCCAATGAACAGGAAATCCACACCAACTGCTTGCCGGCACGCGTATCGAAGCTGAAGAAGTCCATCTCACCATAGTCATAACTAGCTCCGCATACACTGAACCATCCGAAGATAACCAATGCTAAATAGATACAAATAGTCATCCAGTCTATCGATTTCAACATGTTATCGCTCGTGTATGCCATAATCTATCCTCCTGTTTTGTATATCATTCGCTTTCACTTCACTGTCAGGCGACAATCCTCCTTTCAAATACTGTTCCATCATCAGTGCTCCGATAGGCACTCCATATACTGCACCAAATCCTCCATTCTCCACATAAACCGCAATGGCTATCTTCGGATTATTCATCGGAGCAAAGCCCATAAAAACAGAATGGTCTTTACCCCTGTTTTGTGCCGTACCGGTTTTACCGCAAACTTCTATGCCGGGAATATTGGCTCCCCGACATGTACCGCCCAATACAGCCGCACGCATACCTTGCACCACCGTTTCATAGTGTCGGCCACTCACTTTCGTATAATGTTTCGTGCTATACAACGTATCCAACGGTTCATCTTCCACCTCCTTCACCACATGAGGAGTAACATAGTAGCCACGATTGGCTATTGTCGCTCCCAAATTGGCTATCTGCAACGGAGTCAAAGTCACCTCTCCCTGCCCGATGGCAATACTGATGATAGTCAGTCCGTTCCAAGAGCCCCGATAATTCTTGTCATAATATTCAGCATTCGGAATCATTCCCCGCTTCTCTCCCGGAAGGTCTACACCCAACGGATATCCGAACCCCATCGAAACCATATAGTCACGCCAGGTAGACATCGCCTTCTGCACCGAACCGTATTTCTTCTTGGCTCCTATCATGTGATACAGTCCCCAACAGAAATAAGCATTACACGAAGTGGCAATAGCCGGAACCAATGCCAAAGGAGAACCGTGGGCATGGCAACCTACACGAAGACCCGCGTGTACAAATCCGTGATAACAGGAATAGGGTGTCTCGGGTACAATAATACCTTCCTCAAGAAAAGTGAGCGCCTGCGATGTCTTAAAAGTAGACCCCGGCGGAAACTGTCCCATAATAGCACGGTTCAATAGAGATTTCCAACTATCGCGCGCCAAATCCAAATGGTTTTTTCCTCGTTGGCGTCCCACCATCAGCCGAGGGTCGAAAGTGGGTGAAGACACCATACATAATATCTCCCCCGTTTCGGGTTCGATAGCGACAATACTTCCTATTTTCCCTTCCAAGAGTCGTTCGCCAAGCATCTGAAGCTCCACATCAATTCCCAATTTCAAATTCTTGCCCGGCACAGGAGTCTTATCATATTTTCCGTCCATATAACGTCCCTGAATACGCCCGCGAGCATCCCGAAGCAGTATTTCCACTCCTTTTTCTCCACGCAACTGTTTCTCGTAAGAGCGTTCCACCCCCTGTTTACCGATAAAATCACCACGCACATAATAATCATCCGCCTCTATATCCCGCTTGGAAACTTCAGCAATGTCACCTAAAACATGAGCGGCTGAATTATAATTATATTGTCGGATGGTGCGCCTTTGAATATAAAAGCCGGGAAATTTAAACAGCTTTTCCTGAAACACTCCACATTCTTCGGCAGACAGCTGGGTCATAAAAACCTGATGAGTATAAGGAGAATACCCCGGATTAGAACGACGGTCCCTTATTTCACGAATACGCCTTTTAAAGTATTCCGGAGTAATATTCAAGGTCTGACACAAGTCAAGTGTATCAAGATTTACCACTTCTTTCATCACCATGGTGACATCGTATGCCGGCTGGTTGTAAACCAATAATTTCCCATTACGGTCATACATCACACCGCGGCTAGGATATTGTGTCTTGTTCAGAAAAGCATTGCTGTCCGCATTCTTTTTATAGTCTTCGCTCATAATCTGCAAAGTGAAAAGACGTATCAGGTAAATCAGTACAATAACAACGACCGACCCACCAATCACATATTTCCGCTTCTCCAGATTATAATCTCTTTCCACTTATTTCTTCCTCCTTATTGCCTCTGCACATAATATACAAACAATTGTAATGGAGGCATCTGTCAATATTTTCAATAATAATACAGGCAGATTAAAGAACGAGAAAGTATCTATCACCAGCAAGATGGTACAAAACAAGAACGTACACAACAGAATATACCGGATGTAAGGAAAAATGCCCATACTCTTAACGCCCGGCTCAAAGTCTTCGGCACTGTCACGCAATGTCACCAGCCTGAGGATAGGCTCACGCATAAAAGCCAGTACCGTAGCTGCAGCAGCGTTCATACCGGGAGTGTTACTGAAAATATCGACAGACAATCCGAGCAAGAATGACCATACCATCAATGTATTACGGCTCACACCCGAATTATACTTCAAAATAAAATAAATAAAAAAGAAAGGAGTGGCATATCCATTTATATGCATACGATTTAACACCAGCACTTGCAACAGCACCAGCCCGACAAACCACTCTATTCTTTGCAGGTAAGTAATCATCAGTCCACTCTACTTATTCGTTTTAACCTGTTTCTCTAACTCCAACTGTTCTTCCTGCCCTTTCTTCGCAATGACACGGACGTCATTCAGACGAGCAAAATCAGTAAATAGCTTAACTCTCAACAAGTAAGACAGGCCATCATGACTATCGGCTATATCATCTACCGTCCCAACCGGAATTCCTGACGGAAACACGGCACTGTGTCCGCTTGTCACAATGGTATCTCCCAAAGAGAATAATGAATGACGGGGCATATCTTTCACATAAGCATACTCAGACGAGCCGCCGTCCCATTTCAAGAAGCCGAAGTAATCACTCTTCTTGATTTTACAGCTAATGCTGCTTTTCGAATTCAAAACAGGAATAACGATGGAGTGATGAGAAGAGGTAAGATAAACAATACCTACCACACCACTTCCGTTCACTACACCCATTTCACTGCGCACACCGTCTGCCGTTCCCTTGTTTATAGTAATATAATTATCGGCATGGGTAATGCTATTATTAATAACACTCGCCTTGAAGATGTCATATTCCTGCAAGGCTTCCTGCTTCATCTGTTCGATGCCACTGCTGTCTCCCGTCGCTTCCGTCAGGGTTTTACGGAGGCGTTCCACTTGCAGTTCCAGTTCTACATTTTTTTGTACCAATTCATCATTGATGGTTTTCAAATGAAAATATCCGGTGACATTATTGGCTGCATCATACACCGCACCGGCAAGCCGATTGGCAGAGGTAAAGAATGCACTTCCCTGATAACTGTTGAAACGGAATAATAAAGCAAAACTGATTACCTCCAGTAAAACAAAGAGGAACCAGTAATTGTACTTTAAAAAGAAATTCAGCAGATTTCTCATCTTTATTTCTTCATTAGTCTCTTATCGCATCAAGAATGAGAAACGGTCTACATTCTTCAGCGCAATGCCTGTACCTTTGGCAACACTCAGCAAAGGATCTTCGGCTATATGGAACGGAATATTAATCTTGTCGGTAAGACGTTTGTCCAAGCCACGTAATAAAGCACCGCCCCCTGCCAAATAAATACCATTCAACACGATATCGGCATACAGTTCTGGAGGAGTCTGCTCCAATGCGCTCAGGATGGCTGTTTCAATCTTGGCAATGCTCTTTTCCAAACAATGTGCCACCTCCTGATAATTGACAGGCACTTCCATAGGAAGGGCAGTAATACGGTTAGGACCACGGACAATATAATCTTCGGGAGCATCATCGCCTAAATCAGTCAATGCCGCACCTACATGGATTTTGATACGTTCCGCCATACGTTCACTCACCTTTACATTATGCTGACGGCTCATATATTCCTGAATATCGGCAGTCAGATCATCACCAGCAATACGAATAGAGTTGTTCGACACGATGCCGCCCAATGAAATAACAGCAATTTCGGTAGAACCTCCACCTATATCGACAATCATATTTCCTTCGGGTGCTTCCACATCGATACCAATACCGATAGCAGCAGCCATAGGTTCAAAAATCAAATAGACATCACGTCCGCCAGCATGCTCCGCACTATCGCGAACGGCACGGAGTTCGACTTCCGTACTTCCCGAAGGCACACCGATAACCATACGTAATGAAGGAGAGAAGAAACGATTGCCCATGTTTACCTTCTTAATCAAACCGCGCATCATTTGTTCGCAAGCGTTAAAGTCGGCAATCACACCATCACGCAAAGGACGTACTGTGCGAATATTCGGGTTCTCTTTCTCATACATCATTTTAGCCCGTTCGCCTACGGCAATCATCTTGTCAGTGCGACGGTCGAGTGCAACGACCGAAGGTTCGTCCACTACAATCTTTCCATTATTCAATATGATGGTATTGGCAGTGCCAAGGTCCATCGCAATCTCTTGTGTAAAGGAGAATAATCCCATAATTTTTATTTAGTTGACAGGTACAATGGGAGGATGTGTCAAAGCCGGAATCAGTTATCTTCCTTTTGACACACCCTCTCAAACTATTATATTAGTGTTTAAAATGACGGATTCCGGTAGTGACCATGGCTACTCCATGTTCATTGCAATACTGGAACGTCAATTCGTCTTTTACAGAGCCTCCCGGCTGGATAACAGCTTTCACACCTTCCTTGTCGGCGATTTCCACACAATCGGGGAAGGGGAAGAAAGCATCACTTGCCATTACTGCGCCATGCAGGTCAAATTCAAATGATTTGGCTTTTTCGATAGCTTGCTTCAGGGCATCCACACGTGAAGTCTGTCCAACACCGCTTGCCAGCAATTGTTTGTTTTTAGCCAAAACAATAGCATTGCTCTTACTGTTCTTCACTATCTTGTTGGCAAACAGCATATCTTCCACTTCGGCAGCCGTCGGAGCTTTCTCGCTTACCTGTTTCAAATCGGCAGCAGTTTCCACATCCAAGTCTCTCTCCTGAACCAACACACCGTTCAACAAAGAACGGAACTGTTTCTTAGGTAACTTAGCTTCCTTGCGTACCAAGATAATGCGATTTTTCTTCTGTCCCAGAATTTCCAATGCATCCACATCATAATCGGGAGCTATGATAACCTCAAAGAAAAGCTTGTTGATTTCTTCCGCCGTTTCCTTGTCAATCACTGCATTGGTAACCAATACACCACCGAAAGCTGAAACCGGATCGCCAGCCAAAGCATCCTTCCATGCTTCGAGAACGGTAGGACGTGAAGCCAGACCGCAGGCATTGTTATGTTTCAGAATAGCAAAAGTAATTTCATCGAATTCATCAATCAAATCAACGGCGGCATTAATATCCAGCAAGTTGTTGTAAGAGATTTCCTTTCCGTGAATTTGGTCAAACATAGCGTCCAAATTACCATAGAAATAACCTTTTTGATGCGGATTTTCACCATAACGAAGCTGCTTTTGATCTTCCACCGCACAACGGAAAGCAGAGCCTTCGCCACCGTCAAAGTAATTGAAGATAGCCGAATCATAATGAGATGAAACGGCAAACGCTTCCTTGGCAAACCAACGACGTTCTTCTTTTGAAGTAGTAGCGCCATGTTCCAGCAACATATCGCGGAACGGTTTGTATTGTGCCTGGCTAGCAATAATTACCACATCATTAAAGTTCTTTGCAGCAGCACGTATCAATGAGATACCGCCTATATCTATTTTCTCGATAATAGCCTGTTCCTCGGCACCGCTGGCAACAGTTGCCTCAAACGGATACAAATCAACGATAACCAAGTCTATTTCGGGAATTTCATATTTCTCAATCTGTTGCATATCCTGTTCCAGACCGCGACGGCACAGAATTCCTCCGAAAACTTTCGGATGCAGTGTCTTTACACGTCCGCCCAGAATAGAGGGATAAGTAGTCAGGTCTTCTACCGCTTTGCACGGGAAGCCCAGTGATTCAATAAACTGTCGTGTTCCGCCTGTTGAGAGGAACTCTACTCCTTCTTCGTGTAGTTTGGTAATAATCTCGTCCAAACCTTCCTTGTGATAAACCGATACCAATGCGGTTTTTATTCTCTTAGCCTCTGACATTTTTAATAGATTAAGTATTTGGGCTACAAAGGTATGAATTTTCAGTTTATATCTTCCACACAAAAAGGTGAAATATTATTTATCGACTCATATTTGTCCTAAAACTCGGATTGTAATACAAATGTAACATGTATGACATTCCATCATAACATGGCTCCCCTACTTTTGCGCCCATTAAAAATAGAGTGAACAAAATTTATGGAAACAATGTTTTTGGGAATCGTCGTATTCCTCTTTCTGCTGGCCATATTCGATTTGGTAGTAGGCGTCAGCAACGACGCAGTGAACTTCATGAACTCCGCAATCGGTGCCAAAGCCGCATCATTCAAGACCATCATCGTCATCGCCGCCCTCGGTATCTTTATTGGTGCTACGCTGAGCAATGGAATGATGGACATCGCGCGCCACGGCATCTTCCGCCCGGAGCAATTCTACTTTCAGGAACTGATGTGCATCTTCCTGGCCGTCATGGTGACGGATGTCGTCCTGCTGGACATTTTCAATTCTTTAGGAATGCCTACCTCCACTACCGTATCCATGGTATTCGAATTGTTGGGAGGTACTTTCGTCTTGGCCCTCATCAAGATAGCGGGAGACGAAACCGGCATGTTAGGCTTTGCCGACCTGCTGAATACGGAAAAAGCATTGTCCGTCATTTTGGGTATTTTCCTCTCGGTAGCCGTAGCCTTCTTCTTCGGCACATTGGTGCAATACCTCTCACGCCTTCTCTTTACTTTTAATTATACCAAGAAACTGAAATACACCATCGGTCTGTTTGGCGGTGTTGCCGTAACAGCCATTATCTATTTCATGCTGATAAAAGGACTGAAAGACTCTTCCTTTATGACCCCCGACAACAAACACTGGATTCAAGACAACACTCTGATGCTGGTAAGTTGCAGCTTTGTGTTCTTCACCGTTCTGATGCAAGTGCTGCACTGGTGTAAAATCAATGTGTTCAAGGTAGTCGTTATGCTGGGTACTTTTGCCCTTGCCATGGCCTTTGCCGGCAATGACCTGGTCAACTTCATTGGTGTGCCTTTGGCAGGTTTCTCTGCTTATACCGACTTTATGGCCAATGGCAACGGCAATCCGATGGGGTATCTGATGGATTCGCTGAATGGCCCCGCCACTACTCCATTCTTATTCTTGTTTCTGGCCGGTGCCATCATGGTGTACGCACTGATTACCTCGAAGAAAGCACAAAATGTAGTAAAAACATCAGTAGACCTTTCGCGTCAGGACGAAGGCGACGAAATGTTCGGTTCATCAGCCGTAGCACGTAGCATTGTCCGCTCCACCATGACTGCTTCGGAAAATATTGCCAAGATATTGCCCGACAACTTGAAACGCTGGGCCGACAACCGTTTTAGTAAGGATGTGATGATTATGGAGAACGGTGCGGCATTCGACTTGATACGTGCCTCTGTCAATTTGGTATTAGCCGGTCTGCTCATCGCGGTGGGAACTTCTTTAAAACTTCCCCTTTCCACCACTTACGTTACCTTTATGGTTGCCATGGGTAGCTCATTGGCCGACCGCGCATGGAGCCGTGACAGTGCTGTTTATCGCATCACCGGCGTTCTTTCCGTTATCGGCGGATGGTTCATCACTGCCGGAGCTGCCTTCACCATCTGTTTTGTAGTTACACTCATTATGTATTATGGTGGCACATTTGCTATGCTGGCTTTGATTGCACTCGCCATATTCCTGTTAGTACGCAGTAATATCAACTATAGCAAGAAACAGAAAGATAAAGGCAAAGACGATATATTCGCACGCCTCATTGCCAGCAAAGACAAAGAGGAACGTTGGACACTGCTCCGTCAGCACGTCAACAATACACTAGTGACCGAAATGGCATTTACCAACGAAACTTACCGTCAAATAACCGACGGATTCATCAATGAGAATCTGAAAGCGCTGCGTAAAGCCGTAAGTAATACCGACAGCCAGAAAAAAATGCTGAAAAAAATACGCCGCAAGGAAATCTTGGGTTTGCGCCGCATTGACAACTTTACCGCTATCGAGAAGAACACGTGGTTCCATTTGGGTAGTAATAGCTGTGAACAGATGCTCTACTGTCTGAAACGTATCTGCGACCCATGCAAGGAGCACGTAGACAACAAGTTCACTCCGCTGTCAGAACGCGCCACCAACGAGTTTATCCCCATCTGCAACGAAATGACCGCCCTGATGACCCGCGCCACAGAAGTGCTAGCCAATAAGGACTATACCCAAACCGATGCCCTGCTACGCGAAGGTTCTCTGCTGAAAAGTAAGATTTCTACCCTGCGCAAAGAGCAAATGGACCGCATACAGGAACGCGACGTAAATGTAAAAGCCTCTATGGTATACCTCAATGTGCTACAAGAATCACAGGAATTGGTATCCTGCTGGCGTCATTTGCTACGTGCAGACCGTATGTTCCAGACCGATTTGAAGAAATAATACGCCTATTCCTATAATAAATAATAAAATAGTGATAGCTTCTTTTCCTTATTTAAGGAGAAGAAGCTATCTTTGTCTCATCATAACCCTTGATTATTCATAATTATTACAATAACAATCTATGGAAAACCTCAATCAGATTATCAAGCAATTCCCCGAAGTGGGCGAAGTAAAAGAAGTAAAAGCACTGACATCAGGGCTTATCAACCAGACTTATTTAGTAAAAACTGTCGATCCTCAAGAAGCTGACTACGTATTACAGCGTATCAACCATCAGATATTTACAGACATCGACATGTTGCAGCACAACATCGAAGTGGTGACAGGCCACATCCGTAAAAAACTGGAAGCACAGGGCGAAACAGACATCGACCGCAAAGTGCTCCGTTTCCTTCCGGCTACCGATGGAAAAACATTTTATTATGACGGCGAAGGTTACTGGCGCGTATCAGTGTTCATTCCCCGTTCGCAGACGCTGGAAGCCGTAACTCCCGACTCTTCTTATTTGGCAGGTTTGAAATTCGGTGAATTCCAAGCAATGTTAGCCGACGTGCCCGAACAGTTAGGTGAAATTATTCCTGATTTCCACAACATGGAGTTCCGCATGAAACAATTGCGCGAAGCTGTTGCCGCCAATGCAGCAGGCAGACTGAGCGAAGTGCAGGACATCGTTGATGCCATTGAAAAAGATGCAAATGAAATGTGTAGTGCTGAACAGTTGTTCCGCGAAGGCAAACTTCCGAAACGCATCTGCCACTGTGATACCAAAGTCAGCAACATGTTATTTGATGAAAACGGTAAAGTGCTTTGCGTTATCGACCTCGATACTGTAATGCCCAGCTTTATCTTCTCTGATTTCGGCGACTTCCTGCGTTCAGCAGCCAATACAGGCAAGGAAGATGAAAAGGATTTAAACAATGTCCGTTTTAATATGGAAATTTTCAAGGCATTTGCCAAAGGATACATCGAATCAGCCCGTTCATTCCTGACTCCGGTTGAAGTTGAGATGTTGCCTTATGCAGCTACTTTGTTCCCATATATGCAGGCTGTACGTTTCTTGGCCGACTATATCAACGGTGATACGTATTACCAAACCAAGTATGAAGGTCACAATTTGGTACGCACAAAAGCCCAATATAAATTATATTTGGAAGCAAAAGCTGCCGTGCCCGAAATGAAGGCTTATATTGCAGGTCTGCTGTAATAGATATTTTTTCATGGAAATGTGTCAAAACACGGATAATACTGTCGTTTAGCTTGTAGGGGCGAGGTTCGCTCGCCCGAAAACTGTTTGCTTTGTGTATTCGGGCAGGCAAACCCTGCCCCTACAGCTGACAATTGGATAGGCCGGTTTAGTTTTGACACACTCCCATGTATAATCTTCACTAGCGTTTGGGAATATCCACAAACTTCTCACTCTTTCCTTTCAGATGTTCAGAGAAATAATCCACCAGTCTCCAATAGAAATATTCATTCATATCACCGAAGCCGTGGCGTTGTTGCGGTAAAATCAGCATATCAAAGCGTTTACCGGCACGTATTAGTGCGTCGACTACCCGGAGCGTATTTCCCGGATGCACATTGTTATCAATGTCACCGTGAATCAGCAGTAAATTGCCTTTCAGCTGTTTAGCAATCTGAGGATTGGTCGATATCTTATAAACAAAGGTAGTATCTCCCTTTTCGCTTACCACTTCCTTTACTCCGTGATGTGTTTCGCTCCACCAACGATTATAAATATTATTATCATGGTTTCCGGCACATGAAACGGCAACCTTAAAGAAGTCCGGATATTGGCACATGGCAGCCGTACTCATAAATCCGCCTCCTGAATGTCCATGAATACCCACCTTATCTATATCTATATAATTATAACGCATTGCCAACTGCTCGATAGCATATTTGTGGTCGGCCAAGGGGTAATCGCGCATATTGCCATATCCATAGTTATGATACCACTTGGAACGGCTTGGATGTCCGCCACGCTGCCCTACCGAAATGACAATAAAACCGGCTTGTGCCAATCGGTCTGTACGCGGAGTCATGCGGGTAAACGGATAAACCGTACCTTCGACCTGCGGACCCGGATAAACATAGTCTACAATAGGATATACCTTTGTAGAATCGAAATTAAACGGTTTATACATCACACCATAAAGGTCAGTCACCCCATCGGCTGCTTTCACCTTAAAAGGTTCCGGAAACTTGTAACCGGCAGCAAAGAGTTGCGAGAAATCACTTTCCTGAATCGTTATCACCTTGTTGCCGTTTGTATCCAGCAGGTCGGCACAAGGCACTGTGTTGACACGTGAAAAGTTGTCCACCACAAAACGCGCCTCATCATCCACTTCCACACGATGGAAATAATCTCCCTTCGACAGTTGTTTCAGTCCGCTACCATCCAAATTCACCCGATACAAGTGTTCATAATATGGATTTTCTTTCGGATTCATACCATTAGCCGTGAAATAAACGACACGCGCTTTATCGTCTACTTTCAATATTTCTTCCACATGCCAAGGCCCCTTCGTGATGCGGTTTTTCAAATTACCTTTGTCATCATATAAATAAAGATGCGCCCAACCGTCGCGCTCACTCCACTGAATCAGTTCCTTTCCATTGTTCAAAAGATGCAAAGGACGCGTTTCCTGATAGGTATTCATGCGTTCTTCAATAACAGGAACAATAGAATCCTGTCCTACAGTATAAGAACAAATATCTACCCGATGCAAGTCACGGCTTTTACGTGAAAGATAGAAACGGTTATTATCACCCAACCAAATCAAAGGCTGGTCTTCCATGTCACGCTGTTTCTGCAACCACGGACTGTAAGAGAGTCCCAAAGTCTGGTCTTTATAAGCACTCACCTTTATTTCCTTCCGGCTGTTGTCACTCATATCAAACAAATACAAATGATCTATCGGAGCTTCTTTTTCACCGGGCATCTGATATTTATAGGTTTCCAGCGTAGGACGCGGTTGTGCCATAGAGTTAATCACCCACAACTCTTTTACGGCCCGATCGTCGGAAACAGTCGTTGCAAAATGACGGGAGTCGGGCGACCACACCCCATACACCCTGCGACGCTTGCCATTACACAGCGTATCAGTGTTGAGCATGCTATAAGGAATACCGTAGCCAAAATCTTCCATACCGTCTTTAGTCAGTTGAATTTCGACAATAGTACTGTCCTTTTCATCCTTCTTTGCCTTCTCATAATCTTCACGGCTCATGCGATAAAGATTCAGGTCTTTGGCATAAACCACCGTCTTTCCGTCAGGAGAGATTGACCCCCATCTGATTTTCTTGGGTTCTTTTTCTTTATCTTTCAGATGAGTGAGCTTACGGGTAGGATAATCATAAGAAAAATAAAAGACTTCTTTTTCAGTCTTACCTTTTTTGTCTTTTTTCTCCTTATCCTCTTTGGGTTTGGCATCCTGGGAAGACACTACCTCAAAAGTAAAAGTACGGCCGTCTTCTTGAGCTTTCAAGTTCTTAATGGGAAGATGGCGCGCTTCAAAAGGGTCCTTTACTATTTCGGTCAGTTGCGAGGCCATTTCATCACGGTCGAAAAGCTGCTTCTTACTGCGTGCCGAAGGGTCTACCACATACCAAAAAGTACCTTCACTTGTTTTATACTGAAACCAGAAGCTGTTTCCTTTCTGAAACCAATGCGGGTCTACTACGGTAGAGAACAGCATGGTATTCAGTTTCTCCTGAGTAAATTTCTCCGCCTGTAAGTACTCGGGCAAACGTTCCTGTGCCTGCACTATGGGCGTGGTTGTACATAATCCACCTACCAACAAGGTGAACAATAGCATTTTCTTCATAATATTTATTTGTTATCGTGTTAGTTTCTTCTCTTTATACTCTGTAGGAGTCATACCGAAACGCTGTTTAAAACACTTGCTGAAATAACGGGGATCATTGATACCGACCATATAAGCTATCTGTGTCATATTATAATCGCCCGTCTCAATCAACTGAGCAGCGCGAGTGACTCTCATTTCCTTTATAAACTCAATAGGTGCCAAACCGGTCAGTGTTTTCAACTTCTTGAAAAAAACGGAACGGCTCACTGCCAGTTCTTTCACCAAGTCGTCTACCATCAATTCGCCATTATCCATGTTCTGCTCCATCAGTTCAGTCAGTTTATCCATAAATTTACGGTCATGGACAGACATTTCAGGCTGTTGCCGTTGCGGTTCTTCCGTTTCTTCGGACAAAGAAACGGCCTGCATTCCCATCATCTTCTCCCGATAGAGCTGCTGCAATTTATTCCGTCTTGCCAAGATATTCTCTACCCTTGCCTTCAGATAAGTCGCACTGAAAGGTTTGGTGATATAATCATCAGCTCCCTGTTCCATTCCCTGCAATTTGCTGTCGGTATCCGACTTGGCAGTCAGCAACACGACCGGGATATGGCTGGTAGACATATTTTCGCGTATCTCTTTGGTCATCGCTATGCCGTCCATCTCCGGCATCATAATATCACTGATGATGATATCCGGAACAAACTTCAATGCTTTTGCCAACCCTTCGGCACCGTTTGTTGCCTCTATTACATTGAACTCCGACAAGAAAATACTTCGCAAGAAAAACCGTAATTCCAAATTATCCTCCACCAGAAGCATGGTCTTATGTTCTCCCGGGTTAGTCACTTCGTCCTCTTCCGAAGAAGCAGTTCCACTGCCATCGGCAACCGTAGACACAGGACGCTCCGCCCCCATCTCTATATCATCGGAAATAATAAAATCCACATTCTCCGTGAAATGCTCTTTTCCTTTTAGAAATTCCACGGTGAAGCAACTGCCTTCGCCCTCCTTACTGTCGACACGGATGCTTGCCTGATGAAGCTCAACCAATTCTTTAACCAACGACAGTCCGATACCCGAACTTTGTTGGTTAAACAGATTCTTGTCCAGCAGATTCTCAAAACGCACAAAGAGGGAAGCCTTCTTGCTCTCAGAGATACCGATACCCTGATCTTGTACCCCTACAGCCACACTATTCTCATTCTCATGAATAAACAAAGTAATCATTTTACCTTGCGGCGTATATTTAAAGGCATTGGAAAGCAAATTGAAAACAATCTTCTCCAACTTATCCGTATCCACCCACAACTTTAAAGAAGGCTTTTCACTCTCAAAAAGGAAATCGATATGATGGTCTTCCGCCAAAGATTCAAAATTATCCATAAGTTGATGAACGAATGGCACGATATCTATCTGCTCGATGCGCAACCTCATCTTATTCTTCTGAATCTTTCTGAAGTCCAGAATCTGATTTACCAAGCGGAGCATACGGTCGGTATTTCGCTCCACTATCCGTAACTGCTCGCGTACATCATCGCTCAGGCCGGCTGTTTTCAATACATATTCCACCGGACCGGCAATCAGGGTCAAAGGCGTGCGCAGTTCATGAGAAATATTGGTAAAGAAACGCAGCTTTATATCCGACACCTGCTGTTCTACCGACACTTCATGTTTCAATCTGTAAATGGTGAACAAGATATAAACACCGGCAAGCAATATACAGAGAAAAGCCAACACATACAGCACCATAGCCCAGGGAGTCTCCCAAAACGACGGAAGGATAGTGAGCTGCATACTCCGTTCATTCTCCACCCAGACCCCGTCACTGTTGGTTGATTTCACCCAAAAGACATAATCCCCTTTCGGCAGGTTCGTATAGGTAGCCGTACGCTGTTTACCCACATAGTTCCATCCTTTGTCAAATCCTTCAAGCCGGTAAGCGTAACGGATATTTTCCGGATAAACCCAATCAAGTGCGGCAAAAGAAAATGTCACAATATTTTCTTTATGGGAAAGAACCAAATGCCCTGTATTGTTCAAAGCCTGCGGCAGGATGCCCCCTTCCACTCCGGGAGCAACTTCCTGATTCGATATTTTCAGTCCGGAAAACAAGACAGGCGGCACATAATCACTTTTACTGATTTCCTCGGGGTTAAAATAAACGACTCCGTTACTGGTCCCAAACAGCATAGTCCGCGAACTCAGATTGAGGGAAGTACTTTCTTCAAAACGCAGTTTATCACCAAAATCACGTTCGTTGTAATTTTCAAAGCGCTGTTCGGCAGGCAGGAACTTGCTCAATCCGCTTTCCGTGCTCATCCACAAGTTGCCGTTATCATCTTCTTCTATCGACAACAGGATATCCGACAGCAAGCCGTCCTGAATGGTATAAGATTTGAAGACTGCATTCCCCTGCTCATCCATGGAAACCAGTTGGTTAAGACCACCGCCAAAGGTAGCCACATAGACATTTCCGTCCCTTGTAGTGAGAATGCGATACACGTTGCTGCTACTCAAACAGTTCATATCACCCGGCACAGGAGCATAAAGATGAAATTTAATGGATTCCGGCTCTCTGAAATCTTCCTTAAAACACAAAGCTCCATCCGTGCCACTCACCCATATATTCCCTTTCCGGTCTGAAGTGATATGGCGTAACCTATAAAAACGGTCTGTCGGAAAGCCTTTCAGGTTATTGCGGTTGTTGATAAAGATATAGTTTCCTTCGGGGGTACGGTCGATGTAGTTAAGCCCGCCGCCGAAAGTAGCCACCCAGATGCGGCCATGCTTATCTTCGTGCAGCCAATAAGCACTGTTATGGCTCAGACTATAAATATCATCTTCATTATATTCAAAGCGGATTAACTTATATCCGCCCCCATCCGGTTGTGCCAGAACGACTCCTTTTCCCTTGGTAGCAATCCATATATTCCCTTTCGAATCCTGCATGATATGATAGGCCACCCCGCTCAGCGGCTGTCCGTTCTTTGCTATCATTCCCCCTTCAGTCAAATACCCCAAATAAGAGAGTTCATTGGTATATACTTCTATCTTACCGTCTCTTTTAGACATCCAGATGCGATGTTCACTATCCTCAAACAAGGCACGCACCGTATTGGAATTCAAGTCATAACTACGTCCGGCATGAGGATACAAATGAAACTGGCGCCCATAGAACGTTACCTTTTCCAGCCCTTTGGAGTGAGTGCTCAACCATAAATTGCCTTGCTTGTCCGAAAGCATGGAGTGCAGTTTATTGGAGAAACGCCATGCTGGTACATTCGGGTCATTATAAAACGGAAGCAACTTATCAGCCTGACGATCATACCATGACAACCCTCCGCCTTGCGGGTGCACCCACAAATTGCCATTCATATCCTCACAGATATGAAAAGCCGGATAAGACCGTTCGGCTCCCTGAGGCTCCACCTTCATTTTATCTTGCTTAAACACACCGGTAAAGGGATTGAAATGGCAGACCTCCCCCCACACTGTCATCTCAAACCAAGCCTGCTGCTTACTGTCCACATACACAGAATGGATATCATCGGATGGAAATGCGGGGCAATTGGACTTGTTGTAGACTTTACTCTCTTTTGTTTCCGCATTATACACTACCAACCCCTGACTGTGTGTGGTAACCAGCAGTCCCAGTCCTTCTATCTCATTGATGGAAACAATCTTATCTTTCAGCGGCAGCTCCCAGAGCCGAAAAATATCATTCTCCAGCGAGTAACACCAAATGCGTCCTTTATCTGAGCCGAAATAGATTTCATCCCCATACGTGCAACACGTATAGAACGCCTGGTTCGCCTCTTCATTCCCCATCCGGGAATTTACAAAATAAGTGACAGGTTTTTCATTGTCACCGCCCACTTTCATCAGTCCGTTGGAAGTAAGCAACCACTCCTGCTGCTTTCTATCTTTATATATATTATGTACGCGCGCGTTAAATCCGCCCTCTCCCTGCCCGCGTGTGGCATACAGTCGGGTCGTGAGACTAAAATCTTCGGGATTTGTTTTCACACGGATAGCACCTTCCGACTCCAACGGCATCCACACCACACCATCGGACAAGATTTTGATATCCGTACACCTCATCCCCTCTCCCTTTTCGTCGGCCGGAACCGATTCAAATCTTTCAGTCTTTTGGTCGAAACGGAAAGCATGATTGTCATAGGTCAATACCCAGATATAATTATATGGGTCTACCTTCATGACATCCACACGATTGTTGGTCAAAGCTATTTTATTGCCTTGGCGAGCCTTGTAGATTTTAAAATCATAACCATCAAACTTATTTATACCGTCCCAAGTAGAGAACCACAAAACGCCATTATAATCTTGAACCATGCTCATAACGGAATTTTGCGACAATCCATCCTCCGAAGAATAATGAGTAAAAACACAATTGGGCTGGGCATTCGTATTCAATGCCAGAAAGGCCAATGCCAAAATCAGGAACAAGTGTTTTTTCATGTAACAGATACTCAATAAAATAATGTTTCAAAAATACATAAAAAACAGCATATCCGACAAGAATAAGGGCATAAAATCGTCATCTTTTCAAATCAGTCAGCAATGTATTACCGTTCTTTGCCGGATTCCATCCATCCTCTCCTGCCAATATCCGGTCTGCACCATACTTTTTTATCTCTTTCAATTGTTTGCCAAAAGATGCGCGTCCTTTTGTATACGCCCCCTCTCCCCTATTTTCATATTCAGCATAAAATACTGTTTTCTCGGCTTCTTTCTTATTCCAGTTGTTCCAACCTTCGGGAGCAATATGCTTTCCCAACTCACAATGTATGAAAACCGCCTGTGCATAAGGTCGCCACGGACGAGACAGATACACCTTCCGCGCCCCGTCACTTCCGGTCAGCCTGCAACCGACAAACACATAGCCATAACTCTTCCCTTTATCTGTGGCAGGAGCCGTCACATATCCGTCTGCCAAACTATGAATGACACAATCCTTGAAAAGAGCAGTCGACCACCCGAAGATAAAATCCACCGTACCTTCTATATAGCAATACTCGTAGAACTGTCGACTCGACTTGCCGTAAGTATAAAGCGTATCCTGATTGCCCAGAAAGTGGCAATTCTTAAAATAGGCGCGATCACCGCTGACAAAACAGGCCACAGCCTGCCCCACCCGTCCGGCAGTATTCTCAAAAGTCAGATTCTCGGCATAAAAGTCCGGTGCATAAATATAGCAAGTGGACGAACCGGAAGTAGACATCTCCTCGCCAAAACAATTCAGGCGGGAAGCATAATCGTCATTCGTCAACACAGCTCCCGACTCCCCTATCAGCGAAATATTAATCTTACTCGCGGGTATTATCACCTTTTCCTTATAGACTCCTTTACGCACCAAGATAGTAGTACGTCCGGCTTTTCTGAAATCCGGCACAGCATTCACCGCCTCCTGAACGGTAAAAAAGTCACCACTTCCGTCTTTTGCCACAACAAAATCATAATGACGCACATACGGAGCCAGTGCAGGTACCTTTTCGGCAATTACATCCACCGTCAGACCGGCTATTGTGCGTGCGCCATACACATTAAGGTGAGTATTGTCGGCACGCCCTTTAGGACAGGCTGCACAAACCCCTTCGGGAATCCACATAAACAGTTTTTTGGAAGCCTCAGCCCCCAAGCCCTCCACCAAATCATGAGTTATCTTATTCATATCCACAAAAGGAACCTCCAACTCTTCAGCCACCCTACGCGGAGAATCCAAATACTTTCCATGTGTATCTACCAAAACATTTCCTTCCTCTGCCATCATATCTTTAGACATATCTTTGCGCATATCATCCTCTGCCACAGCATGTTCGTTATGACCAAAGCTACGCCTGACAATGGAATTAAACAATACAGGGATACCTCCCTTTTCTCTTGTTTCCTTCACAAAGCGACGCAAATTATCATCAAAAGTCGTTCCGGGCTCTGTATGACGCGCCGAATCCGCCTTTTCATCATTATGTCCGAATTGGATAAAAACATAATCCCCCGGTTTTATTTTATCAAGCACGACAGCCCACCGCCCCTCGTCAATGAAACTTTTGGAGCTGCGGCCGTTCACGGCATGATTGTCCACGTGCACCTCTTCACTGAAAAAGCCTCCGAGCACATGTCCCCAGCCACGCTCCCGGTTTCCTCCGTTCAAAGACTTATTGGCCATCGTGGAATCACCAATCATAAAAATAGTCACTGTCCTGTCGGTAGTAAATGCCGAAAAGACAAACAAGGCAATAAACGCCATCCATAATTTTGCTTTCATCGTTCCTATCTTTTGTGTATCTGTTTTATATGCTTATCAAAAAACTCCAGCACTTCCTCCTGTACTTCTCTGCTACAGAAATGCGGCAAATCATAAAACTTAGTTACCAGCATCTGTCCGGCCTCCCTGCTTTCCCACACTTCCCTCATGGTGGCAAAAGCCTTTCTTCCCCCTTCCACCGGAAAAAGTTTATCCTTCAATCCATTGATAAACAACATCGGTTTGGGGCAGGCAATGGAAGCCACGTGCGGATAATCCATCCGGTTTCTGATACCCGGAATAATCATGGCATAGGCAGACCCTCCTTTATTCTGATTGTTGGTGAGTGTCATCAGGCTGTCCGTGGTATTCATCCAGCACACAGCAGCCGCAGCCTTTACCACATCCGTAGCCGCACTTACCATCCATGCACGATGTGCCCCCATCGAAAAGCCCATGGCTCCGACCTTATCCTTATCAACAATAGACAGACTCGCCAGAAACTCGGCACTGCGTATATCATCCCAAGCAATCAATGCTCCCCATGACATTCCCATCTGCAAAAGATTCGCCGCCAGTGCCTGTTGCGACTCATAACGCACCCCTTCCTTTCGTCCGCGCTCTCCCCAGAAAAGGGCATCGACAGCCAGCACCACATACCCTTTCGATGCCAAATAATCACCAACGAACCTGCCGTCATAACATTTTTCAGTCCATCGGTTTGCATCCTCCATCGTCTCCTCATCCACCCCGAAAGGTCTGACTACCTTTTCTTTTCCGATAGAAAAATGCGCTCCATGGTCGTGCAGCAAAAGCACAGCCGGAAAAGGCCCCTTTCCATCGGGAATCAGTAAATAGGCAGGAACACGGGAATAACCGGACACACTGAAAACAATCTTCGCTGCCCGATATCCCCGCCGTTGTTCTTCAGCCGTTGTTTGCATGTCAAAGGGAACTGAAGGCGGAGCCGGTTGCATACAGTCGAGCAAAGTCTTCCGCGCCTCTTTACGCCACACCCGAAAATCTTTAATAACGGAATTCCCCCATGCCATAGGGTAAGTAAGATTCTGCTTCATCCGGCAGTAAAAGAGAGGCATATCTTTCTCGGTTTCGTATCCGGGATTTTCTCCCACAGGCTTTCCTTCTTGCGCCAAGAGTATGCAAGGGAACATGATAAACCGGCATATACAGAGTAATATCTTCTTCATTGTGTCTTTCACATTTATGAGACACAAAATAAGCTATTCCAAAGGGAAAAGACTGCCAATAATTGTTCTTTTCCTCGTATTTTTTATTCAAATGTATATGGCACCTACGAACAATATATATAAGCAATCATCTATCACAAGATAAAACATTTACTTGGGTCAACCCCATTGGTTATATGTTCATTTTGAAAAATATATGGGCTTGCCTCATTGATTATCAGCTTTAGAAATTGGAGTGCAAAAATTCCACCACAAACCGCAGAATTTCCAAGAAAGCCACTACCTTTGTACTCAGCAAGCGTTCTGTAACATCCATGCAGAAATGCCCTATCAGTCAACACGTTGTATCTGATAGCGGACATTCCACAAAATGGCTGAAAGAAGGAGATACAATACGTATATGCAAAACAGCTGAAAAGATTATCCCAAAAGTAACTGAGGTAATGAAGGGGATGGCAAGAACTGGCAGTACAGTTAGGTATTTCTAAAAGAGAAATGGATGTGTTTGCCAGAACGTTGGATAAACAGTGTAAGGGATGAGCATAAAAGTCATTATTTATAATCAATCTGTAACCAAATAAAACAATCCACAGATATGAAAACAAGAAGTAATACCTTTTTAATAGCAAGTGAAATGGCATGGGAACCTGCCGGCGAAGGAGTCGTACGCCAAGTGATGGGATACGACGGACAAGTGATGATGGTAAAAGTAAAGTTCGAAAAAGGAGCATGCGGCTCTCCACATTCCCATTATCATACCCAGACTACCTTCGTGGAAAGTGGGAAATTTGAATTTACCGTTGGCAATGAAAAGAAGATAGTGGAAGCAGGTGACGGCATTTACATGGAACCGGATGTGCCGCACGGATGCATTTGCTTGGAAGCAGGAATATTGATAGACTGTTTCAGTCCGACGAGGGCCGATTTCTTGGGAAAAGTTCCAGAATAAGAATATAGTTAGAGATAACTAAAATCAGCTACAAAAGTCCGTGGCAAGTATCAGGTGTAATGTCGGCTCTCGACTATTCTCATAAATGTTTTGTCATACAATGACTGAATCCACAAAAACCAACAGTCTTTTTCGCCCTACAAGCGGAAAAGCTGTCTCTTCCTTCTTCCTTTCATTAGTCGTTGAAACGCCCTGCCAGTGGGGGTTCCGGTAGTGAACGGACATCCCGTCACCGCCCCTTCAGCTTCCTTTCATCTGTAAAACTTCTTCCGGCTTTAATTTTTTCGATAACGCTTTACGGTAGGGGCGGACCCATGTGTCCGCCCAATGCCCCCAATAACTTAAA